>JAJNBJ010000030.1 GCA_021155965.1 Flavipsychrobacter sp.
TCATATTTAGATCTTCTGCCTTTTTGACCCTTAAAACCTTTCTGTCTTTCCATTGTTTACACTTTTAGAAGTGTAAGGTTTTTTCAGGACTAGACATAATTTGGGTATAAAAGGTGTATATACAGCAATATAAAATTTCAAAGAACTTCAGCAGTTAAATGCTGCAAAAAGTGTGCCAGAAAAGCAAATTGTCTGAACCAGGATTTATAGGATGAAAAGATGGTAGGATGTGCGAGTTGATTCGCCAGTCCGGAGGCTGGCTGCCGTGTTTAGGCGTAGATAAATCTACGCCCATGATTTGAAAATATAATCATTCGGTGCATGATGTGGTGTTGTGATGTGGCTTTGTCCTGCGTGAGGTTGTTGGTGAAGAACACCAACAACGGCGGAAACATTTTATGATGAGCGGGGCTACTTCGACTTCAGTTCCCTGATGCAGCCGAGTCCTCGCTCACACGCCAAGCCATCGCTTCAGAGAGACATCGGCTGGGACACTCGCGGTGAACGGAAAAAACTACTTTTCTCCCAAGCTACTTACGCAATCAAAATGCCGCTACCTGTTCACCACCACCGTCTCCCTCCATGTTTTATCTTGGGTTCTGCCATATAATATATAAATACCCGGCGCCACATCAAAAGGAACATTGCGGGGTGCATTAGTGCGTACTGTAAACTCTTTTATTCTCTGGCCGGATAGATCAGTTATTGAAACCTGCACCTCTGCATCCACAGCTGAAACAATGTTTACCATAAATTGGCCACTGCATGGATTGGGGTATATTAAAATATCATCTGCCATCGTTATTACCGGGCCTACTCCCACAGTGCTGTTTATGTGGCGTATGCGGTTATTCCTAAAATCAGCAATGTAAATATTTCCCGCAGCATCTACAGCTATACCTGTCGGGTTCGCTAGCTGTGCCTCTGTTGCAGCAATATTATCACCATTGTACCCCGGCAGTCCGGTTCCTGCAACTCGCCTTATGGTTCCTGAGGCATCTACTTTTCTTACGAGGTGGTTAGTTGCATCTGCAATATAAATGTTATTAAAATTGTCAACAGCAACACTAACCAGTGTCAGTTGTGCATTGGTGGCAGGCCCGCCATCGCCCATAGTACCAGCAGTACCATTACCTGCAATGGTTGTGATATTGCCTGATACAGCCACTTTTCGAACCCTGCCATTGCTGAGGTCTGCTATATACAGGTTGTCGGCAGCATCCGTGGCTATTCCATATGGGTGGTATATTTGTGCTGCGGTAGCAGGTTGGTTATCGCCGTTATACCCCTCAACACCTGTCCCTGCATAAGTTGAAATTATACCAGCACTATTTATTTTACGGATACGGTCATTATAAAAATCAGCAAAATATATGTTTCCTGCCAGGTCAAACGCAACCCCATGAGGATAATTCAGATTGGCGGATGTAGCAGGAATGTTATCACTGTTGTAGCCAATTATGCCTGTACCTGCTATAGAGGTAATAATACCTGATGTATTGATTTTACGGATACGCTGATTGTAAACATCTGAAAAATATATATTCCCAATAGCATCAATTGCAATACCCAGGGGCGCATGAAGTTTTGCTGCTGTTGCAGGGCCTCCATCGCCACTATACCCGCCCATGCCTCCCACTCCTGCAATTGTAGTAATTATTCCTGCTGGTGTCACCTTGCGTATTCGGTTATTATCCCTGTCAGCAATGTATAAATTACCAGCGCCATCTAACGCTACTCCTATTGGACTATTAAGGTGTGCTGTAACCGCTGTTATATCATCTCCATTATAGCCCTGCAAGCTATCACCTGCTGCAGTGGTAATGATCTGCGCATAGCCGGTACACGCCAATAAAAACAAACCAATAGATAAAAGTATATTTTTCATAATTCCGGTATGCTTAACTGCATACAATAAGACGTAAAAAAATGGTATTAGCTTGGGGAATAAAACTATATCACCGGCTTTGATATTTAAGACCTCTAAGCTACGAATTTTTGAAAGCAAATCACAAGAAGTTAGTTGCATGCTACCGCAATGAGAGGAAGGACTATTAATAAGCTAACTGCTAATTCTCAGGGGATTTCTCTCTTCGTTTGTCCCGATAGTTATCGGGCCTGCACTACGCTCGAAATGACGGGCTATCCTGTGGCAGAACAGGAAGAGAGCTTATTAACCTTTCAACCTATTAACCAATCAACCGCTTACCTTATTTCCTTCACAAAATCTATCATCAGCTTGTTAAAGTCCACTACGTGGTTCAGGGAGAGCTCTATGGCGCGGTCGTGCACATCGTGGTAGTAGCCGGGGCCACCATCGGAGTAGATGAAGAAAGAGGGCACGCCGGCCTCGGTAAAGTAGTAATGGTCGCTGTTGGCAGCCTTGCCTCGGCTGTTTATTTTGGGCACATACTTGCCCTTCTCGTTCAGTTGCTTCAGCAGCTCAAACCGCTCCGGGAAGGTGGTTGCATTCACCACTGTTACGCCGTTGGTGGCATCGCCCATAATATCAATGTTCGTAAGGAATTTGATATTGGCAAGAGGTATCATGGGGTTCTTCACAAAGAATTCCGAGCCCATCAGCGCGGCTTCCTCGCCTGCAAAGGCAATGAACACAATGGTGTAGCGCTGCGGGTTCTTTGCAAAGTATTTGGCAAGGTAGAGCATGGTGGCAACGCCGCTGGCATTATCGCTTGCGCCGGGAAAATAAGTGGTGTCGCCCATCATGCCCAGGTGGTCGTAGTGCGCGGAGAAAACAATGAACGAATCCTTCACCACTCCCGGCACACAGGCAATAAGGTTGTCGTTCCTCAGCCGCACATATTCTGCCTGCACATCCAGAGTTATCTTTTTCAGGTTTTTAGGCATTATCTCGCGGTCCATATACAGCACCGTTGCCTTAATGGTATCGCGGCTCACGCCCCAGGTCAGTTTGCCGTCCTCGGGTATTATGAAGCACCCTTTGGGCAGCATTGCGGCAAATTCGCGCTTTTTAATATTCAGCACTTCCTTGCAAAAATGGTCCACGTTCTCAAACAGGTAGGCATGGTCTTCGTCAAATTTTGCGACTACTTTTTCCCACGCAAACATATCTGCAACCTTTGCCAGGTCTATTACATCCACATTAAGTTTTTCACGCTGGTACGAGGGGCTTGCGGGGTCTACCAGGAAATCGACCCCGGCAACCAGCGAGTCGCCGTTGGCACTTACCATCATCCGGTGCGGGAAAGTATTGACCGGGAACGAAAAACTCTGCGCCCAGCGGCCTTCCTTCACCGGTTTCAGCCTGAATTCAACAAAGCGCTTCACTATATACCTTGCAGCAGAATCCTTGCCGCCGCGCACATAGCCACGCCCCCTCATTCCCTGCGCAGAGAGCAATTGTACCTGCTTTTTTATCCAGCGCTTGTCTATTTCAGCCTGTTCGCGGGCTTTCCTCAGGGCATCGGTATTCTCGTGGTGGGTGGTATCCTGTACAATATGGTGGACGGTATCCACAAAATTATCTTTGGGCAAAACGGTATCATATGAAGTATAATCCTTTACCGTGGTATCAACCTGCGCAAAGGCGCCGCTACAGCAGCAGAAAAGAGCTACAAATAAAAATGCAAAAAGCTTATACATATTCGAATGTAAAATTAAAAAAACATGGAAAGGCGATGCCTGATATGCTTTGCAAAGTAATTATTTTATTGTTATTAACTAAACCTGAAGTAATTTTTTGATGTAAATAACGCACCTCTCCGAGCCATCAATACAGGTATAATAATTATTCGCCTATGTTGATAAAAAATGTGTAAAAAAGTGTGCAAAATTTAAGTTTATGAATAACTATTTTTTGTTGTTTCAGACCTGCTTTTTGGCTATCTTTGTAAGGTTGGAAAAGCTACTTTGTAAAAGGTCCTGATGACCCATTGGCAAGTGGCATTTTTTTAGTTATTCCCTGAAAAATAAACAGTTACAATTTTGAATAAGACAGACACTGAAAACGAAGTTTTGGCAGTACCCGCCGAATATGGCGCAGATAGTATACAAGTATTGGAAGGGCTGGAAGCAGTGCGTAAGCGCCCAGCAATGTACATTGGCGATATAGGCGTAAAAGGCCTGCACCACCTGGTATATGAAGTGGTGGACAACTCGATAGACGAAGCACTTGCAGGACACTGTAAAAACATAACAGTTAAAATACACACAGACAACTCGATAAGTGTGCGTGATGATGGGCGTGGTATCCCTACAGGCATCAACACCAAAGAAGGCAAGTCGGCACTGGAGCTGGTGATGACCGTGCTGCATGCCGGGGGTAAATTCGACAAGGACAGTTATAAGGTATCGGGCGGGCTGCATGGTGTGGGTGTGAGCTGTGTGAACGCACTGAGCGAACATATGCACACAACCGTGTACCGCGAAGGCAAAATATTTGAACAGGAATACAAGAAGGGCATACCGCAGTACCCGGTACGCGAAATAGGCGAATCAACCGACCGCGGCACACTGCAGCACTTTCACCCGGATGGTACGATATTCAAAGACACGGTGTATAACCGCGAGATACTTGCAGGCCGCCTGCGCGAGCTAAGCTACCTGAACAAAGGGATACACATCACTTTGACTGATGACAGGGACATTGCAGAAGACGGCACACCTAACACAGAAAAATTTTACAGCGAAGGCGGCATAGTGGAATTTGTGCTGATGCTGGACCGCACCGCCAAACGCGACCTGCTGCTGCCTATGCCTATCTTCGTGGAAACACACGATGCAGAAACCAATGTATCAGTTGATGTTGCACTCTCTTACAATACATCATACAATGAGCACATTTTCTCTTACGTAAACAATATCAATACCATAGAGGGTGGCACGCACGTGGCGGGTTTCCGCCGTGCTATCACGCGTGTATTCAAATCATACGGCGATAAGAATAAATTATTTGAAAGGGCCAAAGTTGAAATAACCGGTGATGACTTCCGCGAGGGATTGAGCGCTATTATTTCTGTAAAAGTACCAGAGCCACAGTTTGAAGGCCAGACCAAAACCAAGCTGGGCAATAATGATGTGATGGGTGTGGTGGATGTATGCGTGAGCCGTGTGCTGGATGCATACCTGGAAGAACACCCCAAAGAAGCGAAGCTGATCATTGACAAAGTGATACTGGCTGCGCAGGCGCGCGCTGCTGCAAGAAAAGCGCGTGAAATGGTGCAACGCAAAAGCGTGCTCACCGGCGGCGGCATGCCCGGCAAACTCGCCGACTGCTCTGACCGCGACCCGGAAAAATGCGAATTGTACCTGGTGGAAGGAGATTCGGCGGGTGGTACTGCCAAACAAGGCCGCGACCGCTCTTACCAGGCCATACTGCCCTTGAGAGGAAAGATACTGAACGTAGAAAAAGCACAGGAGTATAAAATTTACGAGAACGAGGAAATAAAGAACATGTTTACTGCACTTGGTGTTTCAGTAGGCACTCCTGATGACCCGAAGGCACTTAACCTCACCAAGCTCCGCTACCACAAGATCATCATCATGACCGATGCCGATGTGGATGGTTCGCACATTGCAACGCTGATACTTACTTTCTTCTACCGCTACATGAAGGAGCTTGTGCTGCAGGGCTATGTGTACCTGGCACAACCACCGCTTTACCTTGTGAAAAAAGGCAAAGAACAGCTATATGCATGGGATGAGGAGGGACGTAAAGCAGCCACATTAAAACTGGCTGGTGGTAAAGAAGATACCGTAAACGTGCAACGTTACAAAGGCCTTGGAGAAATGAATGCCGAGCAGCTTTGGGATACTACCATGAACCCGGAAACACGGACGTTGAAAAGCGTATGTATTGAAAGTTCGGCCGAAGCAGACCGTATTTTCTCTATGCTCATGGGCGATGAGGTACCTCCCCGCCGTGAGTTCATAGAGACACATGCCAAATATGCCAGGATCGATATTTGATCCCGTGAAAAAATTCAACCAGGGTATACGCATTGCTTTTTTATATAGCCGAAAAGGGGTAAAAAATATTTTATTGATATTTGCCTACATTCAATATTATGTATTATAATTGTGTATCTTTGAAGTAATGGTTATTATAAAAGCCCATTTTAACCAGCTTTTTTACTAACCGAACGTATTTAACAAATTATATACATAATGAAGGGCAGCTCAATTCTGGATAATGAAAAAGATCGGATTGCAGCGCTCTATCAATTGCAGATACTGGAGACTCCACCGGAAGAAGATTTCGATGATATTGTTGAATTAGCGTCCCAGATCTGCGAAGCTCCTATTGCAACTATTGCCTTTGAGGATAAAAACCGTTTCTGGTTCAAGGCAAAAGTTGGCATTGACGCAACCGAGACCCCCCGTAAAGACGCCCTATGTTCCTTCGCTACAGAAAAAAATAACTTATCCTGCATCCAAGATTGTTCTGAAGATGAACGGCTATCGAACAATCCTTTTGTAAATAAGGAAAAGGGTGTACGTTCTTTTGCCGGGGTGCGGCTAATAACCGAGGAAGGGTATTCACTTGGCTATTTATGTGTGATGGACACGAAGCCAAGGAAACTGAACGACAGGCAAATTTCCGGCCTGCAGATACTGGCAAAACAGGTAGTGATATTACTGAAGCTCCGGCTACAGATCATCCAGCTTAAAAAGACGGAAGAAATAGCAAGGACCAGCGAGGAGTTGATGAATACCATATTCAATAACTCTATAGATGCGGTAATAGTGATGGATTCCGACCGCAATATCACACAATGGAACCCAAAAGCGGAGGCCATATTCGGGTGGACGGCAGAGGAAGCTATCGGCAAGCCTTTTTGCGAAACGCTTATTCCTGAAACACACCGCGAAGAATACATACAGAAGATCACCAACTACCAAAAAAACAATGATACGACAGGGATCAGCAATACTTTTGAAACAAAGGCCCTTCGTAAAAACAACATAGAATTTGATATAGCGCTTGGTATTTCGCCGGCTGTGATCCAGGGGAACCGCCTGTTCATCAATTTCGTAAGTGATATTACAGAGCGTGTATTTGCCACTAACAAACTGGATAAGCAAAAAGAGTTCTATGAAAACATATTGAACAGCCTGCCTACGGATATAGCTGTTTTTGACCCCAACCATAAATATCTTTTCGTTAACCCCGGCGCAATAAAAGATGAAGACCTGCGCAAGTTTATACTGGGCAAGGACGATTTTGAATATGCTGCTTACCGCAACCGGGATATGGCCATTGCCCAAAAGCGCCGGGACCAGTTCCTGGAAGTGGCAAGCGGAAAGGAGATAAGGTGGGAAGATACCATCAAAGACCCCGAGGGTATGCCTATAACCCACCTGCGGAGGTTGTTCCCCGTGTACAACGAACAACGTGAGCTGACCATGGTGATCGGTTTCGGGCTTGACATTACCGACCGTAAAATAATGGAAGAAAAACAGGCCGCTATGCTAAAGCAGGTTTCCACCCAGAATACGCAGCTTGTAGATTTCTGCAATATAGTTTCCCACAACCTTCGGGCGCCTCTGGTTAATATGTCCATGCTGGTGAGCTTTATAGAAGAGACGGCTGATATAGAGGAGCAGAAGCAACTTATATCCAAACTAAACCCGGTGCTGGAGAACCTGCATACCACATTCAATGAACTTGTAGAGTCAATCCAGATCAAGCAAGACCTGGAGGTGAAATCGGAGAAGATAGTGCTGACCGACTATTTGCAGCGCACAATAGAAGTGCTGAAGATGGAGATCAATAAATCTGAGGCAGATATCTCCTATAATTTTGATGAAGCGCCTGTTATTTATTACCCGCCAAAATATTTATTGAGTATCTTTCACAACTTAGTGAGCAATGCTTTAAAGTATCAATCTCCGGACAGGAAACCTGTTATCAGGCTCGAAACAAAAAGATCGGGCGAAAGTATTATTTTGTCGGTGCAGGATAATGGTTTGGGGATCGACCTTGCAAAGCATCAGGATAATTTTTTTAAGATAGGCAAAGTATTTCACAGGCATCCTAACGCTAAAGGCTTTGGTCTGTTCATGACCAAGACACAGGTGGATGCAATGGATGGCAGGATATGGGTGGAAAGTACACCTAATGCAGGTTCCACCTTTTTTGTAGAATTTAAAAAGCAGTGATCAGGGTCATGAATCCGGTAAAGACGATATACATTATTGACGACGACAAGCTCTTCGTTTTTCTTACCAGGAAAAGCATTGAAGAGACAAATCTTGTCGCAGACATCAAAGAATTTGGGGACGGGCAAGTGGCAATTGAAAATCTTAAAAAGATAGCAGGCGATACAGAACAGTTACCTGATATTATCTTCCTCGACCTCAGCATGCCCGTAATGGATGGCTGGGAGTTTTTGAAAGAGTACATTACACTGGAACCTAAGATAGATAAGAAAATAAAACTGTACATCTTCTCGTCTTCTATATCTCCGCACGACATTGAACGTGCCAACAGCATTGGCGTGGTAACTGATTTTATCATTAAGCCACTTTCTAAAGAAAAATTCATAGAAGTGATCAACTCATAACCCACTTTGCTGCATTGCGAATTCTATTATAATGTTCGATAACGGCTCCATCAATTTTGACATACTTAAAAGAAGAGCTTACAACCTTCGCTGGGCAACTGTTCCTGAAGGGGTTATACCATTGACGGCCGCTGATCCGGACTTTCCCTGTGCCCCCGAAATAGCAGAAGATGTATGCCGCTTTGCAAAAGAACGTTATTTCTGCTATGGCCCGCCGGAGGGCCTCCCCGAGTTCAGGGAAAGCATGGCAGGCTATTTCCAGAACAAAAGGGGTATACCCGCAGCCCCGGACCATATTTTCCCGGTAGATAGCGCTGCTTTTGGCATTTATATCACTTGCAAAGCTTTTTTATCACCCGGCGATGAGGCAATTATCTTTGACCCTGTAGATTTTCTTTTCAGGTATTCTATTGAAACTGTGGGAGCAAAGGCTGTACCATTTGCAATACCTCCAGGGACGGATATTGTTGATTTTGAATTATTAGAAAAATTAATTAACAATAATACGAAGCTAATATGCCTTTGTAACCCACTGAATCCTACGGGTAAAGTATTCACCAGGCAGGAACTTGAGTCGCTGGGAAAAATTGCAATAAAATATAATTTGCTAATTTTGTCAGATGAAATATGGAGCGATATTATATTCTCTCCATATCAATATACAAGTGTAGCCTCTGTTAATGAGGAAATAAGGGACAGTACTATAACCATTACTGGTTTCAGCAAAGCTTACGGGTTAGCCGGCTTACGCATCGGGGCAGTAATGGCTTCAAATCCTGGCCATTATAAAAAATTACTGGAGGCTTCACTGCATAATTCTACAGTACATGGGGCGAATGTGGTATCACAGGTTGCTGCAACTACTGCATTGAATAAATGTGTATATTGGCTAGAAGATTTTTTAAAGCATTTGCAGGCGATGAGGGACCTTTGTGTGGGTGAACTGAACACTGTGAATGGCTTTAAGTGTATTGCCCCTGAGGGATGTTACGTAGCATTTGTAAACATTACAGGAACAAAGAAAAACAGTAAAGAAGTGCAGCAGCTATTAATGGATAAAGCAAAAGTGGCAGTGGTGCCGGGGCTGAAAGAGTGGTTTGGCGAAGGAGCAGAAGGTTTCATCAGGCTGAGTTTTGCAACATCGGAGGACGTGCTGGCGGATGCGCTTTCAAGAATAAAAAGTACCGTGAATTCTTTATGAAGGTAGTTATCATAGGTGGTGGGATCGCAGGGCTGACTATGGGCATTCTTTTGAGAAAAAAGAATGTAGAGGTTGTTGTTAACGAGCGGTCTGTGGGTATGCCTGTGCGCGGGCACGCATTCCTTATGCATCAGGACGGGCTCGCTATCTTAAAAGAGCTCAACCCCAACGCGGATATACCTCTTCCCGGTAAAAAGATCAGTTCTTTCAGCCTCAGGAGGCCTAACGGCAACGAGATAAAGCATATACAACTGCATTCGTGGCAGTGCATTAAACGAATAGACCTTATCCGCTTTTTATATAATGCGCTTCCGCATTCTGTTATTAAAGAAGGACGTACATTTTCCCATTTCATTTATGAAAATGACAAAGCCGTAGCGGCAGTGTTCTCGAATGGCGATGTAGAGTATGGCGACATTTTTATTGGCGCAGATGGCGGGAATTCAAAGGTGCGGGAACTGATACTGGGGAAAGTAAAATTCACTCCTGTAAATGTGAAAGAGGTTGTTGGCGTTACCGCAAATACAAAAAGGAAGTCGAAAGCAGTATCAAATGAATTCATCAAGTTCCAGAATAAGAATAATGGCCTTGCCTTTGGCATGATACCAACATCAGGAAATGAATACGTATGGTTCATGCAATATGACCCTGCTATCTCTGACCTGATACATAATACTCCTGAAGAGCTAAAGTCATTTTGTTTCAAGTTGCTGAAAAAGTTCCCTGCTTCTGTTACCGACCTCCTGGAAGGCAATGATTTCAGTACTACATATGTTTGGAATACACGCGACTTCGACCTGTTGCCAACATTCCATAAAGAGAATATTGTGCTGATAGGCGATGCGGCACATCTTGCGCTGCCATTTACAAGCGCAGGCACTACCAATGCTATAGTTGATGCAGAAATACTGGCAAAAAGCCTGGAACATTATGATAATTATGAAGACGCCTTCAGGAAATATTATGCATTGCGGGCACATGATGTATCCAATCATATCAACCTTGGAAGGGAACTGAAAAGTTTATTCCTGAACCCCCAAAGCCATAATGATGATGATATTCCTGTTCCGCTAATTGCAAGTAAGGAAGATTATTCTGCGGCAGGAAAGAATAAACTCATCCAGGTACTTTACTTTACCGATCCTATCTGCTCTACCTGCTGGATCATACAGCCGTTGCTCCGGAAACTATCGCTTGAGTATGGCAAATACATTCATATAGAATACCGGATGGGAGGATTGCTGCCATCGTGGGATAATTATAACAAAGGCAAGATCCGCAAACCATCAGATGCGGCCAAGCACTGGGAAGAAGTGTGTGTATCTCATGAGATGCCGCTGGATGGTGATATCTGGGAAGAAGACCCGCTGCCATCATCCTATCCTCCCTCAATAGCTTTCAAAGCGGCACAGATGCAGGATACAGGTAAGGCTATCCTGTTCCTGAGGCGGATAAAGGAAATGGTATTCCTGGAAAAGAAAAATATCATCCGGTGGCCGTTCCTGGAGAAAGCGGCTTTTGAAGTTGGCCTTGATTCGGCAAGGTTGCTGCGTGACTTTGATGGGAAAGCAAAAGAAATGTTCAGGGATGACCTTATACTTGCAGACCAACTGGGAGTACGCAGCTTCCCTACATTATTCTTCCGCAATGGCTCTGACCAGCAATTTGCAATAAGGGGTTTCCAGCCCTACCAGAATTTTGAGGATATAGTTTATAAACTTATTCCCGGTGCTGAAAAGGAAGAAATAAATCCTGACCCATACTACCTGTTCAACCAGTTTCCCACTATGACAAATAAGGAATTTGCGCTGCTGAGCAATATCTCTAAAGACGAGGCGGGCAAATTGCTTAATGACCTTTACATGAAAGGTGATATTGATAAATATGAAAGCAAGAATGGTGTGATCTGGATAAGCAAATTTGATGTGATGAAGTATCCTAACGTAGCCTGACCATATCCGTATAAATAAAAGAGCCCCGAAAATTTCGGGGCTCTTTTATTTATATTTTTACCGTAATGGATTTCTTTTATCCCTTTACTTTGATCTCGTATTCAATATGTACGTTGACTGTAGTAGTTGTAGTCCTTACCCTTCTCATAGTCCCGCTGAGGTTATAGTATATAGTAACAGGGCCAGAAGCAGGAAGATATGGCCTCATATTGTCTGAAGTATTAATAGGTAATGTTAAAGAAGATGACAATCCATCCGGGTTGCCGTTTACTTCACCCAGTTTTACTTTGGGGGTCATCTTGGTGCTGGTAGAAAACTCCGCTTTCGCATCGCTGAAATCACCAAAGCTATTTGTTGGGCCTGGATTCAAAATAGTAAGCTGGCATGATTTGAACTTGAACTCTTCGATATTTTTCATGCCGAGCAAATCACTTGTTTTCGACTTAATGAAACTGTCAAGGTTGTAGTTAAATGTACCTGCACCTATTGCAGTGTAAGTACCGATTGCTGTTGAAGGTGGTACATCGATTGTGACGTCAAGACCACTCCACCCGATTGTTTGCGCCAATTGGTTAGCAACTTTGTTACAAGAGTTAAATGTAAAGCCACAAGCTAATATAGCAGCAGAAAGTATTATTTTTTTCATATACAGTATTTTAAGTTTGGGGTAAAGATATGTATTTCTTAAACATTTCGGGCATGTGCATGCTAAAAATTTTAACGCCAAATCTCATAACTCATTAAATAGTTTTAAAAATCTCTATCTAACCTGTATTTTTGTATTTTCATAATAAAATAATATACAAATAACACCATTTTAATACATTATGAATGATCAGCTTTTAATGTATTGAATATTATATACCTATATGCAACAGAAAACACGATGGATACTCTTTACCTGCTTATTATTTTTAATAGTAATGAGCATAGACAGGCTATTCCTGTTATTTTCATCGGGTTATTTGCACGGTATAGCTAAAAGTCCGCTAAGCGCATTTTGGCTCGGCATGAGGTATGACCTGCGGGAAATAGGAATACTTGCGGTATTAATGTTGCTGCTTCCTTTAATACCTTTTCTTAATCCCTTCAGATCATCATTTGGCAAAAAGTTCTGGCTTATTTTTTTGGCTATACTTTCGGTTGTTGCCATAACTTTTTATGTGATCGACGCACTGCATTTTGACTACCTGGCACAACGGCTCAATTCCAGTATTCTTAATTTTATTCCGGAAGGGCAAACTTCTATGGGCATGGTATGGCAAACATACCCCGTGATAAAGTTGTTATTGTTTATTATTGTTTTAAGCTGGATAATTATTTTCTCCCTGTGGACTATCTATAAAAAGGCCGCAATACAAGCACAGCCAACCAGCAAACCCAGGAACGTATTGATACATATTGCCATTGTACTTGCCGCAGGTTTTTGCATTTTTGGCAGGATCGACCAATATCCTTTGAGGTGGAGCGACGCTTTCGGCCTGGGCGATAGCCGGCTATCGCAACTTGCGTTAAATCCATTCCAAAGTTTTTTCAGTTCACTCAGCTTCAGGCATGTTTCGTACGACGAAGAGGCAAGCCAAAAGTACTATCCTATGCTGGCAGGCTACCTGTGTGTTGACAGCGCACATCAGCGAAGCCATAGTTTTATACGCAGTACTACCGGCAGCCAAAATGCGGAGCCCAATGTAGTGCTGGTGATCTGCGAAAGTTTCAGCGGATATAAAAGTTCTATGTGGGGCAACCCACTGAATACAACCCCGTATTTCAACTCGTTGTGCAAGGAAGGAGTTTTCTTCGACCATTGCTTTACACCACACTTTGGCACGGCAAGAGGTGTTTGGGCAACAGTTACCTGCATACCCGATGTGCTGCTGGACAAAACCGCCAGCAGGGACCCAATGATCGTAGACCAGCATTCCATCATCAACGATTTCAACGGTTACGAAAAAGACTATTTTATCGGGGGCAGCACCAGCTGGGCCAATATAAAAGGTGTGCTTGAAAATAATATTGATGGCATCACCATACACGAGCAAGGCAGCTATGACGCAGAGAAAATAGATGTATGGGGCATTAGCGATAAGAATCTTTTCCTGCAGGCCAATGAAGTGCTGCGCAAAAAAACAGGCCCTTTCTTTGCAGTAATTCAAACCTCTGATAACCACAGGCCATATACTATACCGCAGGAAGACAGGAATGAGGTGAAGCCTGTTTCTTTTCCCAGGGATACATTGATCAAATACGGTTTTCAAAGCAATGAAGAGCTGAATGCCTTCCGCTACACGGATTATTGTTTTGCTAAGTTTATGGAAACAGCAAAAAAAGAAAAGTACTTCAATAATACATTGTTTGTTTTCATTGGCGACCATGGCATACGCGGCAACTCAGGTGATATGTTCCCTAAGGCATGGGTGAACAATGCACTTACTGCATTTCATGTGCCACTGCTGTTTTATGCGCCGGGCTATCTAACACCCGCAAGGCATAGCATGCTATGCTCACAAGTGGATGTGCTGCCGACAATTGCAGGCATTACCGGCATAACTTATACCAACACAGCTATGGGGCGCGACCTGCTTCACCTTAAGGATACCACATCGAATACTGTTTTCATCATTGACCACGATGTACGGACCATTGTGGCACTGCATGATAAATACCTGTTTCAACGCAGCTTCTTAAACAACGACGAAGCAATAGCCTCCATTACCGGAAACGAGCCCGTACCTCTTAAAAGTGAGGTCGCAAATAAAATGCGCGAACGGACCATTGGCTTCTACGAAACAGCCCGGTACATGCTTTTTCACAATTCTAAAATAGTAGGCAGATAGTTATATATGCTAATTAATTAACTTAACCATTAACCGAGTTTTGGTACACAATTTGCAAGTGTTAGTTAAAAGCTTCTTAAATCGAAGATAGTTTTATACATTCGTAACAATTAAAATCTGGCATTATGAAGAAACATTACTTAGCGTTAATCGCATTGCTTATTTCGTTCGCATCAATCGCACAGACAGGACCTATAACAGGTACCCCGTTAAGTATCTGTGTCGGCGACATGACAACTCTATCCTGCACACCACCCGGCGGCACCTGGAGCAGCTCCGCTCCCGGCATAGCAACGGTGGGTACAGCCGGCGATGTGCTGGGTGTTTCGGCAGGCATTGCCACCATCACGTATGCTATGGTAGGCAGCTTTTCCACAGTAGATGTAACAGTTAACCCGGTTCCGGTACTTTCATGCGGGTCTACAGGCACGTGTTCCGTTTGCGCCGGTGATTCAACATTGATAACACCATCTATAACCGGAGGTACCTGGACGAGCAGTATGCCCAGTGTTGCTACTGTGGGTTCTACCGGTATGGTAACGGGTGTTTCGGGTGGCACATCTACCATCACTTATACTTTACCAACCGGTTGCTTTGCTACTGCAACAATAACTGTTAATCCTGCCCCAACACTCTATTGTGTTACCAGCGACTGCGCCTATTGCGCCGGCGGCCCCGGCTGCCCGATAGGGTTGAGCGGGTCGCAGGTGGGTGTTATTTATACACTAATGAATGGCATTACCGTTATGGGCGGGCCTACAACAGGGACTGGCAGCGCACTGAGCTGGGGCATGCAGACAACCGCAGGAACTTATACAGTGACTGCTTTTGACCCGTCAACCGGCTGCCGTAACACAACCATCTGCAATGCTACTGTAACCATTAATCCCAACCCTGTAGTAATGGGTGGAGGCACTACAGCCGGAGTACATGTATGCGTAGGTTCAACAATACCATTGACCGGCTCGCCAACAGGCGGAACATGGGCCAGCGCCAATACAAGTATAGCTACTGTTGGCTCAGCATCCGGCATAGTTACCGGTGTTGCAGCAGGTGTAACTACTGTTACTTATACACTGCCTACCGGTTGCTTTGGCACTATTTCCGTAACTGTTGACCCAATACCAACCATTACAGGTACCCTTGTGGTTTGTGCAGGAAGTTCCACAACCCTCACCGGCACACCGGGTGGCGGCGCATGGAGCAGCGGTACTGTTGCAGTAGGCACTGTTTCAACTACGGGGGTTGTTACCGGCATTGCTGCAGGAACAACAGTTATCACTTATGTATCACCTGCGGGCTGTATGAATACTGCAGTTGTTACTGTTAACCCATTACCTGCTGTTTCAGGCACCAGCTCCATATGCGTGAGCGCCACTTCAACATTTACCGGCACACCGGGCGGCGGCACATGGACCAGCTCCAACCCTGCAATAGCTTCAGTAAACCCATCGTCAGGTACTGTAACCGGTGTCGCAACAGGCAGTGCCGTAATTACCTATACACTGACAACAGGATGTTACAAAACTATGTCTGTAAATATTATAACTGCACCTGCACCTATTTCGTGCGCAGGAGGTGGGTCAGCTATATGCGCTGTATGTGTACTGGGCACAATGACGTTGAGCAGCACCACCCCTGGTGGTGTATGGAGCAGCAGTACCCCATCTGTTGCTACCATAGGTTCTTCGTCCGGTGTTGTTACAGGCGTATCAGCAGGCACAACTACAATTACTTATTCACTGGGCGGCGGTTGCTTTACCACCGCAGTCATTACAGTGAACCCGCTCCCTGCACCCATCCTGGGGCCAAGCATTGTTTGTGCAGGTTTCAGCATCACGCTTACCAATGCAAGCCCCGGTGGCACTTGGACAAGCACAGGTACTGCAGCCTCGGTAGGTGCAACCACAGGTATTGTTACCGGCCTGGTAGCAGGAGTGGAGACAATAACCTATACATTGCCTACAGGCTGCGCCACCACTTATAACGTTACTGTTAACCCGTTGCCATGCCCTGCACTTGGTGTTGAACAGGTAACAAAAGCAAGCGTGGAAATATTCCCTAACCCTGCGCATGATGAGATCACTATCAGTATGACAGAAGGTGCATTCAATTCGCTCACTATCACCAATAATATTGGGCAGGTAGTGATACAGCAGCAACTGGCAAAAGGGGCAACTTCTGTAAATATCAGATCGCTCCCGTCTGCTATCTATTACGCTACCTTCCGCGGCGATAACGGCATTGTTGTGAAACGGTTCATAAAAAATTAGCGGTACATACTCCTTAAAAATGAAAAGTACCCGCTCCAGCGGGTACTTTTCATTTTAAGCAGGCAACAATTCCGTATTAAATCCCTGATATTCTTTCCTGGGTTATTGCTTTTTAGCATTTTAGATTATCTTTCATAGCAAAACTATTTCTTATGAACACAGGAGAAAACCGTATAGTATTGGTTACAGGCGCTACAGGCGGCCTTGGCACAGCTATGTGCAAAAAACTGTATGATGATGGCTATACGGTAGTTGCCAACTACCGCAACGAAGCAAAAGCAAAGGAATGGCAATCTGCTTTAAGTAACGAAGGCTACAAAATTGCCATCTACCATGCAGATGTTGCCGACTACGACTCTTGCGGGCAGATGGTGGAAAAAATAAATAAAGACCTGGGGCACATCGATGTGCTCGTCAATAACGCAGGTATCACAAAGGATGGGGCATTCCGTAAAATGAGCCCTGAGAACTGGCGTGCAGTTATATCTACTAACCTTGACAGTGTTTTTAACTGTACACGCCATGTTATCAACCCAATGATAGATAAGGGTTTCGGGCGCATCATCAATATATCTTCCGTTAACGGCCAGCGCGGGCAATTCGGGCAGGCAAACTATTCTGCTGCCAAGGCCGGTATGCATGGCTTCACCAAAACACTGGCAATGGAAGTTGCCAGCAAGGGCGTTACGGTAAATACTATTTCTCCCGGCTATATAGGCACCGATATGGTAATGGCGGTAAAAGAAGAAGTGCGCAACCAGATCATTGCACAGATACCAGTGGGCCGCCTGGGTGGTACAGAAGAAGTTGCCTATCTGGTATCATTCCTCGCATCAACGCATGCCAGCTATATTACCGGCGCCAACCTGAGCATCAATGGCGGACAGCATGTGTATTAATAACACGCGTTATTCGTAAATTTGTGTAATGAAGAAGATAGGCCTGTTATTAGTGCTATTGATCTCCTGCCTGGCTTATTCCTGCCTGTCCGGCGAACCAGGCGGCAAAGACGGCATCAAATTTTTTGAAGGTGGCTGGGAAGCGGCTTTGCAGAAAGCCAAAGCAGAGCATAAGCCCATCTTTATGGATATATACGCTACATGGTGTGGCCCGTGTAAGTTGTTGAAAAAGAACACATTCGTTGACAAAGCAGTGGCTGATTACTATAATGCCAACTACATAAACCTGTCTTTTGACGGCGAGAATGGCGAAGGTGTGATGCTTGCGCAAAAATTCCAGATAACCGGTTATCCTACCCTTATTATTTTAAGCCCTGAAGGTACCCTTGTAAAAATGCAGGCAGGCTTCCTTCCTCCCGATGATTTTTTAGCTTTCGGGAAACAATGATACAGAGGTAAGAATGATTACCTTTGAAACATAGTGTTGCATATGGGTGATAAAGTGATCAGGCTGGCAATTATTGACGACCATCCCATTGTTATGGATGGGATAAGGTCGCTGGTTGGCGATGACCCTACAATATCCATTGTCATCACCACTACTTCCCCAAAAGAATTACTGGAGCAACTCGAAAAAATTGAAACAGACATCCTGCTCACGGATATTGTAATGCCGGAGATGAATGGCAATGAACTGGCAAAGCTTGTAAGGAAAAAGTTTCCCAATATTAAGATACTGGCATTGAGCATGAGCGGCCAGGGAGATATTGTGAACGAGATGATCAACGATGCGGACATCTGCGGCTACATCCTCAAAAATGTTACCCGTGAGCAATTGCTGGCTGCCATCCATAAAATTGCTAAAGGCGGTATCTACTTCAGCGAAGAAGTGCTTGCCGAACTGGACAAATACAAAGCACCCGACCCATCTGCAACACCTGTGCTCACCACCCGGGAAATAGAGATCATAAAACTGATGGAGCAGGAAATGGGCAATAAAGAGATAGCAGCAAAGCTCTTCATCAGCGAGCGTACCGTGGAGACACACCGTAAGAACATCTTCAGGAAGCTAGGCAAAAATTCGCTCATTGGCGTTATCAAATACGCTTACGACCATAAGATCATTACGCCATCTCATTAATTCTGCACAATGAGAATATACCTTATTCTTTTATTGTTCATTGTTTCAACCCAATTGTATAGTCAAGATGTACGCTGGCAGGCAATTACACCTCAAACAGATGCATCATTCCGCGGACTATCCGTAGTTGATGATAGTGTAGCATGGGTGAGCGGTAGTAAAGGCTGGGTTGGCAGAAGTATTAATGGCGGTAAAGATTGGACATTCACACAAGTCAAAGGTTTTGAAAAAAATGATTTCCGCTCTTTATATGCGTTTGATGCGAACAACGCTATTATAGCTAATGCCGGCAGCCCGGCCTATATTATGCGCACTACCGATGGTGGCAAGAACTGGAAAATAGTTTATCAGAACAATGATACATCCGCCTTTATTGATGGGGTAGATTTCTGGAACAATAAGGAAGGTATTATTTATGGCGACCCGATAAACGGGCGCATGATGATACTTAAAACAAAAGACGGAGGACGTATATGGCAGGCGTTGTCTGAAAACAGCAGACCAATGCTCATGGAAGGCGAAGCATCATTTGCAGCCAGCGGTACAAATATCCATTGTTACGGAAAAGACAAAGTGGCGATCGCTACAGGCGGAAAAATTTCCAGGTTGTTTCTTTCGTCCGATAGGGGTGCAAGCTGGATAATAGATACACCTCCCATCATTCATGGTGAGAGTACCACCGGTATATTTTCTTTTGATTTCTCAAGTGACATTACCGGGATCATTGTAGGTGGTGATTATAAAAAAGATACTTTAAAAAGAGACCACATTTTTTATACGCATGATGGCGGTAAGCAATGGTTGACGCCTGTTACACCCACCAGAGGGTACCGGGAGTGCGTAGCAAAAATCAACAATATTATGCTGGCCTCCGGCCCATCTGGCACAGATATTTCCTACGATGGCGGTGCCAACTGGAAGGCTCTTTCTGATGAAAAGGGTTTCCATGTCGTTAAAAAAAGCAGAACCGGCAATCTTCTTGTTATTGCCGGTTCCAGTGGTAAAATAAGTTTGCTGAAATTTGAATAACTACAACTTCTCCCTCACCTGTTTCACCTCATCAGGGGTAATGTTACATGCATTATTGCCAAAGCTGCAATACACATACGTAAGCACTGCTGCGCATTCTGCGTCATTAAGCGGCTGCGGGGGCATTACATTGTTGTAGGTTTTGCCGTTCACGGTTATCTCTCCGGAACTGCCCTGCAATACCTGTTTAATAGCGCGTTCTTTATCGGCCGCCAGGTAATCTGATTTTGCCAATGGTGGAAATGCACCCGCAACACCTTCGCCTTTTGCCTGGTGGCAGGCAATACAGGTTCTCTTATAAATATCTTCGCCCGATGGTGGGGCATCAGCTACCGCATCAGATTTAAAGTTTGGTTGTTGCTGTTCATTATCAGAACTGCCGCAGGAATATAAAAACAGCATAGCGATGATCGCTACCAAATAACTCTTATTCATTGAAACACAATGGATTTTATGGGATGTAAGTTAAAACAAAATAAATAACTAAATTTATACAAATTCGTTAAAAAGCATGGCGCAAAGGCTGAAGGTCATAACAGCTATACTGCAATTAGGCATCATATGCTTTTTCTTTGCGTTGCTACTCACACTTAGTTCTATTCTTACCTCATGCAACGAGCAGCAACCGCCATCGGAAGAAGATCCATCCGAAGACCTTGTAACCTACCCCGAGAAAGGCGAAATGCGCCTGCTCACCGATTGGCCCCCGCAACTGGAAACGCCGTTAAAAGTGTTTAAAGAAGATCTTACCCCGAATGAATATTTCTTTGTGCGCTGGCACTTATCTAAGATACCTACCAAAATTGACATAGACACCTTTAACCTGTATGTAGGTGGTGCAGTAGATAAACCATTGGCGCTATCTATGGAAGACCTGAAAACTAAATTCCCGCAGGATTCCATAGTAGCTCTTGCAATTTGTGCAGGCAATTCCCGGTCGTCCTTCGATCCCAAAGTACCCGGCAGCCAGTGGCGTAATGGCGGCATGGGCAATGCAAAATGGAAGGGAGTGAAGCTGAAAGATATTCTTGCTGCGGCAGGTGTTAAAAAAAATGTGGTCGATGTAACCTTCCAGGGCATGGACAGGCCTCCATTACCACAAACTCCGGCATTCATCAAATCGCTGAACATAAACCACGCAACGGATGGCGAAGTGATGATAGCATACGAGATGAACGGCAAACCTATACCTATGCTGAATGGCTATCCGCTTAAACTTATTGTACCAGGCTGGTATGCTACCTACTGGGTAGGCTCGCTTAACGAAATAAATGTACTGACTGACAGCTTTAAGGGTACCTGGATGACGAAAGCATATCGCGTAAACGCAGATGGCTCTTTTAACGAAAGCCCGGACAGCCTAGCAAAAAATACGGTGCCGATCTCTAAGATAAACCTGCATTCCATTTTTATATCGCCGGAACCCGGTGAGCATATTACTACCGGAAAAAGCTATACTATAGAAGGACTGGCATTTGATGACGGCACTGGCATAAAAAAAGTAGAGTTGTCTTTTGATAATGGCAGCACATGGACGGAAACAAAACTCAACCCCGACCTGGGCAGGTACTCCTGGCGCAGGTGGAAGTATGAGTGGGCCCCAACCAGTAAAGGGGACAACCACATAAAAGTACGCGCAACGGATAATAATGGCCGCACACAAATCGACAAACAATGGAACCGCAGCGGTTATGCACGCGGCTTTATAGAGCAACTGGATATTACGGTAAATTAATGGCAGGGAAAAAAGCACATATCTTCTTAGCTGCTGCGGGCATTGCCTGCATACTGTACTCGTGCAATGAACAACCGAAGCAGCAACCCCCTGTTAAAAAACCGGAACATACTTTTTCAGTGAATGGCAGCGTTCGAGAAATAAAAATATCACCCGAATTAACTGAATTTCCCGACCATGCAGGTAAGGCAGAGTTTGTTTCTTACTGTGCCATGTGCCACTCGCTTAGGTACGTAACTGTGCAACCCGATTTTCCGCGGCATATATGGGAAGCAGAAGTAACCAAGATGGTTGAAAAATACCATGCGCCTATAGATTCCGCCACCTGCAGGAAGATTACAGATTATCTCGTAGCTATAAAAGGCATAAAGTAGCTGCACTATACAACATCACCCGATGTATCATGGTTAACAGGTTCTTCCTTTTGGCCTTTCAGGTCATTCTTAGCCTGTTCCAGTTGCCTTTGGAGTTGTTTAATTTTTTCGCCACCTTCAATTATCAATTGCTGCAGGTGGGCACTCAGCTCTTTGGCCTTTTTGCCGGGCGTTATATTCTCCAGGCCGTTTTTGAAGTCGGCTATTTTTTCTTCTTCCTCCTTTATTTCCAGTTCAAGTTCGCCCACCCTGCCTTTTGCTTTTGCAGCACGATATACTTTTTCCTCTTCAAATTGCTGTTTGCGCTCCTGCCTGTTGGCATCTTTGCGGGCAAAGAAATGCTTACGTGCTGCGTTAAAATCCTCCCACATCTGGTCGCCATATGAACGGGGAACAGGGCCTATTTTTTTCCACTCCTCCATCAGCTCCACCATTTCATCTGCGGTCTCGCGCCAGCGGGTAGAGTTTTTTATCTGTTCAGCCCGCTCATACAACTCTTTTTTCCGCTGGTAATTATCTTCCAGGTTATCCTTTATTTCTTTAAAATGGGTCTTCTTGGCCTCAAAAAAATGGTTTTTCGCCTCAATGAACCTGTTCCATAGTTCATCCCCTTTCTCCTGAAACGTCCTGCCGGTTTTTTTCCAATCCTCCATCAATGTGGCATAAGCCTGCGCTGTTGCATTCCAGTTCCTGCTTTCTTTCAGCTCTTCCGCTTTTTCAACCAGGGCCAGTTTCACCGCATAATTCGCTTCATGCTCCTGCTGTATCCTGCTTCCATGTTCACGTTTGCGGTCAAAAAATGCCCCCTTGGCAGTAATAAACCGCTGCCATAATTCTTCGTTCTTCTTATGGTGTGTTGGCCCTATCTTTTTCCACTCCTCCGTAAGCCTGGTAAATGCATCTGCTGTTTTTTTCCACTCTTCTGATGCCGCCATTGATTCCGCCTGTTCCACCAATTCTATTTTCAGGTCCATATTGGCAAGCATATCTTTCTCCTCTTCTTCATAATGCACCTGCTTGCGGTCCAGGAACTTTTTGCGGGCAGCTTCTATCCTGTTCCATAATTTATCGTTCCTGTTCCTGTCTATGTGGCCTGTTTGCTTCCATTTGTCAGCAATATCACGGAAAGCCATTGCAGTATCTTTCCATTGGTCGCTGTCGGCAAGGCTTTCAGCAAGTTCCGCAAGCTTCAGCTTTGCTGCATAGATCTCCTGCGTAAGGTTATGGATGATATGCTCCCAGCCTAATACCAACAGGAACGGTTGCGAAAAATCTCCCAGGGCATCAACTGTATACAGGTATTCTTTCAACTGGGCGATCTTCTCGGCCAGTTTTGTTTTGTCGTCTGTTGCCTGCCATTCTGTTTCAAGTTCCCGCACTTTAGACACTACTGCCTCAAACTTCCCGGTAAGGTCTTTCACAACGGTGTCCTTATTATCATCTGTAACGCTTGCGATCACCCTTTCCTTAATGTTATTATTTGCGAGCAGCACTATCTCCCCTGAAGCATTCAGGTAAAACAATTCTTTTCCCGGAAACGACTGCTCATTCCACCAGCCGGCAAGCTCTGTATTTTGTTCCTGCAACATATCTCAGTTTATTGATCTTTGGCCTTTTTATACAACCTTATCGCAAGATAAAGAATATTGCTAATATCCCCAATCAGTACGGGTTTTTATGGCTAATGCCCTATAATTTAACGCAGTAATTAAGGATATTTAATTTTCCGGTTAAATTAAAAAGCCGGCCCGTTTTATATTACGGGGCCGGCAATTAAATATTATATAGATTATTATACTTATCCGAATACCTTCTTGAGCAGGTCAGTAACCCGGGCTGCAGGATTTTGCCTGATCTTAGCTTCTTCTTCAGCAATATAGTAGAAGACCCCATTCAGGGCACGCTCCGTTACATAGGCAGGAAGGTCAGGGTTTATTTTATTGAATGTTGTAGGCAGCTGGTTATACGTGGTGAACACTATAGACCAGTATTTGGTAGCATCCACTTTATCCAGCGATTCCTGTATCACCGGGCGGAAAGCATTTGTCAGCTCAATGGTTGTCTTATTTTTCAGGTAGTTAGTGGCTGCATTATTACCCCCTTTCAGGATAGCCATACCGTCCTGGATGGTCATGCCTTTTATCGCATTAATAAATATGGTCAGTGCTTTCTTAGATGCATCTTCGGCAGCGCGGTTCATGGCTAATATGGCGTCATCCACCTGTTTATTGAAACCAAGTTGCCTTAAAGTATTCTCTACTTTTTTAGCCTCAGGTGGCATCAGTATCTTAACGAGCGCATTACCAAAAAATCCGTTTACGGCAGAAAGCTGGCCGGTAGTATTTTTAGCGCCAACCTGCAGTGCTTCCTTCAGGCCTGCCGCTATCTCCGATTGTGAAAGGGACCCACTGCCATTCTTGGTTTTCACTCCCTTCACCACGCGGTCGGCAGCGTTAACATAGTCGCGAAGGAGTTGCGCATTGGCAACGGTTGATGCGGCTATAACTACGGATACGCTAAGTATTGCTTTTTTCAGGCTTCCCATATATTGGATGTTTATCTCCTTAATCCAAAGATAGTGCCAAACCTTTTTGAAAAAGTCATTTTTTAAACGCTACCGTATGAAATTAACAAAGCTTGTAGATGCGATATAGCCCCTATAGGTTCCCCTTGACCTTTGAAAAGACATCAATTTGCAAGGGAAATCACACAAAAAATTGCCAAAATATTGTTAGGGTTTACCCTTGTCTTCTTTGCCCGCCGCCCTGGCCGCCACCGCCACCCTGGTCGTCGCCATCGTTGTCTTTCAGGTTTTTCTCCCTGTCTTCGCCCGATGGCTTCTCTATACGGTTCTTTTTCTCTGTGGGCTTTTCAGGCTTGGGTCCTTTAGCAGGGCTCTTGCCCAGGTCCTGTTTGCCAAATCGGTAATTAAAGCTGAGGTTCAATATCCTTGTTTCCTTCTCCCTGTTAATGGTGCCGGAGTAGGATGTAAGGTGGTAGTAGGTGACGAAAACACGTGTATTGAACACATCCGAACAATTGAGCGTTATAGTAGCCTTATTCTTCAGTATATTCTTCTTGATAGCCACATCAACCCAATAGCTCTCCTTAAGGTTACCCTGTGCGATCACTTTCGGGGATTCGTAGTTTGCGTTCACTTGTACTGAGAAATTCTTAGGCAGTTTAACCGTAGTATTCACTTTGCCGAAATAGCTGTAACCGCTGTTATCTGTCATATACCTGCGGTACGCAGTATCTATATTACCGATCTTCAAATCGTTCTGGAAAAAGTTCAGGTTAATGGTCGCATCCCAGAAAGAAGTGAATTGCAGGTGCCCCGTTGCTTCCAGGCCATAAGTAGCGCCTGATGTGATATTCACAGGTTGCGACAGCAGTTTTGTGGTATCATTTATCAACCCTATCGTGCTATCCTTCGCAGTAATGATACGCGGCACTCGCTGCGTAATATTTGCGGTCTGGTTGTAATATGCACTCAGGATAATGTTATTTCCTTTATTGTCCGATCTATTGTAGCTGAACTCAAATGCATTAACAAACTCCGGTATTAGGTTAGGGTTTCCCATACTCACCGTACCGGGGTTCGAATAGTCCTTGAAAGGCAGCATCTGCATAAAGTGCGGCCTGTTCACCCTGCGGCTGTAATTAAGGTAAACACTTTGCTGGTTTGCCAATTGGTAAGAGACAAATGCTGATGGAAAAAAGTTGGCAAAGCTGTTATGGAATGAAGTATCCCTGGGTATTCTTGCCGTCCCGTCATAAATAGCATCTTCAAACCTTAAGCCTGCCTGGTAAGAGAATTTGCCCACCTGGTCGCTCCAGTTTACATAAGCTGCATGTATCTGCTGGATATAGTCAAAACTTGTCAGCAGGCCCGAATCGACACGGATAATATCGAATGTATCGTTCTTATATTCCAACGTCGGCTCGTCGCAATGGCTGCTGAACCAATACAATTGCGACTTAAAGCCTAATCCCAGTTTACCATTTTTCGTGAACAACGGATTGGTATAGTCTGCCCATATGTTGAGGCTATTGTTCCAGCCATTTGCAGGCGCATTGGAAATAGTTGTATCTCCCCTGCTTGCAACCGGGCTGTCAATGGTCCTGAAGTATTGCTTCCTGGTGAAATCGGTATGAGCAAAAGTTCCATCTATATTCAGCTCCTCATCCTTCTTTTTGAATTTGTGCTTATAATCAATAGCTGAAGAAAATGAGAACAGGTATGCCCCGAAATCGGTATAACGGTCCTGGTGCGATAGTGTCGTAGGGGAGTCCATCACATAGTAATGTGAATAGTCCCTGTACCCGAACATCATTTTGTTGATGTTCTCTGTAATGGTTATAGAATTATACTTATCCGGGTCGTAAGTAACGCCTATTGTATTGAAAAACCCGTCAAAGTTTCGCGGTGAATGCTCGGTAGTGAGGTAATTTCGTTCTGCAGCGTCCTTATCCTTCCGGTCGGTAGTAATATTATTATACGTATTGTTCAGCCTGAAACTGCTGTTAAGGAAGGTGTTCCATTTGCCTTTGCGCAAATTCAGGCCCAGGTTGCCATTGTATTTTTCGTTGGTGCCGGCACCTAAAGTCACACTGCCATTCAAGCCCAAACGCGCATCTTTTTTGGTAATGATATTGATGATACCGGTAGTGCCCTGCGCATCGTACTTTGCTGATGGGTTAGTGATCACTTCCACACTCTCTATACTACCCGCAGGCAGGCTTTGCAGCGCTGAAGTAACATCAGACCCCAGCAAAGTAGATGGCTTGCCATCTATCAGTATGGTCACATCGCTTTTGCCACGCAGGCTCACGGTACCATCAGCCCCTACCGATACGGCAGGTACATTCTGTAATACATCCGTGGCACTACCACCTGCAGTGGTGATATTCTTATCTACATTGAAAACCTTTTTGTCCACTCTCAGCTCCATCACATTCTTCTCACCGGTTATGCTTACTTCTTTCAGGGCATTCTCAGCCTCACTCAGTTTTATTTTGCCCAGTCTTTTATCCTGGTCATTTTCCGGGACCTCTATACTTATGATCTTCTTTGTAAACCCGATCGACTCGATACGCAATAAAAAACTGCCGGTACCTGTTGGCGAGATGCTGAAGGTACCATCCTCTTTTGTAAGGTCGCCATTTACCACCGCTGAATCCATTTTCAGTAGCGTAACAGTTGCATAACCAACTGCATTATTCTTTGCATCTGTGACCTTACCTGATACACTGCCGGACGTGGGCTTACCTGTCTGGGAATATGCCTTTGCCATTCCGCACATAAACAATATCAGCAGCAAAAGGCGCCTGGAAATTTGCATAAAGTGTTAAAGTAGGCAAATGTGAAAAGAATTAAGGGAAAATAGCCTGATACCTGCGATAAAATATTGTTAATACGGTAATCCTTAAAAATGCTTAATAGGCTACAACCCTATCTTCTCTTCCGTCAGGTAAGCATTTCGGTCTGAGGCGTTGCGCACAACCAACTCCGCCACAAAACCCGTAAAGAAACACATAGTGCCCAGTATCATGATAGTCAATGAGATATAAAATACGGGTTTGTTGGTAAGCGGGATATTATTATTCAGTTTGTCAATGACCAGGTAGGCAATGAGGATAAAACCAACCAAAAATATAAACGATCCCAATGCGCCAAACAGGTGCATTGGCTTTTTCCCGAACCGGCTCACAAATTGTACAGATAACAGGTCCAGGAAACCATTAATGAACCGCTCCCACCCAAACTTAGAAGCACCATATTTCCTTGGCCTGTGCTGCACAACCTTTTCACCTATCCGGTTAAAGCCTGCATGCTTTGCCAGCACAGGTATAAAACGGTGCATCTCGCCATACACTTCAATGCTTTTGATCACTTTGCGCCGGTATGCCTTCAGGCCACAGTTCATATCATGCAGTTTTATACCGCTGATGCGCCTGTTCACCGCATTATACAGTTTAGACGGCAAATTCTTGGTCACCGCATTATCATACCGCACTTTTTTCCAGCCGCTCACCAGGTCGTAGCCATCCTCAGTTATCATCCGGTATAGTTCGGGTATCTCATCGGGGCTGTCCTGCAGGTCGGCATCCATAGTGATCACCACTTTTCCGGATGCTGCCTTAAAACCCTCATACAATGCAGGGCTTTTGCCGTAATTGCGCTGGAATTTTATTGCTTTTATTGCCGGGTATTTGGCTGCAAGCTGTTTCACCACCTCCCAGCTGTTGTCCCTGCTGCCATCATCTATCATCACCACCTCATAGGCATATTTATGCTCTGTGCATACACGGTCTATCCACTCAACCAGTTCCGGCAGCGACTCTTCTTCATTATACAGGGGTATGACGATGGAAATATCTAACATCGGGCGCTAAAATACATGATTTTGTTATACAATAGCCCCGGTTTGTACGCAGAATTGCTATTGTGGAGGTTAAAAAAAGTGAATATAACACTCGTGTATTGCTGCCGGTTAAAAATTATCGCCCGCGGTCATCGGCTTTTCGCCATTCTTCTTAGCCACGGCAGCCCCTATCAGCGACAAAATTGCGCCCCAGAACATTGTACCGAAAATTGCAGTCGCTATTATAATAGGGTTCCAGAACTTTTGGGTCATACTTAATGCAGTATCCATTATTTCTTCCGTCATTTTAGGGTCTTTAGCCATTTCCGCACGCGCATACTCCATGGCTTTATCTTTCATTTCGGGGAATACGAATACACATATGAGGGCCCAGGCAACCATAATTAACGCAACGATCATGCTCATTTTAATACAGCTGCCATACACATTGCCAAAAGTGACATAACCGTCATTTGCTTTGGAATAGGCCATGGCATTCATTAATATGCCAACAAGGAATGGCAGGTAGGGCAACCACGACATACCGGGCTTGAACGACCATCCGGCAAGGTATATAGCAATACTGATTACTGCCATTATCATTCCCGTAATTAACCCATACTGGATGTGTGTCTGTTTCTTCTGTTCCATAATTTATTTATTTAGGTGCGTTTGATGTTCATTAATTATGCCCAGCACTTTGCCATTCAGCTTCTGCCCGATGAAGGGGTTGTTCCTGCTCGCCGAAACTACATTCGCTTCTGCCAGTGTGTTATTGCCCACCTCTGTAAACAACGTCAGCGATGCTGCCTCCCCCTTCTTTATCTCTCTTACCTCCATACCGAAAATATCCCGTGGTATGATGGTCATGGCTTCAATCAGTCTGTCTATGCTTATCTCTCCCTTCAATGCATGCCACAGCACATTGAAAGCGGTTTCCTGTATGGCCATGCCATCTGCAGCATATTCAAACTCCTTCGCTTTTGCATCCCACTCCTGCGGGCGGTGCAACGAGGCTATACAATCTATCGTCCCGTCCTTAAGACCGGCTATAAGCGCCTGCCTGTCTGCTTCGCCCCTCAGCGGCGGACTTACTTTATACACACTGTCATAATCAGCCAGGAACAGGTCCGTGAGTGCAAGGTGATACGGCGTTACCGAGCAAGTAACGCCCAATCCCTCCGCCTTTGCCTTCCTGATCATCGCCACCGATCCCGCAGTGGAGATACCCGTAAAATGCAGTTTTGAATTAGTGTATCGCAGCAGCTCCAGGTCACGGTAAACCATTATCGTCTCTGCAAGTGCCGGTATGCCTGCCATGCCTAAACCGGTTGATACGATCCCTTCATGCATCAACCCGCCTGCTGAAAGCGTAGTATCCATCGGTATCTGTATAATCGTACCATGGAACGCCTTCACATATTCCAGCGCCTTCATCATCAGGTTGGCATTCTGCAGTGGTTTCCAGCCGTCAGAGAAGGCAATGGCGCCGTTGGCACGCATATCCAGCATCTCAGCCAGGTCTTTGCCTTCCGCATTCTGTGAAGCCGAGCCTATAGGGTGCACTCTTACTGCGTTACCCTTTGCCTTACCCGCAACATATTGAATTGCTGATTTTGTACTCAGTACAGGATTTGTATTAGGCGCCAGCAGCACATCGGTAAAACCACCCGCTGCTGCACAGGCAAGCCCGCTTTGTATGGTTTCCTTTTGCTCATAGCCCGGCTCACGATAATCGGCAAACACATCCACCCAACCGGGGCTCACACATAATCCTTTCGCCTCTATTACTTTATCCGCTTTTGCTTTGATACCAACGGCAATATTTTTAATAGTGCCATCTTCTATCAATAGATCAACTACCTTATCATGAAAACCAGATTGGGGATCAATTACCTTTGCCTTGCGAATAAGGATCTGCATCTATGCCGATAATGTTTTTTAGCAAGGGCCGCTATCTTTTACTATGCCACAGCCAGCTTTGGCCGGGCAAGCAGGAAAGTTTCAGCAGCCAGCATTACAAGAGCTAAAATTACACAAACTTTCCAAAGCGGGAAATTCCCGCCTTCTCTTGTATTTATGCTGCCGCCATCGGTTATGTTCAGCCATTTTATATTATCGCCCTTCCATTCCTTCTTCAGGGCGCCAATATCCCGGAAATCAAGCTGAGATTCTTTCTTGTCCTGGTTCAGCGCCAGCCGGGTAGTGTCGGCGCCGGGTGCTGCAAGGCTGTAAAACCCCGGTTGCTGCAATACCTGGTCGGCAAATACATCCAGTCCGGCGCCATTGGGCCGCTGCGGGGGTATAATATCCAATCCGGCGCCATAAATGTGCATGGTATTACGCTCCGCCACGTTCGATAAAGGCAGGTAAACCGGCTGCTGGGCGCCCAGTGTTATAGCATAAATACTGCTGCTGCTGCTCTGCATAGCCATCTGGTACAGGAAGGGCGTAAAAAAGTAACTTCCGGGGAAGTTGCCCGACTGCAGGTCTGCCGATGTAGCGCAAATGTACAATTGCCCCCTCGATGGTGTATAAAGTGCCAGCAATGGGTCACCATTACGGAAACTCAGTACAGACTGCTGGTTAGCGCTCAGCCCGGCATTGATGACATAGTGCCAGTTAGCCACCGGCAACTGCACATTTTCCGGTATTTTTTCGAACAGGTCCCTTACGAGGCTGCTGCCCTGCTGCAATGCACCTGCGGTCTGGGCTATGGTATCAATGCCGCTTATGCGTATATCCCCTAATTGACCCAACCCATCATTCAGCGCTTGCAGATTATTGGTCCTGCCGGGAAATATGCAGATGCTCTGGCCCATTTGCAGCGCTTCGTTCAGCATCCGCCCCAGCGCTTCATCTATCCTGCTCACGCCGTTCAGTATCACCAGGTTGTATTCCTTCCATTCTTTAGGCGCAGCCGCAATATCGGCCTGGTTCAGCCTGAAACCATTATACGCGCGAAAAGCCGCCTGTATATAGGGGTTAGGCTGCCCTTCATTCAGCACCAATACCGACAGGTTAGGCGAACTCCTTGCCGTGATCCTGAAGGTATCATCATACCGCATGCCCATATCGTTCACCCGTAGTTCTATCTCCTGCCACCTGCCATCATTCACCTGGAAACTAAGCGTGTCTACGCTCTCCTTTTTGTCCGATAGGTTCAGCGATGCCGCACTTTTCACCTGCCCGTTTATCATCAGGTTCAGCACGGGGTTTTCCTTCGGCGCCTTGCCTGTTATACGCGTATGCACCACCAGGTAGTTATTCGTACCTGTTTGCAGTACAGGGGTGGTGAGGTAAGCGGTATCTATATAAATATCCTGTGCATCTTCAGTCTGCACAGGCAGGGCATGAAAGGTGATGTTCTTCATCAGCGATGCATCCGGCTGTGTCGGGAAAGCGCTCTGCTGGAAATCGGAATAATAATACAGGTCGGCACCACGCACACCTTCGTTCTCCATAATGCTCTGCCCCGTAGCAAGCACCTGGTTCACCGTCTTTGCCGATGCCGATATATCTGTTGTATTTATCTCGCTGAAAATTTTATCTGCCGGTTCGCTCCGGTAGCTGTGTGGCCTGTCATTCGTCAGCAGCACAAAGCGTGTGCCCGGCGGCGCCTGCTGCACCTGCCTGCGTGCTGCCACCCTGGCTATATCCAGCATACTCTGCGCACCTTTTTTCACGCTCATACTGTAGCTGTTGTCCAGGTAAATGATCTGCAGCTTGTTGCCCGTATTGGTTGCGGCATTATTATTAAAGAACGGCTGCGCGAACGCCAGCACCAGGCAGGCAAGAAAAAGCAGCCGCATAGCCAGCAGCCATTTATAGCGCACCTGGCTCTGCTTACGCGAGTTCAACTGTATGGTCTTTAAGAACCGGGTATGCGGAAAAAGCACCGTCTTATACTTCCTCAGGTTGAACAGATGTATAAGGATAGGTATAGCCAAAGAAAGCCCCGCTACCAGGAATATCGGATATAAAAAACTCACCCGACAAATATAAGGGGAATGGTTGCTATTGGTTGTAGGGTGTTAATATTTTAACTTTTCATAGATTACCAGCCTGTGTTATTGATTGTCATCCTGAGCTTGTCGAAGGATTGCTGAGGATTAGGAAACAGCCAAATCGGAGTATACTCACCAGTTGGTTTAAGTGTTTCACTTAAATCAGCAATACCCGAAGACTGCCTGGGATGACATATTTTACAGTAAAAAAATATCCCAGCATACCTTTCGTATATTTGATATATGCCCTCTTTCAAAAGTATTTTATCAACAATAGGCAGGTCAATAGCTTTTACATTTGCTATTTTAGGCTCGCTTCTTATAACCCTTCGCCGGTATTTTGGCCTTGTTCGGCCCGGATGTTTCGCCCGAAACGCTACCGGTAGCAATTGTAACAGGAACGCTTGCCGAAAAACCGGAGGTCCATGCTTATGGCAAAAACACTAGCGCCAGGTTGCTGCTCAATGAGTATCCTCGCTGCACCTTTATTATAGGCTCTACGGCCTTAGATGCTACAAAATGGGTACCCCTGAGTGATGATTTATATCCGGGCGATACAGTAATTATGGAGGTAGCAGCACAGGACTATAAAGACAACATAGAAGGATATCCATCAAATTATGTTGCCATCGATGTCTTTGCGCTACGTTGTAAAGGATATATTTACCTTTCCCTAACCGACTACTGCAACAAAGAAAATGATGATGCACTTACGGGTATAATACTCTTAGTAATGGGCAGCACAACCATTATTACGTTATTCTTTACGATTCGGGCAAGAAGAGCATTGAACAGGCAAAATAAAAATGTGCAGCTATAGCCATTCTAGAATACCCAATTAACTCCCTTTTCCCAACGTACTCAAGTTACTGGCGTTGGGCATTAAATTTGTACCTTCGAACCGGCAAACACAGATGGAAATACTCATTATCTTACTTTTAATACTCCTGAACGGCATATTTTCAATGAGCGAGATCGCCCTGGTATCCTCAAAAAAATATAAGCTGGGAAATGCCGCCCAGAAGGGCGATGCGAACGCCAAAAGAGCTTTGGACCTCGCCAATAACCCCAACAAGTTTCTCTCCACTGTTCAGCTGGGCATTACCCTGGTAGGTATCCTCACCGGTATTTTCAGCGGCGAGAAAATTGCCGCCGATCTCACCGCTGCTATAGCAAAAATTGAGGCCCTGAGCGCTTATGCCCATTCTATTGCTGTGTTCATCATCGTTGTGATAGTCACCTTTTTATCAATTGTTTTTGGCGAACTGATACCCAAAAGGATAGGGATGGCTTTCCCCGAAAAAATTGCATCGGTGGTCGCCGGCCCCATGTCTTTCCTTTCAAAGGTCACCACACCTTTTATATGGCTGCTTTCAGCCACCAATAATCTTATCCTGCGCCTGTTCGGTATATCGCACAACCTCGAAAGTACCGCATCGGAGGAAGAAATAAAGACCATCATCCAGCACAGCACCGAGACCGGCGAGATACAGGAAATAGAACAGGATATCGTGGAACGGGTATTTGCACTTGGCGACAGAAAAGTTGCGGAAATAATGACGCACCGCACAGACATAGTATGGCTGGATGCGAACGACAACTTCGAGACAGTGAGGCAGAAAGCAAGCACAGAGCCGCATTCCATTTACCCGGTATGCGATGAGCAGCTCGATAACCTTTTAGGGGTGATCCGTTCAAAGGAGTTTTTTCTGAAAGAGTTCAATAAAGATAATTTTCAGCTAAGAGATTTTATAAAAAAGCCATTGGTTGTTTACGGCAATACCCCGGCATATATACTATTGGAAAAATTCAGGGAACAGAAAACACATAATGCAATTGTTGTAGACGAATACGGCTCTATGCAGGGCATTGTATCATTAGACGATATACTGGACGCACTGGTTGGCGATATATCCGACCACGACCAGGACGAGTACAAGATCGTTAAACGGGACAACAGCAGCTGGCTGGTAGATGGGCAATACCCCTACTTCGAGTTCCTGAATTATTTTGAAGCGACGGATGAAGAAACCGAAGGGGATTTTAATACCGTTGCAGGTTTGATCCTGCATTCAATTGGCCGCATCCCCGAAGTTGGCGAAAAAATAACCTGGAAAGATTTTACCATAGAGATCATAGACCTGGATGGCATGCGCATAGACAAGGTGATGGTCACCAAACAAAGTGAGGCATCCTAATAGCTTTCGCCACCCACCCGTCCCAAGTACTGGTTTAAGTGTCCCACTTAAAATCAGGAATAACAGCAAGACTGTGTATGGGATGAATATTCCGCTTCTCTGCTGTTGAGGATTAAGAAACAGCCATATCTGAGGTCACTGCCTCCAGTTCTAACGCACCTAATCTTTAAACATCTTTACTCAAGGTAATATAAGCAGTATCCATTATGATTATGTTCTCAAAGCTGCTAGATTTGCAATTTGGTTTAGTACTGGTGTATATATATCAGCGCCTTCCGTCTGAATTGTTACAATTAAACTATATCTAACTATTTCATTGAATTTATTTAATTTCTTCCGGGTCTTATACCAACCATTTTTGGGATAAACAGCTATAACATACCTTCGCGACATTTCTATTGCTGACATAGTAATAAAATCCTTTCTAATTGAACCTTTTGCACCACTGCGCCCTATAAGCCACGGTTCTCCCGAATTATCAATTTCATCTTCGGGTAATTCAGCTTGAGCGGAAATTCGTCGTTTGAAAACTTCCAATCGCTCATTTGGTTTAATCACAGCAAAATCCAAAGAATGGGAATGATATTGGTAGTTTGTCGCATATCGTTTCGCACCTGGATTGGGCTCAATATAGTAAGACAAAGTAATAGTAAGCGTGGCATCAACTTCTTGTAAACTTTCTAAAACATCAGCAGGCCAGGGTAATTCAAACAAATGATAGTCATTATACTTATTATCTCTTTTATATGGCTGTATTTGCCTTTCTGCAATTAAAGTAAGACTATTATTCGCACTGTCTTTCGCACGCCCCATATTAGGCACCCCATACCCAACTGTTCTCAGGAGATTTTTCTTTTCCTGCTCATTAAGGACATTTATACCTCTACCATTTAGCATCTGTGCTGTCCAATCTGCTGAATGTATTATCAGGCCTCGTATAGTTTCCGGCCAAAATGATGGATAGGCTGTTCTAAGTTCTGCTGCAAATTTAGCGGCAAATGCGGCTGCACCACTGGTGTCACCAAATGGCAGAAAGATATATTTGGGAAACTCTGCATCAGCAGCAAGAATTTTTAATGATGAATGATCTGTTACGTGAGTTCCATCAGTAGATGAATTACCACCTTCCATAACAATATCAGGCTTATTGGGCCACTGTTGATCCCAAAGCAAAGAAGTACTATTGCTAGGTGCCATATCACCATTCGCGGCAAGCGGAGTTAATCCTGTAGCAATATCGATTCTATCTTTTCTTGTGTAGGAACCAACTGTAATAGCATTGTATGCTTGTCCGGGGTCATGAATCGATTCCAAATGATTTTTGGCAGGATATTCGGCATGTTGGGTAATTGAAACATTACCTCCACTAACGATAAAAATCTGCGGATATTTCAGCTCGAATGCAGTACCAAAGCTAATTTTATCTAAAGCAGCTGACCATGCGGAAGGTTTGCCATAAAGAGCAAATGTCTTGTCTGTGATAGTCATGCAATAAACTCTTTGAGTCTCCGGTCGGTCAACAATTGGTGCATTAGCTGCTTCTTCTGTAACTGCGCCATACAGTTCAGGATCATTAATGTCTTGAGGATTGAATATTTTAAAGGATTCTGCTCCATGAAATATACGCACTTGGTCGGGGGATGCAAGCACATCTACGAGGTCGCCATATAAAACCAAACTACTTACGCCCGTACCGTGTCCACCATTAGCTTCGCTGTCATGATGTCCCCAGGCAGGCTTTAAGGTATAACGATGCGTATCGGGCATAAATGGAGCAATTAGGGGATGTTGATTATTCACACCACTGTCAATTACACAAACTAATACGCTCTCTTCATTTATGGTAGGAATTGTACGCGCCTGTAAGTCTACAAGATGTTCACGTATATCCTCATATTCTACGTCTTTGTGGAAAATAAAGTCAGCTATCTCTTGTGGCTTCCGCAATTCCGAGAGGTTATCTAATAATAACAGCGATTGAGCCAGTTGATATATAGTGCCCTTTACAAGCCTAACTCTATGTTCTGCTAATTCCAATTCTGATTGTCCGATCGTACAACCCACTTGTTGTAAGTTTTGGAATACATTTGCCATACGGACATCATCATCCGCTGTTTTTCTGAACCAGACCTCCCACCATATACTTTGGTCAGTTTCCGGGAAGGGTATTTCAGGAGCATCCGTCCAAAAAGCTCTCAAAGTTGCCAGCCGAACTACCTGAATATTGTTCAGCAGTTTATAATTTTTGGGATTACCCGTATCTGTTCGGGCACCAGTTGCACGATCGATGCTAATTATATTTTGTGTAAGATATTGATCTACTTTAGAAATGAATGAGCTGACGCCATTCTCTTTAACAAGTACTGTAGCATGGTACCTGTACTCAATTTGGTCGTTATTTTCTCTTTGTTCCTTTCTTACATTAAGCAGTTGATAATCGGTATTTCTTGTAGTATCCTTATCCAGGCTTTCGAATTTCAAGTCGTAGCCCCACTCGGAAGTAAATTCGACGTACACTACATCATCGCGTATGAGGTTTTCTGGTATTTCAGTTTCTCTTTGTATTTGAAACTCTTCGCGAATAGCATTCAGTTGAGCCTTTAATGCTTCACCGTGTATGGCACGTGTACGCTCGGCAACAATAAAACCCGGCCCACGAGCGATGCGCGGATATTGATATGGTAGACTCTGGTTATATCCATCGTCTAGTTTCAAATGTGGCTTGGGATCATTTGCCATCTGTTGCTTTTCGTTTCTTCAGCATGTCAGCAAGAAGGTCGGCATCCAATTTTGGGGCATGGCTTAATACCATACTCTTGATTACTTCGTTACATGATTTTGTTATATCGGAGTAATTCATCCCAAGCGCCGTTTCAGCCAAAGTTTCGTAATTAGGTCTTTTAATAAATGAATATGCCTTGGTACATTTCTGAATGACTTGCTTTATCTGTAGTTTATCTGGTAGTGGATAATTAATAATCTCATCAAAGCGTCTAAAAAGTGCCATATCTAAGCTCTCGGGTAAATTACTAGCTGCAACAATTATGCTATTACTTCTATCTTTTTCGATATTGATAAGGAAACTGTTAAGAACGCGTTTGACTTCACCAATATCATGTCCTTGGTTCCGATGCGATCCAATTGAGTCAAACTCATCAAACAAATACACTGCACGGTGACTTTGCATAGTGTCAAAAATTAAGCGCAATTTGCTAATCGATTCACCAAGATATTTGGACATTAGCCCATCTAATCGTATTATATAAACTGCAATATCTAATTGACCCGCTATTGCCTGAGCAGTCATAGTCTTACCAGTTCCTGGAGGTCCAATGAGTAACAGTTTTCGAGTAGGATCTAAACTATGTTTCTTTAGTTCTTCCCATCGCTGTTGTTCTTCAATGAGTATTGCCAGAGTAGCCTTTATTTTTTCATCTAATACAAGGTCATTTAATTTAACACGTGGGACAAAAACTTCGATTAATTCATGCAGTTCTCGTTTAGGTAACGATAAAGATATTGCTTTACTGTCGATAGTCGAAGACGACCTTTCTTTCTTTGCTTTTTCAATTAGGACTTTTAGTTCCTGCGCAAAAGTAGCATGCCCTTGTCTGGCTTCGGTAGCAGCTATTTGCATAGCTGTACTAAAAAAGCGTGTTTCATCACTTTCTCCAAATGATTGAATAAGGGTCTTTATCTGATCTGCCGCAGCCATTTAATTGTATGATAAGAAATAAATGCGAAAATACAAAACTAATGTGCTAATAACGATTTCGTCTAATACTCCTTCTCCGAAGACACAAAAAACACCCTCAAAAAATACCCCTGTTTTTTAAACACCAAAATCCCACCAAACCCTTGCCCACAGCGAAAACTATTTTCCGTGACGGTACAGAAATAGTACCGTCACGGTACCGAAACAGTACCGCCATGGATTTCCCATTTTTTCAGCAAAAAAACCTTGCAGAACTTTACTTGCCCACCATAGCTTTTTTCAAGCGAAGGAGGGCATCATCACAACCCGCACAATTAACCTTGTGCCCTTTGTGGAGGTATAAAACAAAAAAGGGATTAAGAAATACAGGATGTGCAAAATGTGCGCAAAAATGCGCAAAAAATGCGCAAAAGTGTGCAAGAAATGAGCAATTCAAAACAACATAACCAATTGGCTTTCAGCACTAATGTGTGCAAACAGCGTGTTACACAAAAAAATGAGCAATACAGTACAATTCATTACTTTTGTTTGCATTATATGCGCACCAGCTTACTAACCACTCTCTTACTGCTGCATATCTGCTGCCGTGCGCAAGACAAACAGGCAGAGGATAAAATTATCTGGTACGATCCCATCACCGTTACCGATAAAACCTTCGGCTACCAGCACCCGCGCGTCGCGCTCGATCAGAATAATAACCCAATGGTTTTATGGGGCGATGATAATGGCAGGGTGTTCCTGGCAAGGTGGGCAGGCAAGGGGTTTGCAGAGGCAGTGCGTATCAACCCACCCGGCAAAGCCGCATTCGTAGAGCCCTGGGCCGGGCCTGAGATCACCAGCCGTGGCGATACCGTATATATCGTTTACAAAGAAACCCCGGAAGAAAAAAATCATATCCACATACTCCACTCCTACGATGGCGGCAAACACTTCTCCATCGAAACGCAGGTGGATGACAGCGATGCGCTTATATCGCGCTTCCCCACAGTAGCTATGAACCCCTACGGCCATCCGCTGGTATCCTACATGAAGTACGACCCCGGTTACCAGAACCCACGCCATGTAGTGGCAAAATCAAACGACTTCGGCGAGACCATTGCAGGCGAAGCTGTTGTAAAGAATTACTCCGGCGGCAAAATATCCGATTGCTGCCCCGCCACGGTCGTTGAATCAGGCAATGCAACTGTCATCCTCTTCCGCGATGACTTTAACGGCTACCGCAATATCTGGGCGGGCATCTCAAAGAACCGCGCTATCTCGTTCGATAAAGGCATGCAGATAGATTCTACCAACTGGTACTCTAAAAATTGCGCAGCAGAACCTCCGCATGGCACCATCGTTGGCGATACATTGTATGCAGTATTCGGCAGCGGCGGCGGGGATAGCGCACTTATATACCTCAGCAAAGTATCACTCACCACCCAGGGCATCGCCTACCGCCCCCTCACTGGCAAATTCCCTGGCCTCACCAGCCAAACCTCTCCCCGCATTGCCAACTCCGGTAATGCCACAGCCATCACATGGGTGCAATCCATAGGCATCAATATGCAGGTATGCCTCCACTTCACCAACGACATCACCACCGGCCTCCCCGAAAAATACACAACCGTTGCAAGGGGTGTCTTTCAAAGCCCTGATGTTGCACTCGGCGGCGGCCATATCTACGTAGTGTACGAAGATGATTCATCAAAGAACATCATGTGCCGCATCGGCAGGTATGAGGAAACTATTACCAACAAACTCCTCGCAGAGAATACAACCGTAGCGCTTGAGCGCTCTAAGAACGGTAAATATTTCACCGTCACCATGCCCGATCTTTCCTATTGCCTTATGGTAGACGCCACCGGTAAGGAATACGAAATGGATGTAAAATGCAAAAAGAACAGTTGCAAAATAAACACCGAAGAACTCGATCCCGGGCTCTACGTAGTAAAAATGTACACTAAAGACGAAAAAATATTCACCTACAAATACGAAGTGAAAGAAGAAGTTGAAAAAGAAGAAAAAGAGAAAAAGAAAGGACGGTGATCCTTACTTTTTACTTTCCTGTATGGCATTGTAAATTTTAGTGGCAGAAAAATCGCCCTCCAACAGTTTTATCAGCTTCTTACGCCCGTCATACAACGCCACATCCGGAAGGTTCAGCACCCGGTAATGTTCAACAAAAAAGAACTCATAATCCCGGCCCATGGCTTTAATATTCGGGTGTTCTGCCATCTTATATTTTTCGTAAAAATTCCGTATTTCTTTATAATCATGCAGCAGAGTAAAAAAATAAAACTGCACATCCTTCACAGAATCCATTCCTTGCATAAGCCCACCTATACTCGATTTGCAGTGCTTACACGTAGGGTCAAAGAAAACCATTGCTGTCACTTTCCCCGCTGGTATGTTGTATGTATTGAAGATCGTCGCACTGTCCATCAGCATTATGTTAAACGCTGGCAGCATAGGATTTTTCTGGTAAGGTTTTATGCTGTCCTTAGCCCACTCCCGCGGGTCAGGTGGTGGCGGATAGTTCGCGTTCTGCGCAAATAGGCTGTTTGCAAACAAACAAAATACTAAACTGAAAAAAACTCTCCTGGCCATGCTGCTAAATTAGTTTAAAACCCATTAAAAATAATAATAGCCTCTTTGCAGGAGGCTATTATTAACGCTTTATTTTATTCTTAATACTATCTTATGAGTGTCACATTGCCCTGTTTCTTGAACTGGCGGCCTGTAGAGCTGACTGCGCTCACCTCGTAAATATACACACCAAATGGTTGCGGTTTGCCTTTATAGGTGCCATCCCACCCGTCGTTTATATTGGTTGTTTCAAACACCTTCACACCCCACCTGTCCCATATCCTGAAGTAGTTCAGCTCTGCAATGCCACGTTTGATGACCTTGAAGGTTGCATTTGGCTCACTTCCGGGAGAGAATGCGTTTGGCATCACAAGTACAGCTTCCGGATCGACGTATATGGAAATGGAATCAACTGCCTCACATCCCCAGCTTGTTGCACCATATACTTTGTATTTCGTACTGATCTGCGGCGATGCAACAGGGTTAGACACACGGTAATTATCCAGTCCCGCGGGCGGGAACCATGTAAAGTCTGAACAATTGCCCTGCGTATTCAGTTGTACTGATTCACCCGGGTGCAGTGTAACCGAATCGCCGATGAATAATACAGCCCCGGGCTTCACTACGATCCTTACTGAATTGGTATCTGCACAACCAAATTTGTTATGTGCTGTCACGGTATAGGTCATATTGCTTACAGGGCGGGCAACAACAGTTGCATTCAATGTATCATCCAGGTAGAATGCAGGGCGCCAATGATAATAAGTTATCGGGTCCGATGTAGATGCTGCTGTCATTATCACCGAATCATGCGGGCATATCTCCACAGATTCTGGCAGGGTCAGGCCGGGGCTTGGGTTCACAGTAATTTTGAATGAATCCAACGCACTGGTACACGACATAACGGTTTGCGTTACATAGTACCACATAATTGTGTCGGCTGCAGTAGGTGGTTTTGGCGGGTTCAATGTTCCTCCACTTGCCACGCTGCCTGTTGGGTACCACAGTATGCTGTCGCCATATGCATCCAGGAACGGAGCGTCAAAATTCTGGCAGAAAACCAAGTCTTTCAGCATTGGCGGTTCAGGCCTCTTCCTGATAACTACAGTATCATATACCGGCTTCGACTCGCAACCATTCAGCAATGACCTTACTTCATAAATACCCGCCATCTCCATTATCACCGGGGTACGGTATGGGTTTTGCAAAGTGGACCTGAAAACAAACGGCCCTTCCCAACGGAATGTGGCGCCAGGGTTACTGCTCGCCTGTAAGAACAGGGTATCATTCAGCCCGGTACAAACAGGGTTATTGTTGGTGACTATGAGTAATGGCGTTGGTGTAATGCTCACTGTTATCACTGTTGATGCGTTACAACTGCCTAATATTGCAGTCACTGTATAAGAACCAGTAGCTGACGGGTTAACGTTCAGGATCACAGGGTTCTGCAAGGTTGATGTAAACAAAGCAGGGCCTACCCAGCGGTAACTAACACCTGGTGTTGCATCATTTGCAAACAACATCAGCGTATCACTTTCGCATATGCTTGGCGGGCCGGGCGAGTTGCTGCTCGCTGTTGGCACCTCAGGAGTAGAATCAACTACAGCGTATAATGTCGATGTATCAGAGGTACAGCTGTGGCCTGGGTAACTAATAGTTGCACTCACTGAATAAGTTCCGGTAGCAGCAGTGGTTGCAGATGCTATTGATGGGTTTTGCAATATTGACGCAAACGCATTCGGGCCTGTCCAACTGTAAGTAGACCCCGCAGTACTTGTAGCAGTGAGGTTCAATGTATTTCCTGAGCATATGGGCCCATTGCTGGTCATAGTTGGCGGATAAGGCGTGGAATCGACTACAACAGCAATAGTATTACGATTTCTGCAGGTAATCCCATCCGCTGTTCTCGATACAGTTACGGTATACGTGCCTGTTGCGGGAACATGCGGACTGCCTATCATCGGGTTCTGCAGGAATGACGTAAAGCCCAGCGGGCCTGCCCACGAATAACTAACTCCCGGCGTTACATCGGATGCTGTGAACTTCAGCGTATCCCTGTGCCCCGAACATACAGGCGAGTTGCTGCCCACGGTTGGCACTGCAGGGGTTGTATCTATGATCACATTCACAAAGCCGCTGTCAAAACATCCGTTCAGTTCTGTAATTACTCTATAGGTGCCGGTGAAAGAAACAGGCGGGTTCGGCCTTGACGGATTTTGCAAAGTTGATGTAAATAATACCGGGCCGCTCCACGCATATGTTACTGCGGGGTCAAATGCCGTAGCAAAAAGGTTCAGCACATTGGGTGGGCCGGAGCATATAGGCGCATTGGTTGTTGCCGTAACGATTGGCAATGGTTTCAGCCTTACATGGGTCCACGCAGTGTCTGTTGCTGTGCCCACATATCTCACAACAGTATACCAACCGGTATCTGCCCACGACAGCAAAGGATTTCTCTTGGCATACTGTGTGAATGCAGTATAACCTCCGGGCCCAAACCACCGGTAGGTTGCCCCGGTTGAATCTCCATTCGCAAAAAGCCTTAAAGTATCCGAGAAGCATATAGGCCCGCTATTCGTATTATTCGTAGCATCGAAGCACGGCCTTACATAGAGATAAAAAGTAACCGGCGCAGGCTGGTTACAACTGCCATGCAGCGGATCCGGCGTTCCCGTAATAGTATAGGTAATCGGCCCCGATAAAGCGCCTATGTCAACATTTACACTTGTGCCCAAGGTTGAAGAAAGCCCGGTGGCAGGGGCCCATGTCCACTTGCTGAGCGCCCATTTCCTGTACTCTCCATTAATAACTTTTGCGGTAAATAATTCCGGACCTAACACATCACAGCCGGTCAGGTCGCAACCAATAACACTGTCCCGCTGGCCGGGGTTTATCTGGCTGCCCAGTGTTGACAATTGAGGAACCTGCGTATAGAGGCTGTCTACAGCAGTAGTATCAGAGAATAACCAGCCAAAGCAAATGGAAGTGCTGTCATGCGGGGCTATGTCCCCAAGGTTGTAAACAATACCATAAGCGATATCCTGGGTAAATGTTGTTGAACCAAGCGTATAATAGGTTGTACCCATAGATGTTGTTGTCCCTGCCCAAACCCTGTTAAGGTTATTACCTGGCACAATCGCCGGAGGCCAGCTAACATATATCAACACTTTTGCGCGACAATCCTGCGCGCCCAACGCCGAAAACGCATCCTGGTGAGAAGTTGGTGGCTTTGCCCTTACAACGTGACGGTCGAAAGCACCGCCCTGGAACGAGATGTGGTTGTGTGTTGGGAAACTGCCGCCCGGCCATGGCTGATCGTTGTCCGGGTCGCCGGTAGCATGGTAATATACACCCCTTAATATTGAGTCTGATGTGTTGTAGAATTTGGTGGTAACTATGCACCACGATGCATTGGTATCCACTTCGTTCACCTGCTCTATACGCAGTGCCTGCCTCAGCCCATACCTTTTCAGCCCATACCTTCCTTCCCAAACGCCTGTTGCTGCACGGTGCGGATGCCAGCAGGTAGGCCCATAATAAGCGCTGACACCGCCTGTGAAATTACCGCCCTCAACTGTGTCTAAACGCCCGCTTGAATAAAAAGCGCTTGCCATGGTATCCTGGATCTCGATCTGCCAACCGTTGAAAGGCGTGCCTGGAAGAAAATAACAGCCATAATATATTTCAGACCCTGCACCTGCAACAGCCCAGCCATCGTGGCCTGCATCGTAAGAAAAATCCAGCCCTCTCGTGCCGCCCGGCGTACCCGGATAGGTAGCTGTTGCTGCACCTGCGCCGCTTCCGCCGTAGTGATAACCTGCGGGCGGCACTGCATTATTGCCCCATGCACCGTTTGGGCAAACGCCTACTTCAAGCCAGCGCCCCTGCATGAAAACAGAGCCTCCAACCATTTGAGCAGAGGCATGATGCGTGTAACCTGCGCCGATCAAAAGAAATAAAATGAGATAACGATATTTCATGCTGCTTGTATTTAAAATTCCATTCAAAAAAATCCGCCCTGCGCCACCTGAAAAAATCGTATAAATATAGGATTTTTTTCGCTGCTGCACCAGTTAATATTACTGCGGAAATATTTCATCCCTAACCTTTAAGACAGCAAAAAGGCCCGAAATGGATGGGTATTTTTAAAAAAATGTGTCTTTTTTTAAGATTATTTATATATGTGTTGTTTGGATAATTTATATTCGATCTTAAAATGAAGTAACCTGTGGTTAAAAACAACCTGTTTTTATTGTCATATTAAAATAAAACGAGGAAGCTGCCAAATCTTGCTTGCAAAACGGTATACTCAATAACCAAAAAAAACGCTGCCTGGACGGGCAGCGTTTATAATATTGTTATTCCGGGTGTTTACCTTATCAGTGTCACATCGCCCTTCGCTTCCAAAGTCTTGCCACCGCAGTCGTAACGCAGGAAGTAGTAGTATACACCCATATCCTGCGGCACACCATCGTAGGTGCCGTCCCAGCCCATCACACTGCTGTTGTGCGATTCGAAGACCGTCTGGCCCCACCTGTTCACTATCTCGCCGCCGGGGCTTGGTGCAAACGCATTCGGGAAAGCAATCGTACAACATGCATCCGGGTTGATCTCCATGCTCTTAGTAGCATAGCAGCCGAACGGATCCGTTACCTTCAGCGTGATCAAGCCCTTTGGCTCCAGCATTTTGCCCCAGATAACAGGCTTGTTGTGGTTGTTGTTGAAGAAGTCATGCTCAGGCGTCCAGTAATATGAGTTGCGGTAGTCGATCTCGTTGGCCGTGAACTGCACACTGTCTTCCAGGCATATGTTGCTGCCATTGGGCGAACTGATCCGGAAGGTTGCATCAGGTACATTATGCACCAGTACAGAGTCATAGGTCGGGTCTGATTTACAGCCCTCGATAGTATTCGAGGTAACCTTGATGACGTGGCGGCCAGTGTCTAACCATGATATGGTGTAAGGCCCGCTGCTGTGCGAGTTGCCCGATATGATGCTCAGGGCATGTGCATTATCCAGCGTATCATAATCTACCCACCACTGGTACTCATATGCATTGTCAGACCTCACGGACAACGCCAGGTCTACGGTGTCGCCAAGACACACATCAGGTTTTGTATAAGCGATCATCGTCGGCTTCGGTATCACCCTTATGGTGACCGTGGTATCAGAATAGCACATGCCGTTCTCGTTACTTGCACGCAGCTTAACATAGTTATATTTTCCTGCCGAATCGAACCTTACGGTGATCATTGAGTCGACCAATGTTGTTTTGTTTACAGCCTCGGTACCGAAAGGTATTGTCCACTGGTACGTTGGGATATTCAGCGAAACACCCGCTGTCTTGTATGCAAGCACGATGGAATCGAACTGGCATACCCAGTCCTTTGACACTTCGATACTGAACTTTGGTTTGTAAATTATTGTTGCCCTTACAGGAACACTGTCGCTTGCGCAGCCATTTACTGCCGGTGCTGTTTGCCCTACCCACCAGGTAGTTGTTCCGGGCGCAGTGAACGTATTCGGTGTTGGCACTGTTATAGCGTTAGCAAAATTATCATACCAGTTGAGGAAAGAACTGAAATCGCTGTCCACCACTTCGTTCAATGGCCTTATCCCAAGCTCGTACTGACAGTACCTTACGTTAGTAACGGTTGGTGGCTGCGGTTTCAGCCTTATGATCACATCTTTTCTCACACTGTCGCTGATGCAGCCGTGGCTGGTTGTTTCTGTAATGTAGTACCTTAATGTGTCCGGGGCAAATGATGTAGGCGGCGTAGGCGTAAAGGGATAACCAGCCGTAACCCCCGGCCCATAGAAAGTAGGCACATCGCCCGGATTGCTTAATGTGAAGCTGATAGGAGATGAGAACTTGAACTGGCAATAATATTCAGGCGCTACAACCGGGGGCGCGGGTTTTGGATGAACATTGATGGTCACGATCGTCCTCGGGCCCTCGCAGCCGGAGTCGATACGGCTAACCCAGGTTGTCAACGGAGCCGCAACATTAATGTTAGGCAATGGCTCTATCCATATCTTTGAACCACCCACTGATGACATATACCATACAGCAGAATCAGCGGGAGTAACCGTCATGGGCATAATGGGGCCTATGAACTGGCAATAATCCGTTACACCTGTAACAAGCGGCGCCGGAGGTGTTGTTGTTACCCTAACAGTAATAGAAGACCTCGGGCCCTCGCAACTACCTATGATCTGGCTGACCCAATGAGTATATAATCCGGGAGTAGAAGTAGGCACCGAAGGTGTAATAGTACTGGCAGTACCGCCGGTTGGAACGGTGTACCACCTAAGCGTACCCGTATAGCCCGTTACCGTGAATGGCACGAACGGCTGCCCCTGGCAATAGTGCAGCGTACCGCTGATATTAGGGGCCGGCGGCGGTTGTATCAATGATACAATTGTATAAGCAGTATCCACACAACCACGGAAATTGGCTATTACCCGGTATGTTCCGCTATCCGCAGTTGTAACCCCGGTCCTTACCGGATTGACAGCAGTAGATGTGAACGCTCCAGGCCCACTCCATGTAAATGTCTCGCCGGCTGCCGATGAATCAGGTGTAGCAAAGAGCGAGATCGTATTGGTTGTGCCTACGCAGACCGGCGAATTACTGGATGCAAAGATGGCCGGTATAGGTTTAATGGCAACACGGACATAGGATGTGTCGTGAGTAGTGCCGACCGTGCGGATTGCCCTGTACATACCTGTATCTGCCATCGTAGACGGGAACCGGAACGGGTCACGGTCGGTGCTTGTAAAGCCACCCGGGCCGATCCATGCATAAGTAGCGCCTACAGTATCGCCTACGGCAAAAAGCTTAAGTGAATCGCCTGCGCATATAAGGCTGGATACAGGGTTGCCTGCCGTGCTATTACTTTGCGCGCGGAAACACACACTGTCATTGAATTCGAAAGTATAAGTCGTTCCATTGCCGTACCCTGTTGTGCGCACCCTGCACGAGTTGATACCGCAATAGCGGACAGTAACCATTGTACCCGAGCCGCTGGGAAGATCGGCAGTGCATTCAACTACCCCTGTGCCTGTAAGAATTACTGCCATGCCTGTGCAAGTGCCAGCCCAAGGCATCCATTCTGAGGCAGAGAGTACATAGGGTACGCCGTTCAGCCATATTTCTACTGTTTCGCCCCTATTCATTGCGGTGGCGCTAACCCTGATGGCATTTACCGCCGGAGAGAACGAATAATCGTACCAGCCTGGGCTTGGCGGGCCGGGAAATAGTGGCGTACCTGCACCTATCCAGTAGGGTGTTACACCACACCATAAAGGATAAGTGGCCGCTGTGCCACCACCGGAAATGGTTACATTAGTGGTGCCTACCAGCACTGTGCCGGTTGTGTGCGTTGTAGTCATCCATTGTGCATTTGCATGCACAGTGATCAACAACAAAGCAGCTATGTAGAATAGAGTTCTCATAAATCGGAATAATTGTAAGCAAAATTAATATAAATAAATTCAGTTACCCTAATAAACTACTATTTATTCAGGTATAATATAGACAGCAAAAAAACCTGGTTTGGATGGGTAATTCTTAAAAATATTTAAGTATGGAGATATTTTTAAATTTGAATAAGGGGAATATTTTAAAAATCTATTAAAGCAGAATACGAGAAAGGGATCACATAATTGCGACCCCTTTCTTATAATTAGTTGATTTTTAATAAACTATGCTTCAGCCTTCAGCATCTTAGAGTATTTTTTCCTGTCTTCTTCGTCCAGCATTATTTTACGCAGACGTATGCTCTTGGGAGTAACCTCTATACATTCATCCTGCTGTATATATTCCATGCACTCTTCCAGTGTCATCTCTATCTTAGGAGTGATACGCACGGAGTCATCGCTGCCGCTGGCACGCATGTTGGTGAGTTTTTTGCCTTCTATTACGTTCACCACTAGATCTCCGGGTTTAATATGCTCGCCGAGTATCTGGCCGGCATATACGTCTTGTCCCGGGTCTACAAAGAATGCGCCCCTGTCCTGCAGCTTATCTATTGAATACGCTGTGGTGTTGCCGCCCTGTTTAGCCAGCAGTACACCATTGTTACGGCCGGGGATGATGCCTTTCCATGGTTTGTATTCGCTGAAGCGGTGCGCCATCACTGCCTCGCCTGCAGTAGAGGTAAGCATTTGTGAACGCAAGCCTATCAAACCGCGTGACGGGATGTCGAACTCCAGGTGCTGCATTTCGCCCTTGGTATCCATTACGTGCATTTCGCCTTTGCGCTGTGTTACCAGGTCAATAACCCTGCCGCTGAATTCAGACGGCACATCTACCACCAGTATTTCATACGGCTCACATTTTTTACCGTCTATCTCTTTTACAATTACCTGCGGCTGGCCCACAGTAAGCTCATAACCTTCGCGGCGCATGGTCTCAACCAGTACGCTCAGGTGCAGGATACCACGGCCATACACCAGAAACTTATCCGCATCATCAGTTTCGCTTACACGCAAAGCCAGGTTCTTCTCCAGCTCCTTCATGAGCCTGTCGCGTATGTGGCGGCTGGTAACGAACTTACCCTCTTTACCAAAGAACGGTGAGTTATTGATGCTGAACTGCATGTTCATGGTAGGCTCATCGATCGGAATTACAGCAACTGCTTCAGGATTATCAAAATCAGCTACTGTTTCGCCTATCTGGAAACCTTCTATACCTACTACAGCACATATATCTCCGCAATCTACTTCTGTCACACGCTTTTTGCCCATGTCCACAAATACATACAGCTCTTTTACTTTGCTGCGCTGCATAGTGCCATCCAGTTTGCATAGCATCACGTTCTGGCCTTCTTTCAATGTGCCACGCGTTACCTTACCAATAGCTATACGGCCAAGGAAAGAAGAATAATCGAGTGAGGTGATCTGCATCTGAACCGGGCCTTCCACGATTGTTGGCGCAGGCACTTTTTCAAGGATAGTATCCAGCAGAACGGTTATGTCTTCTTTAGGTTCCAGGGTAGTGTTGAACCAGCCCTGCTTAGATGAACCATAAATTGTTGGGAAGTGCAACTGCTCCTCAGTAGCATCGAGCTGGAAGAATAATTCAAAAACTGCATCATGCACTTCTTCCGGACGGCAGTTTGGTTTATCCACTTTATTGATCACCACTATCGGGTGCAGGTTAAGGTTCAATGCCTTTTGCAGCACGAAACGGGTTTGCGGCATGGGGCCTTCAAATGCATCCACCAGCAGCAATACGCCATCAGCCATTTTCAATACGCGCTCTACCTCACCGCCAAAGTCGGAGTGGCCGGGAGTGTCTATCACATTTATCTTCACACCCTTGTAAGTAACAGATACGTTCTTTGCAAGGATGGTGATGCCGCGCTCACGCTCCAGGTCGTTGCTGTCCATAATAAGCTCCCCTGTCTCCTGGTTGTCACGGAAAACGTTCGTGGCATGTAAAATCTTATCAACCAGTGTTGTCTTTCCGTGGTCAACGTGCGCAATGATGGCAATGTTCCTGATATCCATAAAAATCCTTAAATTCTATCCCTTCGGGCAATAAATTGTTTAATTTTCCCAACCGGAAAAGACAATCCTTGTACAAGAAAAAGCGCAAGGGGTGCTTTTTTCGGCGTGCAAAGGTATGGAATATATCAATGCAGACCGCAATATCAAGTTAATTTAAAGCCAAATAACCACTACAATGAGATATACATTCCTTTTTATTGCCATTTGCCTGTGCCTTAGTTCGTTTGCACAGGAAAAGAAAGAAAACAAACCGAAGACATTCAAACTGCCACCACCACCGGGAGAGAAGGACAGCATGACCATGAAGCAGTACTACTTTGTGATGCTGGTAAAAGGCCGAGACCGGGATAAGATAAAAGATACTGCCGTCATCAACAAGCTGCAGGCCGGCCACATGGCCAACATGGACCGACTAGCAAATGAAGGGAAACTATTAGTTGCCGGGCCGTTTGGCGACGATGGCAACTGGCGCGGCATATTTATACTGGACTGCAATTCAAAAGAAGAAGCGGAAGCACTACTGGCCACAGATCCCGCAATAAAAGCAGGCAGGCTTGATTATGAACTGCACCCGTGGTGGACAGCAATGAACGGGGTGTTCAAGTAGTTATTTGCGCGCTAGTGCCACTATATCTCTTATTTCCAGTATTTGCTTGTCGCAGCCTTTTGTTACAGAGTGTATCATTGCAGTGCCTACGTCTTTTAATTCGCAGGCAAGGCCTAATGCTTTAAACACCGGGTATAGCCATCCCACCACCCAATAGCCTTTTAATACATTTTTTGCTCCTTTGTTTGGTTTCATCATACCCGGGCGGAACATATAAGCTCTTTTGAAGGGTAACTGCATCAGCCTGTTCTCTGTTTTGCCTTTCACCCTTGCCCACATGCTCCGGCCTTTCTCCGTACTATCAGTACCGGCACCCGATACATAGCAGAACACCATGCCGGGATTTTGTGCCGCAACTGTTTCGGCAAAATGGATAGTGAGGTCGTATGTGAGATGATAATATTCCGGTTCTTTCTTGCCAATGGATGTTACACCTGCACAAAAAAAGCACGCATCGTAGCCAGTCAGTTCTGTTTTTACAGGAGAGAGGTTATGAAAATCGCCATGTAATATCTCCTTGAGTTTAGGATGCCTCACGCCACATTGGCGCCGGTTTATCGCTAACACTTGCTCCACATCAGGGTGTTGCAGGCATTCCGTAAGCACTCCTTCTCCTACCATACCGGTTGTGCCTGTTATTATAGCTCTTACTTTCATCGTTTACATTTAGTTGTTTACTCCTGCATGTGCGTTTGCCTTCTCCTGCATAAAATGCTCATATGCCTGCCGCCATCCTTTCCATTCGTTGCTTGTACCTAATGAAAAGTTGTGAAATACCGTTATGAGCGTGCTGCCGGTTCTCTCCAGTATCTTACTCATGGCATTCAGCTTGTTAAACGCATCAGACACCGGAAGCCTGGCTTCATAATGAGCAGTGGTATCCATGAAACAGAATGGGTGGATACGCAGATCTGTCGTGGCTTCGTTCTCCAGGTCGTACCAGAGAAAGGAACTGCCCGTGCCGGCACGAAACCCTAAATGCGAACCGTAACCCATGCTATAATCCTCTTTTATATTGTTCTTCAGCAACAGCCTGCAGGTATCCGGGATCTTTATCCTGATATAGTGCTGGCGGGAAATGTGCATGTCCGTTCCCGATATATTGCCAAGCATGTCCATTTCCTCTTTCATCTTATTATCCTGCGCCGAGTAGTAGGATGGATGGATACCAATGGCGCCATCCTTAACGAGGTTTTTAATTACCCGCATCATTGCCGGGTGCCTTGGGTGTATGTTTTTATCGAACGCAGTGGTTTTTGCGGCAGACAAAACAAAATACAATGGCCTTGCATCATACTCCCTGTGCAGTTGCCGCAGCCAACGGAATGAATCAAAGGGATCTTTTTGTTTTTTCTTCAGCACTTTCGTACGCTCAGCTACCTGGCGCAGGTCACCTTTGAGGAAAGCGCGCATATAGGCGCCCACTATCCTGCCCACACCCTTGTGAATATGGGAGTAGGCCATATCAATATCATAAGTAGGCTGAAAAGAAAAGTGAGTTGGCTGTATACTAAGCCCTGATGCTATTTGTAATTGCTTTCTGAGCTCAGTAACCCACTCATCAACTAACGGGCGCTGCAGCCAGCCTTGCTTATGTAGTATGCTGTTTGTAGCCGGGTAACGATCATGCTTGTCGGGTTTATGGTGATCATACTCCTCATAACGTGACAATAAAAAGAAAATAGCAGAGAACAGATCGAATGGTAAAGAATAGCCAGCCTCCGTTGTTGAAAAAAGTGTTGGTATGCTGTTCCATTCACCTGTTTTCACGTTATGAGGTTCTTTGCCGGTTTGCCATAGCAATCCATCGTCTGGTATAGAAAGACATCCTTGCAACATTCTGCCGTAAGAGATGTTTGCTACATCTTGTTCGTTGTGTGTAATGGCATAATCAAGCTGTAACCGCTCTTTCAGCAACCAGCCCAGGACATATTTCAGCCGGTTGCTGTTGTGTGCGCTATATACAACTATCTTATCCATAAGGAACTATTTATTCCGCTCCTTCCACATTTTATTGAAAGTGCGCTCAGCGAATTTTATTTCGCCCCTGTGTGCAGCCCAGCTATTTTTAAAAAGTCCGTTCACAACCTTATTCTTCATCTTTGAACCAGCTATATTCATCAGCCTGCGGCTGAGCATTGCCTGCTGCCATAAAGCCCATGTAACCTTCTCCATTCCCCCGTTAAGCCCCTGCTCAGCAGCAATAGTGCGGTTCTCCAGCAGCATTTCATGAATATTGATCTTCAGTGGACATACCTCCGTGCAGTTACCACACAGGCTGGAAGCATAACTCATGTGTTTGTACTCCGCCATACCGTTAAGATGAGGAGTAATGACCGAACCAATTGGTCCACTATAGGTAGCGCCGTAGGCATGACCACCAATGTTCTTGTATACAGGGCATGCATTCAGACATGAACCACAGCGAATGCAATACATGCTTTCGCGCACTTCTTTACGCAACAGGTTAGTGCGGCCATTATCCAGTAATATCACATACATTTCTTCCGGGCCGTCTGTTTCATTTGCTTTGCGGGGTCCGGAGAATATGCTGTTATAAACAGTGACCTGCTGACCTGTACCATAGGTAGCAAGTAATGGCCAGAATAGTTGCAGATCATTGATAGAGGGCAGCAATTTTTCAATACCAACTATTGAGATCTGTGTTGGTGGGAAGGTTGTTGACAGCCTGCCATTACCTTCATTTTCAGTAACACATACTGCGCCAACATCAGCCAGCAAAAAATTACCACCGCTGACGCCCACCTGTGCCGTAACATATTTTTCGCGCAGGTTGCGGCGGGCTATTTTAGTTATTTCAGGTGGGGTAAGGTTGGGGTCAGTGCCCAGCTTTTCATGAAATACCCTTGCCACATCCTCCTTGCTTTTGTGCATGGCCGGGGTAACAATGTGGTAAGGCGGCTCATTATCTAACTGCTGTATGTATTCACCAAGGTCTGTTTCTACCGAATCTATACCGTGTTCCTGCAAAAAATCATTCAGGTGTATCTCTTCCGTCACCATAGACTTTGCCTTCACTACCTGCGTTGTATTTTTTTCCCGGCATATCTGCAGTATTGCCTGCAGGGCTTCTTCAGCAGTTTCAGCCCAGATCAGTTTGCCACCATTGGCTGTAAAATTCTTCTCAAACTGCTCAAGGTATTTATCCAGGTTCTCTATGGTCTTCCACTTTACATTCTTTGCACGCATGCGTGCTACCTCGAGGTTAGCGTATTGCTGCTTACCTTTTACTACACTGTCGCTATATTTCTGGATGTTGAATGCAACCTTTCGCTTATGCTCCAGGTCGTGGGCCTTTACTTCACTTTTGGCAAGAAAAACTTTCTGTTGTTCAGTCATTAGCTAATAATTAATACCACTGTTGCCGGAAGGGATATATATGGGATGTGAGGCAACTATATCTTAAACAAAATAACGTTATTATTTTGTTATTGCAAATCGGGGCGCATTTCGGGCCTTCATTACTGCCAAACAAATTTATTTTTTTTGAGCACCATGCCAAACCGAAGGTATAATTTGCGGCATGTGCCTGTTTTCGGTGAATATTTTTTTTCGCATGTGGTGAGAGATTCGCTATGGGCTTATTTTATGTGTTTTCTTTTAAGGTATAAAGGGGTATAAAAGGGTATATTTATACCCCCAAAAGGTATAATTATACCCCAAAAAGGTATAAAAAGGGTATAATTTCCGGTAAACAAAGAACTGCCAAAATGCTTGCCAGTAGCTATTTTCAGCCATTTGCAAGGCAATAGATAATACAGCAAAAAACATGCCAGACCGAGTGCGGAGCAAGCGCAATGCTTTTACTTATTAAACCTCAACACCACTTCTCCTTTCTTATTGATATACATATACTCATTGCCTTTCTCCATCTGGGCATAGCCATTAACAAAACGGCCGCCACGGTCGTATTCTGCTTTTATTACCAGTTCACCATTCTTATCAATAAAACCCCAGCCGGTATAGTCCACCTCCACCGCTGCCAACCCCTCTGAAAAACTTTCTGCACCTGTGAATTTGGGTTTGATCACCCACTCACCTTTTGTGGAAATGAAGCCATAAGTATCGCTGTCGTTCCGTGCGGGTGCCAACCCGTCGTCAAAATCTTTCATCCGGGTAAATGTATTCTTAGAGACTGGATTACCTTTTATATCTACCAGTTGCCATTTTGAAGTGATCTCCTTACAAACCCCTACTACCCCCTTATGCAGATTAGTAACATCGTAGTATTGGTTAGGCACTACGAAATTTCCTGTCTTATCTATAATCCCCCACTTACCATTCCTGCTTGCCTGGGCGTAAGCATCTTTAAATTCATAGCACAGGTAAAATTGTGGTTGTATCACCCATTTACCGGTTTTGTCTATATAACCCCACTTACCGTTATGGCTCACTCTTGCCAGCCCTTCACTGAAATCGCCTGCTGCATAGTATGCCGGTTTTATCACCCATTCCCCTTTTTCATTGATGTACCCATGCAGGGAATTAGCTATATCTGCACCAATACCGGCCGAGGCAAGCCCTTCTGAAAAATCCTGTACTGATGAAAAAACAGGTTTTATTACTGTATTCCCTCTTTCATCTTTAAACCCCATTTTGCCATTCTGAAAGAAAAAGAACAGTGGCTGCTGGGCAATAACCGATAAACAGCAGCAGAGCAAAATGACCGATAAAAGGTATTTCATATCCAAATATACTATTTGCCCGCATTTTCCATGGCCCAGATCGCCATAGTTTTCCAATTTTCGGAAAACGTGTCCGCTGTATGGACATTTTTAGTAGCGCGCCAAAAATCAGTTTATTGATTATCAGTTTGTTAGGAGTTTGGCACGTGGTTGGTTATATACCTGGCAAACAAACTAAAACAAATAACTCAAACAAACTAAAACGAACTAAAATGAAAAACATCTTCAAAACACTCGCAATCGCAACAGTAGTAATCGCTTCTACTAACGCTTCTTTCGCACAGGCAACTGCAACAGCTTCTGCTTCTGCTAACATCATCACTCCTATCACTATCTCCAAGACAGTAGATATGAACTTCGGTAACGTAGCTGTTTCTGCTACTCTTTCCGGTACTGCTGTTCTGGCTCCTGCAGGTACCCGTACCACAAGCGGTGGTGGTGGTGTTACCCTGCCAGCTACAAACGGTACTGTTTCTGCTGCAAGCTTCACAGTATCGGGCCAGGCCAGCTACACTTACGCTATCACCCTGCCTTCTTCTTGCACAATAACTGACGGCGCTTCTCACAGCATGACCGTTAACAGCTTCACCAGCTCACCTTCTTCAACAGGTACATTGAGCAGCGGTGGCACACAGACT
>JAJNBJ010000046.1 GCA_021155965.1 Flavipsychrobacter sp.
TTTTCAAAGGTGTAAGCACCTTTCAGGACTAACAAAAACACCTGTAAAGTAAAAACAGGATTATCTCACAAAGTGTAAAGCAATTTCAGGACGAGGCATTATACCTAAACAGGGTATATTTATACCTTTTGGGGGTATAATTATACCCTTTTATACCCGTTTATACCTGGAAATAAAAAGCAAGATGATTGCCCACAGCGCATTTCACCCGCACCAAAAAAAATTATTAACCCCAAACAAGCCCATCCCCGAAATTATACCTTTTTCACCCACTAGCTTCTTCAGCGAAGGAGGGCACCCGCCATACACCGATGCCTTTAATCTCTTCGATCAAATAATAGGAGGAGATGACATTATGCATGAAACCGCCGGGGCTTTAGGCTAGACCTGGCGATATAGATCGCCCAAAGCCTTATTGAGGATAGTGCGGTAGATAAGGCAGCGCCCCAGATCGCTATTGTAAATCGTATTCATTTTATATCATTTAACCGATAACTGGAACTTCTGCCCCCACCCTCTTCTTTTATCATCAGTCCTTTCTCTATTAAATCCTGAATATCCCTTAATGCAGTATCAGGAGAGCATTTTGTCATTTTTGCCCATTTCGAAGATGTCAGTTTGCCAAAAAAATCATCGAGTAATTTGTTGGTCATAAAATGCTGTCTTGGATTCATTGGGACATTCGATATTCTTTCCCAGAAAGCGGCTTTTTTCAATATTGCAGCCAGTGTCAAATCGGCACTCACTACTGCGCGATCTAAGCAATTTAAGAACCATCCTATCCAATCTGTAATATCGAGCGTTCCTTTCTGCGTATTTTCCAACATGTCATAATAATCCTTTTTCTCGCGTTCTATCTGAGCAGACATACTATAAAAACGCTGCGAACTTTTGTCTGCCCTTGCTAACTGCATATCAGCAATGGCCCTGGCTATTCGTCCATTTCCATCATTAAACGGGTGTATCGTAACAAACCATAAATGGGCTACAGCAGCTTTTAATACAGGGTCAATATTCATTTCATGATTGAACCAGTCTAAAAACTGTTTCATTTCATTTTCAAGCAACGTTGCTTCCGGCGCTTCATAATGCACCTTTTCACGTCCTATTGGTCCCGAAACTACCTGCAGCGGTCCGACTTCAATACCTCTCCAGTTTCCTACAACGATTTTATGCATGCCACTGCGTCCTGTAGGAAACAAAGCAGCGTGCCAGCCAAATAAACGTTCGTCTGAAAGTGTCTTATCAAAATGCTGTGTAGCATCCAGCATTAGCTCAACCACGCCTTCAACGTTTCTGTCAGATGGAACTAACCCCGCAACATCTAACCCCAATCTCCGGGCAATTGATGACCGTACTTGTTCTTGGTTAAGAAATTGCCCTTCTATTTCGTTAGACTTTACAATTTCTAAGGTAAGGGTTTGCAATGCGGCCTCCTCACGAAACTTGAAGCCTATAGCTTCCATACGCCCTATCAATTTGCCTTGTTTATGGCGCACCTCTGCTAATAATTGAGCTAACTTTTCGTTATCCCAATCAAAACTTGGCCAATTTTTCAGTTGATGGATATACATATTCTCCGCATTTTATACGGTGAATGTAGCAGATATTCTCCGCAATGTGTAGTTTTTTCCGCATAAAATGCGGAGAATAGTCAAATAATCTCATCAAATATATATTATATACATTTGTGCAGAGAATAAGCCGCGTATTCTCCGCATCCTGAAAAATGTTACTTTTCTATAAAAAAGTAAAAAAATAAATTCACTATGGCAAAGTAATTGCTGGAAAAATAAAAATGGACATGGAAAGCGTAAAGTCGATTTTTAATAGCAGTTATTCTGTAAAGTGAGTTTATGACGGTTAATGCTAATTCCTATAGTGTGCTGGTAGTGTGTTGGAATTTTCCGGAAAATTCCAAAAAACTTCAATTAATAAGTTCGATTCCCTAGCGGTCTACAGACAAACTCAAAGCCGCTATGCTAGCGGCTTTTGTGTTGTGAGCAGGATGAGGTTCAACTAACAACTGATAAAGGAGCGGTGATAATTGCCTATTTTCGCAAAAACGAAATTCTTTCAATGAGATACTTTTTTTTGTTGCTGTTGCTGGCATTGCAGCCGGTATGCTCTATAGCCCAAAAGGAAGGAAAGGATCTCATCGACTCGTTGCAGCAAACCCTGGCTGGCGGCAAGGAAGACACCAATAAAGTAAAAATACTGAACCGTATAGCCAGTATGTACTGGAGTTACGATCCTAACGAAGGAATAAACTATGGCAGGCAGGCGCTGACACTGGCGGAAAAGCTGGAGTGGAAATATGGCATGGGCGCAGCATGGGTGGCCATAGGCGTTAACAGCCGTTACCGGTCTGACTACAAGCGGACCTTTGAGTGCTATACTGAGGCCATAAAGATATTTGAGTCGATTGACCATAAAGAAGGCCTGGCAAAAGTGTATGGTAATATGTGCATAGTACTCATAGACCAGGGCGACTACTCCATGGCGCTCGACTATGGGTTCAAAGCACTTAAAACAGGTGAAGCGCTTAACAACCCAAGGTTAATAGCCAGTTGCTTGTCCAATATTGGCATCATATACGACGACCAGGCCCAGTACGATGAGGCATTACGGTATCACTTCAAAGCGCTGGAGGTCTCTAAGCAATTAAAATATGGGACCGGTATTGCCATCTGCCTTTCCAACATAGGGCTTATCTATCAAAAACAGGAACAGTTTGATAAAGCCCTGGAGTATAATCTGCAGGCCGATAGTATCTGCCTGTCGCTGGGAGACAAAAATGCGCGTTCGCCTATACTGAGCTATATCGGGCTAGCCTACGTCGGCCTTAAGAACTACGCCAAGGCTCTCGAGTATTTTTCGATTGGGCTCGAAAGTGATAAGATCACTGAGAATAAAGCAGGGATAGCTGAAAAACTGGCCAGCATGGGAAAAGCCTACCTGGCCTATGCCCGTGACAATGGCAGTGCCAAACCGCGGATCAAGCCTATTGCTGCTTCAAAAGAACAGAGCCTTAAAAAATCTATAGAATATTTGTCTGATGCGGCAGCCATTCACCAGGCGATCGGAAATATTAAGGAGCTATCTGACGACTACCTTAATTTATCGGGTGCGTGGGCACAACTGGGCAATGACCGGGAAGCACTGGAAACATATAAGCTATATACCATAAATAAAGACTCCGTTTTTTCCATAAAGAGCAATATAAAAATTGCCAACCTGGAGGCAAAACGGGAATTGGACCTGAAAGACAAACAAATAGCCCTTTACGAATTGGCAATGGACAAGAAACGGAATGAGCGTAGCTTTTTTATAGCAGGGATCATTTTGTTGGCTGTTATCGGTATTATATCTATAAACTGGCAGCGGACAAAACAGAAAAAACTTGAGGTGGAAAAAGGAAAGGCCGAAGCCGAACTTGAGGCCGCCACCGCCAAACTTATTATTTTCAGCCGGGATGCACTGGAGAAAGACGAGGCTGTAGAACACCCGAAAAAAGCAGAACCAGTATATGCCGATCCGGAAGTATTGGCCCAGCTTGAACATGCCATCCTGCTTACTGACGAACAATGGGATGATTTCCGCAGGCTGTTTGAGAAGGTGCATACAGGCTTTTTTAGCCGCTTAAGAGAGCAGATGCCCGAGCTAACGCCCGGCGAAGTCAGGTTCTTGGCCCTTACAAAACTCAAATTGTCCGCAAAGGAAATGGCATCCATCCTCGGCATTTCTCCCGGCACCATACGAAGCTACCGGATGAGGATCCGCAGAAAATTCGGTTTCAATGATGAAAAAAACATTGAAGAGATCGTGGACAGTATTTAACTCAGCGCCTCAATTGCTGCATTTTTATATTCACAAAGCATTTTTTTCCAGTCCATTACAAATAGCATAACGTATTGCAACGCAATTGCCACGCTGTTGCCACGCTATTTCAACGCCAAATATTTGCTTTCGCATCTGCGGCGATAGCATCTTTGCCTCATGAAAACAGAAAAGGCAAAATGGTCTCCTTCCGGCATGTATGACGTACTGCTGATAATTATTCTATTTTTTTCTATGCTATCCATTTGTTTCGTATGGATGTGGTATGACGGTGAAAGCATACGCATAGAAAAAAGGCTACATGAAACAAAATACAGTCATCCATAAAAAGCATCATATTATGAAAAAACAAAAAAAAGTATCTGGCTTCTTGCATTGTTTGCCGGCATTACATTGAACTCAGCAATGGCCCAGTCGCTTGAGCGGCAGGTCATCGGCTCCGCCGGAGTTTTCGAAAGTACTTCTGCGGGATCCCTTTCATATACCGTGGGAGAGTGTGTGACCAACACGATGTCAGCCAGCTCGGTGATATTGACACAGGGGTTTCAGCAGCCACCATTTTCTACGGTGAGTGTGAAAAAAATCATTCACGAGAACACAGATATAAAGGTTTATCCTAATCCCGTAACCGATGTTGTTTATGTCGCCATCAGCCCACCGGGTAATGGCAACTTCTCCGTGGTAGTTTGGGATACCCATGGTCGTTTGCTACAGGTGCCCGCTGCTGTTGAATATGCTAAGAACCAAGCCAGTATCACGCTTGATCTCAGCACGTATGCGCCCGGCATTTACCTGGTCAGTGTTTTGCAAAACAACGGCACATATATAAAGAACATAAAACTATCTAAAATAAACTAAGCTCAATTCATAAAAAAACGCACAGTTATGAACAAGATAAAATACATGTTAGCGATCGTCCTTGCAACAGCAGCGTTCATCGCCACGGCGCAAACGCCATACTTCATCAATTACCAGGCGGTAGCCCGCGATGCAGCCGGCAGTATCCTGGCCAACCAATCTGTAAGCCTGAGGCTTACGGTTCACACCGATGCACCCACCGGTGCCGCTGAGTACCAGGAGACACAAACAGTTACCACGAACGGTTATGGCCTCTTCAACCTGCAAATAGGTAAGGGCACTGCTACGGTGGGTAATATTGCCGGTATAGTATGGAATAGTGGCCAGAAATACCTGCAAGTAGAAATGGATCCAACGGGCGGAAGCAGCTACATAGATATGGGCACTCAGCAGTTGGCCAGCGTGCCGTACTCCCTGCATGCCGACAAGGCTGCAACTGCCATGTCCCTCTCTGGAACATTAACTATGGGAGGCGATGTAAATGGTACGAATGCTGCTGCAACAGTGGTGGCACTAAATGGTAAAAGTATCAGTACAGCAGCGCCGCTAACGGGCCAGGCACTAAAATGGAACGGCAGTGCATGGACACCAACAAATGACAGCACCACCACCTATGCTGCCGGAACAGCGCTGACGCTCACCGGAACTACTTTCAGCGCACAGAACACAGCAGCGCTTTGGAATGCAGGCAAATTACAGGGAAGCAATATAAGCACCGCGCTGCCCGCAACCGGCCAGGCACTGAAATGGAATGGAACTGATTGGGCGCCGGGAAATGACAGCAATACCACTTATGGTGCTGGCACCGGCCTGACACTTACAGGTACAACGTTCGCAGCGCAGAACACAACTGCAATGTGGAATTCGGATAAGTTGCAGGGGAGAAATATAAGCACTGCATTGCCAGCAACCGGCCAGGCGCTGAAGTGGAACGGCAGCAGTTGGGCACCGGCCACTGACAGCACCAATATCTATAACGCAGGAACAGGTATGGTCCTCACCGGCGCCACGTTCAACGCGCAGAATACCTCTCCTTTATGGAATGCAGGTACACTGCAGGGTAACAGCATAAGTGCTGCAGTGCCTACAACGGGACAGGCGTTGAAATGGAACGGCAGCATATGGGCACCGGCAAACGACAGCAATACCGTATTTAGTGCAGGAACAGGCCTTGCGCTCACGGGCACCACATTCAGCGCACAGAACACCACTGCACTGTGGAATGCCAGTAAAATTCAGGGTAACACCGTGAGCACCACGGCGCCTGCAACCGGGCAAACACTGAAGTGGAATGGTAGTACGTGGACACCCGCAAACGATAGCTCGGCGACATTCAGCGCCGGAACGGGCCTGGCACTATCAGGCACCACATTCAATGCGCAGAACACAAGCGCTTTGTGGAATGCAAACAAACTACAGGGAAACAATATGAGCACTGCTTCGCCCGCAACAGGGCAAGCGCTGAAATGGAATGGCAGCGAATGGGCGCCTGCAAACGACAGTGCTGCTGCATTTGGTGCCGGTACCGGACTAACGCTGACAGGCACTACCTTCAATGCACAGAATACAACACCAATGTGGAATGCAAACACACTGTGGGGAAATATCGTGAGCTCGGTGCTGCCTGTTACAGGCCAGGTGCTAAAATGGAGCGGAAGCATGTGGGTACCGAGCATAGACAATACAGCATCGTATACGGCGGGTAGTGGGATCACCATTTCAGGGACTACATTAGCGACACAAAATAGTTCGGCAATCTGGAATGCGAACAAGCTGCAAGGCAGATCAGTTAGTTCGGCCAGCCCCGCTACAGGCCAGACACTTAAATGGGATGGCTCCTCATGGGCACCATCAAATGACAGCACCACAGCTTTCGGTGCAGGCACGGGCCTAACACTTACAGGCACCACATTTAATGCGCAAAACGGAATGAATATGTGGAACGCAAACCAACTGCAAGGGCGACCCATCTCTACAGCGATGCCTGCCACAGGGCACACACTGAAATGGAATGGTTCTTCGTGGATGCCGTCAAATGACAGCACCACAGCTTTTAGTGCAGGCACGGGACTAGTGCTCTCCGGCACAACATTTCATGCACTGAACTCGATGAGTATGTGGAATGCAAGCCTGCTGCAGGGGCGCCCTGTCACTGCAGCGCCACCGTCCACCGGGCACATACTGAAATGGAATGGTATCAGGTGGGAATCAGAAATGCTGTCTGCGCTGACGTGGTCAACGACCGGCAATGCCGGCACGAACCCGGCCATGAATTTTATCGGCACAACAGATAATGTTCCTTTCAGACTGAGGGCGAACAATGTTTGGGCGGGCGAGATAAACCCGTTAAACAACAATATCTCCTATGGTATTTCGGCCGGGGCATCCGTTTCTTCGGGGCGCGGCAACGTAGCAGTAGGTACTGGCGCACTGCGGGGGAATACTACCAACAGCGACCTCATAGCTATTGGAGACTCCTCGCTGTACACGCAAACCAGCAGCGGAGTAGCAAATATGGCCGTGGGCAGCAGCGCGTTGTATGCCAATACTACAGGCGGCTACAACACAGCTATCGGCAACCAAAGCTTAAGGGCTAATACTTCGGGCAGCACAAACACTGCCGTAGGATACATGAACCTAAAAAGCAACACGAGCGGAAGTTGCAATACCACAATAGGCCATAATTGCCTTTTGGCAAATACAACCGGAACTTTCAATACAGCACTCGGTTTTGCCACACTCTCAACAAACACAACCGGAAACGGAAGCACGGCTGTGGGCTACAGGGCCTTGATGAACAGCACAACCGGCCTTGGGAACACAGCTAACGGGTATAACTCACTGTTAAATAACACGACCGGCTATAGCAACACAGCAACCGGGGGACACAGCCTTACCGGCAACACATCCGGTAACAACAATACTGCTTTAGGATGGGAGGCACTGGACAACAACACAACAGGCAGCAATAACACGGCAGTTGGCACTTTAGCCAATGTAAGTGTCTCGAACCTCCACAATGCTATGGCGCTTGGTTACAATGCTACCGTAAATGCCAGCGATAAAGTGGTAATAGGCAACACAGTGATCGCCACCATAGGAGGATATGATGGCTGGAGCAACCTGTCGGACGGAAGGTTTAAAACCGACATCCGCGAGAACGTGCCGGGAGTTGATTTTATTATGAAGCTCAGGCCGGTAACTTACAAGTTCGAGGCGCGCAAGTTTGAACGCTTCGTTGGTATACCGGACAGCATTCAGAGAAAAAACAAGGAATCGTATGAACTGGCAGAGGATAAAATACGCACCGGGTTCATAGCACAGGAAGTGGAGCAAGCTGCAAATGAAACTGGGTACAACTTTGATGGTGTCCATAAGCCCACTAACGAGAATGACAACTACAGCCTGGTTTATGCAGAGTTCACCGTGCCGCTGGTAAAAGCAGTGCAGGAGCAGCAGCAGGTGATCTTGCAACAGCAGGCAAGCATTAAGAAACTGGAGCAGCAAGTAGCATACCTGGTGGAAGAAATGAAGCGGCAGAAAAGTGATAAATAACCATCTGCGTAGAATGAAAAGGTATCAGTAATAGACTGCCTGCATAAAAACAGCAATTTTGAATCGAAGTTGCTGTTTTTTAATAGCCGTTTTTTTTGTTTTGAGGACTGATGTAGGGTATAATTTCGGGGATAAGCCTGTTTTTCCACAACTAGTTTTTTATATGGTGAACTTATCCGCGTTTCACCATTAATTGACTGTTTGGGTGTTATTAGGCTTCTCAACAATATAAACGCTTCTGATTACCTATTTTCAATTACTTGTGGGCTAAAAGGCTACATGTCGTCAGATATTTCCCATAAATACATTTCACAATTGTTTGAGAGAAGTGTACTACTTCCGGCTTGTAAACTAAGAAGCTGCCGGGCGAGCCCGGCAGCTTCTATATATAAATCAAACTTCCCGCTAATTACCTCACTATTACCTTCGTTACATTCGGTTCATCTCTTGCAACAATTTTTACCAGGTACATGCCTTTTGCAACATCGCTTAAATTGAATTGTATTACTTCGCCTTTGTTGTCTGTTATCGACCTTTGATCTACCACCCGACCGGCAACATCAGTAATTATAATATCAGCAGTTTTATTTGCCACTGGTATTTCAATGTTGATGATACCTTCCGTTGGGTTAGGATAAACTTTGATAACACCTGCGTTAGCAATGCTGTTTTCATCATTGCCGTGCCTCCAGCTTCCGCATGGACCTACCGTAGCTCCCGAAGCTAATTGGGCAGCGAGGGCGTTATCATCAACACAGATCGTCTTACTCTTTTTGCATACCTGGGTCTTAGAAGTATTTCCCGGAGTAGAGCATCTTACATCAACAACACAAGCCGAAAGCCTACTGCTGGTACAGCCATTAGCATCTGTTACCGATACGGTATATGTAGATGGCGCAGTACCGGTTGATGGCAAGGTCAACATACCTGTGGTATTGGTTGTACCACCAGACCAATAATAGGTCTTAGTTCCTGTTCCACCGCTTACTGATGTGGTAAGCGTGTCATCATAACCATACAGTACTGCATAACCAGCAGAGCAAGTGCTTACTGTAGTATAATGTGGCGCGGAACCCGTCCATGACAGCGTTAATACTGAAGGCTGGCCCACCGTTGCAGACCCTGTGGTCGTACAGCTATTCGCATCAGTCACCGTTACACTATATGTCCCTATGGATAAACCGGTATTGGTAGCACCTGTCTGGCTATTGCTCCATGCATAAGTATACGAAGATGTTCCACCGCTTACAGAAGATGATATGCTGCCATTGCTATGGCTGCTGCCATTTGAAGTATGGCAGGATACATTTGACGCCGTGAGCGATGCACTCATTGCAGATGGCTGGCTCACAGTTGCAGCAGTTGCAGCTGTACAACCTTGTGCGTCAGTAACTGTAACACTATATGTACCAATAGATAATCCTGAAGGACTTGCTCCGCCACTCCATGAATATGAATAAGAAGCTGTACCACCGCTCACAGAAGTAGCTATACTGCCGTTGCTGTGATTGCCACCATTGGCACTGTTGCATGAGACGTTTGCTGCAGTTGCTGAAACTATAAGCGCTGCTGAAGGGTGAGTGATGCTGCCAGATGTTGTGGCCGTGCAGCCATTTGCATCGGTAACAGTATAGCTATACGAACCCGCGCTCAGGCCACTATATGTTCCTGTGCCGGAAAGTGTTCCTGTGCCACCTGCAGCCGACACAACAACTGCGCCATTGCTGCCACCAAAGCAACTTACGTTGGTAACCGATGCAGATACAACGATCTCAGACGGGTTGGTTATAGTAACCGTATGTGAAGCCGTACAACCGTTAGCATCTGTAGCCGTATAGCTGTAAGAGCCTGTAGTGAGGCCGCTTGTAGCAGCGCCGCTATAGCTAATCGTGCCTGTGCCCCCTGATGAAGCTAAAGTTACGCTGCCGGTGTTATAAGAGCAGGTTGGTTGTGTAACTGTTGCACTAAAGCTGATCGCAGATGGGTTGGTTATGGTTGCCGAAGAAGTTGCTGTACAGCCATTGGCATCTGTAGCGGTATAGCTGTAAGAACCTGTAGTGAGGCCACTTGTTGCGCTGCCGCTGTAAGAAATAGAACCTGTGCCTCCCGATGAAGCTAAAGCCACACTGCCTGTGTTATAAGAGCAGGTTGGTTGTGTAGCCGTTGCACTAAAGCTGATCGCTGATGGCTGACCAACTGTTGCTGTAGCTGTTGCTGAACCACATGCATTGGTCACAGTAACTGTGTAGGTGCCAGCTGCTATACCTGAAACAGATGAAGTGGTTGCCCCATTGCTCCATGAGTAAGCCAGAGTTGCTGTGCCTGTTGCAGTTGCGGTTAAGGTGCCGTTTGCTCCGCCATTGCACGTAACATTTGTTGCAGAAGCAGTAACCGCAGGCGCTGTACAATCAGGAGCGAATGCTGCGCTTATAGTATGTGCAGCTGATACAGCCGTAAATGTATAAGTAGTAACCGCACCCAAACTGCTGCCATCCACAAGTACATCATTTACGTGTTACTACTGCTGGCCGCTATAGCGTATGCCTGGCTGTCACCTGAGCATACATTTACGGTTCCTGATGGGGAGATGCTGCCGTTGCTGCCTGCCGATGCTACGATAGCATAGGTTGGATTCACGGTTACGGTAGCAGTTACTATATTCCCCGTAAATGACGCGCCTGCTGTGCCTGCATAGGTAATTACCGTGCCGCCGGTTATGCCAGTAACAACACCTGAGGTCGAGCCCACAGTTGCAACACTTGTATTGCTGCTGCTCCATTTGCCGTCTGCTGTGGCATTCGACAGAGTAGTTGCTCCTCCTGCACATGTTGAAAGGGTGCCTGTGATGGCCTGTAGCGGGTTGTTCCTGAATACGGAAATAGTATTTGCGCCAGTATTGGTAACTACTAAATCTGTCTTGCCATCGCCATTCAGATCTCCAGCGGCCGAGCAATAAAGTCCGCCACCTGCAACAGGTGATTGTTATTCAATGATAGCACCTCAGTGCAATACCGAATCTATGAATCATTTTCTGGCATTATTAGCCAGACACTATAGCAATTACAGAATTGTTCTTTTGTTGGATAAAGCAGGTTGGCATATCAGTCAAGGGATCAAACTTCCACCAAATTTATTACTCATGCATTTGCCTCCATATTCTCCTGAACTCAATCCCGTAGAACTTCTTTGGCGCGAAATCAGAAGAAAGCACTTTCATAACAAAATATTCGATGGACTTGATGATGTAGAAAACACACTAACTGATGCTCTTGCTCAATATCACTCTGCTCCCTCTGACATTAAACAACTATCTGAAGGATATGCTTTTTAATAAAATTGATAGCGGTTAATTATTAGAACAGTAAAATACCCGGGCGTTTGGGGTTCGATCTGGAGGCTACAGTGACTGGGATTAAGTTGCGCGCAGGCAGTAAATACACTGAGGGTACGTACCTTCCGCTACATGGCTTAAGTTGAATTGTACCACTTCGCCTGTGTTTTTCTGCGATTACTTTCTTTGATGATCTCCGTAGGCTTATTTATCAAAGTAATTTTGATATTGATTACCACTTGCTATTCCACC
>JAJNBJ010000006.1 GCA_021155965.1 Flavipsychrobacter sp.
ACTGATCGTGACTCCTGTTTCTCTTCTTTTTCTTTTCATTTTATCTGCGTTAAAGTTAGTGATTGTTAACTTTGACACAGTTTAATTTACGCCCTCTTCTATAAGTAAAAAATCCCTTGTCTTTCTGCCCGACTACAGCTTTATTTTACCATAAGACACTCAATTCCTGATATCCTTCGAAATTTTTATCCTTACTGATGACGGTATAGTTTTCTGTTAAGGCCTGTGCGATGATTATTCTGTCAAAAGGGTCGTTGTGGCGCCGCTCAAGCGTAGTGAGTGTAGTTGTGTGCAGAAAAGTTATGGGTAATAATTCGAAACCGTTAATATTAATTTGGTTACTTAATTCTTTATAAGGCATATCCAGTTCCAGTTTGCCGATATTCAATTTGATTGCAATTTCCCACAGAGATGCAATACTTATGAATTTACTTGAACCAGGAGAAGCGATTGCATTAACTGCATTGCGAGAAATCTGCTTGTCGTCATTGATATACCAAAGAAAAGTGTGGGTATCCAGCAGGTAGTTCATTATATGTAGTCTTTAAACTCATCAAGCGGTTCGTCAAAATCAGGCGACATCCTGATCTTACCTTTTGCGCTACCGGGTTTAGGAACTGCTTTTTTCTGTTCAGTGTGTTTTGCCGCTGATTTTTCGAGTAAAAAATCTACAAAGTCAGACACTTCCTGCTTTAAGTTGTCAGGCAGTGTTTCCAATTTGTTGTATATACTAAAGGCGGTCATTTAGCACAAAATTAAGGAGAAAAAATCATATATACTCAATTACTCCATTCAAAAACAAACTGAGCATCATACAAATAAAAAATCCCCTTATCTTGCTGTCCGACAGCCACTTTGGGGAATTTTTAGTGTACAAGTGTACACCCAATGTATATCAATTACTGTGCCAAGGTATCGGCATCAGACTCATCGGTAGCCTGGTTTTCGTCTTCTTTAACAGAATCAGTCCCTTCGTTAACAGTATTTTCTGAAATTTCGCCTTGAGTTACCCATTCTACGATGAAATTGTTCCTGCCGGTGCCGATCAAAATCCCCAAAAATTTCTGCTGTATCAATTCCAGCATCGCGAGAAAGGTAAATATGGCATGAATCCTGTTTTGGCAGGCAGCAAATAACATTTCAAAAGGAACGCGTTTTTGCTCTTTCAGATGGTCAATCAGATAGGTGCGTTGCCCTTCAAGGCTGTAGTTGTATTTTACTACTACGTGTTGTGGTTTGTTTGTACGTTCGTTAAAACGCTTGATCACCTTCTCATACGCCTGCAACAGCTTATACATGGTTACGGTCTGTATCTCCGTACCTTCTGAATAAGTTTCATTCAGTGCATTCATCTCAGCCATTATGTTGCCGCGCTTTTGCTGCATCTGGCGGTCGGCTTCCATAACCATCATCACCTCTGATGCTTCTTTGAAGCGCTTGTACTCCAGTATCTTATCAACCAGTTCCTGGCGGGGATCTATTTCATTGCCTTGTGCATCCAGCTCTTTGCGCGGCAACAGCATTTTTGCTTTTATGCGCATCAATGTGGACACAAATAAGATGAACTCACTTGCCAACTCAATATTCAATGTTTCCAGGGAGTGGATGTAACTGAGGAAATCGTTGGTGAGTTTAGCAATGGGTATATTGTAAATATCCAGTTCGTCCCGCTCTATAAAGAACAGGAGCAGATCGAACGGGCCCTCGAACTGAGGTAATTTTATTTGGTATGATGCTGACATTGTTTAGTCGTAAGTCGTAAGTCAAAAGTCGTAAGCAGGGCAACAAAAATAAGCTTTTGAAGGCAACTTACACTTAGAATTTATATTCTATACCAACATTGAAGAATTGTTTTACCTGCACCCAGCCAAGGTTTTTTCCGGGATCTTTCTTTTCTACTGTTGCGCCTGTATTGTCTACTGTTGTTTTGCTGTAGGGGATATCATTATCATAAATAAAGGTTGCGCCTAATGTAATGTTCAGGAATTTAGAAGCTTTCCATGTAAAAAAGTTGTCAAACAGAATATCTATGTTTCCGGGGTCATCTTTTTTGATCACTTTACCTGCAGCATCTTTTCTGTCTTTTGCGATGTAGTTGCTGTACAGGTCGAGGCGGGTTTTAAATGTTGCCCTTTTGCTTATGTCGACCAGATACCTGCCTGAGAAGTAAGCGCCAAACTGGAATTGCATATTCTTGCCGGAATCTACGCCAAATGCGCCGGTTGGCGACATTGATGTGTAGTACCTGTCTACAAGAACGAGCCTGCCTGCGATAGGGGATAAGAATAAAGAAAGATTGCTGCCTTTTTTGTATTCAGCTCCTACAGCCAGTGTAAAATATGCCGGAGATAAAAACTCGGATGTAGGTGTTGGTGCAGAATCCCAATTAGGTTTGGTGTAATCGAAGCCTTTTGAGAACTGGGATTTAAAGTTGAACAGTGCAGTTATATAGAGATTGCTGGTGTCAATTCTCCTGCCATATTTTGAAGTGAAGTCGATGCGGTCGTCTGTTTTTCTTGGTGTGAAGTCATTAGAGTACATATAGTTCAGACCGTACGAAAGATCGAGATTGTTAGTCCACGCGGCACCATGCATCAGCCTGTCGAAATGCCCGCTGAAAACACCGTTAACAGTCATTGAAACCAATTCGCCGCCGGCCGCCCAATTGTGCAGGAAGCCTTCGTTCAAGCCAATGTTTACGAAGCCACCGTAAACCCATGCGGTGGTGTCTTTATTGGAAGTTTCCAGCGATTTTTTTACATCGTCTGTTTTGCTAACCTGTGCGTATGAATTGTAATTTCCGGAAAGGCAAATGAAAATGCCGAGTAATAATTTGCGCATAAAATATTCAGTATAGTGTTAACAATAAAACTGCGGCAAAAGTAGAAGTTTGCCTTCGACTTATCGCGACCTATTTTACTTTATCTCGGCTTGTATTTTGCAGAGTCGAGGAAACGTGCAGGATCGTGACGCCTATCCAGTAATTCTGCGAGTGTTGTTTTGGGGTATTGCTGCATGTAGGAAGTGACAATTTTATAACCCAGCCATGAGCCTATGTTGCCCGGGGATACTTTTACTACATCATCCGCAGCTTCAAGCCCTTTTGCAAATGGCCCCTCGTGAACATATGGCATTACCGACTGAGGTGTTTTGTCATACAGCAGGTTACGGCGAATAAAAAAGTTATAGATGAGCGCTTCGTTTTCGTTACACCAGTTCACCTGTGTTTGCGTGAAACCAAATAATACGGAGTCCGGTTCATGGGGCATTATTTTGTGCAGGAAATATTGTTCCCTGCCACGCTGCAACATCAGGTCGAGCAATGTCTTGTCGTCGGGTATGAAGGGGTGGCCCATCCTGTAATATGTACTGAACAGGGAAACAGGAATGTATGATCTCCTGGTGTGAGATAGCATGTAATCGGGCAGGCCGATAGACTTGTAATGAGGATATTGGTGGCCTAAAAACATATCGAGGCCAATGCACAACGTGTACTGGTCTACAGGAAAAGTCGGCCATTTACTGAGCCCCATGTTCAGGTATATGATGCGAGGCACAACAGCTTCGGGGAAATAATATTTGATGAATTTAAATCCTGAGGTAAGCTGCCCATCAATATCCTTGTTGCCGGGATAGTATTTTTTGATCGTATCTTCCAGGTCTACAAAATCTTTGAATGTGAGGTCAAGCCTTACATCTTCCCTTATGCCTTTTACTGTATCATTAAAATTTCCGCGTATGTTATATTCCCTTACCGTATCCAGGTAGTAGTTCAGAAAATCGGGATATTTGGCAGAGAGTTTTTGCAGTCCTTCGGCTATGTGGTTGGTGTCTATTGCATACAGATCAAGGTCAAATCGATAGGTTTTTAATGAAACATTGATCTTTGAGACATCAGGGATATCTTCTTTTTCCTGTCCGCAGCTACCCACCATAAATAGTGCTGCAAGAAGCCATATTAATGGCAACCTATTGGCGCTGTATTTTCTAAGTATTGTACTTCTCATTATGTTATTTTGACGTGGTGCAAAAATAAACGATGCATGGGTTTTTATCGCATTGGATATTTATTTCTATTTCGGTATCTATTAATATAAAATAAATAAATGCTGCAATCCTACTAACATTTTTCTATAAAAATGCGCCTTTAAATGTAGAGACTTTTATGTTTTTTACTCAAGCAGGCGGATGATATTTTTGTTGAGGAATGTTGATAAAATCAGTCTATTTAGTATTTGAATTTCGTTCATATATAAATATGTGTATTGGATAGCTACGTCCATGTAAAAAAAAACTGTGGATAGTATAATTTAAATACAAAATAAACTATCTTAGTCGCAAATTTGTATAAAGGCATGTTAAAAATGGTGGCTAAAAACACACCATTTTTTTAACTGCTTATTGTAGATTTTATAGAAAGTTCAGTAAAGAAGGTCAATTGATTATATTTATTTTAAAGCAAAAGATTATGATAGCAGGAAATCTTTACACTACACAACAAATTATTGGTAAGAAAGTTAAAGGGTTAGGGCGTTTTGCGTCGATCCTTGTGGCAGGGATATTGTTGTTTGGTGTGTCATCTGTTGCGCAGAGTTATGTGCAAGTAATGAATACTTCCGGTACTACAAAGTATAACGGGGTAAACGTTACGGTAACGACCAGTGGAGGAGGTTCTTCCTCTGCTTGCGGAACAGCGCCGAGCCCTTATTCGCTTGCTGCCAGTGGGGATAGCTACACTTTCACGTTTGCTGCCCCAGTAGGTTCGGTAAAGATCAATACTTCGTTCAATGCGAGTGGTGTACCCGGAACAATGCATGTAGTGCGGAATGGCACAAGCTATGCTATCACCGATGCGAACCTTGCCGGAACAGTTGGCACATGTGATCCGGGTGTTTTGGCTGTGGCTTCGGGTGGCGATCTGACCAATGCAGGCAACTTAAGCGATAACCCCAATAATATTGTTGTCATTCCCGGCCCGATATCTACTTTAACGGTTTCCAGCACTGCTGCGGGCGGGTTTCTTTTTGGTATAGAAGTTACACCCGGCACTTACCGCCAGGTTACCCATACAGCAGGTGCGGCAGCTGTGAATGGTGTTACAATAACAGTTACGGCCGGTGGGGGCACACCCGGTACGAATTCTACTTGTGGGCCAGCGCCAAGCCCTTATTTTACACCGGGAGCAGGAGACAATTATAACTTTAGTTTTTCATCTGCAGTTGATGGTGTGAATGTGCCGGTTGTATTTGAGACCGGCGGTGCTGCAGCGCAGGCGCATTTTATCGTGAACGGTTCAGGCGTTACACTTACGGCAGGAGATATCAACGGCGCTGCGGCCAGTACATGTAGTCCAGGTGTGCTTGCTGTAGTTTCAGCAGGTGACCTTACGAATTCGGGCAACACAACATCAAATCCTAATGCCAATGTGATGCTGCCTACATCAGGAACAGTTTCGACATTGAATGTGTCAAGTGTTGTATCGCAAGGATTTGTTTCAGGTATGTGGTTTACAACGGGCTCTACGGCGGCATTATCATACAATAATGCAAGCCCCCAGTTCATGACGTTGTGTACGAATGCTGCGGCAACTTCTATCAATTCCCAATTGGCGGTAACCGACCTGAACTCAGGCCCAACGCTTACGTGGAGCGTTGTTGTTCCCCCTGCGAACGGTGTATTATCCGGTTTCCCATACTCAACTGCTTCAACCGGCGGTAGTGTAACTCCGGCTGGTTTAACATATCAGCCAAATGCAAGCTATAGCGGCCCTGACGGATATACTATACAAGTGACAGACGGTGTGAACACTGTTACGACAGTTGTTAATGTAACGATGTACCCAAGCCCTGATGTGAGCAATTTTGCTACTTCTGCAGCAGATGTTTGCCAGGGGAGTGGTTCTTTAGTTACTATCACATCTACTTCTCTTGCTGATGGCACTTACAATGTGACTTATAACCTGGTTGGTGCAAACTCTGCAACGGGCGTAATAGGTTCTGTAACCATGGCATCAGGCACAGGTACGTTTACTACCTCCTCTCTTGCCAATTCGGGTGCAACGACGATAATCATTACCACAATGACCAACCCTTGTGCAGCAAGTGTTGTATCAAGCGGTAACGTTGATGGTTTTACAGTTAATGCGACACCAGGTGCAATATTTGTTCCCGGCCCGGTTTGCGTTGGCTCAACTATGACGGTTGCCTCAGGTACTGCAGGCGGCACTTATTCCAGCAGTAATACTTTGCTGGCAACAGTAGTTGGTGCAACCGGTGTTGTGACCGGTGTAGGGGCAGGTAACCCGATCATCACCTATATGTTAGGAACGGGTTGCTTCACAACTGTAGTTATTACAGTGAACCCAACACCTAACGCTATTACCGGCAGCAACACAGTGTGTACCGGTTATACAACCTCGCTTACCCAAACTACACCCGGTGGTACCTGGAGCAGCAGTAACCCTGCTGTGGGATCAATTACCAGCGGTGGTGTTGTTACCGGTATTATTGCAGGTAATATCAATATCTCTTATACATTACCAGCGGGATGTTTTGTGATATTCCCGATGACAGTGAATACTACCCCGGCAGCAAATACGGGCCCCACAACAGTTTGTACAGGGCTTACGATAACATTAGCTAATGGTACAGGCGGCGGTACATGGAGCAGCAGCAATGTAGGTGAAGGAACAGTTGACGCCGGTACTGGTGTAGTAGGAGGTATTGCGGCAGGCTTCCCTACGATTACTTACACAGTACCTTCGGGCTGTTTTGTAGTAACACCTATAACGGTCAATACTTCTCCGGCTACAATAGCAGGATCGTCAACTGTATGTGTTGGTGCTAATACAACGCTTACGAACTCTTCCGGCGGCGGTGCGTGGACCAGCAGTAATACATTGCTAGGAACAGTGGGCGCCGGTACTGGTGTTGTAACAGGGATAGCTGTAGGCACGCCTACGATAACTTATACGCTTCCCAATGCATGTTTTACTACTCATGCAATGACGGTTAATCCCAACCCAGCAGCTATTACCGGTACATTTACCGTTTGTACAGGGGCAAATACAACATTGGCTGATGCTACGGCAGGTGGTACCTGGGCCAGCAGCAATGGCGCGCTTGCATCAGTAGGTGCAGGCACCGGTGTTGTGACTGGTAATTCAGCGGGTGTGCCTACAATATCTTATACATTACCTACAGGCTGCTTTGCTGTACAGAATGTGACCGTTAACCAAACCCCACCGGCTATCGGCGGTTCATCTACGGTTTGTGTAGCAAATAATACAACACTAACCAACTCAACGGGTGGTGGTGCATGGAGCAGCAGTGATGGAACTGTTGTTGCTGTTGGCACAGCTACGGGTATTACCACCGGTATAGGTGCCGGTACTGCAAATATTACTTATACAATGCCTACAGGCTGTTTCGTGATACACCCCATGACCGTTAATCCAAACCCCGCAGCAATAGCAGGTACATTTACGGTTTGTACAGGCACTAACACAACTTTGACTAACGGTACTGCAGGTGGTTCATGGACCAGCAGCAATACCGGTATAGCTACTGTGGGCGCCGGCACTGGTGTAGTAGGGGGCGTAGCAGCGGGCGTAGCTACAATTACGTATACATTAGGTACCGGTTGTTTCGCTACCCAGGCAGTAACTGTTATCCCATCGCCGGCGGCTATAGGCGGCCCGACCAGTGTATGCGTTGGGTCAACAATTGTTATAACAAACGCTACTGCAGGTGGTACCTGGAGCAGCAGCAGCTTAGGACTTGCAACAGTAGGAGCGGGCACAGGTTTAGTTACCGGTATGTCGGCAGGTGTGCCTACCATGACCTATACAGCATCTAACGGATGTATTGCTACACAGCCTATTACAGTAAATCCAACGCCGGCAACGATCGGTGGTGCTTCAGTAGTTTGTACCGGCTTCAATACAGTACTGACCAACAGTACTACCGGAGGCACATGGACAAGCAGTGATGTAACGAAAGCAACTGTTGGCCCAGCAACCGGTATTGTAAGTGGTGCTGGTGCAGGTACAGTAACTATTACTTACTCTCTTGCAACCGGCTGTTTCGTGACACATGCAATGACGGTGAATGCTTCGCCAACGCCTATAGCAGGTACAACGAACGTATGTATCGGTTTCACAACTACATTAAGTAACTCAATTGGCGGCGGTACCTGGAGCAGCAGCAATACTGCACTTGGTACGGTGGATGCCGGCACTGGGGTAGTTACGGGTATAGCTTCAGGTGTACCTACTATTAGTTATATACTTACATCAACAGGTTGTTATGCTACAACTCCTGTGACCGTTAATCCTAACCCTGCATCTATTTCCGGTACACCGGTTGCATGCGTAGGCTCAACTACTACATTAACTAATACATCTTCAGGCGGAACCTGGACAAGTGGTAATACAGGCCAGGCAACTATTGGTTCAGCATCAGGTGTTATGCTGGGTGTTGCAGCAGGTAATCCTGTTATTACTTATATGTTGCCAACAACTTGTTATACAACAACCATCGCAACTATTGATCCATTGCCCGCTGCTATTACCGGTACTATGAGTGTTTGTATCGGGTTCACAACAACACTTGCAGATGCTACTGCAGGTGGTACATGGAGCAGCAGCAACACTGCTATAGGTACTGTTGGTGCAGCTACCGGTGTAGTTGGTGGTATAGCAACGGGTGTAGTTACTATAACTTATACATTGCCGACAGGCTGTTTTACAACAACATCGGTAACAGTTAACCCAAATCCTCCGGCTATTACAGGTACAACCAATGTATGTGTCGGATCAACAACAACATTATTTAATGCTACCGGCGGCGGAACCTGGACAAGCAGCAATACAGGCCTGGCAACAGTTGGTGCTTCAAGCGGCGTAGTTTCGGGTGTATTGGACGGTACACTTATTATTACTTATACGTTACCGACAAGCTGTTTTATTACAACACCATTCACAGTTAATCCATTACCTGCAGGAATTACCGGAACAACAAGTGTATGCGTTGGTTTGACAACAACTTTGGCTAACGCAAGTTCAGGCGGTACATGGAGCAGCAGCAATACCGCTATAGGTACTGTTGGCGCTGCTACCGGCGTAGTTGGTGGTATATCTGCTGGAACTACTACTATTACTTATACATTACCTACAGGTTGTATTGCTACAACTACTGTAACTGTTAATGCAAATCCAACGTCTATTACAGGTACTCCTGTAGTTTGTACAGGATATACAACTACACTTGCTTCGACCCCATCGGGCGGTGCATGGACAAGCAGCAATATAGCAGTAGGCACCGTAGGTGCAGGTACAGGAATTGTAGGTGGTGTAACAGCTGGTAATGCTACGATAACATATACATTGCCTACCGGTTGTATTACTACAGTTGTTGCGACTGTGAACCAGACTCCGGTTGCGATAGCAGGCACAATGAGTGTGTGTGTTGGCCTTACAACAACATTAACTGATGCTACCCCGGGTGGCAGCTGGAGCAGCAGCAACACATCGCAAGCTGTGGTTGGCCCTGCTACGGGTATAGTAACCGGTGTTGCCGCCGGCATCCCTGTAATTACTTATACAATGCCAACGGGTTGTTATGCAACAACACCTGTAACGGTTAATTCAAATCCGGCGATGATAACCGGTGCTAATAATGTATGTACCGGTGCAACCATTGGGTTATCTGATGCTACCCCAGGCGGTGTATGGAGCAGCAGCGATGCAACCAGGGCAGACATTGGCTCTGCAACCGGTATAGTAACCGGTATTGCGGCTGGAACTGCAAACATTACTTATATGCTGTCAACAGGCTGTATAGCTGTGTTCCCGGTAACTGTAAATCAGACCCCGGCTGCGATCTCTGGCGTTATGAGTGTATGTACGGGTTCAACGACTACACTTGCCAATGCTACGGTAGGTGGTTCATGGAGCAGCAGTAATGTTGCTATAGCTACGGTAGGTGCAGGAACCGGAGTTGTGAGCGGTTTAACAGCAGGTACTGTTACAATATCATATGCAATGTCAACCGGCTGCTATGCGCTTGCAACCGTTACCGTTAACCAGACGCCGGGTGCTATTACCGGCACTATGGCAGTATGCGTAGGCGCAACAACTGCTTTAAGCAATACTACAGCAGGTGGCCTATGGAGCAGCAGCAATACATCTGAAGCTACAGTTGGTTCTACAACCGGTATAGTATCCGGTGTAGCAATAGGTACTCCTAACATTACATATGCAATGCCAACCGGCTGTTTTGCAGTTACTAATATTACAGTTAACCCAACACCGGCAGCTATAACAGGCACAACGGTTGTATGTGCAGGATCTACCACAACATTAAGCGATGCTACAAGTGGTGGTACATGGAGCAGTGCTAATACGGCTATTGCAACGGTTGGTTCTACTACCGGTGTAGTGACCGGTGTTTCGGCCGGTGTGGTCGGTATTACTTATTCACTCGGTGCCGGTTGCTATGCAGCTACCATAGTTACAGTTAACCCAGTTCCGGATATCAGCAACTTTACATCTACTACAGCTACTTCACCTTGTTTGGGTAATAGCTCTACGGTTACTGTGGCTTCCAACTCTTTGGGAAGCGGTACGTTCACCGTAACTTATAACCTCTCAGGTGCAAACTCTGTTACTGGTGCTACTGCAACTTTAACAATGGGCTCAACAACAGGTACATTCACAATACCTTCAGGTTCGCTTACTGCATCCGGGTTTACAACGGTTACTATTACTGCAATAACCAATTCATTTGGCTGTACCAGCTTCCCATCCAGCAGCAACAGTTATATGTTTGCTGTTAATGCATTGCCAACTGTTTACACTGTAACCGGTGGCGGTGCTTATTGTGTGGGTGGCACCGGTGTTCATATATATCTTTCAAACTCAGTTGGCGGTGTGAACTACCAGTTGTGGTTAGGTGCTACTGCGGTAGGAGCCCCACTTGCAGGTACATTCTCAGGCCTTGACTTTGGCCTGATCACTACTGTAGGTACTTACACTGTAACTGCCACTAACGCAACTACAGGGTGTATGAGCAATATGTCCGGCAGCGCAACTGTGTCGACAAATCCATTGCCAACTGCGTTCTCTGTAACCGGTGGTGGTTCTTATTGCGCAGGTGGTTCCGGTGTTGCTGTTGGCCTCTCGGGTTCTCAGACTTCAACCAACTACCAGTTGTATGTAGGCGGTTCGCCAACAGGCAGCCCGCTTCCGGGTACAGGTTCATCATTAGCATTTGGCCTGCAAACAACTGCGGGTGTATATACTGTAGTGGCTACAAATACTTCAACCACATGTACTAATAGTATGACAGGCAGCGCAACGGTAGTTATCAATCCATTGCCATCTGCAATAACAGGTACTATGTTCTTATGCCCAGGTACAACAACTACATTGAGCAGTGCAACTTCGGGTGGTACCTGGACAAGCAGTACGCCAGCCGTAGCAACCGTTGGGACATCCACAGGTGTGGTGATGGGTATTACGCCCGGTACAGCAGTTATCAGTTATACGTTAAGCACGGGCTGTTTGGTTACAGCTACAGTGACTGTTAATCCAAATCCTGCTGCTATTGCAGGGCCATCTAGTGTATGTGTTGGTTCTTCAATAACACTGACCAACTCAACCGGTGGCGGTACATGGACCAGCAGCAACTCATCGCTGGCATCTATTAATATAACCTCTGGTGTTGTACTGGGTGTTGCCGCAGGTACGCCAACAATGACCTATACATTATCGACAGGTTGTTACTCAGTTTATACAATAACTGTTAACCCAACTCCTGCTTCTATAAGTGGCGCATCGAATGTATGTGTGGGCCAGACCACGACATTGACCAATGCTACGAGCGGTGGTACATGGAGCAGCAGTAATGCAGCAGTTGGTTCTATAGCCTCAGCAACAGGTGTTGCAGGTGGTGTATCGGCAGGCACAGTAACAATAACGTATACGTTACCGGCTGGCTGTAATACAACAACTCCATTTACTGTGAACCCAATTCCCGGAGCGATCACCGGCGTTACCAATGTTTGCGTTGGCCTGACAACAACACTGGCTAATGCAGTGAGCGGTGGTAACTGGACCAGCAGTAACGGTTCGATAGCGTCTGTGAATGTTTCTACAGGTGTTGTTACGGGTAATGCAGCAGGCATAGCAACAATTACCTATACATTACCGGCGGGTTGCTTTATCACTACAAATGTTACGGTTAACCCATCACCAGCGTCTATAGCAGGAACTAATAACGTATGTGTTGGCCTTACCACCACATTGACAAATGCTACCAGCGGTGGTACATGGACCAGCAGTAACCCTGCTGTTGGCACAATTGGTGCAGCTACAGGCATAGTTGGTGGTGTATCTGCAGGTACAATTACAATTACTTATACGTTGTCGGCAGGTAGCTGTAATACAACATTTGCGTTCACAGTTAATCCTAACCCGGCTGCCATTGCAGGTGTTACCAATACTTGTGTTGGTTCAACCTCAACTTTAACCGATGCCACAACAGGCGGTACATGGAGCAGCAGTAATGTTGCCATAGGTACTGTTGGTGGCGCTACAGGTGTTGTTGGCGGTATAGCCGCGGGTACAATAAATATTACATACGCCCTGAGCACAGGCTGTATTGCTACAACACCGTTCACGGTTAATCCGCTGCCAGCTGCTATCACAGGCAATACTCCTGTATGTGCAGGTTCAAATATTTCTTTAGCTAACGCTTCTACGGGTGGTACCTGGGTAAGCAGCAATCCATCTGTAGCTACTGTGGGTAGCTCGAGTGGTATTGTTGGTGGCGTTGCCGCAGGTAATGCAACAATTACTTATACATTACCAACAGGCTGCCTCACTACGACAGTTGTTACGGTACACCCAACACCGGCAGCTATTGCAGGTGCAAGCTTTGTTTGCGTTGGCCAGACAACTACACTTACAGATGCAACCAGCGGTGGTACATGGAGTAGCAGCAACACCGCAATTGGCACAGTGGGTGCTGCAACCGGAGTGGTTGGTGGCATCTCTGTAGGGGTTATAGATATTACTTATACACTGCCCCCGGGTGGATGTATCGCTGTGAAGTCGATCAGTGTTAATCCAATGCCGGGTGCGATCACGGGTAATACCCCTGTTTGCGAAGGCGCTAACATAACATTAAGCAACTCAGTTGGCGGTGGTACATGGACAACTGCTAACCCTGCTATTGCAACAGTAGGTTCAACTACCGGTGTTGTGATGGGTGTTGCGGCGGGAACAGTGATGATCTCGTACACACTGCCAGGCGGATGTTTTGTTACAACTATTGTAACGGTTAATCCTTCTCCTGCTACAATTGCAGGCTCTAATAATGTATGTGTAGGCAGCTCGACCACACTTACAAACAGTGTAACAGGTGGCTTATGGTCAAGCAGTGCAACAGGAACTGCCACTATAGGTTCTACTTCCGGAATAGTAAACGGTATCTCTGCCGGTTCTTTAACCATTACTTATACATTACCCGCAGGTTGCTTCACAACATTAGCATTTACCGTTAATCCATTGCCTGCGTCTATCACAGGTACAACCCAGGCTTGCGAAGCTGGCGGTACTTCTACTTTATCAAATACATCGACCGGTGGTACATGGACGAGCAGCAATACTTCTGTTGCAACTGTTGGCCCAAGCTCAGGTCTTGTAACAGGTGTAACAGCAGGAACAGTAACAATAACTTATACATTGCCTACAGGCTGCTTTACAACCATAGGATTTATAGTTAACCCTCTGCCTGCAATTTACACAGTTACAGGTGGCGGTACATACTGCGCTGGCGGCTCTGGCGTAACAGTAGGGTTATCAAACTCGCAGACTGGTGTTAATTACCAATTGTATGTTGGTGGTACGGCAACTGGCTCTGCGCTTTCCGGCACCGGTTCTCCATTGAGTTTTGGTTTGCAAACTACAGCAGGCACTTACACAGTAGTTGCTAAAAACGCAACCACATTATGCGAGAATAACATGTCAGGCACAGCACTTGTTACTGTTACTGTGCTGCCTACTGTTTATAACATGACCGGCGGCGGTGGTTTCTGTGCAGGTGGCACTGGCGTAGCCGTTGGCCTGAATGGCTCCCAGTCAGGGAGAAGTTATCAATTATATAATGGGATGACGCCAATTGGCTCACCTATTGCAGGTACAGGCAGTGCAATAAGCTGGGGCCTGATATCTGGTGCAGGTACTTATACTGCTGTTGCTATCCACGATACTACCGCTTGCACAAGCAATATGGCAGGTACTGCAGTAGTTATCGTTAACTCCCTGCCAACGCAGTTTACAGTGACCGGCGGCGGCAGCTACTGCTCTGGTGGTACAGGTGTTTCAATCGGATTGAGCGGTTCCCAGGTAGGTGTTAATTATACGGTAACTAATGGTTCTTCTTCTGCTACCCTTGCCGGTACAGGCGGACCGTTGACTTTCGGCTTATTTACATCTACTGGTACTTATACGGTTACTGCAGTACATAGCACCACAGGCTGTGCCAACAGTATGCTTGGTTCAGCATCGGTTGGTGTGTTTGCATTACCAACGGCACATACCGTTGGCGGTGGCGGCGCATATTGTGCTGGTGGTTCGGGAGTAAGCATAACATTGAACCCGTCTACTACTGGTGTTAACTATCAATTGATGTTCGGCGGCAGCCCTGTGGGCAGCCCTGTTGCAGGTACCGGTGGTGTTCTCACTTTCTCATCGATCACAGGTGCGGGCACATATACAATAGTGGGTACACACGCTACAACAGGCTGTCAGAATACAATGTCAGGTACAGCTACAGTTACAATTAACCCGGTACCAACAGTTTACCCGGTAGGCGGCGGTGGTGGTTATTGTGTGGGTGGCACCGGCAGGGTGATCACTGTTAGCCCTTCAGATGTAGGGTTTACATACCGTCTATATTTGTCGGGTACTACACTTATGGGCAGCGTATCAGGTAGCGGTTCTACCGTTAGCTTCTCACCAATGACAACAGCCGGAACTTATACGGTTACTTCTCAGAATATTGCTACCGGCTGTCTGTCTGCGATGTCGGGCAGCGCGGTAATTGTTGTAAATCCGTTACCAAGCTTGTATAGCGTAACCGGCGGTGGTTCTTATTGTGCAGGTTCAACGGGCCTTTCAATTGGCCTTACCGGTTCAGACCTGGGTATCAATTACCAATTATGGCTGGGTGGAACTGCAATAGGTTCTCCAATGGCAGGTACAGGCGGCACACTTAGCTTCGGTACGTTTACAACAGGTGGTACCTATACAGTTGTTGCTACCAACCCGCTAACTGGTTGTTCGGCAACAATGTCAAGCAGCGCATTGATAACAGTTAACCCACTGCCAGCATTATGGACAGTGTCTGGCGGGGGTAGCTATTGCTCCGGTGGTGCAGGTGTAACTGTGTCGCTGAGCGGTTCTTCCACAGGTACCAGCTATCAATTATTAGTAGGTGGTGTGCCAACAGGTATTGCAATGCTTGGCACAGGTACTCCAATAACATTCACATCAGTTACAATACCCGGTACTTATACCGTAAGGGCAACTATTATAGCCACAGGTTGTAACCAGCTTATGACCGGAACAGCGGTTGTAGTTGTTAATCCATTACCGGCTGTTAACACTGTAACAGGTGGCGGCAGCTACTGCACAGGCGGCGTAGGAGTGCATGTAGGCATCGGCGGTTCTGTAACAGGTGTCAACTACCAAACCTACGTTGACGGTGTGCTTGTTGGCAGCCCGATGGCAGGTACCGGTAGCGCAATGGACTTCGGCCTGTTTACAACAGCAGGAACTTATACAGTAGTTGGCACTAACGCCTTAACAGGTTGCTCAAGCACTATGACAGGCTCTGTGGTAGTAGCAATAGATCCATTGCCAACAGTGTACACAGTTACAGGCGGCGGCGGGTATTGCGCAGGCGGAACCGGTGTTCACATTGGTGTGAGCAACTCTGATGCCGGTGTTGAATACCAGTTGTACAACGGCGTAACTCCAATGGGTGTTGCGATAGCAGGCACAGGTGCTGCACTTGATTTCGGCCTGGTGACCATAACAGGCACTTATTCAGTACAGGCTACTAACACATCTACCGGTTGCTCATCATGGATGACAGGCAGCGTGGTGGTTAGCATTAATCCATTGCCAGGTACATTTACCGTAACCGGTGGTGGTAACTACTGCCCAGGTGGTTCAGGCGTCATGATAGGCTTAGGTGGTTCTTCAATGGGCGTTAATTACCAATTAATGAATGGAAGTTCGCCTGTAGGCAGTGTTGTTGCCGGCACAGGCGCACCAATCAGTTTCGGTTTACAGACAGGCGTAGGTACGTATACCGTACAGGCAATTGATGCTACGACAGCTTGCACCAATACAATGACAGGCGTTGCAGTTGTTGCGCTGCATGCATTGCCGACTGTTTACAGCATGACAGGTGGTGGCGGTTATTGCGTAGGCGGTACCGGCGCTGATGTGATGCTGAGCGGTTCTTCAACCGGTGTAACCTATCAATTATACCTTGCTGGTATGCCGGTAGGCCCATCTGTGCTGGGAACAGGTTCATCCATCAACTTTGGCCCTCAGTCAGCAGTTGGTACCTATACTGCTGTAGCTACGGATGTTACTACTACATGTACTAACAATATGGCTGGCAGTGTAACTGTATCGCTTAATCCGTTGCCGATCGCCTATAATGTAACAGGCGGCGGCGGCTATTGCGCAGGCGGCACAGGTGTGAATGTAGGACTGGGCAGCTCAGATATTTCTATCAGCTACCAATTGTATCGCGACGGTATTGCTATCGGCAGCCCGCTTGCAGGTACCGGTGGCCCGATAAGCTATGGCCTGCAGACCGTAACCGGAATATATACGGTTGTAGCTACCAATACCATTACTTCATGTATGAGTAATATGACCGGAAGTGCTTCTGTGATCATTAATGCACTGCCGCTGGTTTACAACGTAACAGGTGGTGGCAGCTACTGTTCAGGTGGCACAGGGCTTCATGTATTCCTGAGCACTTCGGATGCAGGTATCAACTATCAATTATATAATGGCAGCACAGCAGTTGGCAGCACAATAGCCGGTACAGGCTCTATGCTTGACTTCGGCTTGTTCACAGCTATAGGTACATATTCGGTTACCGCAACTAATGCAGCTACAGGTTGTATGAGCAATATGACCGGCAGCGCTACAATAACCATCAACGCACTGCCAACTGTTTATGCAATGACAGGTGGTGGCAGTTACTGTGCAGGTGGCGCTGGCCTCCCTGTAGGTACAACAGGATCTAACACAGGCATCAATTACCAATTACTCCGCGATGGAGTTAATGATGGCTTGCCAATGGCAGGTACTGGTTCTGCGCTTGCCTTCGGCCTGAAGACAACAGGTGGCGTTTATACTGTTGTTGCAACCAATGCTGCTACAGGATGTGTAAGCAATATGTCGGGTGCTGTGACTATCGTGGTTAATCCGTTGCCAAACGTGGATACAGTATCAGGCGGTGGTAACTACTGCCCAGGTGGCAGCGGTGTTCATGTTGGCCTCACAGGTTCTACCGTAGGTATCAATTACCAGCTAATGAGGGGCACTACAATGGTTGGCGCTCCAATGGCAGGTACAGGTTCAGGGCTTGACTTCGGTGCACAGACAATAACAGGTACTTACTTTGTGGTAGCTACTAACCCGGTAACAGGGTGCACTATTAATATGGCAGGCAGCACAGCTGTGAACATCAGCGCATTGCCTACGGCTTATACAGTGGCAACAAGTGCCAGCGGGTATTGCTTCGGCGGTACAGGTGTTACTGTTACGCTGAGTGGTTCTTCTGTTGGTGTGCAATACCAGTTATACAGGAACGGTACGATAGCTGTTGGCAGCCCAATGGCAGGCACCGGTTTCCCGCTGAGTTACGGTTTACATACTAATCCGGGTACTTACTCTGTGACCGCTACAGACCTTACTACAGGTTGCGTGAACAATATGTCAGGTACTCCGACAATAGTTATTAACCCACTGCCTACTCCATACACAGTATCGGGTGGCGGCAGCTATTGCGCTGGCGGCGCTGGCGTGCATATAATGCTCAGCGGTTCGGATATGGGTGTGAATTACCAGTTGAAGAATGGTTCAGCATCTGTTGGCTCGCCAATGGCAGGTACAGGGTTCTCGCTTGATTTCGGTGCGATCACCGGTAGCGGTACTTATACTGTGGAAGCGACGAATGTAACAACAGGCTGTTCTAATACAATGCTGAGCAGCGCGGGCATCACTATCAACGCTCTGCCTACAATTTACTTTGTGGTAGGCGGCGGCAGCTACTGCGCAGGTGGCGCTGGTGTTAATATCGGCATCAATAATTCGCAGACAGGTATTTCTTACCAGCTGATGAATGGCACAGCTACTGTTGGCAGCCCGGTTGCAGGCACAGGTTCATCCATCAACTTTGGCCCACAAACAGCTACTGGTTCTTATACAGTAGTGGCAACGAACACTACAACAGGCTGTACCAGCACCATGAGCGGTTCTGCTACTGTAGCGATAACAGCTTTACCGGCTGCATTCACTATGACAGGTGGTGGCAATTACTGCACAGGCGGCACAGGCGTGGTTATAGGCCTTGCGGGTTCTGCAACAGGTGTGAACTACCAGTTGATGCTGCCAGGTTCGGTACCAGTAGGTTCTCCGGTTGCAGGTACAGGTGGTGCTATCAGCTTCGGCCTGCACCTTACACCAGGCACGTACACTGTAGAAGCGACAAGCACAACAACCGGTTGTCCAAATACGATGACAGGCAGTGCTATAGTAACTGTTAGCTCATTGCCTACAGCTTATACTGTAGCAGGCGGCGGCAACTACTGCGCCAGTGTTCCGGGTGTGAATGTGAGCCTCAGCAATTCTGACCTGGGTGTTAACTACCAGCTCTACAACGGCTCATCTACTGTTGGTGGTGCGGTTGCAGGCACAGGGTTGCCACTCAGCTTTGGTTTACAGCCGGCAGGTACTTATACCGTTATGGCTACCAACGCAAGCACAGGCTGCACTAACAGCATGACAGGAAGCGTTACTGTAACATTGCTGCCATCGGTTGTGCCATCTGTGAGCATTACAACAGGTGTTGGCGATACAGTATGTGCAGGTACTTCGGTTACATTCACGGCGCTGGCTGTTAACGGTGGAACCCCAACGTTTGAGTGGTTCGTGAATGGTGTATCTGTAAGTACTGCGGGCAGTTCTTATACATATATACCAACCAACGGCAACGTTGTAAGTGTAACAATGACCAGCTCTGCTACCTGTGCTATACCGGCTACTGTAAGCAGCACGAAGACCATGACAGTTAAAGCGAATGTTGCGCCTGCAGTATCCATCAGCGTATCGCCAAGTAATACAGTATGCCAGGGCGTGGTGGTAACATTTACACCATCACCGGTATGGGGCGGCACTACGCCAACCTTTACATGGTACGTGAATGGTTCTAATGTGGCTACGGGCAACACATACTCATACGCTCCGGTTGATGGTGACGTGGTATTCTGCAGCATGATGAGCAGCTACGCATGTGTAACTACAACAAGCGCTGTATTAAGCAATAATATTGCAATGCATGTAGATGATGCCACAGTGCCAACGGTTTCGATCATGGTTAATTCGGGAGTTAACGTGGGTACAGTACTCTATAACGATACACTGACCGCTGTAACTACCAATGCCGGAACTAACCCGCAATACCAGTGGTCGATAAACGGCATGGCAATAGCTGGCGCTACAAATGCTACTTACCTAGTAAGTACACTTAACCATAACGATGCAGTAGGTGTAACAGTAAGCAAACTCAATGCTTGCGGACTCCTCTCTGCAAACGACATGGTGATCGTTACTTCTACTAATGTAGGTGTGACAAATGTGACAACGGTAGCTCTTGACCTGACGCTTATACCTAACCCGAACAAGGGCATATTCACTATTAAGGGCTCACTGGGCAGCAATGCTGATCAGGAAGCAACAATTGAAATGACGAATATGCTTGGCCAGAGGATCTACACAGGCAATGTAACTGTTCGTAATGGTGTTGTTAATGAGACCGTTAAACTCGACAATAGCGTAGCAAACGGCATGTATATGCTTACTTTCCGTACTGGTGGGGAAAGTAAGGTGTTCCATGTAGTTGTTGAGCAGTAAAAGCTGATCAAATAGATAAAAAAACGGGAGGCAGCTGCTTCCCGTTTTTTATACGCTAAATAATTGTTTAGTGCTTGAAAGCCCGGTAATTTGTTTATATCTTGGTAGTGAAATAATTATTTGTATTAGTCAAATAGAATGAACGATTTTCTCAAAGCCACTTTGTTGATCGTGACGCTGGGATTCGCCTTCTCTGCGAGTGCGCAAAATCGCACACAGGAGGTTATCGATTCTCTTATTAAAGAATTAGCGTCTGATAAATTCAAGCCTGAAGACTCCAATAGGGTAAAGTTAATGGAGCGGATCGCTTTTATACATTATAGCGTAAACCCCGAAGCAGGAATAAAATACGGAATGGAAGACCTTGCGCTGGCTCATAAAATTGGGTGGGAGAAAGGTATTGCTTTAGCATATAATGCCATAGCGGTAAACTGGCAGTATAAATCGGCATATGATACAGCCCAGGGGTACTACAATAAAGCGGTAGCGATACATGAAAAGATCGGGAATAAAAAAGGCGCTGCGGGAGCGTTAAGCAACATCGGGTACTGTTATACACTTAGCGGAGACCTGGCAAAGGCGTTGGATTATAACCTGAAGGCCCTGACAATATTCAATGAAATAAATGATAAGCCGGGTATTGCAAATACACTCGGGAATATAGGTAGCCTCTATATGAATAAAGGAGAAAACTCCAATGCGCTCGAGTACACATTTAAAGCTTTAAAGATGAATGAGGAGGTTGGAAGCAAGGCCGGCGTATCAGCTAATTACGGAACTATAGGAAGTATATATGTGCAGCAAAAGAATTTCCCCAAGGCGGTTGAATACTATAAAAAAGCATTGGAGATCAATGAGGCATTAGGCAGGAAGAATGCGGTTGCGGGGAACTACGCGAACATGGGGAATGTTTTCATTAGCCAGGGCAAACACTCCGAAGCGCTTGAATATTTGTTCAGGGCATTAAGGATATATGAGGAGCTAGGGGCAGGAACGGGGATGGCAATTGTGCTTGGAAACATTGGGCAAGGGTATTCAGAACTGCATAATCATTTCCAGTCCATAATGTTCTCAACCCATGCATTGGAAATAGCTAAGCAAATACATGATGTAAATGCAGAGGCAATGTTGACGGCAAGCATAGGAGAGAGCTATTTGAATATTGTAAGAGATACTGCGCTCAATACTGATACTGCTGTATCTGTAGAATTTTATTCCGGTGTTTCCGTTCCGAATGGACTTATCCCAAAAGATAAGAAAGCGATCCTGGCCAAAGCAAAGACATACCTGGAACAGGGTATTGAAATGGGGTCTAAGATCGGTAATATGTTCAATCAATATGCCATGTACCAGCATTTGTTTGTTGTTGATTCAATGCTTGGTAATTACAAAGAAGCACTGGCCTCCTATCAGCAATATATTTTACTGCGGGATTCAGTAAATAGTGGGGAAGCCCAGGTGAAGATAGCAAGTGTTGAAGCTAAAAGAGAACTAGAGCTCAAAGACAAGCAAATACAACTTGATCAGTTGGCGGTAGAGAAGAAGCGCAATGAGCGTGGTTTTTTTATAGCGGGTATAGTGCTACTGTTAGTGGTTATTGTGGTAGTAGTAAGGTATTCACAGGCACAGAAAAGATCGAATACGCTTTTGGCAAAAGAAAAGCAAAGAAGTGAGGACCTATTATTGAATATCCTGCCTGCTGAAGTGGCAGAAGAGTTAAAAAATAAAGGTAGTGCTGCCGCAAAAAACTATGAGGATGTAACAGTATTGTTCACCGACTTTGTGAATTTTACAGAAGCAGGGGAAAGAATGGACCACCAGGAACTGATCGATGAACTGGATGCGTGTTTTAAGGCTTTCGATGAAATTCTAGGAAGCTATAGGGTTGAGAAAATAAAGACGATCGGAGATGCATACCTGGCAGTGTGTGGGTTACCTTTGCCCGACCCTCAACATGCTGAGCATGTAGTGCAGGCAGCGATCAGGATCAATAAATTTATGTTAGACAGAAAGAAAAAATTCGGAGATAAAACCTTTGAAATCCGTATTGGTGTTCACAGCGGCAGTGTTATTGCAGGTATTGTCGGTATTAAAAAGTTTGCTTACGATATCTGGGGGGACACTGTAAATACAGCCGCCCGTATGCAGCAGGTAAGCGAGCCCGGTAAGATCAATATCTCAGAAACTACTTACGAATTGGTAAAACATAAATACCCTTGCCTATACCGAGGGGAGATAGAAGCAAAGAATAAAGGGTTGTTGAAAATGTACTTTGTTTCTTAGAAAGAAGGTATGGTTATAGTATTGTTTGTTTCACATCCTCCAGTATATCTGCCGTTTCTTCTTTGCTGTTCCCTTCACCATACACGCGTAATAGCGGCTCTGTGCCTGATGCACGTAGCATGATCCAGCCACCATTGTCTAAGTGGTATTTTACGCCGTCTATCGTTTCAATTCGGTTGAAGGCATATTTGCCGAATTTTGTATAACCATTGTCGCCGGCTTTTTGAATAATGGCATTTTTCTTGTCGTTCTCTATGTGCAGATCGTGGCGGTCGTAGTAGAACTTGCCTACTATATCATACACTTCTTCACACAGTTCCTTAAGTGTTTTGCCTGTTTTGGTCATGAATTCATAAATGGCAAGCCCGTCGTAAATACCATCGCGCTCCGGGATATGGCCTTTTACGGCTATACCGCCGCTTTCCTCTCCGCCTACCAGCACATCATCATGCACCATTATTTCGCTGATGTACTTAAACCCTATGGCCGTTACTTCCACAGTCAGGCCGTAGTGTTCGCATAATTTTTTCACGCGGTCGGTTACAGAGAATGCAATTACTACCTTGCCATTCATGCCTTTATACTTGTGCAGGTAGTGTATCAGCAGTAGTATAATGTTATGGGCATCCACAAAATTGCCATCGCCATCGTAGAGTCCTATGCGGTCTGCATCGCCATCTGTTGCGAGACCTATTTTTATTTCAGGGGTAGTGGCAACTGTTTTTGCCAGTTCTTTGAGGTTTTTATCCAGTGGTTCAGGTGCCTGTCCGTGAAATCCGGGGTTATCGTCGCAATGAATTAGCACAGCGCCGGGAAGTAATCTGCGTATCACATTCTGTCCTGCGCCAAACATCGCATCATATGCCATTTTGAACGGAGACTTATTTAACACATCAAAGTCAAACTTTTCTTTCAGATAATCAACATACAGGTCTTCGAGGTTGATATACTCCAGTAATCCTTTCCCCTCCCAATGAGATAAGGGTTGAGATGGCATATCTACTTCATCTGGTATTAAAGCTTCAACTGCAGCTATATCTTTCGGACTTGAAGGGCCGCCATGGGCGCCCTTCAGTTTGTACCCGTTATAGGAGGGTGGGTTGTGAGAAGCTGTAATAACCACACCCTGGTGCGCCTTTAATTTCAATACACCCATCGAGATCATAGGGGTGCTGCTATAGCCTTTGTCCATCAAAACCTTTACTCCATTGGCGCACAATATTTTGGCGCTGGCTTCAGTGAAGAGTTGCCCACCAAATCTATAATCGTGCCCGATGACCACCACTGGCGTATCTGTTTTTTGTAACAGCCAGTCAGCCAGACCTTTACTTACCCGGCTAACGTTGTATACAGTAAAATCCTGGGCGATGATCGCACGCCACCCATCTGTTCCGAATTTTATTTTTTCTGTGGTCATCTTCTGCTTTTATAGTTAATTATTGTGAAGCGCAAATTTAGGAAACGTTTTGATTGGAAAGGGTTATTTAATTTTACAACAAATATTCATCGCATGCCTGAACAATTAGTATCCATTAATCCCGCCACGGGAAAAGCACTCGCTTCATATGCCATTCATGATGAAAAGAAGGTGGAAAAAGCTTTGCAACAATCAGTAAAAACATTTGAAGAATGGCGCATGTTGCCATTCACCAAGCGTGCAACTGTATTAAAGAATATAGCTAAGCAGATACGTAAGGAGAAGGATGAACTGGTGAAACTGGCGGCAAAAGAGATGGGCAAGCCAATACAGCAGGGATGCTATGAAGTGGAGAAATGTGCATCTACATTGGATTTTTATGCTAAAGAAGGAGCTAAATTCCTTGCGAATGAAGTTGTGAAAACCGATGCCCTGAAGAGTTATGTATCATTTCAACCGCTAGGGCCAGTATTGGCTATTATGCCCTGGAATTTTCCGTACTGGCAGGTATTCAGGGCAATGGCACCTGCTGTGATGGCGGGCAATGTGATAGTATTAAAGCATGCATCAAATGTAAGTGGTTGTGCATTAGCCATTGAGCAGTTAATACTGAAAGCGGGTGCTCCTAAAGGATTATTGCAGACATTATTGCTGCCATCATCGAGAATTGAAAGCCTTATTGATGATAGCAGGATAGCTGCAGTAACGCTTACCGGTAGCACAGCAGCAGGCAGTAAAGTAGCGGAGGCGGCAGGAAGAAATTTGAAGAAAGTAGTGCTCGAACTCGGTGGCAGTGATCCTTACATAATACTGGCTGATGCCAATATGGATACGGCAATAGAAATAGCAGTGCGTGGCCGTTTGGTGAACAGTGGGCAGAGCTGCATTGCCGCAAAGCGATTTGTAGTAGATAAAAGGGTTAAAAAAGAATTCGTAGTAAGATTTTTGGAGAAGATGAAAACTGTGACATACGGCGACCCAATGGATGAAAAGAACAGGATAGGGCCTATGGCAAGAGTTGATTTAAGGGATCAGTTACATGAGCAAGTGCTGGCTAGTATTGCAAAAGGTGCAAAATTGCTTTGTGGTGGTTTCATTCCTGATGTTGCGGGAGCATTTTATCCAGCTACCGTACTTACCAATGTGAAAAAAGGTATGCCTGCCTACGATGAAGAGCTGTTTGGACCGGTAGCAGCCATTATTGAGGCAAAGAATGAAAAGGATGCGATGCGCATAGCTAACGATAGCATTTACGGCCTTGGTGGGGGTATTATTTCTAAGAACAGGGCAAGGGCCGAGAAACTGGCTGCCAACGAGTTGCAGGCAGGCAGTTGCTTTGTGAACGATTTTGTGCATTCCGATCAGCGCCTGCCATTTGGGGGTATAAAGCAGAGTGGGTATGGCAGGGAATTAGGTACATTTGGGATACGGGAGTTTGTGAATATCAAGACCGTATTCGTAAAATGAAGAAATATTCTGTTGGCATTATTCTATTATTGCTGTTTATTTCTGCACAAAAAGCAAGGAAGCCTATGTACACATATTTAGCGCTCGGCGATTCATACACGATAGGGGAGCAGGTGCCTATGCATGATAATTTTCCGCACCAGGCGGTGAAACTATTGAAACAACGCCATATTGAGGTAGCTGATCCGGTGATAATAGCCACTACGGGCTGGACGACCGACGAACTTGCTGCATCGATCCGTGAACACAATATCAGGGAGACATTTTCGTTCGTGACACTGCTTATTGGCGTAAATAACCAATATCGTGGGCGCAGCATAGATAACTATCGCGATGAGTTCCTGGCATTGCTTAACCAGGCCATTGCTTTTGCAGATAATAAACCGGAACATGTGATCGTGCTGTCTATACCTGATTGGGGTGTAACACCTTTTGCGGAAGGCCGCGACAAGCAAAAAGTGGCTAAGGAAATAGATGACTATAATGCTGCATGCAAGGAGATAGCATTGGCCCACAAATGCCAGTATATAGAGATAACAGAAAGCACCCGCCAAAATGGCCAAAACCCGGAGTATATTGTAGCAGATAAGCTGCATCCATCCGGTAAAGAATATGCCATATGGGCTGAAAGGCTGACAGCGGTGGTGGCCAAAACGCTGAAAAAGTAGAAAATGCACTAAAATCGCTATTTTCGCTATCTGGTATGCCTGTTGCACAGCAAATTTATCCCGTAAAAGAAATATTTAAGGCACTCAATGCGCTTAAATTGAGCTTTGAAATTGCCGATATAGATAATCTATATGTGGATTTTGATGGGGTGCGTTCGGATACATTTCGCACTTTAATGTTCCATTTAGGTATTTTGAATGGCCGGTTGAACGAAGACGCGGGTTATGCTAAAATGTTGTATACCGGGCATACCGGCAGCGGCAAAAGCACAGAGCTGGTAAAACTGCATCATAGGTTAAACAAGCCGGAGCAATATTTTTCAATATATATAGATGTTGAAGAGTATATACAGATATCTGACTTTAAGTCGGAAGACCTGATGGTGCTGCTCATCGCATCGATGGTCAACGAGCTTGAAAAGCACAATATTAATTATGCCGTTCCCAGCCTGCAAAAGATAGCAGATGACTGGCTTTCGGACAAAGAAGTTAATGAGGAAATAAAAAGTAAGCTGGAAACTGAAGGGGGGGCTGAAGCGGAAATAGGCACGGGTGGCTTACTGAGGTTTTTCAGTGCAAAAGCATTTATCAAATCTATCTTTTCTTACGGTTCGCAAACCTCCACAACGGTAAGAAGAAAAATAGAAGAGAAACAGGGTGATTATATCATTTCGTTGAACAATGCGCTGCTCGAGATCAGGAAAGACATCCGGCGGTCTGGCAATGGGCAGGAGATTGTTTTTATCGTAGATGGGCTTGAAAAGTTGCGCTGGGGCAGGTATGATATGTACACCCGTACTTTTTTTCAGAACGCCAGGTTGATCAATGAGCTTAATGCCAGCCTCATCTGTTCTGTGCCCATAGACACACTGTACGATTCTAAAACAAGTAGGGTATTAAGTACCTATCAGCATTATACCTTGCCGCTTATACCTATTAACCTGGCAACTTCATCATTGTTTAGCCAGATAATTACCCGGAGAATAGACCATGATACCTTCTTTGAAGAAGGCGTGCTGGATTATTGTGTGCAGCAGTCAGGGGGCAGCCCACGGCAGCTCATACGGATAGTGGAGATGGCTTTGGCAAATTCCGAACCTGATAGTTTCAGGATAAATAGGGCCAATTCGGAAAAAGCTTGTAAGAAACTGGGGCTTGACCTGCTGCGGCGGCTGACATCTGTACACGTCGATATATTGAAAAGCAGGGACTATAACCGTGCAGACCCTGTGATTCTGGACCTGCTGTTCTCCCTTGCCCTTATGGAATATAATGGTGAGCAGAACAACAGGCAGCCTAATCCATTACTGTTACCTTTCCTCGAATCAGATGAATGAAGCTAATTATTCGGATGCCATTATAACCCACAACAAAGAAGAATGGGACAGGCTGTTATTCCTGCTGCAAGATCCTGAACCTAATGTGTTCTGGATAAATTGCGATACGCCATTGCTGAAAAAGCCGTTGCACGATACTATTACGGAGTGCGTGCCTAAGTTCAAGCCCTACGATATTTACTTGAATGAAAAATCAGACTCGCTGAACCGGATCATTTTTCATGAAGATAAAGACAAGATACCTGCCAATGCTCTTATTCATGTTTTTGGCATGGAGGATGCGGTGAAGAATAGCGATTTCCTCGGCACTTTTAATTTCCAGCGTGACTCTTTTTTCCGGCAAACACCGGCAACTATCGTTTTCTGGGCCGATTTTGATACTGGGACAGTGTTGATGCGCAAGGCTTACGACTTCTGGAGCTGGATTGTTTTTTTCTTTGATTTCAAAACACCGGAAGAGCTGCTTACTGCAAGGCAAAAAGGTTTTGCCGATAAACTGATATTGGAAGACAAGGAAATTAAAATGCCCTCTAAAAACAGTGAAGAAAGAATTAGGCATTTAGAGCATGAGTGGGAAGAGTTTTTGAAGTCGGTAAATGGGTGGCCATCTAGTGCAAAGCAAATGAAGGATGCTGTGACTATAGTGTTGGCATTAGCAAGAGAATACAGAGATGAGGAGCAGTACGCTAAAGCTATACAGATTATTGAAAAGTTATTGAAGGGAAACTCAGATAATTTCACAGATAATCAGAAAGGTCTTCTTTTAAATGAATTAGGACTTTTGTTAGCTGGAGAAGGTCGTTATGATAGAGCAAAAACTGTATTTGAGGAAGCAATGATAATTGTGTTGAAGATATATGGAGATAAATCTCTCAATGCAGCTACTCTTCAATCAAACCTCGGAGTTATATATTCGGAAATGGGAGATCTTGAAAATGCTGAAAAAGTATTAATAAATGCAATTAATATATACGATAATTTCAATGCAGATAGTCACCCAAACAAGGCTCGTGACCAAATGAACTTAGGAACTGTTTATTTACATAAAGAAGATTTTGAAAAAGGGAAAGAATTACTAGAAGAATCTTTGAATTATAATATTGCATTTTATGGCGAAGATCATCCGATTGTGGGCAAAATTGGCGCCAATCTCGCTTCTGCATATTGGGGGATGGGTGATTTAATAAAAGCAAAAAAGCTATTAGAAAAATCAATCAATATCATTTCGGCAAATTATGACGAACATAATCTGAGAATTGCAAATCAGTACTATAATTTAGGTCGTATACTACATGACTTAAATGAATTTGAAAATGCAAAACATTATGTTCGAAAATCTTTTGAAATATTAAGAGATAAATTAGGTGAGGAGAATAGTAAAACCATAAATGCACTTAAGTTTCTTAAAAACCTTGAACAAAAATGAACCTCGATAAACTGCGCACCCTCTGCCTTTCCTTCCCTGGCACTACAGAAGGTATAAAATGGGAAGACCATATTTGCTTTATGGTAGCTGAGAAGCTATTTGTCATTACAGGCGAAGGTGGCGGTGTTAGTTTTAAAGTGAATGCTGATGAGGTCGCGGAACTTATAGAACGGGACGGCATAGTGCCTACACCATATATGGCCCGTAATAACTGGGTCACGGTGCAGGCATATAGCAAAATGAAGCCTAAAGAATGGGAACATTACATTCGCCGATCCTACGACCTGATACGGTCTAAATTGCCTAAAAAAGTACAAGCCGGTCTGTAGTAAGGTTTTTTGGGTTACATTTTTTGCAGAAAAATCCCTCATCTCTGGCACACTTTTTGCTATATTATATATTGCGCGGCAAACGGCTGAAACCTGCTGCCAGTGCGCATTTTGGCAGTTCTTTGTTTATTGGAAATTATACCTTTTTTATACCTTTTTAGGGTATAATTATACCTTTTTGGGGTATAAATATACCCTTTTATACCCCTTTATACCTTATGATAAAATACATGAAATAAGCCCACAACGCACTACGGCCACATATAAAAAACTAAATGTGGGAAAACAGGCACATCCCGAAAATTATACCTTTCACCCGCCGTAAGTCTTTCAGCGAAGGAGGGCTCCCCGTGCGCCTGGTGTTCAAGAAAACAAATTTATTGCGTGGATGTAGCAGGTTACCACTTTTAATAAAAAGACAAAATTTGTTTGGTGGCATTGAAGATTTGAAATGCACGCGGTTTTTTGCAAAGCTTTCGTGGAAAAAGAAATTATGTTATATTTGAACCAAAGTACAAATATGAAATATAAATTTTTACCATTCATTTTCGCGCTAGCCGTTTCTGTGCCTGTTTTTGCACAGCAAAAGGTGAATACTATCGCCGGAAATGGTGGTGCAGGGTTTTCAGGAGATGGTTTTCATGCTGTAAGTGCACAACTGTGGGGGCCTATAGAAGTTGCGCTTGATAAATCCGGGAATGTATATATAAATGATCATAACAATTACCGCATACGCAAAGTAAATACCATTGGTGTTATTACAACTGTTGCTGGTACCGGGACTGCCGGTAATAGTGGTAATGGTTCTGTAGCTACCAGCGCTGATATTTTTGCACGGGGCATGGCAGTTGACCATCGCTATAATATTTTCTTTTCGGACCCAAGCAGTGATGTTATCCGCAGGGTGAATTCTTCAGGCAAGATATCCAAGTATGCAGGCGGTGGTACTACAGGCGCACAAACAGGTTATAGCGGGGATGGAGGTAAAGCAGATACTGCGCGGTTTAAGAACCCGCATGGGATATGTGTAGATGATACAGGAAACATGTACATAGCTGACGCCGGTAACCACGTTATCCGTAAAATAGACACATTTGGTTTCGTGAGCACTGTGGCAGGTGATGCGTCTCTTGGATCCGGTTATTTTGGTGACGGCGGTATAGCCACAATGGCTCAACTGGACTCTCCGTACGCAGTTGCTGTTGACCACAAAGGCAATCTGTATATCAATGACTTTAATAACAACGTTATCCGCAGGGTAGATGTAATAACCAAAACTATCACAACAATTACTGACAATACCGGTACTCCTGGTTATACCGGTGATAATGGCCTTTCAACAGCGGCAACTATCAATGCCCCACGTGGTATGTGTGTTGACCTGGCAAATAGCTTGTTTTTCGCTGATGCAATGAATAATGTTATTCGCAAGATCGACACATTTGGTATTATTACTACGGTGGCAGGCAATGGCTGGTATGGCTTTGGCGGTGACCTTGGATTGGTTACCGGAGCTAACTTTAAAAACCCATATGCAGTAGCCGTAGATGGTGTGGGCAGTATACATATTGCTGACGCCAACAATAACCGTATCCGCAAAACGTATTCTACTACAGGCGTTAACGGCATAAGTGCGAGCAACAGTGTGGCAATTTATCCTAATCCGTTCAGCGAATATTTTGTTGTGTCGGGTTTGACTGCAACAGATAAAGTCATTGTTTATGATATTACCGGCAGGCAGGTAGCTGAGGCTGTTGTTGCTACGAATACAGGCACTGTAAATATTGCAATAGCGAACAAACCGGCTGGTGTTTATGTGATGCAGGTGAATGATGCTGCCGGGAACAGAAAAGCTATGTTGAAAGTTATAAAAGAATAAGGAAGGATCTTTTCATAATGAAAAGAGGCGGTGATCACCGCCTCTTTTTTTATCCGATCGAAACGAGTTCAATATCAAATATCAGTTCCTTGCCTGCCAGCGGGTGATTGGCATCAAGCGTCACCGAATTATCAGTTACTTGTGTCACCACTACAGGAAATATATTTCCCGCATTATCGCCCATCTGCAGTTCCATGCCCACTTCCGGCTTCATATCTGCAGGGAATTCAGTTATGGGGTATTCTATCATCATATCCTCACTGCGCTCGCCATATGCTTCAGTAACAGGGATATTTATTGTTTTCTTTTCTCCAATCGTCATATTTACTACGGCATCGTCAAAACCTTTGATCACCTGCGCTGAACCCACTGTAAACTGCAATGGTTCACGTCCCTCGCTGCTGTCAAATGTTGAACCATCATTGAGCCTGCCGTGATAATGAACGTTTACTTTATCTCCCTTTTTTGCTTGCATATTGTTTGTTTAAAAATTAATAAAGCATGCAAGTTACACGAATATATTGGTGTTTTTTGGTGGAAGGGACTAAAATAATAATGTTAAAACGTTAAACTGTAATAATCAAAAGAATATAAGGAAACATCGGCATATCTTTATCAAAAAAGAAGATATGAAACTTTTGCTTTTTCTGATAATGGTATTTCATATAACTGTAGCCGAAGCGAAATTTGGTTATGATACCACGATCAAAGCAGCAGATACAAAACCGGAGCAATATTTATCACTTCTGCGGAATAAACGGGTTGGCCTGATAATAAACCAGACATCGATGATCGGGAACATGTCGCTGTTAGATATGCTGCTGGTAAAAAAGGTGAACGTTACTAAAATATTTGTGCCAGAACATGGCTTCCGGGGCAGGGAAGATGCGGGTGCAAAAGTGGATAATAGTATTGATAGCGCTACCGGCATCTCTGTGGTCTCATTATATGGTAAGCACAAGAAGCCCACGCCTGATGATCTTAAAGAAATTGATGTGCTTGTTTACGACCTCCAGGATGTGGGTGTGCGGTTCTACACCTACATTTCTACGATGGAATATTGTATGGAGGCCTGTGCAGAAAGCAATAAACAATTCATTGTTCTGGACAGGCCTAACCCCAATGGGTTTTATGTTGATGGGCCAGTCTTAGAGGCGGAAAACAAATCGTTCGTGGGTATGCAAGCCATACCGATCGTATATGGCATGACAGCAGGCGAATATGCAAAGATGCTGGTTGGTGAAAAATGGTTCAACAAAGCTTCTGCTCTTGATCTCAAGGTGATAAAATGCATTAACTATACACACAAGAAAAAATATAAGCTTCCCGTTGATCCGTCGCCAAATCTAAGGACAATGGCTGCTGTATATGCATATCCATCTTTATGCTTGTTTGAGGGAACGGTAGTAAGTGTAGGGCGGGGGACAAATATTCCTTTCCAGCAATATGGTTGCCCGGAATTAGAAGGAAAGTTTAACTACAGCTTTACGCCCCGTAGTATGGTTGGTGCTAAAAAACCGCCTTATGAAAATAAGGTGTGCTATGGAGAAATGGTAGGCGGAGATGAGGTAGAGGTATTAAAAGAATTGAATAACAGCTTCAGGCTTAGCTGGCTTATTAAAGCATACAATGCTTATCCGGATAAGGATAAGTTCTTTAATTCCTTTTTTGTGAAGCTTTGCGGCACCTCGAAGCTACAGAGGGAGATAAAAAATGGACAAAGTGAGGCGTCTATCAGAAAAACATGGCAAAGAGATACAGAAGCCTTTAAAAGAATACGTAAAAAGTACCTACTTTACGAGGATTTTTAGCTGTTTTACCTGATATCGGGCGTAGACTACAACAGCCTAAAATATTAACCGTAAATTGAAAATCGGATTTTAACACTTTTAATTAAAATCCCCTGTATTATATACTGGTATTGGCTTTCAGCTTCCTAAGGAAAGGAGGGGCAAAAAATATGATTACTTTAGCTTTTTTTTGCAATAATTGATTTAATTTAGACATTGAATTCTAAACCACAAAAATTCGTAAGTATGAAAAAGTTGATAATTACCTGTGCATTGGTATCATTAGGATCGTTCGCATCATTTGCACAGTCTCGCGTTACAAGGACCGGGTCTGCCGATGCAACTACCAGTACCGCTACTACAGCAACTCCTGAGCAGATGGCTGAGTTGAGGGCAAAACAATACAAAAAAGACCTTAGCCTCACAGCAGAACAATATACACCAATATATGACGCATTGCTTGACTATTACAGGCAGGATAAAATAGCGCGTGAAGCTGGTGGTGCCGGGCCGGGCCAAGCAATGCAAATGCAGATGGGGTTAGATCAGCGGTTCCAGGCAGCATTGACGCCGGCGCAGTACACCAAGTATACTTCGCTGCCAAAGAAGTTGTAAAAGATGACTGTTTTCTTTAAAACCCGGAAATTTCCGGGTTTTTTTTATTGCCTGCTCTTATTCGTTAATATTCCGGCTGCCCATAATATGCCTCCTGTTGCAAGGAGTGTTAACATAGGGGCGATCACCGATGTGATATTCCCATTGCGCAGGATCACCTGGTTTACGGCATCAAGCGACCAGTGAAGCGGAGAGATACTAGCCATAACCTGCATACTGGGCGGCAGTATTTCTACAGGCACCCATATACCTCCAAGTGCGGATAATATGACAACAGAAACAGAACCAAATGGCAGTGCCTGGTTAACGGTTTTGAACATGGTGCCAATAAAAAAACCAAATGATGTAGCGGCAAAACCAATGCACAACGAAACAGGGAGCAGCACCCATGCGTGTACACCTGCAAAAAGAGATGGTAAGCCGAACAGCGGCATAGCCCATATACCGATAGCCAGCATTAACCAGAACTGCAGGGCGCAGATGAGTGTATAGAAGATGATCTTGCCCATGGTTACGTAGCGGTGGGCATTAGGGATCAGCCCTATCCTGAGCGCGCTGCCATCCTCCCGCTCTTTAATAATATGGCCTGCAATAGGGATCACAATAAAGAACATACCGAATATGGCCCATGCCGGCACATTATGCTGCACTGAATTCATGTGCAGGGTATATTGCTTTTCGTTACTGAGGGGTTCTTCTTTTACGCCTATTCCCTGCATAATATCTTTCAGCTTATCCATGTCTGCTGTGTCACTAACCTGGTTGCTGTCTTTGTTTAATGTGGCAAGCCGCTGCATAAGGATGTTGGAGCAGGAGTAAGTAATATACTTATCTAAAGCGGTGCTGATCGCATTACGGAAAGTGGGTTTTGAGACAGGGTCAAAATATAGTTGAATGTTTATTTTGTCACGCATTTCCCTTGATGGCAGATTTGCACTCAGGCCTGTTTTTTTTGCAATATCGTTCACTACAATATTGGCAGAGTTAACGATCTCTGCCGTAGTGCCTTTTGGGATAATAACGCCAATTTTGTACTTGCCCGTATTTAATAATTTTTTTAGATGGTCATCAGATAATGGATTGTCTTCAATAGAGTCGATGACGCGGAAGTTTTTACTTTGTTTCAGCCCCGCCACAATTTGTTTTGCTACGCTGCCATTATCATTATCAACAAGCAGTAAGTCAAATTTCAGCTCCTGGTAATCTTTGAACGGGGCATCCTGTATCAATGCCATTACTATGATGAGTGCAGCAGGCATCACCAATAACAGCAGCAGCCCTGATATGTCCCGCCGCATCAGTTGCCATTCTTTTATTATGGTTGCTGCTATTTTTTTCATGTTAATCTCTTACTGAATGTCCTGTATAATGAAGGAATACATCTTCCAGGCGCTGGCAATCCACAGTTTCTGTTATGAGGTCTTTTGGAGCCCCGCCTGTTATATACTTGCCACCGTCAATTATTACTACCTCGTCGCATATTTGCTCTGCCTCATCCATCAGGTGAGAAGTATAAAGGATGGTCTTGCCCCTGTTGCGGTATTCATTAAGAAAATCAAGTATCATAGCGCGCGACTGCACATCCACTCCGGCCGTAGGCTCGTCCAGCAACAATAATTCAGGGTCATGCAATAACGAAGCAATAATATTTGCCCTTCTTTTCATGCCGCCGCTGTAAGCATTAACTCTTTTGTCTGCATGCTTGTCAAGGCCGAGACGTTGGAGCAGGTATTGCTTTCTGCTATCAATTGTATTGCTGTCCAGGCCATAAAGCCTGCCGATATAATCAAAATTCTCGTTGGCGGTAAGGTTTCCGAAAAGCGCTATTTGCTGTGGCACCATACCCATCACCCCGCCTATTGCTGTAATATCCGTGCTGCAGTCTTTTCCTGCAATGTGGGCGCTACCCTTATCTGCTTTTACTATGCCGCACAGGATGTTAAAACACGTTGTTTTTCCAGCGCCATTAGGGCCTAACAAACCAACGATCCTATTGTGCTCTACATGGAACGAAAAGCCATCCAGCGCCGGTGCCCACGCGCCTTTATAATTTTTGTGAATATCCTTTATCTCGATGACGTATGACATCCTGCTCAATAGTTGCTGCATTATTCGCGATAGCTAAGGTCGCGTACCAGTTTTTCAGGCAACTTTGGTAATAGTTGTCGTGGCAAAAGGAATGACGTCAGTTCTGCAAGCTCTTTAAATATGTAATGACTGTCTGCTGCGCCGCGCAAGTATTCAGCGCCGCTGCTGCCGCCTGTACCAACACGCTTGCCAATTGTGCGCTGTACCAGGTGAATATGCCTGTGCCGCCACATGGAGAGCATTTCGTCAATTTCAAGCAATGTATTCAACAGCTCATATGGCAATTGCAGGAGGGGATGGTCCCTGTAGAGCATAATGAAAAGCCCGTTCCTGTTGGCATCGGCACTGAAAGCACGGTTTTCGGGATATTGTGTTTCGTTAATGAAGAGGGTATCAAATACTTCCAGGTTCCCACGTTCGGCTTCAGATAGGCTTTTATTGTAGGCCGCGCGATAGCCGGTCCAGAAGTCGGTGTCGCTGTCTGCCCAGTACATTTTATTCTTGATAAAAGGCATGCGCTCCAGCCATTGGTTGATGAGGACAAGAAGCGACTTTTCGCTTTCTGCCTGTTTTACTTTGGCCCTGTCTTCATCGTTAAGGAATTTTGTATAATAATCTTGGCCGTGGCGTTGGTTATACTTTAACCCTAAAGATGCTTCTATGATCTTGAACTGGATGCTCTGAAACCCGGATGCAGGGCGAAGCAGGTCGCGGAAATCAAGGAAATCCAGCGGGGTCATCGTTTCCAGTATGCCCATTTGCTGCACTGCTACTTCAAGAATGCTGCAGATACGTTTTAAACGGTGGACACTGTTGTAAATGTCGGGAGTATTATCGTGGATATTAGGTTGCTTGAAAACCTCTCTTACAATAGTGAGTTCATGGATTATTTGCTTGAACCACAATTCATACGTTTGGTGAATGATGATGAACAGCATTTCATCATCTGCCCTTATTCCTTCTTTTTCACTTTCAGGGTGCTGTGCTGTCAGCAATTTATCTAACCGGAGGTAATCGCCATAATAAACCGGTTCACGTTGCTTCATTTCCATGCGGTTAAATTACAAAAATAAAACGTTTCGCTGTCTGAACATTAATAAAAGGGTGGATTTCAAATCTTCGTTACCACCATGTAAGGTGAGAGCGAGTGCCGAGAGCGGGAGCGAATTGAACGCTGGATTTATGCGGCTTTTTTGTTTTACAGGGTATAATTTAGGGAGTGCGTTTTTGGTTAATAATTTTTAGCGGAAGTGTATGAAATGCGCTATGGGCTTGCTTATGTTTTTTTATTTTCAGGTATAAACAGGTATAAAAGGGTATAAAAAAAGGTGTTTTAGGTATAATTTATACCCGGCCTTTTAAGGAAAACAACAAAATAATATTTCAAAGAACCTCAGCAGTTAAACGCAGCAAAATCTATGCCATTATTATGTCCTTGCGAACGAACAGATCCAACCTATAAGTGCTATAGTATGTTTAAAAAGCAGTGGAAGAAAAAAGCAGACCACATCTGCTGAGTACAATATAAAAGTGATATAAAGCCCATGGACTACTTTTTATAATACAAATTACAGAATTCGCGATTTAGTACAATGCCCTTAAAATTACTTTATTATTTTTGAACATCATGAACAGCAATTATTTGCCAAAAGTAAGTGTAGCAGCCATTAACAAAGCCAAAGGAACGGCTGATGTGAATGAGCTATATGACCTTTTGGCACAACCATTGCATGAGGAATTGTACCGCCGTAAAACTTTCGATTTTCTCGATGACCTTTCAGACGGGCAACAATTGCTGCTGGCTTACGACTATGCGCGGATGCAGGTGGGACAGGGTGGATTTATACAGTTCATAGAGAACGGATATATAGGTATGCTGCCCTCTATGATAGAACAGCTATATAAAATTGGCGCTGATGAGATGGCGCGTGTGATGGATGATGTGCTTAAAGTATATGTTCTTAACAGGGAACTGCTTAGCAAGCCCAATACGGTTGAAGAATTTGCCCAGCTATATGATGAGCTGAAAGAATTTGAAGGTATTGATGAGCGTTTTGGGAAACTCAATGACCAGACTATAAAATTAATGCTGGATTATGCTGTCGGCCATTTAAATGAATTTATTACACCGTTATCTTAGCTTTATTACAGCATAGCGTAAATAGCGTTTTATATATTGATAGTCTTGTTTAACGGTCTGTATGCCATTATATAATACTTCTTCCAGTTTTATTGGTATTTGCTTGCAATTGTTTATTCCCATTGCAATAAGTACAAAGGCATAGGCACAAAAAGCAGGATCGATATCCAAAAAGAATTTGATGCTTACTATCGCCAGGTCTGTTATTTGTCTTCTGATCATACTACAGTTTTTCTCTTTCTCACAGCATATAGAGTAAAAACTATGCCAGCCTTTCTTTGGGTAGTAATCGAATAATAACCAGTAAGTTTAATAATGAAATAAAAATGAACCTATTGAGTTTTGTAGAAGCTAAATGCCGAGTTGTTGCCGTAGTTGCTGGGGAACATCAACATGATTTTGCATCATGTTTTTTGCATGCTCCCTGGCTTTGTCCGGTTGCTTTGTATCGAGGTATAAAAGCAGCAGGTTATTATTGGCAATATTGTTAGTTGGGTCGGTCTTCAGGTATGTTTTGAGGTAATTTATTGCTGCTTCAAAATCTTTTTTCTCAATAGCGACCCGTGCCAGGTAAAAATCACATTCGTAATATCCGCTGGTATTCTTTTCTTTAAGCAGGTATTTTTCCGATTGCGCGACTGAATCCTGTTTTTGCAGCATCACGCCATAATAGAAGTTCAGGTACTTTTGGTTAGGGTCCAGCCGGTATGCTTTCCTGAATAATTGGTAAGATTTTTTTTCATCGTCGAGCCTTGCCGCCAGCATCATATTGGCATATGCCGAATTGGGAGATGTTTCAACGGCACTCGTCCAGAAAGTTATCTTATTCTCAAAGTTCTTCTGGTGCATAAAATTCATGACCGCAAGAACACCGGTTATAGCTATGCCCCCGATAAACAATTGTTTATCTGCAAGCTTATTATTAAGCAACACGGTTTGCGAAAGCAAAAGCAATATGCCGATCATTGGGAGGTATAAGCGATGCTCAAAAGACTGCTCGTTCAAATTGCTGGGAACAAAAAGCACCGGCAGCAGGAATAGCAGGAAGATGGCAAGCCCGCTTAACACAATTTTCAGGTTCCGCTGTTTGTTCAGGAATATGATTGCTGCAAATATGATTGCCGCTGCTATGCCATAATAGTAAACAGTATCTGCCTGCGTTGGGAAAACGCTCAAATTAAAAGGCAGCAGTACTTTGCCTAAATACTGGATGATAAGCGGCAGCCTTGGCACAAAATCGTGCACTATTTGTGCCGGTGAGATATTGGTTTGTATGGTAGCGCTAGCCCTTACTGCAAACCAAATTATAAAACATCCTATCCATATGCCATATTGGGTAAGGTTACGTTTGTCAAGCCATTTTTTTTGCAAGACAAATACCAGCAGGACAAAAGCAACAGGAGCTGCAAAAACAGCAGTTTCTTTTGTGAAGAAAGCCAGCAGCAGAAACAAAGTGCTCCAAACCAACGAAACGGGTTTGCCTTCATTGGAATAGTTGATGGTATGCAGCAGGAACGATAGGATAAATATAGCCAGCAGTGTATCATTCCTGCCGGGTATCCATGCCACGGCTTGCGATAATACAGGATGGACTGCAAATACCAGGCATAAGATAAAAGCGGTGATATCTTTAAGGTTCAGCTTGCTGAATAACTTAAAGAGCAGCAAAACAGACCCCAGGTGCAGCAGTACATTGACAACATGATAGCTCGCGAGACTCTCGCCATGCCCGCTCAGCCAGTAATTGAGTATCATGGAAACCAGGAACAGCGGGCGGTAATAGGGATCCTTCGTAGGGTCGAACAAACCGCGAGTAAAAGAATCTTTGAGGTTTTTCGGAAAGTCCTCATTAAAAGAGGCAAAATCGCGGATGAAAATAGAATCATCCAGCTCCGTAAGGTCAAATGAAAAAGCGGGAAAATAAACGATCAGTACGGCAACAGCCAGTAGCAGGAAAGGATATTTTATCCTAAATCCTTCATTTCCCGCACTTTCCCGAACAGGCATGTGTTTCCTTACTGCCGGTTGAGGTGGCGGAGATTGTTTAGGCTGTTTACTCACTGCAAAATTGCGGCCTCTTGGGTTGTATTAATGAGAATGAATTTCTTCGTGCGTACCGTGCTCGTGCAGCATGTTTTGTGCTTTCTCCACTATATCCTTGCTGCCGTGTGCTATTACCAGGTATTTGCCTGCCACCAGTGCATCGTGATATTTCTTCTCATTCCCGTCTTTGATGCCTATTGTAGCCAATGCAGATGCAAGTCCACCGCCGATGAGGCCGATATCGAACCCGGCAATAGCGCCAACAAGTGCGCCTGCGCCATAAAGTACGCCAACACCCGGTATAGCGAACATGCCCACGCCGGTTAATATGCCCAGTGTAGTGCCCAATATAGTACCAGCGCCTATGCCGGCAGTTTTTATCGGGCTCTTTGGCATGATATGCATTTTGTCATCTATTTCTTCGGTCTCTGCAAGACCCATTATTGATAAATGAGATACAGGGTATCCGCCGTCTTTTAATTTTGCCACAGCATCCACAGCCAGGTCGTGGTTGTCATATACACCGATAGTTGCGTTCATAAAATGAAAATTTTGATAAAAATAAGTGATTGCCGTTATATTCAATAACTGCAGAAAAAGTATTCCATCACGGGTTAAATGTTTTTTAAATATCTGCGATGGTTCTCAAGGAATAATATCTAAACAGGTTCGTTTTCGCCGCTTCAATTTGCGTAAATTTGCATAGTGATATTAAATTTCTTTCCATGAATTTTACTTTTTACGGCCACGCTTGTTTCGGAATTGAAACAGGAGGTAAAAAATTATTATTTGACCCCTTTATTTCGGGCAATGAGCTGGCTAACGGTATAATTGACCCTCAGAAAATAGAGGCGGACTTTATTCTTGCCTCTCATGGCCATGGCGACCATGTGGGTGACCTGCTGGATATTGCCAAAAGAACAGGGGCTAAGGTAATTGGTGCATACGAAATAGTGAGCTGGGCAGAGAAAAATGGCATTACAAACCTGCACCCGATGAACTTTGGCCCGTACAACTTTGAATTTGGCAAATTGCGCTTTGTACCGGCATGGCACAGCAGTTGCCTGCCAGATGGCACTTATGGGGGCAACCCGGGCGGTTTTATTGTGCAGGCAACCGAAAGAAACTTTTACTACAGTGGTGACACCTGCCTGATGCTAGATATGCAACTTATCCCCAAGTATGCAAAACTTGATTTTGCGATCCTTCCGGTGGGTGGTAACTTTACGATGGATGCTGATGATGCGTTGATGGCGGCAGAGTTTATTCAGTGCGATAAGATCATCGGGATACACTTTGACACATTTGGTTATATCAAAATTGACCATGATGCTGCAAAGAAAAAGTTCAGGGATGCGGGCAAAGAACTAATATTGCCAAAAATAGGAGAAACGATTACCTTGTAATCATATTTATTACAAACGAGTTTTAAAATAGAGAAAGCCCCTGTGGGGTTTGGTGTATGGCTAAAGTAATAGCAATAGCGAATCAAAAAGGTGGAGTGGGGAAGACCACAACAGCAATAAACCTTGCAGCAAGCCTTGCTGTGCTGGAATATAAAACATTGCTTGTAGATGCAGACCCACAGGCAAACAGCACAACCGGTAATGGTTTTGACCTGAAGAACATACAGATTAGCCTGTATGACTGCATGGTGAATGAAACGCCAATATCGCAGGTGGTGCTGGAAACACAAACGCCTAACCTGAACCTGGTGCCCAGCCACCTGGACCTTGTGGGTGCTGAGATAGAACTGATCAACCATCCCAACAGGGAATTTGTGCTGCGCAAGGCATTGGAGCCTGAGCTGGCGAATTATGATTTCATCATTATAGATTGTTCGCCATCGTTGGGCCTTATCACAGTTAATGCGTTGGCTATTGCCGACAGCGTGGTGATACCGGTACAGTGCGAGTATTTTGCGTTGGAGGGCTTAGGCAAACTGCTGAACACTATCAAGATCGTTCAGACACGCATCAACTCAAACCTGAAGATAGAAGGCATACTGATGACCATGTATGATGGCCGCCTGCGCCTTAGCAACCAGGTTGTGGAAGAAATAAAGAACCATTTTGGAGACCTGGTTTTCAATACCATCCTGCACCGCAATACAAGGCTGGGTGAGGCGCCAAGCTTTGGCATGCCGGCATTGCTGTATGATGCCGAAAGCACAGGGGCTATCAACTATCTGAACCTGGCGAAGGAGATACTGCAGAAGAACAACATGACCAAAATAAAGAACGAGGATAAAATACTAGAAACAGATGAGCATGGCGCAGATCAATAAAAAGCAGGGATTGGGCAAGGGTATCCGCGCATTGCTGGACACTATAGACGAGGAAATAAACACCCCGAAAGAAGGTGTGCCTGCGGTTTCCGGGCAAAAGGACAATGCCAATGCTGCTCCCGCAACATCACGTATCCCGTTGGACCTGATAGAAGTAAACCCCAGCCAGCCACGCCATGATTTTGATGAGCAGGCGCTTATTGAACTTTCTGAAAGCATAAAGCTGCATGACATCATACAGCCTATAACGGTTGTAAAAACTGCAACAAATAAATACCAGCTTATCAGTGGTGAGCGCAGGGTGCGTGCATCAAAAATGGCAGGGCTTAAAGATATACCTGCTTATATACGCACTGCCGATGGGCAGGGTATGCTGGAAATGGCGCTGCTGGAGAACCTGCAGCGTGAGAACCTTAATGCCATAGAAATAGCCCTTAGCTATCGCCAACTGATGGATGAATGCGGCCTTACGCAGGAGCAAGTGGCAGACCGGATGAAGAAGGAGCGCAGCACGGTTACCAACTATTTACGTTTACTGAAATTACCACCCGATATTCAAAAAGCTGTGCGAGACAGCCAAATAAGCATGGGCCATGCACGAGCCATAATAGGCCTGGAACATGTTGAACAGCAACTGTATGTTTTTCGCGAGACCATACAACGTGGGCTTTCCGTGAGGCAGGTTGAGCAGTTGGTGAAAGATATGGCGGCTGAGAAGTCTCCGGCACCCGGTAAAGTAACCAGTGTGAAATTACCCCCGGCGTATAAACGGATTGAAGATAATATGGCTTCTCATTTTTCTACAAGAGTGAAGCTGGACCGAAAGAAGAACGGCAAGGGCAGCATAACCATAGAGTTCTACAATGACGAAGACCTGGAGCGCATCATGGATAAGATGAAGTTGTAACCCCAAACTCCTAAAGGGGCTTCCCCTTGTTGCGTGCCTTTACGATAAAATCAATTTCCCGTATGATTTACGATCCCCTTCTTAAAGAAGCCAAAGAGCACCAGAAAGCTTATAAGTATCAGCTTGAGAAAGGGAATTTTAATAAGATGCTGAAAGCCCTGCCTGAGTTGCACGAGGAGGCTTTTGCTAAAATAGATTGCCTGCAATGCGCTAACTGCTGCAAGAACCATTCTCCCCGCTTTAAACAACCAGATATAAAGCGCATAGCCAAAAGCCTGCGCATAAAAGAAGGCGACCTTGTGGCCCAATACCTGAAACTGGATGATGAAGGTGATTACGTGACCCGCACCAAGCCCTGCCCTTTTCTTGCTGAAGACAACACCTGCGACATCTACGAAGACCGCCCCAGCGATTGTGCCCGCTACCCGTATACTGATGAAGATGTTTTTTTGAAACGCACACAGCTTACGTTGAAGAATACTACGGTGTGTGCTATATCTTATACTGTGATGGAGGGGTTGTTACAAAAGGATGGAAAATAAACTCTAATTTATGACGCAGGCGTTCCATATATCCATGCATTGCAACTCTGGAGGAAACCATCCATACGTAACGGAATTTGGCGAGGTGTGAATAACAACTTGGACCCAAGGCTTGCGATTGATGAATTTAATCTTTCTTATCTCATAGGGTTCGAAATTCAGAACAGATTTGTAGAAGATTTTCTTACTCTTTCTATCGCAGAAAGAATAAGCAAAAGGTGTTTGCCTGGTGAAATCTCTATACAATCCTATTTGCCCATAGTTAATCCAGCCTATTTGTGTTAAGGTATCATTCTCTCCTGCATTAATGGTGAATCGCGTCGCAATTTTTATGCGATTATTATATACTTTGCAAAGCTGAAATAAATAGTACCTATCGGAGTCTGGCTTGTTTCGGATAACTGACACAATTTTATTACTAATACTGTCTTTGTAAATAGTAAGCGTATTTTTGTCGTCTATTAAAAATGCATGTTCAGTGAATATGCTTTTTTGAGCATAAAGGGCGTTGCAAAATAAAACACAAACAAGCGTGATTTTTAGCATATAGTTGTTAAATAGCATCTCCCTTTAGGGCAGAGTTATTAATTCGCAAACGCCATCCTTTTTGATTCGATCACTTGCCCATCTATAACTAGCGAGTAGATGAATGTGCCATTCATGTCATAGCCGTGTTCGTACATTATTTCGTTAATGCCATTTTCGAGGGTTATGTTTTTGCGGTTTACTTCTTTGCCATTCAGGTCGCGGATGGAGATGTAGGCTTCTTTATAGTTTACCTTTTCATTCACCATTACTGATATCATGGTTGCTTCATCGGCAGGGTTGGGCTTGTTTTGCAGTAGCTCTATTGGTTTGTTGGTTCTGTTGATTGCTGGTACGCCATTCACAGGTATCACGGTAGCGGTTATCTCTCTTGAAAAAAGACTTTCTACTCCCTTATCATCAACCGAGGCTACGCTTACTATATAGTTGCCTGCAGGCACTTCTATATTGGTACTGGTTGTGCCTGTGAAGGTGTATACTGAATCCCAATCGTTAGTAGTGGTGCGCACACCTACACGGTAATGCAGGTATTCAGGATGCGCGGTGATGGCAACGAACAGATTGCCGGGATAAGTAGAAAGGTTAAAATCAGGTACAGCGGGGCTGATACCTATCATGCCGGCTGCGTTGCCGTTTATTACTGCATTACGCGCCAGGTAGTTGAAGTCAACGTACAGAGTATCCAGTATGCCGTCAGCGTTTATATCTATGCCAAGACTATCGCGGGAGGTATGTTGCCTGTCGGCGTAGCCGCTGGCGCTTACATTGGCGTCTCCCGCCTCATTTTGTGATGTAAAGCGCATTGCAGTATAGTTAAGATGACGGAATGGTATGTGATCGCCGCCCCTGCCGGTGCGGTCTTCGGGTGTCATGATGTTGATACCCATTGGCACTGTGGCAAAGGGTTGTATCATTTCTTTGTACTCCAGTTTTATATACCTTGAAAGCTGTTTGTGGGGCGAATTGAAACCGCCAAAAGAGAAGAAGCGTACATGTGTACTATCTACCTGGTTGTGGCCGGGGCAGCTAGGTGGCGATGAGGTGTGCCCGCATATGATGCCGCCTATCACATCATTGTTCAGTACTGCTTTTACCTGCACACCATTCACCTGGCAGAATTTCGCAAATGCCTGTCCGCCTAGCAAGCCTTGTTCTTCGCCTATTACCAACAAGAACACGATAGTATGATCGAAGCTGTACTTGCTCATTACTCGTGCCAGTTCCATTACCAATGCCGTGCCACTGCCATTGTCTTCCATGCCCTGTGCGGCGCAAGCTGTGTCGCAGAGCCCTGCACAGCGGCTGTCTATGTGAGCTTCTATGATGATGATGGATTTGTCAGTGGTATCGGTGCCGGGCAACACTGCAAATATATTTTTATGCTGTGTGATACCGCATATTGTAGTGTCAAATTGCAGGTATGAGGCCAATAACCTGTTCTCATTTTGTGCGCTGAACTGTTGGAATTTGGCATATGCCCATCTGCGTGCGGCGCCTATGCCCCTAATCGAGGATGCGGTGTCGGAGCCTGAATTGCGCGTCTGGTAAGCACTTAGCGCATTAAGGTAAGCGCGCATGGAATCAGGAGAAACCCTTGCCAGTATTCCCTGGCTTATAGTGTCGGGATGATTGAGCACTGTTGTAGCAGTATAAGTGGATGGGTTGTACATTCCCAATAATACTTGCTGTGCTGCAGGGTTAGTGCATATATTAACAACCTGCGCCTGGGTATTAGCTGAGCAAAGGCAAATGGCGATAGTTATGACACGTAAAAAGTTCTTCATGCATTGAAAATTATTCAATGTGAAGTTACTTAAATTGTATTGGATGTACAAATGTTATTCCTTTAGTATAGTGTGCTTTTTTATTGCTTCTATTGCTTTCTCCGCGCTCCTCCAGTGCAGCAGTTTGAATTCTTTTCCCTCATTCTTGTTGTAATTCTCAAAGAATGTCTGGATCTCTTTCACCATTTGTTTATTGAGGTCTTTTATGTCTGTCAGGTCGGCATACAGGATAGAGCAGTCTGCAACGCCTATAACCCGGTCATTACGTATTTGTTTGCCGTTCTTTTCTTTTTGCATGGCTTCAATAATGCCTATTATGCGGCATTGCACCAGACAACCCGGATATGCACGCTGATCCATGAACGCCATGATATCCAGTGGGTCGCCATCTTCTGCTATGGTATTGGGTATGAAGCCAAAATCAAGCGGGAAAGCCATTCCCATTGGTAATGTTTTTTTTAACCTGAACAAATCCAGCCCAGGGTCGTAGTTGAATTTGTTCTGGTTGCCGCGTGGTGTTTCTATAATAGCATTCACCAGTTTATTTTCTATTGGTGGTATTTGACCCAGTTTCATATAACCCAGTTGTGGTGAAGCTCAATAAATCTGTGCCACTATCCCGAATTGTGGCATAGTTTCTATATGGTTGATTTGCATGGATCTGTATTCTCATAACCCCTACTGGCTAATGAAGGATGGTATGGGTAAGGCCTATCCCTCCCTAGATACCCATCTTACTACAGATATAGCAATTATTGGTGCGGGCATTAGTGGTGCATTGACCGCTTATTATTTACGTAATTCGGGGTATAGCGTTGTTGTTGTTGATAAGCGACATGCAGGTATGGGCAGCACTGCTGCAAGTACGTCTTTCCTGCAATATGAGATCGATACACCTATGATCGACCTTGCGAAATATGCAGGCGAAGAGAATGCGGTACAAAGCTATGAGTTATGCAGAAAGGCTATCTATGATATAGCGGCCATATGTAAAAAACTTAAACCGCAATTTGATTTTCACCTGAGGCCCAGCCTGCAATATGCGAGTTATAAGAAGGATAAAGAAGAACTGTATGAGGAATACAAAATGCGGAAAAAATATGACTTCGATGTACGTTGGCTTGAGCCGGAATATATCCGGGAACACTTCAGACTGGATTCGCCAGCTGCTATACTTTCAAAAGATGCGGCTGAAGTGGATGCGTATTTACTCACTCATGCTTTACTCGGTACTTTTTTCAAAGCAGGACATAAAGTGTATAATAATACAGGCATCACTGATATTGAGTATCACAAGCGTTATATTAAACTTACAACAGGAACCGGTTTTACGATCAAAGCAAAAAAGCTCATTATTGCCTGTGGCTATGAAAGCCAAAAGTATATTCCTAAAAAAATAGCGGATGTATATGCTACTTATGCTGTTGTTACAGAGCCTGTTAACAAAGAAGTATTGTGGTATCGCAGCAGTCTTATATGGGAAACTGCTTTCCCATACCTTTATTTTAGGATTGTAACAGGTAACAGGATATTGATAGGAGGTAAGGATGACCTGTTTCATGATCCGGATGTGAGAGATGGTAGAATTAAACGCAAGACGGATATGCTTATCCAGGCATTTTCGAAAAAAATGGATATTCCTGTTAAACCCGATTTTAGCTGGGCAGGAGCTTTTGCAGTAACCAAAGATGGGTTACCTTATATAGGTACAATACCGGAGCGAAAGAATACTTATTTCGCGCTTGGGTTTGGCGGTAATGGTATAACGTTCAGTGCAATAGCAGCGGAGATCATCTGTGATGAGTTGCTGGGCATCAAAAATGAGAACGCTGCCTTGTTTTCGTTCAACAGGTGACTTATTTTCCCCCCATCCTTGAAAACAGGAAAAAGATAAGTCCAACGACGGCTGCCACTATTAAAATGCCAAACCACATGCCTGCCTTAAAGATGCCTTCTACTACCTGGCAACTGCTTAATGTAAGCATCAGCGATATAATTACTATTGATAAGTTTCTCATAGCTTTTGTTATTTGTTTCTAATCAATTCGGAATGATATGATAATAAACCGTGCCAATGTGGTGCGTGCGATTTTTTGTGATTTATGTTGGTGGCCTTGGCATAGTATTATTAATTGTTGAGTAACTAAAACGAAAAGTCATGAGATCACTATTGTATATCATCGCCGTAATCCTCCTTATTGGATGGGCGTTAGGTACATTTGCATGGAATGCCGGTAACCTAATTTACATTTTGTTAGTGCTTGCAATTGTTTCTTTCCTGTTAGGTGTTATCCGCCGAGGGAATGTGTAATAAGGCATTGCGTAAATAAATATGGACATACTCCTAAAGATATTCGGGGAAGGGAAGGACCTGGATGTGCTGCAGATGTGCAGCAGGGGTATTGCCATATTTATTATTGCATTGATCCTTATCCGTATTGCCGGGAGGCGGGCGTTTGGACAGAAGAAGCCACTGGGTAATATTATTGTTATTTTGCTGGGGGCTATTCTCAGCCGGACTGTAACAGGCGTTTCGCCGTTCTTGCCTACAGTGCTTACCTGTCTCCTGATCGTTGTATTGCACAGGACATTTGCGTGGATAAGCATACGCAACAGGACGTTCAGCAAACTTGTGAACGGTGAGAAAATTCTTGTGTATAAGGATGGCCGCTTTATCGGTAAAAGCATGGAGAGGGCGCTTATACATAAGGACGATGTACTGGAGCAGGTGCGGCTGAATGCAAATATGAACTCTATGGATGATATTGAAGAGGTATATATGGAGAAGACCGGAGAACTGAGCCCTGTTAAAAAAGAACGTTGACCTATGCAGAAAGGAAAGAAAAGAAAGCTGCGTCCTGCACAGCATCAGCGCAAGCCGGGTGTAGAAAGTACAATGAAGCCTGAGCCTGTATATGATAACCCGGAAGTAAGAGGTAACGGTAAACTTAAGGACAAAGTTGCTTTTATTACGGGTGGCGATAGTGGTATAGGCAGGGCAATAGCTGTATTGTTTGCCAAAGAGGGCGCTGATGTTGTTATCGTTTACCTGAGTGAACATGGGGATGCGAAGGATACCAAAGCAATTGTGGAAGAAACTTATGGCAGGCAGTGCTATCTTATTCCCGGTGATGTGAGTAAGGAGAGTTTCTGTATTTCTGCTGCGAAACGGGCTATTAAGAAATTTGGCAGGGTAGACGTGCTTGTCAATAATGCAGGCGTGCATTTTGAGGCGGATACCCTGACTGAACTTAAAACTGATAACCTGCTGACCACCTTCAAAACCAATATTTTTTCTTTCTTTTGGCTGACCAAGGCGCTGCTGCCTTACATGGCTGATGGCAGCAGTATTATTAATACAGCTTCTGTTACAGCTTATCGTGGCAGCTGGCATTTGCTGGACTACAGCGCTACCAAGGGCGCAGTAATATCTTTTACCCGCAGCCTTTCTGCCAATCTTGCCGATAAAGGCATACGTGTGAATGCTGTTGCGCCGGGACCGATCTGGACGCCGCTTATTCTCTCCAGCTTTAAGCCGGGAGACGTTGCTACGTTTGGCAGCGATACACCGTTGAAGCGACATGGCGAACCGGTGGAAGTAGCGCCGTGTTACCTGTTCCTCGCCTGCAACGAGGACTCTTCCTACATTACCGGACAGGTGCTGCACCCTAATGGGGGCGACATCATTAACGGCTGATGGATTTTTGTTTATTTTGCGGTAATGCAAGCCACTATTCGCCTGTTGCGCAGAGAAGATAATCCTGTTATTGCTGCTATTATACGTGCGGTGCTTACGGAGTTCAATGCTGCCAGGCCGGGCACTGTTTATTACGATCCTACTACTGATGACCTGTACAAGCTTTTTCAAACAGCCAATGCTGAGTATTGGGTGCTTGAGGCAGATGGCAGGGTGGTTGGCGGCTCCGGGGTTTACCCGACTGAAGGGCTGCCTGATGGTTGCTGCGAACTGGTGAAGCTGTACATATTGCCTGAAGCACGGGGCAAGGGTTTCGGGAAGCGATTGATAGAGCAGTGTTTTGCAAGTGCAGCAAACTTTGGCTATAAACAAGTGTATCTTGAAACGATGCCAGAATTGAAAAGTGCTATGAGCTTGTATGAGCGCTGTGGCTTTGAATACCTGAAAGGGCCGCTCGGTAATTCCGGGCATTTTGGGTGTGGTTTGTGGATGTTGAAAACATTGTAGTATTTGCAGCGAAAAATTTAACCGAAGAGGCGCTAAGACGCAAAGAAAAACTTCTAATTGAGTTATTGAGCCATTTCGCAATTGCGCATTATATTTTCTCTCCTTGCTTTGCATAGTTGAAGCCAGCGTCTTTTACGGTTTTCTGTTTTGTCTTGTCCCATAGCAGTGGGTTGGTATGGTTGAAGTGAATGAGGCGGACCTTTGCTTTTGTCTCCGCGGTTTCTTTCTCAAATAGTTTCATGGTTTCTGTTACGAGCGGGTGGGGGACATTTGCCAGGTTGCGGGCTGGGAGGTCGTTCTGGTCGTAGAAGGTGGCGTCTACGAGGGCAACGTCAACGCTTTTGGTTACTTCAATGATGCTTGTTTTCCATAGCGCCCATTTGTTGATGTCGGGGATGAAGAGGTATTTTTTGTTTGGTGTCTCGATCCTGAACCCTGCTGTTTCTGAATATTCATCCCTGTGTGGCACGCGGTAGGCAAATACGTTGATGCCGCTGCCCAGTGTAACTGCGGCATCGTTATTGTCGCCATGTTTGTACTCCATCATGCCCACGGTTACTATGTTATGTATGTTCACCAACTGGCTCCATGGTCCGTTGGTCTCCAGGTATTTTTTTAGTTTGGGCAGGGTATATACCGGTACTTCGTGCGTGCTCATTACTTCTTTGCCCAAATGCATGAGGCCGGTGTAGTGGCCCATGTGTGCGTGGGTGATGAAGATGCCATCGGGGAGGAAGTTGTAATCGCCATTGGTGAGTTGTTTGAAGTACTGCAGTTGCTCTTTAATATCCGGCGTTGCTTCGAAGAGCCACCATTGCTTTGTTGCAGGGTTTACAAGTGCAAGAGACACTACGTACCGGCGCAGGCCCTCGTTCTTCCAGGTGCGCGAGCAGCATTGGCGTGAGCAGCCCATGTGGGGGTAGCCGCCGTCCTGGGCCACGCCCAGTACTATGATGTGCGGGGCATCTGCTTTTTGTGCTGATGCGTTGAAAGTTAAAAGGAGAATTATACAGATATGCGTTATTTTTTTGCTCATTTTTTGAATTTTTTTTGTGACAACAGTGCTATTTATAAGACGTTGGTTGTTAACAGTGATATGTATTTTGTTTTGCGCACTATTTGCGCATTTTTTGCACACGTAGTGATTGATTATCAATGGCCGCTTTTTATTGCGTTTCCCGATCTTAACGCGAAGCACGTAAAGAACGCCGCCCGAACGTACCTTTTCGGTACGGGCAGGCAAAGGTTTCGCAAAGAGGGCCTTTTGAGATAAAATTAGTGAATGGCCGGGGTGAGAAAAAATTGAAAATCCCTGACGGTACTGATAAGTGTACCGTCAAGGTGCTGTTTCAGTACCGTCAAGGAAAAAAGTTATCGCTGCAGGAGCGGGTTTTGGCCGATTTAGTGTGTTTTTTACTGCGGCCAGTTTTGGGCGATTTCCCAGGCCTTAGTTCAGTATGATCTTTCCGAACCGGAAATGGTTGGCGTTCTTAACAGAGGTGTGTGGCTGAAAAGTAATTTCCCTGCTTACCCGTAATTCCTCGATGAGGGGTTTTAGCTCAGATTCGCCGATGTTGAGGGCGAGAATGAGGGTGTCGACAGTGATGCCGGCTGTAAGCCACTGCTTTTTGCTGACCATGTCTGTAATTTGCGAAAGTAAAGTTGTACTTGTCATAACAAGTAGTTATGTAAAAAATCATGCCACCAAGGGTGGTTGGGTGGTTTTATTTTTGGAAAGCTGCCTTTTTGTTGCTGGTTGGCGCTTTTATTATTCGCAATAATGTTTGATTTTTTATTTGCGCTCATGAGAGGGGTTATTCCTATGTGGGGCTTCGATTGAGCTTAGTACATGGGCTGAGCAATGGTTCGAGACTCACCATGACAGGTCTCTTTTACTTCCGTAATTGCCATCTTCGAAAAAACATAGGCGCCATTGTATGCTGGGCTGTTGGTGCGAAAGGCTACTTTTATAGGTAGTATGTATGCAAGTAGATTTATTCTAATGTTGGAATTGTCATCGACTTTGAATGTAAACTGAGTTCACTCATTTGGTGAGGTTGCCTGGTTCGAACCGCTCACCACTCTTCGCAATGACTGCGGGTTTTGACTTTATGGACATTTTTTCGAGGACTTTTATCCTTTTTATATTGCCTACTATCCATAGGAGGTCACCTTTTTCAAGTACTACGTTGGATTCGGGATTGAGCATGCGTTCGTCGTTTCTTTCTATACCTACGATGAGCACTTTGGTGCGCTCGCGTATGGCTGATTCTTTTATGGTCTTGCCAACCAGGACAGAGCCATCGCTGAGGGTGATGCGCTCCAGCGAAAGTTCTTCTTCGGCAGATTTTTTTACTACTACGTTGCTATTTGCGGCAAGGTATTTTTTAAATGCCACCACCTGGTCGTCGGTGCCTATTACATACAATACATCTTCGGGGTAGATGCGTTCCTGGCGGTCGGGGACGGGGATTGTGAAAGCACCGCGTTTTATCATTGCGATATTGACGCCGAATGTTTCGCGCAGTTGCAGTTCCATTAAGGTCTTGCCGATCTTGTTGAAATCGGGGGAGACAATGAAGCTGGCAATGTGGGCATCCCATGGGGTAAGGTGTGCGCCGCTTGCTTTTTGCTGCTGTTTTTCCTTGTCATCGAGGTTCATGATAAAACGGCGCTCGATCCAGAGATGTACCAGCTGCAGTTTTTTGTAGTTGATGACTATGAGGGCAACCAGTACCAGTAAAGCAACTACCGCCCAGAAATAGGATATGATGCTGTGCAGCACAAAGCCTATGACGGCGGCTGCGATGACCAGGCGCACTACCTGCAGCACTATCATGGGGCCTTTATAATATTTATTATTCCACAGCCGCAGGGCGGCATCGTCCTGTATCCTGCGGATGGCAAGCGCCCAAAGAAAAGGTGCGATGAGCAGTAAGGTGGTGAATGCAGCTGAAAAGCGAACAAGGGGCGTATCTTTAAGCTTGCCAAATATTGGGAGGCCAAACCGCAACATAAGGAAAACGATGCCCGTTACCAATATAGTATGGATGACCGTTTGCAAGATGTAGGACCTGAGGAATTTATTCCAGTCGCTGGTAGCTTTTACGCCGTTGCCCACGGCGCTATACCGCTCTATCGCCAGTTTCCATTTTCCGGGCAGCTTTTTATCAAGCAGGTTGTAAACGGGAGTAGAGAGGCGTATCATGTAGGGTGTTGTGAACGTAGTAAGGGCAGATACTGCCACGGCAATAGGGTAGAGGAATGAACTGGTGAGCTTAAGGCTAAGGCCCATTGTGGCGATGATGAATGAGAACTCGCCTATCTGGGAGAGGCTCATGCCTGCCTGTACGGATGTTTTTAATGGCTGCCGTGAAAGCAAAGCACCAATGGTTGCTATAAGCGGCTGGCCCAACAATACTACGGTGGCAATGAGCAGGATCTGTTTCCAGTACTGAGGGATAATAGCGGGATCTATGAGCATTCCGACCGAAATGAAGAAGACAGCGCCAAACATCTCTTTAATAGAAACCGTAAGATGCTCAATCTTTTGCCCAACCCTGGTCTCTGCCAGTATAGAACCCATGATAAAAGCCCCGAGCGCTGAAGAGAAGCCGGCGCCGGTGGCCAGGATGACCATTAAGAAGCACAGCGCCAGTGAGGTGACGAGCAGCATTTCATCATTCATGAACTTATTCATTTTCCGCAGGACAGTGGGGAGAAAGAAAATGCCGGAAACGAACCACAGCACCAGGAAGAAGACCAGCTTTGCAACAGGGTACAGCACGGCTGTGCCTGTTAACCCTGAACTTATAGCCAAGGTAGGCAGCAGTACCAACATCAAGATCGCCACAAGGTCTTGTATCACCAGTACGCCGAATACCAAGCCGGCAAACTTCTTTTCCTTAACACCCAGCTCATCGAACGCACGGATAATGATGGTGGTAGAAGAAATGGACAACATGGCACCAAGAAAAATGCTATCGATAGCAGGCCAGCCTAATGCTTTGCCGGTGCCAAAACCGATGCACAGCATGACAACAACTTCTATAATAGCTGTAACAGACGCAGGCCCGCCTACCCGTGCCAGTTTTTTAAAACTGAACTCAAGCCCAAGGCAAAAAAGCAGAATTATGACGCCTATCTGGGCCCAGGTCTCCACGCTTTCCAGGTCGGTGACGGTTGGGAACAGATGAAAATTAGGACCTACCAGCAAGCCCGCCAATATATAGCCCAGCACGGTAGGCTGCTTCAACCGCCTGAACACGAGCGTGACAATGGCGGCTGCGCCCATTATCAATGCAAGGTCAGTTATGAGTGGTGGAAGGTTGCTCATGCTGTTTTTAAAGATCCAATCTGAATAAAGATAACAAATTCCCGTGCCACTGATGTGAGGTAATGCCAGGGGGATGGGAAGTGGCATTAATAATTTCACGCAGAGACGCAAAGGCGCAGCTCCATATTATGTCTGTAAGTCCGCAAAGGTGTTTTTCAATGCCAATTTTGATTTTGGACCGGCATAAAGTATTGAATAGGGTTAATGCGAAATTCTGATGATGATCAGATAATAATGCATAATAAAAAATGCGTTTGAAAGCACATTTTATATTTCAGAGTACTATACTATCTTAGGGCTTTATGCATAGTATAGAGGTGATAGTGCTTCTGCTGGTGGTCATTATTGTTCTATCGGCATTTGTGGAGTGGCTGAAGATACCACAGGCTACCATGCTTGTATTTGCCGGCCTGATCATTGGTTTTTTGCCACATGTGCCGGAACTGGTGCTGAAACCGGACGCCGTATTCCTGGTGTTTTTACCGCCATTGCTTTATACTGCTGCATGGCGGCTATCGTGGCACGATTTCAGGGCCGAACGACGATCGATACTGTCGCTGGCGACGGGGCTGGTGTTTTTCAGCGTGGTGACGATAGCTGTTGTGGCACATTATTTTATTCCGGGTTTTTCGTGGCAACTGGGCTTTCTACTGGGGGCGGTGATCTCTCCACCCGATGCCGTTGCAGCCACTTCCGTTACCCGTGGCCTTAACCTGAACAGGCGGGTGGTCTCGATACTTGAAGGAGAAAGCTTAGTGAACGATGCATCGGCCCTGGTGGCCTACCGATATGCCATAGCCAGTATTGTTACGGGTTCTTTCGTTATGTGGCAGGCAAGCGTGCAGTTCATATGGGTGGCGCTGGGTGGAGTTGGCATAGGGCTGGCACTGGGTTGGTTGTTCAGGCACGGGCACAAACGCATAACAGATAATGCTACGCTGGAAGTGGCGCTGACGTTACTGACGCCTTATGTGGCCTACCTGCTGGCTGAGCATTTTCATGCATCGGGTGTGCTGGCAGTGGTTACCGCAGGGTTGTACCTTTCGCACAGGTCGCATGAGTCCATTACCTTCCAGACGAGAATGCAGGCTACCTCCGTATGGATCACCATAGAGTTCCTTTTGACCGGTTTTGTATTTATACTCATCGGAATGCAATTGCCTTCGATCGTAAAAAATATAGAGACGGACTCTTTGCTGCAAGCATTTGGCTATGGTGTGCTTATAACCACGGTAGCAATACTTGTGCGTATATTATGGGTATTCCCCGGGGCCTACCTGCCGCTATGGATCGCGAACCTGCGCAAGAAGCATAAGGAAAAAATAGACTGGCGTTATGTGCTTGTTATATCCTGGGCGGGCATGCGGGGTGTTGTATCGCTGGCGGCGGCCATGGCCATTCCGCTTACGCTGGCTGATGGCAGCGCATTCCCGCAGCGAGATATGATCCTGTTCATCACCTTCTGTGTCATCTTCCTGACACTGGTGGTGCACGGGTTATCTCTGCGACTGCTGATAAAACGGCTGAAGATAAGGCCTGACCTGGCAAAGGCGCGTGAAGAGGAGAACGAGGTACGCAAGCATATAAGCACACAGGCAATAGCATTCATAGAGGCGAACATTGCTGATGGCAAGTATGATGAGGAAGTAGTGCACCGGCTGCGCACCAAGTACGAGATAAATCTGCGGCTGGTAAGCGAAAAAGGTGATGCTGAAAAGCCTGTGGGCCATAGGGCCCATATGACGCTGATGCAGTATGCGAGAGCGCAGAAGCACGTGCTGGATTTTGAGCGACAGATCATCATAAGATTACATAAGGAAGCAGCCATGGACAGCGATGTGCTGAAAAAGCTGGAGCATGAGATGGATATTGAGGAAAGCAGACTGAGCGAACAACTGAAACGGGCGAAAGCTGATGAGGTGGGAGGGTATAGGGGGTAATTAGTCGTAAGTCGTAAGTCATAAGTCGTAAGTGAGTTTTTTGTTAGGGATTTTTAGGTTTTGATTTGTTAATGCGTTATTATATTTAAGCTATGGGATTTAAAAATGCTATCAGTTGGTTTGAGATACCAACAACGGACCTTGACAGGGCCCAGAAATTTTATGAAACGATATTCGGCGTGCAGTTAGTGCCGATGGATACGCCTAACCTGAAGATGCGGATGTTCCCGCTGGAAGATATGATGGGTGTTGGCGGATCGCTGGTGCACAATGCGGAGTTCTTTAAACCATCGGGAACTGATGGGCCGCTGTTGTACCTGAACGGCAATCCTGATGTGCAAAATGTGCTGGACAGGATAGAGGGAGCAGGCGGCAAGGTGCTGGTGCCAAAAACGCAGATATCGCCGGAGTATGGCTATATGGCCGTGTTCATGGATAGTGAAGGGAACAGGGTAGCGCTGCATTCTGTGCCGCAATCGTAGGATATGTGATTTGTGATTTGCGATATATGATCTGGTAAGGTAGTTCTATTTGCCCTGCTTTTTTCAGTGTGGGAGCAGGGCTATTGGTAGCGTGCCCGGGAAAATTTGAGCAAGGCGGCGTTCATTTCGTCAGGGTGCTGTGTACCCAAGATTATTCTCTTGTCATTCTCTGTCCTGATAAATACTGCATATTTGCCTGTAATACTGTAGGCTTTGGCCGGCATCCTCGTTGTGTACCGGTACATTCTTTGCACCGAAACAGTTGATATGCTATCCCAGCTTAAATATTGCGCACCATACCACGCTGGAGACATTTTGTAGTAAATGCCTGTTTTATCAATATGTGTTTCCAGCTTTCTGGATACAAAATATATAGCAAAGAGATCGACGAAGACGAGCAAGGCTATCAATAAACGTCTTACTTTGTTGTCAAAGCGCGGAATAACAAAAAGTGTCAACATTATGAAAATGCCAACTCCAATTTTCCATTCAAGAGGATAAGCCTGTATCTCGGTATATGCAGTCATGATGCTGCACTGTTTTTTTCTATCCGTGGTGCTCCAATGCTCCCAGATAACGCTCTGCATCGAGGGCGGCCATGCAGCCACTGCCTGCTGCGCTTACTGCCTGGCGGTATATCTTATCCTGTACATCGCCGCAGGCAAACACGCCGGGAATGTTTGTGCGGGTGGAGCCGGGCTGGGTGATGAGGTAGCCCTGATCGTCCATATCCAGCATTCCTTTAAAAAGTGCTGAATTTGGTTCATGACCTATGGCAACGAAGAATGCTTTAAGCGGTATAACAGTTTCCTCACCGGAAACATTGTTGCGCACTTTTACGCTATCCACCACACGGTCGCCGAGTACTTCTACTGTATCGGTGTTCCAATACACTTTTATATTGGCGGTTTTGAGCACGCGGTCCTGCATTACTTTGCTGGCACGCATCTCGCCTTTGCGCACAAACATGTGAACTGTGCTGCAGAGCTTAGATAAATAGAGGGCTTCCTCGCAGGCCGTATCGCCGGCGCCTACTATGGCTACTTCCTGGTTTTTGAAGAAGAAGCCATCGCATACGGCACAGGCCGAGACGCCGTGGCCGTTGAGGCGCTGCTCTGATTCGAGGCCCAGCCATTTGGCTGAAGCGCCTGTGGCGATTATCACTGAATCGGCGTTGATCCATGTTTCTTCGTCCACTTCTATTTTAAAAGGCCTTACAGAAAAATCAACTTTGGTAACCATTCCCCAGCGGATATCGGCACCCATGCGTTGTGCCTGCTGCTCAAAGTCGATCATCATTTGCGGCCCCATAATGCCATTTGGGTAGCCGGGATAATTCTCTACTTCGGTGGTAATGGTCAATTGCCCGCCGGGCTGCAGGCCCTGGTATAATACCGGTTTGAGATTGGCGCGCGCAGCATATATGGCAGCGGTGTAACCCGCAGGCCCAGAGCCTATAATGAAGCAATGTACTTTTTCTATTTCACTCATACCCTCCTAGCCTCCCTGAAGGGAGGAACTTGTTTTTAAAATTATGTGATAAAGGTGCGAAAGAATTGCGGATGTATCAAATCTGCATCGGTGCTATTCACATTATTAAGATTTTGTTGTGGATTGTACTGTCGCTCCATCGAGGCTAGGCCATCACGCTAACGATATTGGTATTTACCCAAAAGTATGTCGCCCCTTCAGGGCTCTGTAATATGTATTTTTATGCCGTGGGCTACACCCCCGGCTATTATAATACCGCCCTGTCAGGGCTTATTTTAAGGTACAATAAGGGTTGTTTCAGTACTGCCGTAACCTGCCCAGATGCCGAGGGCGCCGTTGGATATATTTGTTTGTAAGTTAATAGGTGACGCAAATGGGTTGCCGAGTGCGTTGCGTGCGTAGGCAAACGAGTTCCAGAAATTATAAGTTTTTTTATCTATTGCAGACCATTTGAGGGTAACTGTTTCGCCTTTAAAAAAATAGCGCAGGGAATCGGTATTAGTTTCCTCTGTGGCGCCAATAAAACCACCATAAAGGGGAATGTTCGTTAATGGTTTGCCGTTTACCACTTCATCGTTAAACTGGTCGGAGGGGTAGAATTGGTTATTGTCGCGGCGGGTATAGTAGCGCACGTAGTTGCCCGGTGTGTCGGGGTCGGTAAAGTTTGCAAAGAGCTGTTTAGCACTATCAGGGGTGCGTGGTGTCCTGAACAAGGGTTCTGCAAACCACATGGAGTCTATAGGTTTAGGTGTGGGTATCTTAGTGACCGAAGTATAGGTTTGACCGTTGTAAGTGATGGATAGTGTGTAGAATTTACCATTTTCACCCAGCAATGCTGTTAGCGGATTGAAAGGCGTATCAATTGAGTAGATGTAGAATTTAGCGGCCGAGCCGGTATCGAATGAATATTCTTTCAGTGTCACAGTGCGGCTGCCGTCTGAGACCGTAATGACAGCGCCATGAATAAAACTTTTCTCCAGCGTACTGAGGTCTACTTTTGCAAAGAAGCTGATGGTTGACGAGAGTAGTACATAAGGGGGGACGCCGCTCTCAATACCTCCCTGCACCACTATTTTGCCTGAAGAGGAACTCATATTGATATGCACTTCCTTTTCGCAGGAGATGAGGGTGGTGATGAGGATAAAAACAGATATGATGCTAAGCTGACGCATTTTAGTTATGCAAAGATAGGGAAGCCGTTTGAACCTTGATCCTTGTTTGCTACCGCAATAAGGAGGAAGGAATGCTAATCAGCTTCGTAGGTAGCTTCAGGGGATTATTACGTCGCGCGGCTACGCGCAGGGCTAGTCGCGCTCCTAATAATGACGGCTTTGATGGGGGTTAGTTGGCGTAGCGGCCATCGGGGCTGTACATGACGGGGAGGAGTTTGTGGTATTTTTCGAAGTATTCGTACCCTGCTTTTAAGTCGGCCCAGAATTGCTGCCGGGTGTAATCTCCGGGAAATTCATTTTTCAGGTAGTTCATGCCACTCCTGTTGAGGCGGGTGGGGAATATGTGGACAGGGATAAATTCCTGCCCGTTCATTTTAGCGCTGAGGCAAACGGTATACAATTCTTTAATGCCCTCGTCCGACATAGGCAGGCAACCGATTGTCACGCAGCCGCCATGCACGTATATATCACCACCTAAGTGGGCAGGTGTGCCATTCATGCGATCAGTATAGTTAGGGTAATTGAGCAGCATTGATAAGTAGTATTCACTTTTAGGGTTGAATTCCTCAATAAAATAATAGCCTTCGGGAACCTGGCGGTCGCCCTGTGAACGTTTAGGGCCAAGCTTGCCGGAAATGGCACAGATGGAATAGGTTTTTATGAGTTTATATTCATTATTCTCGTTATTGCGTGCCCATAGTTCCATTACGTTCTGCGATTTGAAAGCGCGTATGTATATATCCTTTGGAGGGTAAGCCATACCTTTTCTCCTGAACTCTGCTGCAAGTGTATCGTTATATTTTTTATAGGCATCGGAAACACGGCCGGAGGAGAATTGATTGTTGCGGAAATGTTCTTCTTCGTGCTGGGCAAACAGGGTGTGGCATGAAAGTAAAATGACGATAAGCCCTAAGAGTTTTTTAGCCATTTGGTAGCCCATGTTTGCGATATACAAATATAAGGTAAGCTGGTTAAAGGTTGTCTTAAAATGAGAAAGAGGCGAAAACGCCCCTTTCTCTTATTTAAAGCACAAGAAGGAAATTAAGTGATGATGGCTAAATAAATATTACCAACTGACTTGTTCTTTTTCATTTTTTCTACGTTGAAAAATCTTTAAATAGGCCACTATTCGCAGTTTTTTCGCCTTGAAAAAAAGAAAAATAACTGCCTCATTTAATAATATTTATTTAGCCATCATCACTTTAGTGTTGCACCTGCAGCTTGTTGCTATAGCTGATAGTTGCTGTTTTTACAGTTATTATATACAAGCCATTTACGAAGGAAGACATATCGATAGCCCTGATGCCTGTACCTTCATTCATATCAATGGTGGCATTGTACATTTCACGGCCTGTGATGTCTGCGATCACTATGTTCGCGGTTTCAGCAGCTTTCTCTTCCCACCTGATGAACAGTTTATCATTTGCAGGGTTAGGGAATGCAGCAACAGATGAACTAACCGGTGTTACATGGTTAACTGACTGTGTATGCGGCGTGATGGTCTTAGACAAAGTATGCATGGTGAAGTGCGCTATTGACATTGATGGGGTTGCTGAAGTAAGGTTGATGCTTGTATAAGCGGTTGTCAGGAAGTTCAAAGAATCCGGGAACACATAGTAAGTTGCGCCAACGGGCAGGTTGCTGAATGAATAGTGGCCTGCAGCGTCGGTATAGGTCTGCTGTACTATTTGTCCGCTGGTTGAATTTACTACGCATATGTGGAGGTTCTCGGCAGGTATTGCACCAGCAGTTCCTTTGTTTGCTCCGGTATATACATCGCCAGCTATGAAGCCAGGGCCTGATGTAATAGTGCCAACTGCCATGTTAATGTCTTTATTGATGTCTGAGGTACCTGAAACGTGAGGTATCACCAGCGCATTGTACCAGTAGAAGTCATTGTCGTGGTAGGTTGGTATATAGCCTGTGCCTGTGAAGAAGGTATCAACTATAGCAGCTTTCACACGGTATGAGTCTGTGGGTTTGCTGAGGAACTGGTAGTAAACGCTGGTGCCGCTGCATGCTACGGAAACAGAATCGGTGGCTGTGAGGGAGTGGGTTGGGACATCATAAGTAATGAGCCAAACCTTTACGTTGCCGTAGTGTGCGCCACTGCCAAATAATACGTGGCCGGAAATGCCATCGAACGGAGTAACTGTAACTGTTTTGTATGTTGAAGCCGGGCCGCTGCAACCGGCGATCGTGTAGGTGATAACTGATGTGCCTGCTGCAACACCTGTAACTACACCGCCGGAAGTAATTGTTGCTATTGAAGTAGAGCCGCTTGTCCACGAACCACCTGAAGGGCTGGCAGAGAGTGTGATATTGCTGCCTACCATAACTGTGGAAGGGCCTGAAATTGTACCTGGGGTAGTAGTAGCGGAAACTGTTATTACCCTTGTTACTGTAGCAGTACCACAAGGGCCTGTAACTGTAAGTGAAATAGTAACGGTGCCTGCTGCAACGCCTGTAACAACTCCTGAAGATGAACCAACAGTGGCCACACTAGGGTTGCTAGTACTCCATATGCCTGACGCACCTGAAGAATCTGTAAGAGTGATCGTAGAACCAGCACATACCGTAGTTGGGCCTGTAATACTTGAAGCAGTTGTCGCTATAACTGTAACTGTTTTATGTATAGTGCAACCACCTAGGTGGTACATGATAGATGTTGTGCCTGCATGGCTGCCCGTAACAACGCCTGAAGATGAACCGACTGTGGCGACATAAGTGGAGCCGGAAGTCCAATAGCCGCCTGAGGTTGAGGCTGTAAGGGTAGTGGAAGAACTTACACAGATGGGGCTAGTGCCGCCGGAAATAGTACCCGGAGACGGGTTAACCGTAAAAGAGCCGTAAACAGAAGCAGCACCCAATGTATAGGTAATGCTGACAACACCTGCTGAAACACCTGTAAGCGCCCCAACACCGGAGCCTACAGAAGTTACGGTAGCTACTGAGGGGTTACTGCTTGTCCAAGTGCCGCCGGGATCAAGGCTGTCAACCAGGTGAAGGGTTGAGCCAATACATACAGTGCCCGTTGACGGTAGAAACGGGGATAGTGCGTAGGATGCATAGGTGAGCATCGTTGCTAAAATACTTAGCGTAATCAATTTTTTCATAGATCGTTCTTTAAGTGATTTTTAAAAAGCAGTTTTTTTGCCTGCAAATAATATGACGAACTACGCAATGAAAACGTTAGAGCCAGAATAGCATATATTTTATTATGATAAAAAAAGCCCCACGCGGGATGCGTGGGGCTTTTAACTAAAAGTAAATAGTTTATTGCCTGATTATGAGCCTGCCGCTATAATGGATAGACTCCGACTTAAGCATGATCATATAAATACCATCTTTCAGGTCAGACAGGTTTACCTGGGTTTCACCTGATGCTTCATTAATATTCAGCGTTGTATGATACACCTCGCGGCCAATAATGTCTGACACAACCAATTTACACGCACCTGTTTCCTGGTTCTCCCATTTAACATTCACATTGCCGCTGGTTGGGTTTGGATAAACACTCAATACTGCTTCGGCAGAAAGTGAAGCCACTTTGTTGGTTGCAGTATTTTTGGCTGCTGATGAGCCTGAGCCCATTTCTGAAAGAGAACTGGCCTCTGTTGGGTTCACGTCAGGTGTCAGCGGACCGAGAGGCCCTGTAACTGTTATGGTTTTGAACACGTTGCAAGGGCCGATAGCGTAGTTGATGTTCACGGTGCCTGATGCCACGCCTGTAACAAGGCCGCTGGTTGGATGCACGGTAGCCCTTGATGGGTTAGTGCTGGTCCATGTGCCGCCGGGAGTAGCTGAACTTAATGACAGTGTACCACCGGTAGTAACCGTAGAGCCACCAGTAATAGCAGCCGGGGTAAGGTGAACCGTAACTGGTTTTACAGCACGGCAGCCAGCCACTGTATAGGATATCGTTGCAACGCCTACACTCATGCCGTTTACCAAACCTGTAGATGTTACAGATGCTATTGCTGTACTGCTGCTTGTCCATGTACCACCCGGTGTAGGATCAGACAACATTATTGAGGAGCCTGTGCAAACTGTGGATGCGCCAACTATAGCAGCGGGAACGGGATTAACTGTTATTGACCTGTATGCATAGCAGCCACCAACAGCGTAGTACACGGTTACAACACCAACACCAACACCCGTAACTACACCAGTAGAGCTTACTGTTGCGGTGCCTGTATAGCCGCTTGCCCATGTGCCGCCCGATGGTGAACCTGTAAGTGTAAGTGTTGAGCCTAAGCATACTGTGCTGCCGCCGGTAATTGTTGATGAACCCGGGGTTATTGTTACTGTACGGGTTGCAAAGCAACTGCCGACGGAGTAGGTAATAGTTGCAGTGCCGGCAGACATACCTGTAATCACGCCTGTAGCGCTTACACTGGCAATGGCTGTGGCGCTGCTGGTCCATGTGCCGCCTGATGGGGTAGCGCTGAGTGCGCCGGTGCTGCCTATGCATATAGAAACAGTACCTGTAATAACAGGGGTTGCTGTGATAGTCATTGTTTTAGATGCGTAGCATCCGCCCAGCGCGTAGTAAATATTTACTACGCCGGGAGCAAGACCGGTAACTACACCGGATGAACTTACTGTAGCAATAGTTGATGAGCTGGTGGCCCATATGCCGCCAGACGGAGTAGATGAAAGTGTGACTGATGAGCCAACGCATGTGCTGCTGCTGCCGGTAATGGCTGAGCTGCCGTTGACTGTAACTGTGCGGACAGCTGCGCAACCCGACGTTGGCGCATAAGTGATGTTGACAACACCTGTGCTGACCCCGCTCACTACACCAGCAGAGTTTACGGTAGCTATAGCCGTATTGCTGCTGCTCCATGTGCCGCCTGTTGGGGTTGCTGCGAGTGTCATTGTTGTGCCGAGGCACATTGAGCTGCTGCCAGATATCACTGCGCCAGCAGTAACGGTTACCAGCTTAGTAGCGCTGCACCCGCCGGAAGTATAAGTGATCGTAGCTACACCTGTACTCATTCCTGTAACAACGCCTGAAGATGATACTGCTGCAATAGCTGTGCTGCTGGTTGTCCATATTCCGCCTGTTGGAGAACCTGTTAATGTTATAGATGAGCCTGTACAAACGGTGCTGCTGCCTGTGATAGATGCCGAGCCACTGATTGCGATAGTGCGTGTAGCCCTGCACCCGCCTAATGTGTAGGTAATGATCACGCTGCCGGATGACAAGCCAGTAACTACGCCTGATGAACTTACCCATGCTTTTGTAGTATCGCTGCTGCTCCATGTTCCGCCTGTCGGGCTTCCGGTCAGGCTCATTGTAGCGCCTACGCAGAGGCCGCTTCCGCCACCGGAAATCGATACAGCGCTTACGGTAACTAATTTAGTTGCTGCGCATCCGCCTGCGGCATAAGTAATGGTAACTACGCCACCGCTAACACCGGTTACCATTCCTGTGGATGACACTGTAGCAATAGCTGTATTGCTGCTAGTCCAACTGCCGCCTGATGGAGTAGCGCCAAGCGTTATTGAAGAACCAGGGCAAACGGTGCTGCTGCCGCTGATAACTGCACTTGCGCTAACGGTTACGGTACGATATGTAGTGCAGCCGCTTGTTGGCGCGTAGTAAATATTTACTACCCCTACGCCCGTTGCTGTTACCAAACCTGTAGAAGTTACCACGGCAACAGTTGTGTTGCTGCTGCTCCATGCGCCGCCGGATGGGGTTGCGCTTAACGACATTGAGCTACCTACACACATTACACTGCCGCCACCGGAGATAATTGCGCCGGGGGTAACAGTAACTGTGCGCGATGCCGAGCAGCCGCCTGAAGTGTAATAGATCGTAACTACGCCTGTAGCTAAACCTGATACCACTCCGGTACTGCTTACTATTGCTTTGGAAGAGTCGCTGCTGATCCATGTGCCACCACCCGGAGTTGCCGTTAATGTGATAGTGCCACCAACACATACTGTGCTGGTGCCTATAATGGCTGCTGCCGCGCTGACAGTAACAGTGCGTGTAGCGATGCAACTGCTGCCAGCGCTATAAGAGATAGTAACCACACCCGCACTAACGGGGGAAACTACACCTGTGGAGCTAACGGTTGCTATAGCCGTGTTGCTGCTTGTCCATATGCCGCCGGTTGGTGAGCCTGATAATGTTAATACAGATCCTATGCAAACTGCACTGCCACCGGAAATAAGGCTGCCGGCGCCAACGGTGATCACTTTCACCGCAGTACATCCGCCGTTGGTATAGGTAATAGTTGCTGTGCCTGCAGACATGCCGGTAACCACACCTGTGGCGCTAACGCTAGCTATAGCTGTGCTGCTGCTGGTCCATGTGCCGCCGCCGGGTGTTGCTGTAAGCGTTATGGTGGAACCGATGCAGACTGTGCTGCTGCCTGTGATAGCTGCTGCTGTGTTCACGGTAACTGATTTGTAAGTATAGCAACCACTGCTTGCATAATAAATGTTCACAACGCCGGTAGCAATTGCTGTTACCAAACCTGTTGGGCTTACTGTGGCAATTGCGGGGTTGCTGGTGCTCCAGGTCCCGCCCGTAGGTGTTGCTGTTAAGCTGGTTGTTGATCCGAGGCAAAGAGAACTGCTGCCCGAAATAACTGCAGATGTGCTTACTGTAACGGTCCGGAATGCGCTGCATCCGCCGGAGGAGTAGTAGATATTAACAATACCCCCTGCAACGCCGGTAACCACGCCTGTGGAGCTAATGGTAGCAACAGAAGGGTTGCTGCTTGCCCATGTGCCGCCTGAAGGCGAACCTGCGAGGGCGGTTGACGAGCCAATGCATACGCTGCTGCTGCCGGTAATAGTAGCGCCTGATGATACAGTAATTATTTTTGTAACGAAAGATGAACCTACCGTATAAGTAATCGTAACAGTTCCTGCAGAAACCCCGGTTACTACGCCTGCAGCGTTAACTGTTGCAATTGCCGTGTTGCTGCTGCTCCATGTGCCGCCGGTTACGCTGTTGGTCAACGTAATGGAAGACCCTACGCATGTAGAAGACGGGCCGCCAATAGGAGGCAGTGTAGTGCTGCCGGTAACAACAAAAGTGATCGTTCTGAAGCAACCGCTGGCTAATGTGTATGTAATTGTACACGTACCGGCTGCTACGCCTGTAACTACGCCCGTTGCCGGGTTCACTGTTGCAATTGAAGTATTGCTGCTTGTCCATGTGCCACCGGCTGGTGTGCTGGATAAAGTGCTGATGCCGCCTATTGTTGCGGTTGTGGTGCCGGAAATAGTTGTTGGAGATGCAGTGACCGTAACCAGTTTGGTTGCTATGCACCCGCCTGCAGTATAAGTAATAGTAACAACACCTGCCGACATACCTGTTACAGATCCGCCTGTGGTTGTAACGGATGCAATGGCAGTACTGCTGCTTGTCCATGTTCCGCCTGTTGGCGTGCCGGATAATGTAATTGAAGCGCCTATACATACTGTAGATGGCCCGCCAATAGATGCGCTTGCAGTAATGGTTACCAGTTTGGTAACAAAGCTTGCGCCTACTGTATAAGTGATCGTTACAGTTCCTGCTGCAACGCCTGTAACTACTCCCGTTGAACTAACGGTAGCAACAGATGGGTTGCTGCTGCTCCATGTGCCGCCTGCGGTGCTGTCGGTAAGTGTAATAGAAGTGCCTACGCAAGTACTTGACGGGCCAACAATCGGACCGATAACCGTGATTGCCGGTGTAACTATGAATGTTATTGTCCTGAAGCATCCTGATGGTAAGGTATAAGTGATGGTGCATGTGCCTGCGGCAATGCCGGTCACCAACCCTGTGGATGCACTTACTGTGGCAATAGCAGTGTTGCTGCTGCTCCAGGTACCGCCTGCGGTAGCATCAGATAAAGTGCTGGTGCCACCAACGGTTGTGGTTGCTACACCTGCGATAGGCGCTGGTGCTGGTGTAACTGTAACTACTTTGTAAGCATTGCATCCGGCAGCCAGGTAATAGATAATAGCTGTTCCCGAACCCATGCCAGTAACCACTCCCGATGAGCCAACAGAAGCAATGGTTGGGGCGCTGCTGGTCCACGTGCCGCCCGTTGGGGTTGCAGTCAACGTTATGGTTGAACCTACACACAACGAGCCTGGCCCAGAGATAGACGCCCCTGAATAAACGGTGACCAATTTTGTTGCAAAGCTGCTGCCTACAGTATAAGTTATGGTAACTGTGCCAGCGGAAACACCTGTTACCAGGCCGGTGGCGGAAACTGTTGCAACTGATGGGTTACTGGTGCTCCATGTGCCGCCCGGTGTGGCATTGGTGAGTAAAGTGGAAGAGCTGACACATACAGATGAACTGCCCATGATGGGGGCAATGGTGCTTGAAGAGGTAACAGTGACCGTTTTTGTAGCTGAACAGCCTGCAACAGTATAAGAGATAGTAACCACTCCGGTGGAGATGCCGGTAGTAATGCCTGATGTTGAGCCTATCATTGCAATTGAAGTATTGCTACTGCTCCAAATGCCGCCTGAAGTAGCATTGGTTAAAGTTATGGTGCTGCTTATCCCCACAGTTGATGGTCCCCCGATGAGTGCGGGCCCGGCGGTCACCGTTACGGCACGGGTAGCTAAACAGCCTGTTTCAACGTATGTTATGATCGCGACACCGGCGGACATACCTGTGACTACACCGCCGGAAGTAACCGATGCGATGGCCGTGGAACTACTGGTCCATGTTCCGCCACCTGAACCCGCATGGGTAAGTGTTATTGAATTTCCTACACACACTGTTGACGGGCCCGATATTGTTGGTATGGCGCCTACAGTAAATACCATGCTTATTGACGTTGTCCCGACAGTGTAAATGATATTTGTGGTGCCGGCGCTAATGGCTGTAGCTACGCCTGTAGTGGGGTTGATAGTAGCCACGGCAGTGTTGCTGCTGCTCCAGGTGCCGCCCGATGTACTATTGAAAAATGATACAACCGAGCCAGCACATGCCCTAGATGGGCCAATTATTGAGTCAAGAACAACGCAATTGCTGTCGCGTACGGTATGTTGCGCTTTGCACCCGGCCGCAGAGGTATAGGTGACCACGCAGGTGCCAACACCAACACCGGTTATCATACCGGACGTGGGGGTGATGGTAAGCACCGTAGGGCATGCGCTTGACCATGTGCCGCCGGGAGGTGTTGCAACAAGGGTGATAAAGTTCCCGGTACATACAACTGTAGGCCCGCTGATAGCCGGCGTGGGGTGTACCGTTACCAGTTTCATAGATGGGCCTGTACCAAAACGCTGGAATTTTATGGTGTCCACGCCAGCCGCAACAGCAGTAGCAGCCCCTGTAACAGGGTTGATCGTAATTATTGACGGGAACGAGCTGATCCAGATACCGCTGTCACATATTGTAGTGTAGGTAAAAGACTGGCCGACACACAAATGATCTGGTCCGGTGATAGGGCATTGTGCCCTGGAGGATGCAATTGAAAATAACATTCCTAACAGGACAAGCGAGAAGATTTTTTTCATAAAATCAATTTTGGCAAGTGTTGTCAATTTGAAAGACTAAAAGTAAGGTTTTTCTTTAATAATATTTGTGGTTTAATGCACAATTAATAGACGAGTCATCTATCGAAAACGTTGGTGCTGTTGAAAAATATCTAATCACTTATGGGTTATTATGGATAGTTAATATTCTTATTTGATTTATCGGTATGATAAACTAACTATCGATTAATAAAAACACCCGGACTTGGCCGGGTGTTGGAAAAAAAGCAATCTTAATCTGGTCATTTTTGTATATATAATTTGCCGTAATAATTGGTGTGCCCGTCAGTAATTGTAAAGAAATATATACCATCGACCAATTCTGCCAGTGATACCGTTGCCCTGGAAGAGGGTGCGTTAATGCTTATGGTTGATGTATGCACTTTGCGCCCGGCAACATCAGCGATCACCATAGTGAAAGTTCCGGGATCAAAGTCCTGCCATTGGATGATGATGTCGCCACTCGTAGGGTTGGGGAATATCCTGACAGAACCAATCTCACCTTCGGTGGCAACAATACTGAAGCCGTTTGAATCTACCGGCTTTAAGTGCCGGGTTTCACCTGACGTACTACTTGCAGATGCAGTGGAACTTGTTGCGGTAACCGGGGTGCCAACTGGAGGGAATAATGTTACCGTAATTGGTTTCACCGTGGCGCAGCCACCCCACCAGTATTGAATATTGGTTGTGCCAAGTGTGAGGCCCATAACTACCCCGGTTGTAGGGCCCACTGATGCAACACCCGCGTTGGTAGAGAACCATGTTCCACCGGGGGATGCATTAGTAAGCGTAATACTGCTTCCTATCCGTACCGAGCCGGGCCCCATAATGGGTGCAGGATTTGGGTTCACTGTTACGGGTTTCACTGCTGAACAACCACTGCTCATGGTGTAACTGATAATAGCAACCCCGGCGCCTACGCCAGTCACGTTACCTCCGCTCACAGTTGCAATCGCTGTGCTGCTGCTGCTCCACGTACCACCGCCCAATGAACTTGTGAAGGTGATGGTTGAACCGACGCATACAGGCCCGCTGCCTGATATTACTGCGCCCGCGCCTATTGTTACCGTATGGTAGGCAGAGCAACCGTTGAGTGTGTATGTGATAGTAACTGTGCCGGCACTGATGCCTGTGACCTGCCCGAAAGCATTAACTGACGCCAAAGAAGGATTACTGCTGGCCCATACCCCGCTTGATGGGAAACCGACCAATGACAGTGGTGTGCCGGTACATACTGCTGAACCTCCTGTTATAGTTGGGGTAGGGTTAATTGTAACCGGCTTAACAGCGAAACAGCCGCCTAAATTATAAGTAATGGTTGCTGTGCCCCCTGACATACCTACAACAGTACCTGATGAGGTAACGGTAGCTACCGACGGATTGCTTGTGCCCCATGTACCACCAGCGGAAGAACCAGAAAGTATTATAGCTGAACCTGAACAAAGCGTGCTGCTGCCAAGAATAGTTGGCGCGCCTGTAACTGTTAATGTTTTATACGCATAGCATGAACCCAGGGTGTAACTGATATTGACAGCACCACCGCCAAGGCCTGTGACAATGCCCGATGGGTTGACAATAGCCCGGAATGTATTGCTGCTGCTCCATGAGCCGCCTGTGGGCGAACCGGTGAGCGTGAGTGGAACACCGATACATACAACGCTGCCACCGCTGATTACGGGGGTAGCATGCACTGTAACTGTGGTATAAGTAAAACATCCGCCTGTAGTATAAGTGATGTTGGCAATGCCTGCACCAACGCCTGTTACACTACCTGATGAACTAACTGTAGCAACGGCGGTATTGCTGCTGCTCCACACGCCGCCCGAAGAGGCGGAGAGCGACAGTATATCGCCTGAGCAGATGGGGCCGCCGCCACCCGTTATGATGGGTGCGCCTGATACCGTTACAGTGATGTACGCGGAACATGAGCCAGCTGTGTAACTGATATTGACAACGCCACCGCCAAGCCCAGTAACCACCCCCATCGAGTTGACAATAGCACGGAATGTATTGCTGCTGCTCCATGTGCCACCGGCAGGTGTGCCTGTAAATGCGGATGGAGTGCCGATACAAACCAGGCTGGGGCCAGAGATAGTTGCAGATGTGCTGACCGTTATGGTTTTGTATGCATAGCAACTGCCGGTAGTGTATGTGATGTTGACCACACCCGCAGCAATACCTGTCACTGATCCGGTTGGGGAAACAGTAGCAACTGCAATGTTGCCGCTGCTCCATGTGCCACCTGAAACAGAACCGGTTAATGTTATTGATGAACCGGTGCAAATGGGCATATCACCTGTAATGACCGGGCTGCCATTTACTGTAACTGCTATGTATGATGCGCAGCCACCCATTGTATAGCTAATATTGGCCACGCCTGCAGCGACACCGGTTACAATGCCCGTAGAACCAACAATAGCTATCCCTGTGCTGCCGCTTGACCAAGTGCCACCGGCTGGCGTAGCGGACAATGTTGTTGTCATACCAATACAGATGGCGCCGCCCCCGGTAACTGCAGCGCCGGTACCTACATTAATGGTCTTAAAGCTATAGCAGCCCCCCTGCGTGTAATAGATATTTACAACGCCATTGCTTACCCCGGTTACTAAGCCGGATGAACTAACTGTTGCAACAGTAGGTGTTCCGCTTGTCCATGAGCCGCCTGCAGGCGTTGTTGAGAGCATAGCAGTATAACCAACACACAAACTGCTGCTGCCTGTGATCGTTGGTGCTGCATTTATTATTACCGTATAATATCCGTAGCAGCCACCTGCAAAATAGGTAATTGTAGCTGTGCCTGCGCTGAGGCCTGTTAATACGCCTGATGAGCTAATGGTAACGAGTGCAGTATCAGCAGTACTCCATGTGCCGCCGGATACGGAGGCGGTGAGTGTATGCGGGATACCGGTGCAAACCGATGGAGGGCCCGAAATAGCGGCTGAAGAGTAAACCGTAAATGTGTGTGTTACGAACAATGTGCCCACAGTATAGGTAATAATGCATGTGCCTGCGGCAGTGCCGGTAACCACACCAAGTGGTGAAACCGAAGCAATTGCGGGATGACTACTGCTCCATGTGCCGCAGCAAGTGCTGCTGGCAAGTGCAACCATAGAGCCTACACATGTGCTTGAGGGGCCGGTGATGGGTGATATGGAAGTTGTGCCTACAGTGAAAGGCACATATATAAAACACCCGCCCACGTTGTAGGTAATGTTGCAAGTGCCGGAGGCTATGCCTGTAACAAAGCCGCTTGATGAACCAACGGTAGCGATCATGGGGTTTGAAGAACTCCATGTGCCGCCGGGAGTAGCACAGGTTAATGTTGAAGTGCCGCCAGGCGCCACTGTTGTTGTACCCATAATAGGCGCAGGCGCGGTATTAACTGTAACAGGTTTGAAATTGTAGCAGCCGCTGGCTGTGTAATAGATATTCACTACGCCGGAGCTTACTGCGGTAACTAATCCTGCTGGGCTTACGGTTGCTACAGATGGGCTGCCGCTTGTCCATGAACCGCCGGTGGGAGTGACTGCTAAGGTCGTATTAATGCCCACACATAATGAGCCGGGGCCTGTAATGACAGGGATTGGATTAACAGATAATGTGTAAGGGGCGCTGCAGCCGCCACGAGTATAGCTGATGGTAACTAAGCCGCTACCTGTGCCTGTTACTACCCCGGCAGAGCCAACAGTTGCGATCATGATATTGCTGCTGCTCCACGTGCCGCCTGATGGGCTGCCGGATAACGGCACTGTAGCGCCTACGCAAACAGAAGTGCCCCCAGAAACAACAGGTGAAGCGTTTACCGTCATTGTTTTGTAGCCAACACATCCAAAAGCATGGTATGTTATGGTTGCTGTTCCTGAACTTGTGCCGGTAACAATGCCTGTGCTGCCAACAGCAGCAACCATTGTGCTGCTGCTGGTCCATGAACCACCTGTTGGTGAGCCTGTGAGTATTGTTGGATAGCCGATACATGCCGTGCTGCTGCCTGTGATGCTTGCTGTTGGGCTGACGGTAATTGTTTTATATGCCGAGCATGTGCCGGACGTATAAGTAATTGTAGCTGTCCCTGCGCTAATGCCGGTAATGATGCCGGTGCTGCCAACGGTGGCTATCATGGTGTTACTGCTGCTCCATGTGCCGCCTGATGGTGATGCGGTGAGCATTGTGGTTAACCCGGTACAAACGGTGCTGCTGCCTGATATGGAAGGGGTAGTGTTTACAATAAACGAACGGGTAACATATGCGCTGCCCACTGTGTAAGTAATGGTTACTGTTCCTGCTGCAATGCCATTTACTACTCCCATGGTGTTGATGGTTGCTATGGCAGTATTGCTGGTGTTCCATGTGCCTCCGGATGGTGTAGCCGTAACAGTTGCCATAGAGCCAGCACAGGTGCTTGTACTGCCTGAAATGGGGGAGATAGATGTAGTAACGGTTACAAGCGCTGTTGCATAACAGCCGCCAACTGAATAGGTGATATTGCACGAGCCTGCAGTTATACCGGTTACAACACCACTACCGGAACCTACAGTTGCAATAGCTGTATTAGAACTTGTCCAAACGCCACCACTTACGGTGCTGCTAAGGGTTGTTGTGAAGCTTGTGCCTACTGTAGTGATGCCTGTAAGCGGTGGGATAGAAGGGCTAACATTCACGATCTGGTAGGCATAGCAACCGCCGCCCGTGTAATAGATGTTGACAATGCCTGTGCCTACACCTGTAACATGGCCGGTAGAGCTGACTGTGGCAACTGTGGGTGTGCCGCTTGTCCAGGAGCCGCCTGCGGGGTAGCCTGTGAGCGAGATGTTGTTGCCGGTGCAAACGCTTGTAGGGCCGGTGATGACATTGGCAGGATTAACCGTGAAGGGCGTTGTTACATAAGAAGAACCTATAGCATAAGTAATGGTACATGTGCCTGCTCCAATACCTGATACAAGCCCTGATGAGCTGACAGTGGCTACTGATGGATTACTGCTGCTCCATGTCCCGCCGGGGGTGGCATCGCTGAGCGTGGCTGTCCAGCCTACACAGGTTGTGGTACTGCCGACAATTGGATCAATTGCATAAGACACTATGCTGCAAAAAATGCCCAGGAGAAAAAGAGCAAATGCTTTCTTCATAAATCTTTTTGGTTGGTAGTGGTGATGTAATAAAGCCTGTTATTGCAGGCAGGGTTTATGTGCGCAAGGTAAAGAAAATCCTAGGGGACAGATAATTAAATTCATGTATACTTTGTTATTGAGTTGCTAATGGATTTTATATATCTCCGATTAAATGATGAGAAGTTTTTTTGTAAAAATGCTCCGTGCAAGGGGAGCTTTTTTACAAAATTATAATTGAACGTTCCTGGAAGAGTATCAATGCGCTACAACCAGTTTTGATGCATAAAAGAGGTCGGTTGAGCTGATGGTAATGTGGTATACACCACCAGGTATGTGACTAAAGTCAAGCGCACTATGGCCATTGGCAGTTGTGGGATCTATTGAGGCATTGTAAACCGTTCGCCCCTGCATATCCCTTACAATGATAGCCGTATTTGCTGCGGCAGTTACCGGCCAGTTTATATGTAAATAACGGGACGTGGGGACAGGATAAACAGCTATTGTGCCGATCGCTGTAGCGGTCAGTATCCGTGTATAATCATACGGCTTGATGGTGCCTAAAGTTGTGCTCTTCCTGAAGCTGATGCCTGAAGCAGAAGGGGAGGATGCACTAAGCGTGATAGTGGCAGATGGGGTTGTATAGTATTTATGTTCTTCGGGATATACAAAGTAGGTGCCATTCGCCAGGCCGGTGAATGAGTAATTGCCTGTTGCATCGGTATAGGTGTAGGTGATCATGCTGCCGGTGCTGTTGTATAGATAGATGAGCATACCTGGCTCCGGTATATCCCCCGATGTGCCTTTACCAGCACCAAATGCCACATAGCCGCTGATGAAACCCGGCCCTGAAGGCACGGTGCCATATACCATGCTGATGTTGGCAATATCTCTTGATGAGGTATGGGCAATACTTGTTGCCGCATACCAGTTGGGTGTAGAAGTATAGTAAGTAGGTATGTAACCACTGGTGCCTGCTACCGTGCCATTCAGTTTAGCCTTGACCAGGTAGCTGCCTGCTGCGGGGGTAGGGAACTCATAATATGGAGTGGTGCCGGAGATCATACAACTGCTTGTGGAGTCAAGAGCAGTTATGGAGCTATCGGAAGGGTTGAATTGTATGAGCCATACTTTGAAGACATCGGTTGAAGACCCGCCTGTGTAGGTGATTTGTCCTGCTATGCGGTTTGCGATTACAGTAACGGTTGCTGTGTTAGAGCAACCTGAACCATCAGTGCCTGTAACGGTGTAGGTTGTTGCAGTAGTTGGTGTAGCGTCAGTAACGCCACAAGTGGAGCATGAAAGCCCTGTAGATGGCGACCACGAATAGGTAACACCACCTGACGCTGTTATGGTTTCTGCACCACCACATGGATAGGTAGACGATGTGGTGATTGTTGGTGAACCAACAGTCATGGTTATTGGAGCAGATATGGCTGTGCTTGTAGTTACGCATATGCTACTGGAAGTTATGACCACTTCAATAACATCACCGGTTACCAATGTGGCAGAAGTATAACTTGAACCTATTGCTCCGGTTATGGGAGTGCCGTTTAATTGCCATTGGTAACTTGGTGTCACGCCTGCTGATAAGGCTACTCCGCTGAAAGTAACCGTTGTTCCGGCGCACACTGTAGCGCCGGGGCTTGCAGTAACTGTTACGGAGGGCGTAGAGATCGGTGTGATTGCGACTGTTGCACTGCCAGACATATTGTTGGTACACATGGTAGTAGTATTGGTTGCAACAACGGTATAGGAGCCAGCGGAGGTATGTAAGCCAAAACTGATAGCACTGCCTGTGCCGGTAATGGGAGGACCTGCCGTAGATGAACCTGCTATAAGCTGGTAGCTGACGCCTGCATCAGAACTGCTTAATCCTATCGTAACACCGCTGCCGCCCGCGCAGTAGCTGCCGCCGCCGGTTACGGAGTAAACTGTGGGCAAGGGGTGGATGGCTAAAGTGGCAGTGGCAGTGGCGCTCATACAGCCGGTTGACAGGTCTGTTGCTCTAACAAAATAGGTGCCCGCAGTAGTCATTGCAGGCCAGGAAAGGGAAGACCCGGTGCCAGGTGCTGGTGTGCCTATTGGGGTACTACCCATGTAAAGCTGATAGTCAACACCTGTTTGTGAACCACTTAATGTTAATGTAGAACCGCTGCCGCCAGCGCAGTAACCGCCACCGGCAAAAGATAAAGTATAAACAGTTGGCAGAGGAGTAACAGTTACAGTTACAGCGCTCGCCATTGCCGTGGAACAGGATGTGCCGGGATAAGCTGCTGCAGTATATGTTGCGGGTGAGGCTATCAAACCAAAGCTAATTGCAGCGCCTGTGCCGGTAACAGGGGCGCCTACTGGAAAGGCCCCATTATGCAACTGGTAACTTACACCGGCCTGAGAACCACTTAACCCAATAGTAACACCTGTGCCCCCTGAACAGTAGCTGCCGCCACCGGTCAGGGTATAAACAATCGGTGTTGGTGTTACGGTGAATATCATACTTGTAGAGCAGCCAGTAGGAAGGGTATAGCTGATAGCAACCGTGCCAAGGGATACTCCTGTTGCCATGCCTATAGAACCGATGGTCGCTATTGAAGCGGTAGCACTTGACCAAATGCCACCGGGTGTAGCAGAGGTAAGTATGGTTGAGCCGGTTATGCATATTGAAGAAGGGCCGGTAATGGGAGCGGGCATTGGATTTACGGTAATGGGGTAAGTGACGGAGCTGGCACCGACCGTATAGGTAATAGTAGCAGTGCCAGCCGAAATACCGGTTGCTATGCCTGTGGCAACACTAATAGTTGCCACAACAGGCGTGCTACTGGTCCATGTACCACCCGGTGTTGAGTTAGTATAAGTGCCGGTATAGCCTATGCAAATTGAAGGCGGCCCGCTGATAGGCGCCTGACTGAAAGAAATAACAGAAATTAAAAGCGCAATGATAGTGAGTTGTATGTGCTTCATAAGATGCTTTTTTAGGTATATTCGTATGTCTGTAATTAATTAGGCGTAATTCCGGGCATATTTGTTAGGGCAAGATAGAGATATTTATTCATTTAATAAAAAGGGAATTTGTTGATGCAATAAAAAAAGCTTCTGCAGAACAGAAGCTTAAGAACACACACAGATAAAAAATCTTTATTGTTCGATCACCAACCGCCAGGTATAGTTCAAGTGCTCACCTTTAACAGAAAGCAGGTAAACGCCATTGGTCAGGTTGCCAAGGTTGGCTTGCGTTTCGCCTGATGGTTGCGATAAGTTTAGCTGCGTATTATATACCTCCTGTCCAACAACGTTGGTAACAGACAGGGTTGCTGTGCCAGTAGTTTGCTCAGCCCACCTGATGTTTATTTTGCCTGTAGTAGGGTTGGGGTAGATGTGAATATTCCCTGCGCCTGTCTTCATGGAAGCAACACCTGTTACCGATACAGGCACTATCCTGCGCGATGTGGTGTATTGCATGAAGCGCACATTCTTTGCAGAGTCTGCGCCGGGAGAAAGCACAATAGTAGCAGATGGAGTTGTATTATACAGGAACTCCTCAGGGTATATCACATAGTTGCCTTCAGCTATATTGCTGAAGGAGTAGTTCCCGTCTGCATCGGTATATGTATAAGTAAGTATGAAGTTGCTCACAGCATCTTTCAGGTAAACGATCATGCCTTCGGCAGGTATGCTGCCCGAAGTGCCTTTGCCTGCCCCCGATGATATGGAACCTCCAATAAAGCCCGGGCCGGGTGGCACTGTGCCATAGATCATATTGATGTGCAGGGAGTCTGTTGCGTTGGTATGTGTTGCTGTAGCAGCATTATACCAATAAGGAGTTGAGAGGCTGTAAGTTGGTATGTAGCCGCTGGTGCCCGGTATAGTGCCCATCAGTTTAGCTTTCACATAATAAGTGTTTGCAGGCTTGCCCACAAATTCAAAATAGGGTGTGCCGGAGCTCATGCAGGTGTATGTGGAGTCGACGCCTGTAAGTGTGCTGTCGGATGGGTTGAAGTGGATGAGCCAAACTTTGAAGACATCGGATGACAGGCCGGTATAAGAAATGTGCCCTGATACGCGGTTGCCATTCACGCTTACTGCTGCTTTGGATGAGCATCCTGTAGCTGCCGTACCTGTAACGGTATAATTGGTGTTCGCCATGGGGCGGGCAATAGTTGTAGCACAAGTGCTGCATGACAAGCCTGCTATTGGCAGCCATGAATAGGTAACACCGCCATTGGCAGCGAGGTTATAGGTGCCGCCGCATGCTGCTGCCGAACTGCTGGCTGTAACAGTTGGTACGGGGTTCACCGTGACCACAATGATGGATGTGCAACCCAGCAAGGAATAGCTGATGGTAGTGATGCCCATTGACATACCGGTAAGCACGCCCAGTGTTGTGCCGATAGTGGCTACGTTGGCTATAGATGGGTTGCCTGGTATCCAAACGCCGCCGGGGGTGCCCGTGAGGTTTGTGCTTGAACCAACGCAAATACGCGTAGAGCCTGAAACACTTGGGTTTGGCCTTACGGTCATGGTCACATTATCAGTAACAGTAGCAGGGGTAGGGCATGCGGCATTGCTCAACATGCTTACCCGGACAACATCTGCATTCGAAGGCAAATAGCTGTAGGAAGCACCGGTGCCGACAACTGCACCATTCACTGTCCATTGGTAAGTGGGGGCAGCGCCGCCATTCATTGATATGGCAGTGTAAGTGACTAGTATGCCGGTGCATAATGTATCATCCGGTGTGGTACTGATGCTGACAGTTGGAGTTACCGTTGGGGTTATTGAAACGGTGGCACTGCCGGTCATGCTGCTGATGCAACCAGACGGGTTTGTGGCTGCAACAGTATAGACCCCGGTTGATGTTTGTAGCCCGAAATCAAGTGATGAACCTGTACCTACCAGTGTACCTGCCAATGTGGAACCGTTATACATGCGGTAGGTAACACCGGGGCTGGAAATACCCAGGCCAATACGCACGCCCGTTCCGCCGGAGCAATAACTGCCGCCACCTGTAACTGTGAAAATTGATGGGGCAGGGTTAATCACAACCGTAGCGCTGCTGTTCATTGTTTTGGGGCAGCCTACCAGTGGGTCTGTAGCTATTACTGTGTACGTGCCCATTACGGTTTGCAAACCAAAGTCGAGGGCTGCGCCTGTGCCTGCCAGTGGTAAGCCCACTGCAGTTGTTCCGAACATCAACTGATAATTGGTCCCGATAATAGAGCCGGAAAGCCTGATATGCACACCAGAGTCGCCCGCACAATAGCCACCGCCGCCTGTAACAGTGTACGCAACAGGCAATGGTTTTACGCTGATCACTGCGCTGTCGGTCATCCAGGTAGCACATCCATTTGATGCGTTAACAGCTTTGATGAGGTATGAACCGGCAACAAATCGTGGACCGAAATCCAAAGTCCCGCCGGTGCCGGATAAAGACGTGCCCGTTACCAATCCGCCCTGGTATACCCAATAGTTTGTGCCTACCTGGGAAGAAGCTAACTTTACATTTATGCCTCCACCGCCTGAACAATAGGAGCCATCACCCATAACCATATATGCAGTCGGGGATGGGACAGGCATTATTGAAGGGGTGCCAGACATATTCGATGTGCAGCCACTAGCAATATTTGTTGCTTTTACTGTATAAGTAGCATACGCGGTCTGGTAGCCAAAATTAATTGCGCTTCCCGTGCCGGTTACTACACTGCCTACAGGTATGCTGCCGCTGTATAACTGGTAATTTACGCCTGTGGAAGAAGAAGAAAGCGATACCATTACACCTGCGCCGCCGCTACAGTATGTTGACGCACTGGCAGATACAGTATACACAGGTGGCAAGGGGTTTACAGATACATTGATCGTTCCCGTCATGCTCCTTGTGCAGCCTGTTACCGGGTTGGTAGCAATGGCCGAATAAAGTCCGCTGGTATGGTAGTTAAAATCAATTACTGTTCCGGTACCCATCATCGCGCTGCCGGATGGTAAGCTGCCGTTGAGCAACTGGTAGCTGATACCCACATCAGAAGTGGCCAGGTTTATGCGTGCGCCGGATGTACCCGAGCAGTAGCTGCCTGCGCTGGTCAATGAATGTGTATTGGGGAGCGGGTTAACCACAAGCGTCGGCGTGCCTGACATTTGTGTCCAGCAGCCTGTAATGACATCTGTTGCCGTTACAACGTATATTCCCGGAGTTGAATGAACGCCAAAATCATAGGATGGGCCGCTGCCCATTACAGGAGGGCCATCATTGATACCGTTTATCTGTAACTGGTACCGTATACCAACAGTAGTGCTGTTCAATTGAACATGCGGGCCCGGGCTGCCTGCGCATATAGTTGAATCGGTTAGGGATACGGTGTGTGATGCAGGTAAGCTGTTAACAATTATTGTTGCACTGCCGTTCATGTTGCTAATGCAGCCTGTAGCAAGATTGGTGGCAACAACGGTATATATACCGGCTGTGCCATGTATACCAAAATCAAGTGCACTGCCGGTGCCCCCTATCGACATACCCGTAAAGCTGCCACCCCTGTATAGTTGGTAATTGAGGCCGGCTTGTGAGCCGCTTAAGTTTACGTGATAAGCCGGATCACCCGGGCAATAGGCACCGCCGCCCGTAACATTGAATTGTGTTGGCAAGGGATTGATAGCTATGTTAGAAGTACCCGGCAATACAGTATTACATCCTGTAGCCGGGTTGGTAGCTTTAATGGTATAAGAAGCTGCCATCGTCTGCATGCCAAAGTTCACTGCAGCGCCGGTACCGGGGATAGCAGACCCTACCATTGCAGTGCCACGAAATAACTGGTAGCTTATACCGGTTTGTGAAGATGGAAGTGTAACAGCAACACCTGACCCTCCTGAGCAATAAGAGCCCATTGAAGGAGAAATAGTATAAGCAGTTGGCAGAGGGTTGACACTTACCAGCCTTGTTGTTCTGCAACCTGTTGGCAAGGTATAAGATATGGTTACAGTACCTGCTGTTATCCCGGCCACTGCGCCCGTTGTAGCGCCTACAGTTGCCACTGACGGGTTACTGCTGCTCCATATACCGCCTGCAGTGCCATCGGCCAGGAAAATAATGTCTGAAATACATGCACCTGCAGGGCCGCTGATGGGTGCAGGCAGCGGGTTTACTGTCACATAAGTGCTGGTGATGCAACTGTTGATAGAATAGTAGATCGCAGCAGTTCCGGCTGATACAGCACTTACGGTGCCGCTTGCTGAGCCAACAGTTGCCACGCCGGGGCTGCTGCTGGTCCATGTGCCGCCTGATACGGGATTGAACAGCGATGTGGTGTTGCCGGCACATACAGCAGTCATGCCGGTTATAGCCGCAGGCGTTGCGTTAACAGTTACCGGCTGTATGGCAGCACAACCGCCAGCTAAAGTATACTGGACATCAGCAGAACCTGCTGCTAAGCCGGTAATAACACCAAAGGACGAAATACTGGCCACCGAAGGGTTGGTGGTACTCCATGTGCCGCCTGCCGTAGGGTTTGTAGCCGGTATGTTGGAGCCAACACACATAGAAGTGAGGCTGCTGATCGCTGCCGGTGAAGGGTTGACCGTTATTGATGTAACAGTATAAAGCCCCCTGGTGTAGGTAATATTTACCACGCCCGCTGATATACCGGAAACAACTCCGGATGATGAGCCAATAAATGCAATGGAAGTGTTACTGCTGCTCCAAGTGCCGCCTGCAGAAGTATCGCTAAGTATTATAGTATTACCTGTACAAACAGTTGAAGGGCCTGTAATAGGCCCGATCTGTGCATGGCCGCACAAAGAAAAAATCAAAACCGCAAGGGTGAGGGTTACGTATCTCATCACATTCATCTTTGAGGTGACAAAACATAATGGTTTGTTATTAATATGTTGTTTCACCCTCCATATGTATAAGGCGTAAAAAGTGTCCTTAATGTTAGTACTGTCCGGCATATTTTTTTATTTAATAATACATAACCAGAATATTAATTATCATGTTCTACCAGGCTAATATCTTTTATTGTTCTTTACGATCATTTTTGTTTTTATTTTATTGCCATGCTCATCAAAAAAAGTTAATAGGTAAACCCCGTTTGGCAAACCGCTGAAGTCTGCCTGGCTGGTACTTGTTTTTATACTGATCTCCTTGCCATCCAGGCATAAAACCCTGATCGTTACAGGCTTACACCAGTTAATAGATACTATTGACTCGACAGGATTGGGGTAAACGCCCAGGTCATCAGGGTTGCAGGTGTAAATTTTTAACTGTGGAGAGGTAGCTGTGCAACCGAACTGGTTCATTACGGTAATGGAGTAATCGCCGGTTGCAGCTACATTATATGTATCTGCCTTAGCCCCAGCTATGGGGGTGCCATTAAATATCCATTGGTAGGCGGCAAAGCTGTCAGCTACATATATAATGCCTTCGTTCTGCGTGATGTTTGGCGTATGAGGCATTGGATAAATCGTTATATATGTTGTTGCTGTATCAATGCCGCAGTGGTTTGCATAAATGTAACTGATCGTATCATCGCCTGCGGTAATTCCGGTTATTACATTCCCGGACAGAACTGCGTTGCTGTTAGCAAATATCCAAAGGCCACCTTCAGGTATTCCTGTTATGATCGTGGTATCGCCGACACAAAACTCCGTTCGTCCCGTGACGATCTGCGCGGATGGTATGGCATCAATGGTCACGACATAGGTTGCCCGGTTGGTGCATGTGCCGTCAAAAATTGTATAACGCACAGTGTCCCTGCCTTCCTTAAGGCCGGTAAGAACACCAGTTGTTGTAATGCCTGCATTGGTATTACTTACGCTCCATGTTCCGCCCGGTAAAGTTTCGGATAGCGTTACGGTTTGTCCGATGCACAACAATGAATCGCCGGAAATTTTTCCTGCATCCGGCAGTGCATAAACCGTGAGTGTTTTTGTAGTGAATACGGAACCGCATACATTGGTGAGCGTATAGGTGATGGTCACTGATCCGCCTGATTGCCCTGTTACTACGCCATTGGATACAACTGCATTCAGATTGCTGGCGCTCCATGTGCCGCCGCCTTCGTTGTTAGTTAAAGTAATAGAGGCGGCCACACATACCGATGATGGCCCTTCGATGACGCCCGGATAAGTCAATGCCGATTTTACGGTCAGGTAGACTTTTGTGAAGCTGGTATCGAGGCCATTCGTCACATTTATCACGAAGCTATCGTTGCCGGTGTAATGCATATTTGGTGAGTATGCAAGGCCTACGGGCAGGTTATAGCCGCCGGAAGAAACCTGGGTGAACGAAGAAAACGACAACGAGCCGTGTACAGGAGGTGTGCCGACTGTCCAGAGATCTGTCTTGCCTGATGTGCGGTCAACAACCGCTAAAAGAGAATCAAGCTGAATGGAACCATTCTCACAAACATCTGCGTGTTGCGACCTGCCATTGTAAAAGGACAGCACTTTATGAATAACACGTACGCGTGCATTGTCCATGTCTGTAAAAAATATTTTTCCGCTGTCGTCTACGACCGCAGCTACCGGCCTGTATAACTGGGTAGCAGTTGCTGCAAGACTATCGCGATTAAAACCGGTTACTCCTGTGCCGCATATCGTGGTAATAATGCCGGCCCTGTTTACTTTCCTTATCCGTTCGTTCCTTCCGTCGGCAATGATCATGTTTCCCGCGTTGTCAATAAAAACACCTGTGGGTCTATTAAGCCAGGCCGAGGTGGCAGGAATATTATCCCCGTTATACCCTTCTGTACCATTGCCTGCAACCGTAGTAATGATGCCAGCAGCGTCTACTTTCCTTATGCAGCTATTGCCACCAGAGCCGGCATCGCAGATGTAGAGATTGCCCGCATTATCGGCATGCAACCCATAGGTGTAGCCAAGGCGCGCATATATTGCCAGCCCGCCATCACCAGAATAACCGAAAGTATCAAACCCCGCAACGGTACTTATGATGCCGGAGGGAGTTATTTTACGGATATTAAATGCATTCTGGTCGCCAACATAAATGTTTCCGGCAGCATCTAAAGCAATCCCGACCGGCCTCATAAATTGCGCATTGACTGCCGGACCTCCGTCGCCACCTTTGCCGTATGTTCCGTCACCAGCAATTGTTGTAATAATGCCTGAAGTGTTTACTTTCCGGATTCTTTTGTTGGTCTGGTCAGCAATGTAGATATTGCCCGGCCCATCAACGGCAATTCCCCAATTTGTATGCAGCTTGGCATTAGTAGCCAGTCCACCATCTCCGCTGAACCCTGCTGTTCCGTTACCTGCAACAGTAGTAATGATGCCGGTGCTGTGGTGTATCTTTCTTACGCAATAATTAAACTGATCGTTGATATAAATATTACCTGCTGCATCTCGTGCGATAGTTGTAGTAGAATCAAATGTTGCTGCCGCAGCAGGACCACCGTCTCCGCTATAACCTGTTAGACCATTGCCGGCAATGGTGTAAACCACCTGCCCTTTCAACTGAAATGGGCAAATAGCTAGCACCACCATCCAGAGCAATAGGAATAGGTTACGCTTCATACCTCTATTTTAATCATTTTTTCACAATAATTACACATTCGGTTAATGATTTTTAGCTGGTGAAAGAGAAAAAAATAACCCCTCAGTTTCGTGAGGGGTTATTTTTTAGATCAGCGATCGGAAAAGACAGGTGTGCTATAGGATCATCATTTGGTTATTTTATAACCAATGGATAGGCGGAAATAGGGCGCTGATAGGGGAGCGTTTATGTTATAGCCTCCTTTATAGTCGGCTTTTGACGGGGTTTGCTGAATGAGGGCATCAATCACCAGTTTTTTGCTGAGTTGATAATTAACACCAACCATGTAGCCAACATCCAAACGGCTGCCCGATTGAGCGGGTTTCATTGGCCCACTGTAGTTGGCTATGTCTTCGCCTGTGTATTCTATACCCATTGAAGGCACAGGTACCGGCAAGGTGGAGGAGAGTACTGTATCCTTGTAAGAACGTGTAATATCCTTTTGTGTGTATGTGTTTTCTTTTATGGTGGTGAGCTTGCTGTATACCATGTTCACGCCACCATACACTGCGGTTCTCTTGCCTATTTTATATTGTACCGTTACAGGCAGCTCGAACTGAACAGAAGTACCGCCGATCTTATTTGTCTTAACGATCGAGTCGTGTTTTTGTGTGTATGTGTAAATGTTGCGGTGGAGGAAAATTATCTCTGTGCCTGAAACATAACTTAGATTTTTGTACTCAGAAGTGACCTTTGCATCTTCAGGGTTGGCATAATAATAGGTTTGTGTGTTGCCGATCTGCCGCTCGCGCACGGATGCTATTTTCACCGCTGGCTGAGTCATGATGGAGAACTTAGGAGAAAGGTTGTACTGAAGATAGGGCGCCACCACTGCTTTCTGTGCAGCATCGGCTGAGAAGCCCCCCTCATAACCCATCTTCACACCGGCTTCGAACCGTGGGAAGATGGGCTTGTGTTTGGCAGTGTTGCTCTTCGCAACAGTACCAGATGGGGTTTTGGTACTTTCTTTCTTATCAGTACCTGCGGGTTTTGTCGGCTGTTGTACGACTGATAGGGTCGTATTGGGGCTGGCAGCATTAATATTTTGGTTTTCGGTTTCGTTTTCTGGTGCGGGGTTCGCAGTGTTTTTGTTGTTAGATGTGGTGTATTGATAGGTTTCTTCAGTAGCGTTTACGGGTGTAGCTTTCTTGTCATAGTTACGGGTTCTGTGATTGTTCTTATTGTTCTTTGTATTTGCTGAAGCAATTTGCTTAGCGCGTTTATTATAAGGATTGTTTGATGGTTTGTTTGCTGATATGCTTTCTTCGTTTGCAGCAACGGATGGTGTGGTAATATTTGTACTGGTAGTTTGATTAGATGTGGTTACTGTATTATTAGCCTGCGTTGTTTGAGGTGCTATTGTTGTTTGGTTACGAACTGCAGATACAGGTTGTACGCTTGTATCTGTATTATTGTTCATTTTCTGAACGCCCACATACACGCCAAGCATCACGATAGAGGAAATGATGGCTGTGTGTATAAGCCAGCGGTAAGGTGATGTTACCGGTGCGGGGGCCAGCCCATCAAGGCGGCTTTCCAGCGCCTCCCATACATCCGGGGGCGGTGTTTCCCTGTACCTGCCCAACTTTTCCTTGAAAAAGTTGTCAATATGTTTTCGATAGTTACTCATTACTTTACTTTTATTTCAACAACTGGTTTATTTTCTCTTTCAATCTTCTGCGGGCATCGTTCAAATGCCAGCGGCAATTATTTTGTTTTAAGTTCAGCATTTTGGCAATCTCTTTATGCGAGTAGTTCTCAAATACAAATAAGTTGAAAACTTCTTTCTGAGCTGCCGGCAATGTGTCAATGACCTTTAATAATTCTTTGTGTGATAACTTTTCTACCTGTTCACTATTTATATATGCATCATCTTCTTCTACCTCTTTTACCTGTTCATCTTTTACATTCCGCCTGAAGTGGTCTGTTACCGCGTGAACCACTATCCTCCGTATCCACCCTTCGAATGATCCCTGGAATGAGTATTGCCCCAAGTCACGAAACACTTTAAAAAACGCATCATTTAAGATCTCTTTGGATACGGCTTCATCATTATAAACGTACTTTTTAATAGTACCGTAGGCTTCGGGTGAATATAGGTCGTATAGCTTTTTTTGTGCGCTCCTTGAGTGTGCAATACAATCCTTGATCAGTTTATTGAGATCGTCTGCCATAGCAGGACTCTTTTCTGATGCAGGAAAGTGAGTGCTTACGTGTAAAGTTTTAGGCAATGCGCTGGTCAAGTTTGGCTATTTCTACATTTCTTAAATTTTTCAAAGTTCAAACGCTCAGGGTCCCACACTTATATAGGCGTTTGTACAGCTAAAAATGTTAGAGTTGCAAAAATATATTTTTTAAAACTATGTATTTATCTATTCCACAATTCATTAAAAACCTCATCCAACCCTCTCAACAAAGTGGAGGGGTTGGATATATGCTAAATATTATAGATAGGAAAGGTGTTATTCTACAATAAACCGGAAGGCAGTATTTTCTGTTCCCGATCTAAGGTTCAACAGGTACATCCCGTTGGACATTATATTATCTGGTTGTATTTGTTCATTAATAAGGCCATTGCTAACAGGGATATTTTTCCGGTAGACTACCTGGCCCAGTGAATTAATTATTTCTATCCAAACTTCTCCGTTACTCAAATTCCCGATCTTACCCCTGATGGTAAAGGCGCCTTTGTTTGGGTTGGGAAAGAGTGCCATCTCCGCTTTTTGCCCCAGGGCTTTTATGCCAACATTACCTACCGTAACAATAAATGAATTGAACGTGGACAGCTTGCAAAGGTCTGTGCCGGTGGCGACACAGGTAACAGAGTCGTTGTTTGCCAGGGTATTGGTGATGAATGTATCGGATGTTGCGCCAGGAACCGGGGTGCCATTCAACAGCCATTGGTAAGTGGGTATAGGCCCACCACCCGGTACCGTAGCTACGAAAGTATCGGCCATGCCGGGGCCAATGAACAGGCCAGGGTATGCATTGAGGATAACGGGGGGTATGTATGGTGCTACCACATTCAGGATGATGAGACCAGTAGCGGTATCGGGTGCAGGACAAACAGCATTGCTGGTGAGTTTAACAGAAAGCACATCGCCATTGGTGGGCGACGGATAACTGAATGAACTGCCTGTACCTGAATTAATACCATTCAACTTCCATTGATAAGCCGGAGATGTGCCGCCATTAACGGGGGTTGCACCAAAAGTAGGTGTAGTACCCTCACAAATAGTATCGCCGGTGCTGCCGGTTGGCGTTATGCTAACTGCAGGGACAACTGTAGGGTTGATGGTGAGCGGTTTGGTTACTGAACGTGAGCCGCATGAGTTGGAGGTAGTATAACTGATGGTATTTGTACCGGCAGAGACGCCCGTGACGAGGCCAAGTGTATTTACCGAAGCAGTGCTGTTGGCACGGGACCATGTGCCGCCAAGGCTGAGGCTGTTGAACTGCACCTGTTTGCCACTGCATACATTGGTTGGGCCTGTAATTGGGCTGATGCCAATGGTAACACCTGCATAGTTGGTGACAACAGGCTCGTTATCATCAAAATAAATGCTGGCGCGGTTTGATAAAACTGTGCCATCCGGTAGGCCTGGTTTCGCATTTACTGTAAATACTACGTTCCCTTTGCAAACATCATGATGTGAACTGTCTGGCAGCATAATATTCGGGAAATCGAATTTTACTATAGCACGCGAACCCCAGTTAACTATAGATATGTTTACAGGGTCGGATGAAGAAACAAGCTTTATTGTTTTGGGATTAACATTGGAGGGCAGGGTATCCAGTACAGCAATGTTATGTGCGGTATCATTACCCATGTTCTCGAAGTCGATGGTGTATTTCAATTTTGTGCAGGGGAGCACCAGGCCGCCCGGATAAACTGTGATCTGATTGGGGTCGTACGAGGCATTGACAGTGTCGATACGCGTGAAATAGTTATTAGTAGTATCCACATCGCCTGATGTCGGTGTGATGCGATAGGTAGTTAATACAGTATCGCCAACGGTATGCATAGGGCCCGGGTTGGTGAGCGTATAACTAATAGAGTTGACATAAGAACCGATATAAACGGTGAGTGGATTGATACGCCATGTAACTGTATGGCCTGATATGGAGTGCGGAGCGGGAGATGAACTGACGAAGTCGTACTTGGGGTTTATATTCATGGTTATATATGCATCCTGCGGTGAGCAATATGTGTTACGCACCAATATTGCCCCGTTGGCGCCGCGCCGCGCACAGTTTTGGTGTGTGTTTGAAAAACCAAGGTCATAAGCTGTGGTGGCAGAGCAGTTGAAGCCAATGAGCTTCTGCGGATAGGTGTTTGTATAGCTGGTGATGGTATCGTAAATAATGCCTGTTGAAGGGCAGGTGAGATGAATACCTGTATCGTGGGCAATTACCCTGAAACGGTATACGGTGCCCGTATCACCAAGTGCCCTGTAGTGAAAACTGTAGTTGGCATATATAGTATCAATATGCACGCCATTTGAATCCACCTCGGTGGCTATGCTATGGTTAAGGTAGCCCGCATCATCGTTGAGGCAGTTATTATTTATATCGTAGAAGAAACGCACTGAAAGTGTGCGGCAATGATTGTAGGCAACAGAGGTAGTAATTGAGTCTTGTGCGATGGTGCCATCATACAAAACCTGTTTTACAGTGTAGGTGCCCGGATAACTGTACTGATGAAATACTCCATGAGCGCCCGATGAATCTGAGTAATGAGTTAACATACTGCTATCAGATGTCCCGTCACCATAGTAAGACTTTACTTTAGAATTCAGGCCAACCCCGCATGTGCGGATGTCGAAATGTGGTCCATTGCAGAAATATGAAGGTGTGTTTGTGACATAATGTGAAGTGATGCTGTTATATACATCCACGCGTGTTACTGATGAGTAGGCGGACAATGCAGTAGAATAGCAACTGAGCCTGCAGCGGTACCATGTTCTAGCCTGGGGATGAACTATTATCCGGTCGAAACTGCCACCAGGCACATTGTACCATGCGATGCTATCGGAAGAGTATTGCCATTGGTGTATGATGCCACAGGTAGTTGTTGCGCCGGTAAGGTAGAGTGTATCGGCCTTGCCGCTGCAGTGGAAAGAGAAAGAGGCATTCGCGGTGCCGCCTACCGGGGTGCCGGTGCATGATGAACTGACTGTTACGGTGCGGGTAGAAGCGCAGCCTGTGGAAGTGGAGGTGCTGGTGATGATGGCAGTGCCCGGGATATTGCCTGTAACAACGCCAGTGTAAGACCCTACGCTTGCAACAGTTGGGTTGCTGCTTGTCCAGGTACCCCCTGTTGGGCCTGCGCTGGCAGTAATGAGCATGATAGTATCTGAAACACAGAGAGCCGATCCCCCGCTGATAACAGGGGTGGGGTCTATAGCCATTATGGTTGTCCTGCTGCACCCGGCCACTGTATAGCTTATAGTTGAGAGTCCGCCGGAAAGGCCGGCAACAATTCCACTGGCAGAGCCTACTGTAGCTACAGTGGTGTTACTGCTGCTCCAGGCGCCGCCTGATGTTGTACTGCTTAGGGTAGCTACCGATCCCGCGCATATGCTGGTAATGCCTGTGATGGCAGCGGGGGATGTGCTTACCGTTACCGGTTTGGTGACATAACCACAACTGCCGCCTATTGTATAGGTGATGGTGGCGGTGCCTGTACTTATGCCGGTTACCAGGCCCGATGATGACCCAACTACTGCACGCGCGGTGTTGGAACTTGTCCATGTGCCGCCGGGTGATGGGTTGCTTAGGGCTGTGGTGCCAGCTACGCAAAGCCCGCCGGAGCCTGTTATGGGCGATATGAGGTTGATAACATTAACGGTAGTGGTAACCCCGCAACCCGATGAAAGGGTATAGGAAATAACAGAGCTGCCTGTGGTAATGCCACTTACCACACCGGCAGAGCCTACTGTGGCAACGGATGGGTTGCTGCTGGCCCAAGTGCCACCACTTGTGCCGTTGGTATAGGTGGCACTTGAGCCTATGCATACACTACTTGGGCCGCCAATGGGGCCGGGGTTAGGGAGCAATGTTAAAGTAGCAGGACCTGAAAAGTTCATACATCCGGTGATGTCATCAGTTGCACGTGCAGTATAAGTGCCTGCAGCTGTTTGAGCGCCAAAATTCAGGGACGATCCTGTGCCTGCCAGAGGCCAACCCATTGCTACGCCTCCATTAAATAGTTGATAAGTTACTCCTGTTTGTGAGCCACTCAAAATTACCATAGAGCCCGGGCTGCCAGCGCATATGCTGCCGCTGCCCGCAAAAAACAGCGTATAAGTGGCTGGCAGGGGGAGAACTGTTACCGGCAAGGTTACAGTGCCGGAAGCATGCGTGTAGGTTATCGTGGCTGAACCTGCCGCTACGCCATTTGCCAGGCCTGTAGCAGAACCAATAGAGATAATGGCCGTGTTGCTGCTGCTCCATGTGCCGCCAGAAGTAGAGTTGCCATAGGCAACCGCAATTGCACCCTGGCACATGCTTGACGGCCCGCTTATTGGACCGGGAGGCAATGCAAAACAGGCTACTGAAAATAATATAGCAAATAGTGTAAGGTGAAAATGTTTCATAAGGTTGCAATTTACAAATTTATGGTTGAAGGCGGTGTGCGCTATTTATTATGATAGGCGTTGCTATTTAGGTGAATGTTAGTGGTGTTTGGGAAAAAATTCTCTCGCATGGACGTGAAGATGCAAAAGGGCACGCTAAAATGTCCGAGCAGGGGCTGATTTTCCATTTTTTGGAAAGCATGTCCAATAGGCGGACATTTTTTGAGTCGTGATAAAAATTAATTTGTTGATTATCAATTTATTATGAGTTTGGCATGCCATTGGCTATATACCTGCCAAACAAACAAACTAAAAAACTAAACAAATAACTCAAACAAACTAAAACTAACTAAAATGAAAAACGTTATCAAATCAATCGTAATCGCTGCTTCTGTAATCGCTATCTCTAACAGCTCTTTCGCACAGGCAACTGCAACAGCTTCTGCTTCTGCAAATATCATTACTCCTATCACTATCTCTAAGACAGTGGATATGAACTTCGGTAACGTAGCTGTTTCTGCTACCCTGTCTGGTACTGCTGTTCTTGCCCCTGCAGGTACACGTACCACAGGCGGTGGCGGTGGTGTTACCCTGCCAGCTACAAATGGTACTGTTTCTGCTGCAAGCTTCACAGTATCGGGCCAGGCAAGCTACACTTACGCTATCACCCTGCCTTCTTCTTGCACTATAACTGATGGTGCTTCTCACAGCATGACCGTTAACAGCTTCACCAGCTCACCTTCTTCAACAGGTACTTTGAGCAGCGGTGGCACACAGACTTTGAACGTAGGCGCTACACTGAACGTAGCTGCAGGACAGGCTTCTGGTTCTTACACCAATGCTACTGGTGTTCCGGTAACTGTTAACTATAACTAATCTTAGTAGAAAGTCGAAAGTAAAAAGTAGAAAGACTTAAATAGATATTCTCAAACGTAGATATTCTCAAACGCCCCGGATGGGGCGTTTTTGTTTTGTGTGCGATTGCGTCTTTCGTGAGGTCGCTTTGTCGCAGATACGCACAAAGTTATGTGATGCTCAGCGCAATGACGTGAGTTGTTATTTGTAATTAGTAGTGTAGAAAGTAAAGTACGCAGCAGCATCCTTATCGCTGAACATCTTCTTATAGTTAGGGGCGGTAATGACTGCCAGTTGCAGCTCACCTGATGTATAATCCTTCATCGCGTCGGACGCGATGAGGTCTGCCAGGTATTTCTTTGCCTCGCCTGCGTTAGCGAGTTTTTTGATCACCAGTACTCCCTGGTCTATATTGTACAGGTCGAATAAAAGTTCAAAACTATTGGCAGTGTATTTAGCAGTGTTAAAGTCTTTTACAGCTTTCTTAAGGCCTGATGTACGTGAGTCTATGCCAGGTAATACTATAATAGCATAGTGTGGCGTATCGGCAATAAATGTAAATGTTGATGGTATATCAGCTGGAATAGACGGTTCGCTGGGTTCTGTCAGTTTCTCGGTCGAAGCTGTGGAAGTGCTTGTTGTTGTACTCGTGCCAGCAACAGACTTCTTTGTTGTGTCTACAATCCTGGGGATATAAGGGCCTTCTTTGTACCAGGATGGCTTGCCGCCATTGCGCACTTCTTTAATATAGTTTTTTACAGTGGTTGCCCATGGGGTAAGCGAATCGGCAGGGTTATTACGAAGGAACACTGTTATAGCAGTATCTGCTTCATCAAACTTAGCTGAACCTGCTAAGGCCATAGCCTCAGTTACTTCGAAGCGCTTCTGGTAAGTTGGGTTATCAAATTGTTTCTTTGCAACATTAATGCGCATCAGCACTTCTGTGTACTGGTGTTTCAGCAGCAGGTCGTATGTCTCATCAAAGTAAGCAGATACGGTCTTACCTGCTATCATCTCTGCCTGCTTGCTCTCACTCTGGCCGGGGCGCACAATGCTTGCATACTGCGAGTTGGGGAATTTCGCCATCAGCTGGTCGGCATACATTTTTGCCTGGTCCAGTTTGTTTTGTTTCATAGCGATCTGGTAGCGCAGGTATAGTTCATCTTCCTTATAGTTGTGGCTGGGGTAGCGGGTGTTAAGTGTATCCAGCGTATGGACGGCCATGTTGTAATCTTCGAGCTTGTGGTATGCTTTTGCCAACTGCATGTAGGCCCTTTGCTCCAGCTTTACAGATAGTTCTTTCTGCTGGGGTGTATTGGGTATTTTAGCCAGCAGGGTTTCTTCCGTTACTTCTCCTTTATCATTTACTGCTGCGAGGTCATCCAGTTCATCATCCACAGCGCTGGTTTTTGTTGAGGCAAATGTAAGGCTCGCACCCCTGCGCCAGTTATCTGCCAGCGGGCGGTTGCCCCATTTACGTTTGAATTCTGCACTGCCCTGCTGCATGAGCGTAGGATTGCCAAAATACCAGGCAGAAGCATCCCTGTCTGCTTCAGTTTCCACCGGCGCTGCCGCTACCACGCCGCTGCTTTCTGCCCGGGCTATGCTGTCCATACGTTTCCGCTCAAGGTCGCGCAGGTACCTGCGCACTACTGTCTGCTGCTCCCTCTGGCTCAGGCGGGATAGTGCAAGCAAGCTATCCTGATCGTGTATCACTTTCGAGGGCACTGATATTTCTTCCAGGCCCTTGCTTCTTTGCAACGCAATGGCAACTCCTGTCTCTTTACCTGATGAATATTTAGCAGCGCTGTCGTAAGAACGTTTTGCAGCATGATAATTGTTAATGGCATAATACACATCGCCCATGGCAGCATAAGATGTAGCCTTCTGTTTCTTAGTAGCACGCGGGGTATTTACGCTCTTTGTAAAGTAGGTGAGCGCCTGGCTGTTCTGGTTGGCTTTTACCGCAAGCTGGCCCAGTACATAATATACCTGGTCGTAGTAGCTGACATACTTACCATCGGTGAGCACCTTCTTCAGCGGCCTCATGGCATCGTCCACATTTTCCCCTGCCTGCAGTTTATTGAAGGCGGCATATTTGCGCGAGTAAAAGTCCATTTCTATTTTTGGGAAGTAGGTAAGCACCTTCTCAAATGTGGCTGCAGCCTTCTTATGCTCGGCCATATTTTGCTGTAGCTGGCCAAGTATAAATGTGGCACGCAAGCGCAACCATGATGGGAGATTGGGGTCATTAACAGCAATAGCCAGTTGTGTTGCTGCGGCAGGGTGGTTGTTTTCGGTGAGGAATGCAAAAGCTTTTTCTATCGCCATTTTTCCTCTCAGGTCTGCCGGGAGTTTGGTTTCTGACTCGAGCAGAGATAAGATAGAACCGGCATTTTCAACCTGCTGTGCCTGCGTATAGGTATGTGCCAGCCAGAGAATAGCTTCGTTATGCACGGATTTATGCTTCAGGAAATCGAGCATGCCGTGTTTGCCGTCTTTTTCGACTATAGATGCTGATGGCTTGGAGGCACTGCTATAACCGGTTTTTTTTGCCTTCTTTTTCTTGGCTTCCTGGTCGGAACTGATGATATACCTGAAAGCTATAGCAGCATTGTCATATTGGCCGCGATAGAAATATGCCTGTCCCAATAACAGGTATAGGTCGTCGGCCCATTTTACACGTGGGTCATGTATTTGTATGCCTACGGATATTTTACGTATGATGGTATCCATATCTGCCGACATAAGGGACGAATCCTTACTCGGGTTAAATGGGTAAAGGCCGATAAGCGAATCATAATTTTCTTTACGGGTCCGCTGCATATTAGTCTCAGCTTCCTCCATTTTCTTTTTGGCATTGTAGTAGTAGTTATAATGGGTAAAAGAATTCTGTGTGAACCTGCGTACAGGCCCCCACTTCTTTTTGAGCATTTTTGCATTGGTCCACTCCTGGCGCTTCTGTTTTATCTTCAGCTCCAGCTTTATCTTCTTATCTTCTTCTTTAGTTTTCTCTTTCGACTTGGTAAGGCTTTCTTTTAGCTTTTTAGCTTTCGCAAAACTGTCTGTCTTTGCTTTGCGCACCATTTTTATACTGTCCAGCGACTTCATGCGCACAGTTTTCACGCTGTCCATTGCCTTGGTGCGGGCAGTTTTGGCGCTATCCAGCGAGTGTTTTCGTATTGCTGCAATGCGGTCGCGCTCTGCTTTCTGAACGGTCTTTATACTATCGGCACGCAGTTTCCTTACAATAGTTACACTATCTGCATAACGTTTGCTGGCTTTATATTTGGCAACTTTTGCAACGCTGTCTGTTCGCCTTTTTTGTACGGTTTTTATACTGTCTGTCTTCGACCTTCTTGCAACAGTTGTGCTGTCTGTAACTGCCTTCCGTGCAGCAGCAATAGAATCTGTGCGGGCCTTCCGCGCTTTAGCGAGGTTGTTTGTTTTTGCATTGTGTGCGCGTGCAACACTGTCTTTGTAACGTTTGCTTTCGCGGTATTTGCGGATACTTGCTGTACTATCAGTAATACGTTTACGCGCAGCCTGAATACTGTCTGTTCGTACTTTAGCGGTGGAAGTTGTTTTCGGATTTCGTGCCTGTGCTACGCTGTCTTTGTAATGTTTGCTTTCGCGGTATTTGCGAATTCTTGCTGTACTATCGGTTATATGTTTACGTGCAGCCTGCAGGCTATCTGTTTTTTTTGTGCGTGCAAGTTTTACACTGTCTGTTTTGCGGGTGCGGTCTTTCTTAAGGCTGTCTGCAGCGTGTGCCCTTGCGCGGCGAAGACTATCCGGGTTGCTGCGGCGGGTTGTATCGGCAAATTCATCATCATCGCCATCCAAATGCCGTGCTACGGCATGAGTATAGGTAAGGTTATTTAAGATAAAAAAACCTAATGCGATTAGTGATATTATTTTAAACCTCAATACAACTCCTTTTGCTCACCAATAGAACGAAAATGCGGCAATAATATTATACAAAAATAATCTAAAAAGGGCGCAATTTCGGGTAAACCTCAAATATAGAAAAAAAAGAAATCAACCCACCTTCAGATAATTGTAAATTAACAAAACAGTTTTGCTATTTTGTCAGTCCTTCCTATAATTTCGGGAGGAAAATGGAGTTATAATAAGGGAAGCGAAAATACAGAGGAAACATAGGTAAGTGCGAAAATAAAAGTTGTGAAAACACCGCCAGAAAAAACACAAAGTGTTTTGCGCTATGCAAGCCTTGCAACGCAGTGGATGGTAATGATGCTTGTTGCTGTGTGGCTGGGTTATAAAGTGGATAAGTGGCTGGAATGGAAAGTGCCGGTGTGTATTGTTTTATTTCCGTTGACTGCGTTGATCGTTTCGCTATGGAAGTTAGTAAAAGAGCTGGGTAAGCCGAAGTAATGAGGAAGAAGTACCTGATATCGATATTGAGTGTTTTTGTTGTGCTGAGTATTGTTTTTTGCGCAATGAGGTTTTATATGAACATACCGTATGACCGGTTTGCTACACTGGAGACCGGCAACACTATTATGGCATTGCTGGCTTTAACGACCTACACAATGGTTATGAAGCAGAAGGAGAAAAGCGCCCAGGCTTTTGTGAGAGGTGTATCAGGTGCATCTTTCCTGAAGCTTATGGTGTGTATGATCTCTATTTTGGTCTATATACTGGTTAACAGGGCAGAGGTACATAAACCCACAGTGTTTATGCTGTTTGGCATATATGCTGTGTACACTATTATAGAAACATGGTTATTATCAAAATCAGCAAGAGAGTAAAATCGTATGAGAAAGCAAGAGAGATCATTAACATTTTTGGAGCAGTTTTTACCACATGGAGCTTTTGAACAGGTTGCACCTTTTTTCAGAAATCATACCATACACCTTACGATCACACATGAGCGGAAAAGTGTACTAGGAGATTACAGGCACCCAATGCCCGAAGCACCGTATCACAGGATAAGTGTTAACGCCAACCTTAACCCGTACAGTTTCCTGATCACATTGTTGCATGAGCTGGCGCATTTGTATACTTATGTACATTTTGAACATAAGGCGCCGCCACACGGCAAAGAATGGAAGACGCAATTCAGGCATATACTGATACCGTTCATGGGAAAACGCTTTTTCCCGCATGATGTGGAGAAAGCCTTGTTCGCTTACCTGCATAATCCCGCCGCCAGTACGTGTACTGATGCCCAGCTTTATAAATCACTGTACAGGTATGACGAGCGCAAACCGGGTTTCAAGCTGGTAGATGATGTGGGTGTCAATCAATACTTTGAGACGGACGATGGCGAGGTATACCAAAAGCTGGAAAAATTACGCACGCGCAACCGCTGTAAAAACATTGGCTCCGGAAAAATGTACTTTTTCCAGGGCATAGTTGAGGTTAGGTCTGTAAGACGTCAACGGGTCGAGGACAACTGAATATGGGTTGTAGATGACAGCGATGACCTACGCTACCATAATATTGCAGAGCTTGAATAACATTCTTGCACCTACAATTGCATCTATGCTATCCTTGCTATGGTCACCGCTGGAAACTTCGTTCAGGTCGAAACCTATGATCTGTTTGCCGGAGGCAAGAAGCATACGGAACAGGTAAAATATTTGTTCTGCCTCAAAACCACCAGGAACAGGCGTGCCTGTATTAGGGCATAATTTAGGGTCAAGGCCGTCGATGTCAAAGCTGATGTAGATCTTTTCGGGAAGCGCAGCAACTATTTCGGTACAGATGTCCTTCCATGTAGCACCCTCGTATTGCCGGCTTTTTATGTCCCTGTCGAAGAAAGTGTGAATGCGGCCGTTGCTGTTCTCGATCATGTCCAGTTCTTCGTCGCAATAGTCGCGGATGCCAACCTGCACCAGCTTTTTTACCTGTGGCAACTGTTGCAGCACATTATACATTATAGAAGCATGGGAGTAGGTGAACCCTTCGTATGCCACGCGTAGGTCGGCATGGGCGTCTATCTGCAGGATACAAAAATCATCATGCACTTCGGATAATGCTTTGATAAAACCCAGTGGTGTGCTATGATCGCCGCCAATAAGGCCCACTTTCTTTTTTTCGGCGAGCAATTCTTTTGTTATTTCGTATACCCAGTCGCACAGCATTTTGCCACCCTCATTTATTTCTTTCAGTTTTTCACTGAGGTGTTTGTTTTGTGTAATGTCGCCCCCTTCTGCCATATTGGATATCACAAGCTCTGCACATTGGCGAAGGTAGTCGCTCTTGGAGCGGATATTTCTGTCGGCTGGCATCATGTAAAAACCCTTCTTCCAACCATCAACTACATCGGGGTCATACAGGTCTACCTGCAGGGCTGCATTGAAGATCTTTTCAGGACCTTTGGCTGTGCCTGGCCTGTAGGATACTGTTACTTCCCATGGTACCGGCAGTAAGACCAAGGCTGCTTCGTCTTCGGAAAAGGGGAGGCCAAAAATATTGTTGGATCTCAGCCCAATAGAATTGGGGTCAAAGTTTGCGATATCAGACATGCCGCAAAAATAAAACTAATAAAGGAAATGACATGGCTCAGAGACGGAATTTCCCGCTTTTGATGACATACATTGCGAGACCGACACGCGTTTTGAACCCCAGTTTTTTAAATAATGCATCACGGTAGCCTTCTACGGTGCGCGTGCTGCAACTCATTTTTTCGCCTATCTCTTTATAGGACATCTCGGTGCAGCAATATTTCAGGAAGTCCATTTCACGGTCACTGAAGTCGGTGGTGTCTATCTGCTTTTTTTGCTTGGTATCGCCCGACATATTGGAGAAAACTTTACCGGCAGCCCATTCGGGGTAATAAAACCCCTTGCTGACCAACGCGTCAAGAGCAACCAGCAGTTCCTCAGGGTGAATGTTCTTATGTAAATAACCTTTGGCCCCCGATTTGATCATCCGTATCAGCGAAAGGTCATCATCCTGCATAGATAAAGTAAGGATTAGCACATTGGGATGTTTCGATTTCAGCCACTTCGCTGTTTCAAAGCCATCCATTACGGGCATGGATATGTCGAGCAAGACAATGTCTGGTATATTTTGCGGATTTTTGAATTTTTCTGTAAGGGCCTTACCATGCTCAACCTCGTATAAAACCGAGTAGTTGGGAAACCCCTCAATTATATTTGCTATTGCTTTGGCAATTAACATATGGTCGTCTACAAGAGCTACTGTGTGTTTCATGTTAAGAGATGTTTATTTTGCTTTGCGGGATAAATATACGCAGTGTGGTACCTTCATTTATAATGCTGCTTAAAGAAAACTTTGCACCTATCAGTTCGGCACGTTTCTTCATATTCAGCAACCCTATGCCTTCTTTCTTTTTCCTCATAGTGTCGCTAAGGTCAAATCCGGTGCCGTCGTCTGTTACTTTGCCGGTCAGGCCTTCTTCAGTGTAATTAAAATCGAGGCGGATGTTTTTACATTGGGAATGCTTGAGGCTGTTTTGCATGAACTCCTGTACAATGCGCAACAGGAAATTTTTATTGGTATTCGATATTTTAAAGTCGGTGGTATTGAAATTACAGATGACCGTGCACATGTTCAGGTCGTTCACCCGCTTACATTCCGCGTCAAGCAGTTCCTTCAGTTCGGCAATGTCGGTGTTCACATTGGTCAGGTTGCGTGAGAGGCTGCGCAGGTCGGTAAGCGATTCGTTGATGATCTTACTTATCTCTGTTACCTGGGGCTGTATCTCGGGGAACTTATTATCGAATGCGATCTTATTTGCATAGATGGAGGCAAGGGTAAGCCTTTGGCCTACGTTATCATGTATCTCCCTGCCAACATCCTGCATGGTCTGCGTTTGTATCTCCAGTTTTGTAGTGAGCAACTCCTGTATATGCTGCTCATTGATCACAGCCTTTTCCTTCTCATATGCCAGTTTTCTTTTGTGGTACTGGAGGATAAAAATGATGATTCCCCCAATAAAAACCAGCAATATAAGAGTTGCTAAGACGACGAAGATGATATATTCGGTTTGCCCCATATAAAACTTATTGTGAACATCACATACATAAAACAATCAAGCACATACACAATGTAGGTATAGGTCATGTATACTTCCTGAAACTCCCTCGCAAGTACATTGCGAAGCCCATAATATGGGAAAGCGCCTAAATAGTATAATAATATACCGAGGCTCACCCAAAACAACATATTACGCCTGAAGGTAAGTATGGCATTGCTTGTTGCTAGCTGTATGAAAAATCCGAGCACTAATACTAACAAAATAAGGTTGCCAACAGTGAAAGAAGAAGAATAAAAAACTGGTTTTGCTCCACTGTGTGTAAAAATGTCAATGAGCCAGCTTGATAAATATATTCCAAAGCATGCTATTGGCAACCATTTTAAATTTGTCTTTTTAAATGTGATATGAAATAACCATATAAAAAAAATGTACTCAACTGGAATTACTAAAATATTGTAGAATTCAATGTTAGCAGTTTGTGCATTTTTTTCTGATAACACCCATCCGATGCACTCTGATATAACAATAAATAGTAGATAAAATGAGAACCATTTCCAGTGAGTTTTTTTAATTTTTTTCCAATAAAATATACTAGTAATAAATGCAATTACCTCCAAGCATGTAAGTATATTTATTAGTGTATCCAAATTTAAGAGTTGTCTGCATAATCCATAAAGAGATTACCCTGCTGATACATGTTGCTTGGGCCATCTACATTGAATGGAGGTGGAACAAGGTGCCCTTGGTTAAGTGCAGTAATCATTTGCAAATTAGCAAAGTCTGATCTGCCAGTTGCGGCATCAAAATCATAGTTTTTGCCATCTGCAGCTGAATGAGTAGCAATCATTAGCAGCGTGTGTAAATGATTATAATTAGCTTGAGCTCCGGGGGTATCTGTTGAATATGCGCCAAAGTATATTCTTACTCCGGTTGCATTCACCTCTTGAGCATTAGGTTGTTTGATGCTATCGAGAAAACCTTGTAACTCGTCTATACTGAACCATACACATCTTGAGTCCCGAATGTCATAGTTGGGCAAAAAATTGCTGTTTATTATCGCCCATTGGTTGTTTTTGTAATTGCTTACCAGGCCTTTGGCATAACTTGTGTTCATTTGAGTAAATTTTTGGGGGTTAGAAAATATTTTGAGACTAATGTAAAAATTCCCCTTCATATTATCCAAAGAAAATAATAGCAAAAAGTGTATAACTCTTACAAGCTGCTACACATGCCCTTTCTTACGGTCTTTAAACGGTTTGAATACCGCTATTTAACGGTATGGCACCGTTGTTTAACGGTATCAAATACCGTTTTTTATCCTGTCTTTGTTTTTGTATATGGACTGCTCTTGTTACTTTTAGGTTTATGAGTACTAAATGGTTAGGCACCGCGTTAATTACAGTTGCGTTAATATATTGCCCAGATGTATCTGCGGTGCCTGTGAAAAAGCGCAAGCCTTATTTTTTGTTGCTTCAGGCTGAATCGCAACGTACAATTCCGGGAATACCTGGCAAGGCAATAAAAACAGACTACTATTTTGTGATCGTATGGAAGGAGACAAAACCACCTCGTGAATTTTATTGGAAAGATGAAGCTTGGCAAAACTGTACTATAGCGAAAGCGCATAAAAACGTGAAAGACGATGGTTCACCTGCTGGCTATACCAGCGAAGAAATAGTTACCGGAAAGATACGGAATGGTGATACTTTATTAATTGCCACAGGAAAGGGTGGCAAAATATTGCCGCCAGATGGTATTCCTGCCTCACCTAAAAATACACTTTGGTTTAAGCCGGGAGGATCAGGATGGATATTTTTTCCAGTTAAAAAAATTACCCGGAAGGCTGATATTGCCATGCCATAGTATGATAATCTGCTAATTGTTAAAGAGATCTGGCATCATTTTATTACCTAATGTGCTGTATTACTTTATCAAAGTAAAATGTACATTTGCCATTCATTAAAAATCCAGCAGTAGCGAACACATGGCCATATTAGGTAATCTGATAGCTCGTTCTCTAAAGCTTAGGAAACAGTTCAAACTTCCGGTAGCAAGCCCGCAAACATATCAGCGCCACGCTATACGCCAATTGTTGGAACGTGGACAATACACTGCATTTGGGAAACATTACGGTTTTGGTGATATCCTTAGCCAGGAAATAGATTTTATCTCAGCTTTCAGGGAACGAGTGCCAATATGTACTTACAATGAGATGTACATGAACTGGTGGCACCGTTGCCAGGAGGGTGAAGAAAATGTGACCTGGCCGGGAAAGGTGAAATATTTTGCACTCAGCTCCGGCACATCGGAAGCTGCCAGCAAGCATATCCCTGTTACGCAGGATATGATACGCTCTATCAAAAAAGTAGGTTTCAAACAGTTATACAGCATGGCCAATTTTAAAATTGAGCCCATAACTTTTGAGAAAGGAATACTGATGCTGGGGGGCACTACCTCTTTATATGAGAAGGGGGAATATTACGAGGGTGATATGAGTGGTATCAGCGCCAAGAATATGCCACGATGGATGTCATCACTGGTATATAAGCCCGGTAAACGAATAGCAAAGCGCCCGAAATGGGAAGACCGTATAAAGCTTATAGTAGAAAAAGCCACGCAATGGGATGTGGGGATCGTATGTGGTGTGCCGGCATGGGTGCAAATAGTGCTGGAGCGGGTAATTAAGTACCATGGGGCAAAGAACATTCACGAGATATGGCCTAACCTGAATGTATACATACATGGAGGCGTTTCGATAGAACCATATAAAGAGAGTTTTAAAAAACTGCTGGACAAACCCATCACCTTTATTGAAACATACATGGCTTCAGAAGGGTCTTTTGGATTTAAGGCAAGGCCGGGTGGCGGAATAAAGCTGGTGCTGAATGCAGGTATTTTTTATGAGTTCATACCATTTACCGCAGATAATTTTGATGATGAGGGGAATGTGAAACCAAACCCCGAAACTTTCCTTGTGCATGAGGTACAGGAAGGGGTGGAATATGCCGTGGTGATAAGTACCTGCTCAGGGGCATGGCGGTATATTATAGGTGATGTGTTGAGGTTTACGAACACAAGGGAATACGAGATTGCTATTGTTGGCCGCACAAAACAGTTCCTTAGCTTGTGCGGGGAGCATATGTCGGTAGACAACATGAATAAGGCTATTGAAACTGTGTCTAAGCAACTAAATATCACTATACGCGAGTTTGCGGTAGCAGGTAAAACGCTTGATAATTTATTTGCGCACCAATGGTATATAGGAACCGATAACTCCAACGTAGATGCTCAGAAGGTAAAAGAACTGCTGGATGAAACGCTCTGTAAGCTTAATGATGACTATGAAGTGGAGCGCACCTCTGCATTGAAAGAAGTATTTGTGGAGATACTGCCTGCTAATGTATTCATAGATTATTTGCGAGCCAAAGGGAAGGAGGGGGCCATGAGTAAATTCCCCCGTGTGCTGAAGAACGGCACGTTAGCAGACTGGGAAAAATACCTTGCTGATAATAAGGTGCATGAGATATCACATGCATAAATGATATTCCAGATGTGCCGCACCGAAAGTGTGGCACATCTGTTTTAAAGCACTTATCTTTACCCCGAAATACACACAGATGAACAAAACAATTCTTATCACAGGGGCCACATCAGGCTTCGGGAAAGCTATAGCTGAGCGTTTTGCGAAAGAGGGATATACGGTATGCATTACAGGCCGCAGGGCTGAGCGGCTTACTGAAATAAAACAGGAGCTTGAAAAGCAATATGGAGTGAAAGTGCATACGCTCACATTTGATGTGCGAAACAGGAAGCAGGTGGAGAATGCCATTGCTGAATTAAAGAAACAAGTAGAGCGGATAGATGTACTGGTGAATAACGCAGGGTTGGCATCGGGGTTGGCTACTATTGATGAGGGTGATGTTGATGATTGGGAGTTGATGATCGACACTAACCTTAAAGGCTTACTCTACGTGACCCGCCAGATAGCGCCTATGATGCGTGCGCAGGCAGGAGGGCACATTATTAATATTGGTTCAACTGCAGGTAAGCAGGTTTATAAGAATGGCAATGTGTATTGCGCTACAAAGTTTGGCGTGGAAGCGCTGAACCAGGCAATGCGCATAGATTTGCTGCCATATGGGGTGAAAGTGACAGCGATCAATCCAGGGATGGCTGAGACGGAGTTTTCGCTGGTGCGGTTTAAGGGAGATGACGAGCGAGCAAAAAATGTTTATGCAGGTATCAGGCCATTACGTGCAGAGGATATTGCTGATATAGCCTGGTACTGTGCATCATTGCCGCAACATGTTTGTATTAATGATGTTACTGTTACCTGTTTGACACAGGCGACCAGTGTGTATGCGATAAAAGAGGCTGAACGAGTAAAGCCTTCCCATTGAGAAAAAATGAGTAACTTTATATAAAACTGAATATAGTGACGACTACATATCATATCCGGATCAAAAAAGAGTATGCGGCGGCCGTAATTGAAGACTTGCAAAAGATGGATGCCGTAGAGTTGATGAATGAAGAAGATGCATTTGACATTCCGCAATGGCAAAAAGACGAAGTGCGGAAAAGGATCGAAATGTATAAAAATAATCCCGGGCAGCTTATAGATGAAGATACATTCTTTAAAATGTTAGATGCAGAATAAGGTATGCCCCGTTGCCACCTGATATTTACCCCCGAAGCAAGAGCGGATGTGGTCTCCGCAGCATCTTATTATGATGGGCAACTGAAGGGATTAGGTAAAATATTCAGGAGTGAGATCAAACGCCAGTTGCTGTTATTAAAGCAAAACCCGTTCACAAGGTCTGTCCGTTACGACAATGTCAGATTCGCTATAACAAGAAAATTTCCATATTCCATCCATTATACCATTGACAATGATATAATACTGTACATTCCGTGCTTTGCGATTATAGAGATCCGAAGGAGCACTGGAAGGCGTAGATAATTAATTGAAATACTAAATGTTCACATCAACAACACAAATTAGGGTACGATACGGGGAGACAGACCAGATGGGTTATCTCTACTATGGCAATTATGCTTTGTATTACGAGGTAGGCAGGGCTGAGGCGATAAGGGAACTTGGGTTTACGTATCGCCAGTTGGAGGAAATGGGGATTATGATGCCTGTGTCGGAACTGAATATTCACTATTACAGGCCGGCTTTGTATGATGACCTGATAACGGTGAAAACAATACTGAAAGAATTAAATACCGGTGCAAGGGTACAATTTCATTCGGAATTGTATAACGAGGCAGGCCAGTTGCTGAACAAGGGGGTTACGACATTGGTGTTCTACGATCCGAAAGAAAAACGGCCAACCAATCCACCGGCTGAATTGTATGACAGGTTAGTGCCTTTTTTTCAGGAAAAATTATGAACGTAACAGCAGCTATTATCACCATAGGAGATGAACTGCTGATTGGGCAGGTGGTGGATACTAATTCTGCATGGATAGCCAGGAACCTCAATAAACTGGGAATAGATGTGCTGCGCCGTGTTGCCGTTGGCGATGACCGCAATGCGATAATTAATGCGCTTAATGAAGAGTTGCAAGCTTCACAACTGATAATTATGACAGGTGGGTTAGGTCCTACGGCTGATGATATTACCAAGCCGTTACTAAATGAGTATTTCAGTGGTAAAATAGTGGTTGATGAGGCTGTGCTGGAGCATGTAAAAAACATTTTCGCAAAGCGCAACAGACCGTTCCTGGAGCGGAATATGAAACAGGCAGAGGTACCGGATGTATGCACTGTGCTGTTCAATAAAATGGGCACTGCGCCAGGTATGTGGTTTGAGCAAGATGGTAAGGTGATCATATCCCTGCCGGGTGTACCGTTCGAGATGGTGCATATCATGGAGCAGGAAGTGCTGCCACGGCTAAAGGAACGGTTTATTAGTGACGCTTTATTGCACCGCTCGGTGGTGACTGCCGGGGAAGGGGAGAGTTTTATTGCAGAAAAGATAAAAGATATAGAAGAGGCATTGCCTGCACACATTAGGCTTGCCTACCTGCCCGGTGCAGGTATGGTGAAGTTAAGGCTTACCGGTAGGGGGGCTGATGCGAACCGTTTAGCCACTGAGTTAAAATCCTTGCAAAAACAAATAGCAGACCGGCTGGAGCATATAGTAGTAGCTATGGAGGATATTCCGCTTGAGCAAGTACTGGGGCGTTGGTTCTCTGCTAATAACGCTACACTTGGTATGGCAGAGAGTTGCACCGGTGGTTTTATAGCCCATCACATTACGCAGGTGCAAGGCTCATCGGCATATTTTAAAGGCTGCATAGTATGTTACAGCAATGATATAAAAGAGAAGGTATTGGGCGTAAGGAAGGAAACCATTGAACAATATGGTGCTATAAGTGAGCAAACTGTTACGGAATTGGTGAAGGGCGCGCTGAAAGTACTGGATGTAGAATACGCTTTTGCAGTAACCGGCCTTATGAGCGAAGGTGGCGAAAGCGACAAAATAGAGGTGGGCACTGTATGGATGGCGGTGGCAGATAAGAATACAGTGGCCACCAGGAAAATGTGGTTCCCGTTCGACAGGGCACGAAATAAGGAGATGACGGTGTCTATGGGGATGCTGCTATTGTGGAAGTTTATAACCAAGTCGTAAGTCATAAGTATGCCCGCTACAAAAAGCATTTTTCTTATTGGTATGCCGGGTGTGGGCAAAACATACTGGGGTAAAAAAATTGCGCAGGCATATGGTTTGCCATTCATCGACCTTGATAGCCTTATAGCTGAATGTGAGCAAGCCACTATTCCTGAATTATTTGCACAGTATGGAGAAATTGGTTTCCGGCAGAAAGAACATGAATATTTGAAGAAATTGGTTGAAGGAACTGAGAACGGTATTGTAGCCTGTGGCGGGGGCACGCCTTGTTTTGGTGACAACTTGCAGTTAATGAAAGAAAATGGGTTTGTTGCCTATCTTGAAGCAGATACACTATATCTTTTAAATAATCTGAAAAATGATACCCAGGTAAGGCCATTATTGCAAACTGGGAGTGATCTTGTTGCTACACTGGAGGAAATGCTTAATGCACGCAAGTCTTTTTATGAACAGGCGCACTATATTTTACACGCCAAAGACATTTCTATCAGTACTTTTGCTGAAATGATCTCGTTATGTACAAACAGGCAATGATAGCCGGTACGGTATTCGCGATGCTGGCAGTAATATTGGGGGCTTTTGGTGCGCATGCTTTAAAAGAGAGGCTGGCATCAGATATGGTTCAGGTTTTTGAAACAGGTGTGCGTTACCAAATGTACCACAGTTTTGCGTTATTGGTAACGGGTATTGTCTATCCATTCTATACTAATAAAACCTTGAAGCTGGCAACGCTGTTTTTTATTATTGGTATTGTTTTGTTCAGTGGCTCGTTATATGCAATGGCGCTGATGAGCCTTAAAGGAATGAGTCTTGGTAAGATAGGCATGGCAACACCTATTGGCGGTTTCTTCTTTATTATTGGCTGGGCGGAGTTGTTGTTTGGCATCGTTAAAAAGAAATAAAGCTGTATCTTTAACTATAGCACTCTTCGAATGATCAGCCTTAAACATATTGATACTCCGGTAGGTAAAATGCGCATCGGCGCTACCGATGAAGGTATCTGTCTGTTCGACTTCCTGTACAGGAAGAGTATTGATAGTATTATGAGCAGGATAGAGCAGCTAAGCGGGGATAGATTTGAAGAAGGGGAGCATCCTCACTTTGTTCTACTGGAACAACAGATGGCAGAGTATTTTGCCGGTACACGAAAAGTATTTGACTTATCTCTTCATTTTGTAGGCACGCCATTCCAGAAAAGTGTTTGGGAAGCTTTGTTACAGATACCATATGGAGAAACAAGATCATACAAGCAGCAGTCCATCTTCCTGGGCGATGAGAAAGCAATAAGGGCAGTGGCAGGCGCCAATGGACAGAATGGAATAGCTATTATCGTGCCGTGTCACCGTGTTATTGGTGAAGATGGCAGTCTTACCGGGTATGGTGGTGGATTGCAACGTAAAAAATGGCTGTTGGCACTAGAGAGGAAACATTCGGGTAAGGTTGTGCAGGCAGAACTGTTTTAGAATAGCTTTAATTGAGTGTCATTAGTTTTTGAAGAAGGTGGCTTTGCTTTTCCGAAAACAGTCCTGCCTCCATACTTCCATGAATCCTTTCGTTCCTTTGCTATAAGCTGGTTAAAGTTGTCATTCGGCTGAAAATCCTTTTCGAGCATTTTGGCAGCATTTGATAAATTTTTGATCGCCTCATTCTTATCTGTATTACCTAGTTTGGCGCGTTGTATTGCTGTATCAAGTGTTTTAATAGCTTCGTCATATACTTTGGTAGGTACAGGAAACGGGTGCCCATCCTTGCCGCCATGCGCAAACGAGAATCGTGCAGGGTCTTCGAACCTTGATGGTGTGCCATGTATCACCTCGCTCACCAGTACCAGAGATTGTAATGTGCGTGGGCCGAGGCCTTCTAATAAAAGGAGGGATTCCATATCCAGGTTCTCTTTCTCATAAGCCACTGCTAATATGCTACCTAACCTCTTTAGATCAATATCTTTTGCCTGAACATCGTGATGAGAGGGCATTGCTAGCTTTTTAATTTCAGGTAATAAGCGCTCAGGATTTTCTTTCGTAAGTTGCAAAACACTAGAACGGGTAATGTCGGCAGTTTTATCTGTAATATTCAGTATCTTACCATGATTAGTACCGTAAATAAATGTATGTGGCTCCTCAACAAATGATGTGAGGGTAGGTGAGTGCCAGTGATACCTCCGGGCCATGCCATTAGCATCGTTCATGCCTTGTTGTATCACTGTCCAGTCGCCATCTTTGCTCAGTATGAATGAATGCAGGTACAACTGGTAACCATCCTGTATGGCAGTGTTATCTACTTTGGCTGATAACTTGCTGCTGCGCACCAGCATATCTCCATCAAGACCTGTTTGCAAGGCTATTTTTATCAGCTCTGCGGGTGTCTCTCGTGAGTATCTGCCTTTGCCGCCACAGATATAGATGCCCAACTCTTTCGACCGTTCATTTACCGAACGCTTCAATGCACCCATAACTGATGTTGTGATGCCCGATGAGTGCCAATCCATACCCAATACACAACCCAGCGCCTGGAACCAGAAGGGGTCACTTAGTCGTTGCAGCACTGCACCTCTGCCATATTCCAATACAATTGCCTCAACTATGGCCACGCCCAGCTTGCTCATGCGCTGGTAGAGCCAGGGCGGCACCTGGCCGTAATGCAGTGGCAGATCGGCATAAGAACGGGACATCAATGCAAATTTAAGCTTTTTGCTGCGAGGCAATTAATGAGCGCCATAAAAAGCATCTATATAATACTGAGCAGTTCGTTTCATTTTTTTGCTGTAATTCCATGCTCAGCAAAGTATTTATCACGCTCCCTCATCACATCATCAGTATACATGAATAGCCCATTTGTATACAATATCACCTGTTCGGTTTTCCTATCGAAATCGATCATATATTTAAGTTGTACCGGATCGGTAAACTTCATTGAATCCAAGTAACGAATTTGTTTGCTTTTGCCTTGGTAGAATTCAAAAAAGTAACCACGCCATAAGTTCCAGTTCATCCCTTCTATAGTATTGGGGTTTAGTTTTTCCGTAAGAATATATATGGTATTTGTGCTTTTAGGTAAAAAATCATGACTAACCAGATCTTTAAAACAAGAGGTAACCCACTCGGATCCTTTCATCCAGAAGTTCCTGTTTAGCTGGATAATATACATTCTATCTGATATCTGGTATACTACCATAAGTAATACTAATAACATCGTTTTGCTAGCCATTTTTGCCTTTGTATAGCGAAAAGCTACGCACACAATTAGCAAAAATACGGCTAAAGGCCCTTGAAGCCATCGTTGCATATAGGCGATAGTGCTTACGGCCGGTGCTAAAACAACAAAAAATATTATCAATAGTATTAAATTCAGTTTAACGCTGTATTTAAAGCTGGGATTGTTTACAATGCCTGTTTTGATATTGCTGATCATATACCAACCCAATACAAGGGCAATGCACGCAATAGTTGTCATAACCAGTGCATAATGAACATCAGTGATGTGGTGGTAATTAACCCCGATCTGGTACTCCTCTCCCGAATTAAATTGAACAAAAGAAGCAAGAGCATCGCCAAGGAAACCTAATTGTCTTTTGAGATTAAAATCAGTTGCAATGGGCGAGGTGCCGGTACCTACAAAAAAATGATAATGGTAAACGTATTTCTTAATAGCGAAATTGGCAAAGAGCGAACCAATAGCTAAAAATGAAATAAACATTTTCTGTTTGCCGGAAAGTTTGTTCTTCAGCGGATGAAAAAAACTTATGAATATAATAAGCGGGAACAACACCATATAACGCTCATGCGTATACATAGCCAGGTTAGCATAGATCAGTGCCCAGGCAAGGTAATAGTACTGGCTTTTAGTGCGCTCATTATCGAAATAAATAAGGTAGGCGACAATATTGTAAATAGCAGCAAGGAACAGGAACATGGCCAAACCTTCAAGTGGGCCTCCGCACATGATCTGGGTAATATTGTAGTACGCAAACCGTGATAACCCAATGATAATTCCCATTAGGGCTGAAAGCAAAAATGACTTCAGCAGCAAGTTTGTAACTGCTGTGAACATCAGTGCAATAAAGGCCTGGACGGCTACGTTGAACCTGAAATAATCAGATTCTGTTTTATCAAAAAAATGAATTTCTATAGCGCTGATTACGCCCGACACCGGCCGGAATTTGGATACTGGTTTTCCCACCGCTATGATATCTGACAAACCTTTACATTCTGCTTGTTCTTTGATTACACTAAGGTCATCACCATATATAGTTTGGGTACGGTATTCATAAAAATAAAAATAAATACCGGTAAAAAAGATGGCATATAACAGGAGATAACGAAGAAACCCAGAGTTTATCAATCGATTCATAAGGGATGTTAACTAATAATTTTTTTGCAATGTTTATGTACGCGGCCGCATACATCTTCCTGTATCACCCAAACATAGAAAAAGTTTGCGAGTTATTGGATAGCATGCTTGAAAATTAGATACACCGGCGTTTAGCAGGTACTAATGGTTTTTTATTACTTTTGCCCTCCACTTAAGATACAAAAACATCTTCTTTTATGGCATATGATATCATTGTAGTAGGTAGCGGTCCGGGCGGTTATGTAGCTGCTATCCGCGCTGCACAATTAGGTTATAAGGTAGCAATAGTTGAGAAGGAAAGCCTTGGGGGTATATGCCTCAACTGGGGTTGTATACCCACAAAAGCACTGCTGAAGACAGCCAGCGTATATGAGAATTTCTCTCATGCTGCTGATTATGGTATCATAGCAGGCGATTTTAAAGCTGACTTTGGAGCTGTGATAAAGCGCAGCCGTGGTGCTGCTGAGAAGATGAGCAAGGGTGTTCAGTTCCTGATGAAGAAAAATAAGATAGAGGTGATCATGGGGATGGGTAAGCTGAATGCTAAAAAAGAAGTGGAAGTAACAGGTGCTGATGGTAAAGTAACAGCCCACCAGGCAAAGCATGTGATATTGGCTACCGGTGCACGCAGCCGCCAGTTGCCTAATTTGCCTATTGATGGCAAGAAAGTGATAGGCTACCGCGAGGCGATGTCATTGCCCACACAGCCTAAAACAATGATCGTAGTTGGCTCGGGTGCAATAGGTGTGGAGTTTGCGTATTTCTATAATAGCATTGGCACTAAGGTTACAATAGTGGAATTCCTGCCACGACTGGTTCCTGTTGAAGATGAAGATATTTCTAAAGAGCTGGAAAGGAATTTTAGAAAAAAAGGTATTACTGTGATGACCAACTCATCGGTAGAGAAGGTTGAAGCTGCAGGAAGTGGTGTGAAAGCTACGGTTAAAACAGAACAGGGCCAGCAGTTCCTCGAGGCTGATGTAGTGTTGAGTGCGGCGGGTATTACTGCCAACATTGAGAACATTGGCCTGGAAACATTGAAGATAAACGTAGACAAGGGCAAGGTAATAGTAGACAAATACTATAAGACCAATGTGGATGGAATATACGCAATAGGCGACATTACTCCTGGCCAGGCGCTGGCGCACGTGGCATCAAAGGGCGCTATCATTTGCGTGGAAGCAATAGCCCATAAAGACGGTAAATACAAGCATATGCCGGAGCCGCTGGATTACGGCAATGTGCCGGGCTGCACTTATTGCTCGCCTGAGATAGCAAGCGTAGGCCTTACAGAAAAGCAAGCAAAAGATGCCGGTTACGAAATTAAGGTCGGCAAGTTCCCGTTCACGGCATCAGGCAAAGCGGTGGGCGCAGGCGCTACCGAAGGTTTTGTGAAGGTGATATTTGACGCCAAATACGGTGAGTGGCTGGGTACGCACTCTATAGGCTATAACGTTACAGAAACAATAGCTGAAACAGTAGTAGCCCGCAAGCTGGAAACCACATGGCATGAGATATTAGACAGCATACACCCACACCCGACCATGAGCGAAGGTGTGAAAGATGCGATTGAGGCCGCATTAGGTGAGGCGATACACCTTTAATGCTTAATTGCTGAATAAGGTAATGGCTCATGATTTTTAAGGCTGCGGTTTTCGCAGCCTTTTTTCATGAAAGATAATTTCGTATATTTGTTTATAATATGACCTTCACAGACCGACATATAGTTGAAGCCTATTCTTCTCTTTTTGAAGGGCTTAACCCTATTAGTAAGCTGGAACTAATAGAGCAGCTTTCTAAATCTTTGAAAACCGAAACAAAGAAGAAAGAAAATAAATTTTTCAAATCATTTGGCGCATTTGCATCAAAAAAATCGGCTGAAGAGATTACCAAAGAAATAAGATCAGCAAGAAAGTTCAGAAGAAAGGAAATTAAACTCTGATGAAATATCTGCTGGATACAAGCATATGTGTGTTTTTCCTTCGTGGAAAATTAGGGCTTGACGATATAGTTAAAGAGAAAGGGCTGGTCAACTGTTACATATCCGAGATTACTGTGTTTGAATTGCGTTATGGGGCTGAGAATAGCGAAGATCCCATAAAATCTCATAAAGCTGTAGATTCATTTCTTGCCGGGTTAAGTGTGATTCCCATTTTTGGTTGCGTGAAGAGATATGCAAAAGAAAAAGTGCGGCTAAAAAAGTTAGGTAAGCCAATACATGACGAATTTGACCTTCTCATTGGGGTTACTGCGGTTGAGAATGATGTAACTTTGGTCACTGATAATACAAAAGATTTCAGTCACATAAAAGGGATAAGACTGGAAAACTGGATTAAAAGAAAGGCGTAGAGTCGGTGATTTTGTCCAATGATTTTTAAGGCTGCATTTTTGCGGCCTTTTTTATCTTTGATATATGTCGTTGAGGGTTAGAAAGCTATTTTTTGAAATTGCTCTGAGAATATTGCCTTTGGCATTCCTTTGGAGTGGTTTTGAAATATATGTTCTTCAAGTGAGTTTAGAAGGCAATAGCGATATTATGGACGTTGATGCCCTTCGTAATTTTCAAAGTGCCATACGCTCAAAGCAAGCTTGTTGGATAGTTGCCTGTGGTGTAGTTTTTCTGTGTTTTCTCGGTTTGATAATTTTCAGAAAACGCATTCGTTTTACAGATCCGCATTGATCAAAAAGCAGAATATCTCTCCTGGGCCGTGTACGCCCACTACCAATGTCTTTTCTATATCTGCGGTGCGGCTCGGGCCGGAGGTCAGGTTGATCATTGAAGGTAGGTCGCTGCCGTATTTTTTCTTCAGCAGGGCAAAACCATCTTCTATGTCTGGCACTACCTGGTTGGCATAGGCAAATACAATGTGTACGGGATAATATACGGGAGCAGTACGTCCTAAATTCTGTTTACTGCTGAGTAATACAGAGCCTGTGCGGGCTACCAGCGCCTCGCAGCCAGTAATGCAGGCATCAGCGCTTTCCGCTTTAGGGTTGGCAGGAGATAAAATATCCACCTTGTTATTGTGAAATATCTTCAGCATCCGCTCATCTGCACACAGTAATTGTTTCCATCCCCTGTTCTCATACAGTATATTGATGTTGTCCATCAGGTCCTGCTCATTTTCGCAGAAGACGAATTTGCCACCAAGCTTTATGAACGCTTCCGCAAAATCTTCCTCGGGTGCATTGCCTGTGCTTGCATAAATCGCTCCACTTTCCTTCTCAGCATCAGGGTAGGGCATAGCTACTTTTTCATCGCTTAGTCCTTTGCGGATGCGGCTCAGTATATTCTCCCGTGCTTTAGATGTTTTGAAGGTCTGCATGCGTTAGTTGTAAGTCGTAAGTCATAAGTCGGAAAAAGAGTAGGGACAAATGAGATACGCTATCGTTTACAAAAATAAAAAAAGCGATGAGTAAATCATCGCTTTTTTAGTATTGATTTTATCTTATTACGGTGTATTCGGATTCAGGACACTGTCCGGTACAAAAGGCTCTTCGCTGGCTATCTGGTCCTCGTAAGGGCGTTTGCCAAGCAGGCGTTCCATGTCGTCTTTAAAGAGAACTTCCTTTTTCAGCAGTTCCTCTGCTATCAATTTCACAGATTCTATCTTGTCTGATAGTAATAACTTCACCTTTTGGTAGGCTTCATCTACAAGTTTCCGCACTTCATCGTCTATCATTTTCCCGGTTTCTTCAGAATATGGCTTGGAGAAACTGTTCTCATTCTGTGGGTCGTAGAACGAAATGTTACCTACATTGGCGTTCATGCCATACATGGAGATCATAGCATATGCGGTGCGTGTTACGTGTTGCAGGTCGCTCAATGCACCGGTAGATATTTTACCAAATATCAGTTCTTCAACAGCCCTGCCGCCAAGCGACATTTTCATATCGTCAAGCAGGTGGTCTGTAGTGCGTATATATACTTCCTTCGGCAAGTATTGCGCATAACCCAATGCTGCTACACCGCGTGGCACTATAGTCACTTTCACCAGCGGGTGCGCATGCTCCAGGTACCAGCCAGATACTGCGTGGCCGGCCTCGTGGTAAGCGATGATGCGTTTTTCTTCAGGCAGTATGATCTTATTCTTCTTCTCAAGGCCGCCTATCACACGATCAATAGCGTCGTTGAAGTCGCTCATGTCCACTTCGCTTTTGCCTTTGCGGGCAGCTATCAGTGCAGCTTCGTTACAAATGTTAGCTATATCAGCACCTGCAAAACCGGGTGTTTGTAAAGCCAGTTTTTTGATGTTCAGGTCTTTTGAACGTTTGATAGGTTTGAGGTGAACATCAAATATCTTTTCGCGCCCTTTTACATCCGGGATATCGATAGATATCTGCCGGTCGAAACGACCGGGGCGCAGAAGGGCGGTATCCAGCACATCAGGGCGGTTGGTGGCAGCTAGTACAATAATACCGCTATCACCGCTGAAACCATCCATTTCCACAAGCAGTTGGTTCAGTGTATTCTCACGCTCATCATTGCTCATTACTACGTTCTTGCCACGCGCACGGCCAATTGCGTCAATCTCATCTATAAAAACGATACATGGCGCTTTCTCACGAGCCTGTTTGAACAGGTCGCGCACACGGCTCGCACCAACCCCTACGAAAAGCTCCACAAAATCAGAACCCGACATGGAGAAGAAGGGCACCTGTGCCTCTCCTGCCATAGCTTTGGCAAGCAGGGTCTTGCCTGTTCCGGGTGGGCCTACAAGCAATGCGCCCTTAGGTATTTTGCCGCCTAATGCAGTGTATTTCTTAGGGTTTTTCAGGAAATCCACTATCTCCATCACTTCTACCTTAGCTTCATCAAGGCCTGCAACATCGTTGAAGGTTATATTTACCCTTGTGCCTTTTTCAAAAAGCTGTGCTTTTGATTTGCCTATGTTGAAAATACCACCACCGGCGCCGCCACCACCACCAGAGCCCATCTTGCGGAAGATGAGGAACCACATAGCCACGATGAATATTACCGGCAGCAGGAAGGTATTGAGCAGTATATGCAGGTAATCGCCTTGCTGGTCGTAAGAAACCGGTGGGCGGTTGGCTTCGGGTACATTCTTTTCTGCTTCGTCAAGTTCTTTGCCGAAACGGTCAACAGTACCTATTTTAAAAGTATATGCAGGTGTCTTGTCGTTAGTAACAGCAGGCATTTTGCCAGGCGTATGCCCGGCAGGGGTTGCCCCTGGTTTCAGATAAACTTCCACATGCTCGTTGTTAATAACCACCAGCCTCGATACTTCGCCCTTGTTCAGGTTTTCTTTAAAATCCTGGAAAGAGTGCTCGGTTGTGCTGCCGCCAAAGTTGCCCCCAATGAACTGGGCCCCAAGTATAGCAAGCAGTATGATGCCGTATATCCAATAGATATTGAATTTAGGCCCTTTGCGTGGGTTAGGATTATTATTATCTCCCGGTTTCATTCCGGGCTTTTGCGAATTTTCTTCCATTTTTTCCTTCGTTTACTATTTCTCTTCTGTTTTTAGTGTTCTGTCCGGGGGGCGTCTGCCCAAAGGCTTTCAAGTCCGTAGAACATTCTTTGCTCATGCTGGAATATATGCACCACCACATTCACATAATCTACCAGGGTCCATTTATCACCATGTTCTATATGATAAGGGTTTTCGCCACATTCTTCCTCAACCAGTTTCTTTATGTTATCCGCTATTGCTTTAACCTGTATATTCGAGTTTGCCTCACATAAAATAAAAAAATCAGCAACTGCCTCATCAATTTTCTTCAGGTCGAGTGATACGATCTGGTGCCCTTTTTTATCCTGGATTGCGTTAATGATGGTTTTAAAAAGCTTGCTGTTTTTTGTCAGACGGGTTACGGTCTTTTTTCTTTCCTGCAGCGTAGTTATTATTTTCTCCAAATTCTACTTATTTTGTTAAGCAATATCTTTACATTTTATCAAAATTATAAATCTTTTCGCACTAAACATCACGGCTTTGTCAGATTTCACAATAATTGAACATAACACAATAGATAGCACCAATAACTATGCCATGCTGCTCATAGATGCCAATAAAGCACAGCATGGCCTGACAATTACTGCGCAATCACAGGAAGGCGGTAAAGGGCAGCGTGGCAAAATATGGATAGATAGCCCCGGTGAAAGCCTCCTTATGAGTATTATTGTTAATCCGAAGCAGGCTATAAGGGAGCAATTTGCTTTTAATGCGGCCGTGTCGGTAGCAATTGCAAAGGTTTTGCAAAATGCATATAAAAATTGGAATATACGTATCAAGTGGCCTAATGATATTATAATCAATGACAAAAAGGCAGGAGGCGTATTGATAGAGAATGTGTTGCGGGGCAACCAGTGGGCGTACAGCATTATAGGTATAGGAATGAACATAAAGCAGGAGCATATGCCCCCTGAACTGCCTTCTGCCACGTCGCTGAAAATTGCATCAGGCATAGATTTCGATATCAGGCAACTGACGACTGATATACATGATGCTATCATGTATATGGTCAATTATCCCGCTTCAGGTCCGGCCAGCATGAAACTTTATAACGAATACCTATACAAACGAGGTTGCCGGCAGGTATTTCGCGATAATAAATATACCTGGGTGGCAACCATTGTAGATGCACATGCCGACGGTACGCTTGAATTACGGTACGAGGATGGGTCTGTTACCTATCTCCATCATGGCCAGGTGCAGTGGGTTTGGGAATAACTATTTGTTAGCACTAGTTAATCAGAGTTTTCTTATTTTTATCTCTCAAATAAACCAGAAAGTATCCCCTCATTACACCACCAAAAGATTACCCAACAAAATAAGTAATTAATTAACGCGTTTGAACTATTTAACTGCGTGGTGTTATGGAGTTTGGTAAAATCTCAGAAAACGACCTGGAAAAAATTGATTTTAAATTGCCGCCGGATCCCCCGGAAACAACAACTGTGCTGAAAAAAGGCAAGGGCAAGACAAAATTCTACATTGGTTGCGCCAAGTGGGGCAGGAAAGACTGGGTGGGCAAATTGTACCCCAATGGAACAAAAGACAAGGATTTTCTGCAGCAATATGCGAAGCAATTCAACAGCATTGAATTCAATGGGTTCTTCTACAATGTTCACTCGCGTGAGCAAGTGGAGAAATGGGTGAAGGCGGTACCCCGGGGGTTTTTATTTTGCCCTAAGTTCACGCAATATATCACGCACATTCGCAGGCTGCAGAATACAAAAGCAGAGGTGGATGAATTTCTGAATATAGTTTCTGCATTTGGTAAGCACCTCGGCCCAATATTCCTGATGCCAAATCCGCAAATGGGCTTAAAGCATTTAGAGACGATTGAAAATTTCATCAACGATCTTCCTGCAGATATTGATCTGTTCCTTGAGCTAAGGCATGAGGAATGGTATAACGGTAGCAGTGGCTATAATAAAGAACTGTATCAATTTTTGCAGAAGTCGAAAAGAGGGATAGTAATTACTGATGCCGCGGGCCGAAGGGACTGCGTGCATATGCACCTTTCCACTCCTGAATGTTTCATTCGTTTTGTGGGCAATGCCCTGCACAGAACAGATTATCTCCGTATTGATGAGTGGGTGAAACGTATAAAGGAATGGATGGGTGAGGGATTGGAGCGATGCTACTTTTTTATGCACCAGCACGAGGAACTACACTCGCCCGAGCTGATAAAATATTTCATTGAGCAGATGAACAAGCATTGCGGAACTGATATACCTTTACCTGTACTGTATAATGAGGGTTCACTTTTTTAAAGTGTTATGGCAGAACTAAAAACAAAGGAAAATAAAGCAAGTGTCAAAGACTTCCTGAACACAATAGAGAACGAGCAGAAGCGTGCCGATTGTTTTGAGGTGTTGAAAATAATGGAGGATGCTACGGGTCAGAAGGGGCATATGTGGGGTGGTGCAATTGTGGGTTTTGGCCGTTATCATTACAAATATGATTCGGGTCATGAGGGAGATTCGTGTAAGGTGGGGTTCTCGCCGCGGAAAGCAAATATTACTTTCTATATCATGATGGGTAGCAAAACAGAGGCGGAACAGTTGAAAAAATTAGGCAAGCATAAGGTGAGCGGCTCCTGCCTGCACATCAACAAATTGGCTGATGTTGATAAGGCTATCCTGAAAAAAATGGTGAAAGATGCATACGATGCAATGACAAAGCAATACGGATAGCACGGCATGCAACAAAATAATCACGACTATATTATTAGTGGCGGACAACAAGGCAAATCGCGCCTTGATGTGTTATCGCATGTTTTACAGGACTACACAAAGTCGTTGCTGGAAAAACATGGAGTATCCAAGGGTATCTCTTTTCTTGACGTTGGTTGTGGCGGTGGTAATGTATCGGCAATGGTAGCGGATATGGTTGGGGAGAATGGTCTCGTTACTGCAATTGATTTTGACGAAAGCATAATCGCCCTCGCAAAACAGGATGCTGAAGCGATTGGAAGAAAGAATGTTACATTCAACGCAATGAGTGCCTATGAACTTCCGTATAACAAAGAGTTTGACGTTGCTTATGCGCGTTTTTTATTATCTCACCTGGAAGATCCGCTTGCAGTGCTGCAGCGCATGAAACAAGGTGTGAAACCCGGTGGGAGGGTAATTGTTGAGGATGTTCAATTTTCAGGACATTTTTGCCATCCATATTGCAATGCATTCTGCCGGTATGTGGAGTACTATATGAAAGTTGCTGAGCATAAAGGAGCAAATGCTGAGATAGGGCCAATGCTTGTATCATTGTTCCGGGAAGCAGGTTTTAATGAGATAGGTTTCGACATGATACAGCCGTGCTTTAATACCGGAGAAGGTAAGTGGATGGCATGGCTGACACTTGACAGGATAAAGGAAACACTAATTAATGAGCAGATCGCATTCCGTGATGAAATTGTTGCTTTATTGCATGAGATTGAAGATTTTACGAATGATCAGAATACTGTCATAAGTATGCCGCGTATTTTCAGGGTGTGGGGTGTTAACACTAATGTTGTAAAGTAGTTATTTGTAGTTTGCTGATAAGTAGTTGCATGTACTGCCTGACCAGGAATATTCGCAAGTTCTCCTCTGCTATCCTATTAATTATTGTTATTACTTACTATTTTGTTCTCATTATCACGCATATGCGCTACCTGTTATCCATATTGCTTTGCCTGTTAGTCATTTCCGGTTATGCGCAGTCCCGGATGCCCGCATTTCATAAATACAACGACCAATATTACTTTATAGATACCAATAAATATTTTCACCAGCATTCTCTGGCAGAGGTGGGTGATAGTTTAAAAAAACTGGAGCAGCTGGCAGAAGAAGCAGGAGACCCGGAATTTGCAGGCAGCCTTAAATTACATGCGATCATAAAGGCATTCAGGGAACGGAAGATCAGCAATGATACAATAGAAAATGACCTGCTGATGCTTAATGCACATGCCAGGGATAACGGCCTCCACTATCTTGAAGCAGATGTTCTGCAAATGCTGGGAGATTTTTACGGAGAGAATAATGAAAAGCAAAGTACGGCCATTGAGTTTTATGTATCGGCTTATGCTATCTATAAGAATTTTTCTTCCGCGCAGTTCCCGCCCAAACAGTCATATATCTATACGCTTGCAGGAATGTATTATAAGTATGAGGACTACAACAATGCCATAAAATACATGCAGGAGGCGATCCACTCGCCTAATTCGGTAAATAAGAATATTTTCTGCTCCATGTATAATACGGTGGGTATGGCATACCGGCAGCAGGGTAAGTATGACAGTGCGATCGTTTATTTTAAAAGATCCTATGAAGCAGCCGTAAGACTTGAAAACACTGCATGGCAGGGTATATCGCAGGGTAATATAGGTATCACTTACTTTCGCCAGAAGAAATATGCAGAGGCAATACCCCTGCTGAAAATAGATATAGAATCAGGGCTTAATACAAATAATATCAAGAATAGTATAGGGTCTATGGCCATATTGGCTACCATTTACAACGAACAACATGAGTATGATAAGGCTGAAGAATTGCTGCTGAAAGGTTTGAGGCTGGGGCAAAGTAAGCAGTTCTGGCCCAGTTACCAGCTCGCCGAACAGTTGTTCACACAATTATATAAGTTATATGCTGCCAGGGGCAATTTTAAGCTCGCTTACCTATATGCTGATTCTGCAATAATGGCAAAAGACAGTGCCATCAATCGTAACAATGCCGTTGTTCTTGCCAAGGCGTCCGAAAAGCAAAATTTTATACAGCAAAAGCTAGACGAAGAAAAGTTTCAAAACCAGGCAAAGCTGAATGAATTAGCTATCAGTAAAAAAAGAATTGAGATCACGTTCGCAATAATTGGGTTGGGTATACTACTTGCAGTTATCGTTTTCATAACGCGCGAAAGGAAACGTTCGGAAATTTTGTTGTTGAATATCCTGCCTGAAAGAATTGCAGACAGGCTTAAAAAGAAAGAACATCCTATCGCCGATTACTTCGATCATGCCTCGATCATATTTATAGATATGGCAGGTTTTACGGTTTTCGCCGATGGGCGCGATCCTAAAGAGATCGTGAATATCCTCAATCATGTTTTCACATCATTTGACAATATAGCGGAAAGACATGGTCTTGAAAAAATAAAAACTATTGGGGATTGTTATATGGCAGTGAGCGGCCTGCCCGACCCGCATCCTAACCACGCAGAGGCTGCAACCCAGATGGCGCTTGACATAAGGGCTGAGATGAAAGGGTATGAAGCTTCGGATGGCACGCCCATTGAATTCAGGATTGGGTTGGATTGCGGCCCGGTAGTTGCTGGCGTAATAGGCCGGAGGAAATTTATTTACGACCTGTGGGGCGACACTGTGAACACTGCGAGCCGCATGGAGACTACCGGAGTGGCAGGTGAAATACACTGCACAGACAGGTTCAAAAAAATAATCGAACACAAACACCGCTTCAGGGCGCGTGGGCAAACCGAGATAAAAGGCAAGGGTGCGATGGATACCTGGCTTATTGTAGAGTAAGATCAGTAAAGAGCTGTGGGAAGCCCATCGATGCTTATCCTGTTCTTCTCCTGTTTATAGGTTTTTAATCCTGCAAACCCTTTTTTGTCTTCCCATTTTTGGGCATGGTCCCTTTCCCCGGCATATTCATACAAGGGTACACTATACCCGCATGAGTTTTGTATTTTATGAACATCGGCAACAATTATCTGCCGTGTGGACAATCGTAACTGAAAGAGGGGCGCTATTTCTTCCCACTCCTCATCGCCCGGTAAAATGGCGCGTCCTTTGCCATATAACCGCAGGATATTGGGTGGGCCGTCATACGAGCAGAACATGAAGGTTATCCGGCCATTCTGTAACAGGTGGGCAGATGTTTCGTTGCCACTGCCCACAAGGTCCATGTATGCTACGCGGTTTTCAGAAAGTACCCTGAAACTATCTGAGCCCTTTGGCGAAAGATTGATATGATGTTGCTCGTCTAATGGCGCAGTGGCAACGAAAAACATTTTTTGTTTTGCGATAAACTCTTTTTCCTGTTCGCGTATGTGGTCATGAAAGCCGCCCATAAGTACAATTTTATACTTTAATAAGTTCTTTTGTTGTTTTTGCAATACGTGTCTGATCGTTCAAGAGGGTATTTCTTATCCAGGTCTATATTGTTGAAACTTTCTTTTTTCCCCCAGGCGAACAATTTTTCAAAGAATGGTAATAGCCTGTTCGTTTTTATTTGACCCAGGAAATAAACTTCATGCTCTTTCTCCTTCATACCCATGTCATAAAGCAATTGATCGTGTTCGTGTATGCCGAGAGCATTAAAGTATTGTTTCATGCGGAAGTATTCGCACACATTCCCACTCTCCAGCCTGCCCGCAAAATAAAAAGGCATGAACCATCCTATTACATAACAACTGCCCGAAATAATTTTGCCAATAATATGGAACCTGAATTCGTAATATTTTCTTATTGGCACATCATATTGGTTCATCAGGCTTAGTACCTCCCTGCGGTGGTTCCATTCGTCAATTTCTATTTGGTGTATAGCCTTTTTTTCTTCAGGATCTTTTACCGAACCTGCATGGCCCTGGTAGGCAAAGGCTGCAGCTTTTTCGGCAGAATAGGCTCTTTGCATCAGGTTTGTAAGGGCAGGATGGTCCAGTTTCATTTTAAAGGCTGTAAAAGCGATAATATTTGTATCCAATACAAAAATAGGTGATGATGTTATTCCTGACTATTTAATTTTCAAATAGTACTATATGTAAAAAAGGTTACTCATTAGCACATGTCATTCGCAATTACTACTTTAGCAGTCCAAAATCAATTGAATGAAATTGCTCGAGAATAAAGTAGCGCTCATTACCGGTGCAAGCCGTGGAATAGGAGAGGCTATAGCTCAGAAATTTGCAGAGCATGGCGCAAATATTGCTTTTACCTATTTATCATCTGAAGAAAAGGCAAAAGCGCTGGAGGAAAAACTTGCAGCTATGGGTGTAAAGGCCAAGGGTTATAAAAGCGACGCTGGCGATTTCAAAGCTGCTGAACAACTGGCTAATGATGTGGTAAAAGAATTTGGTACCATTGATATATGCGTGAATAATGCTGGTATCAGCCGGGATAATTTATTGCTCCGTCTTACACCGGAACAGTGGGATGAGGTGATGCAGGCAAACCTGAAAAGCGTGTACAACCTCACAAAACAGGTAATGCGGCCAATGATGAAGGCGCGTTCAGGCAGCATCATTAATATGAGCTCTATTGTTGGTATAAAAGGTAATGCAGGCCAAAGCGCATATGCAGCCAGCAAGGCTGGTATTATTGGTTTTACAAAAAGTATTGCGCAGGAAATAGGCAGCCGCAACATTCGTTGTAATGTGATAGCTCCGGGTTTTGTAGAAACAGATATGACCCATTACCTGAAAGGTGACGAAGCAGAAAAATGGTTCAAGGATATACCATTGGGACGGTTTGGTAAAACAGAGGACATTGCCAATGCAGCACTGTTCCTGGCGTCTGATATGGGTAGTTACATTACCGGGCAGGTATTAAGTGTATGCGGAGGGATGACACAATAAAGGGATGCTGGATTGAAGTGATGACATAAACTGTTATCCGGTATTTAGTATCCGGAAACCAGTATCGTTTAAAAAATGATTTAACTTTGTTTGTTTTTAAATAATTATAAATGCAGAAAATTCATGCTGCTATCACTGGGGTAGGTGGATATGTTCCGGAATACAGGCTTACAAATGCTGAACTGGAGAAAATGATGGATACTACCGATGAGTGGATACAGACAAGAACAGGGATAAAGGAGCGCCGGATTCAAAAAGGAGAAGGTAAGGGAAGCAGCGACATGGCGGTTGAAGCCGTAAAAAACCTGCTGGATAAAAAGGGTATTGATCCGAAAGAAATAGAGCTGCTTATATGCGCTACTACCACGCCGGATATGCAGTTCCCTGCTACAGCAAATATAATATGTGATAAGGCAGGTTTGTCAAATGCTTGGGGCTACGATGTAAGCGCAGCCTGCAGTGGTTTTATTTTCGCTTTAACTACCGGGACACAGTTCATTGAAACGGGCAAGCATAAAAAAGTAATAGTAGTTGGTGTGGATAAAATGAGCTCCATCATTAACTATGAGGACCGCACAACTGCGATCATCTTCGGAGATGGTGGTGGGGCTGTATTGCTGGAGCCAACCACTGAAGAATATGGTGTGCTGGATTCCGTACTCCGCACCGATGGTGCCGGGCGCGTGCACCTGCACCAGAAAGCAGGGGGCTCTGTAAAGCCGGCAACTATGGAAACAGTAATGAACAAAGAACATTATGTGTACCAGGAAGGGCAGGCGGTTTTCAAATTTGCGGTGAAAAATATGGCGGATGTCGCGGCGGATATTATGGCACGCAACAACCTTACCGCTGATACAGTGCAATGGTTAGCACCGCACCAGGCCAATAAACGTATCATCTCAGCCACGGCAGAGCGCATGGGGTTGCCTGCAGAAAAGGTGATCATTAATATCGACCGGTACGGCAATACTACAAATGGTACCCTTCCTCTATGTTTGTGGGAGTGGGAAGATAAGTTCCGTAAAGGCGATAATATAGTAATGGCTGCATTTGGCGGGGGCTTTACCTGGGGCGCCCTCTATATCAAATGGGCATACGATACCCCAAAAAAGTAGGTGTCTTAGGTGATAAGTTGAAATGTTAATAAGCCACCTGATTGCATTCGTCTTTTTTTGTCTTAAATTTGCACTAATTACTATTATATGAAAAATAATAAGTTAAGCATACTTATAGCAGCAGGTTTAATAATAATGGCAGGTGCCGCACGCATCATTAACCATGAGATGCACCTATACAACTTTGCACCCGTATGCGCACTGGGCTTGTTCAGCGGAGCGGTGATAAAGGATAAGAAAATTGCTTTTTTGCTGCCCATACTGGCGCAGTTGATGGGCGATATATATATATCCTTATTTACCCAATGGCCGGGGTTCTATGGCATAGAACAGGCTTGTGTGTATACAGCGTTATTACTTGTAACTGTTATGGGCACAGTAATGAACCAGCCAAAGGCACTTAAAGTGCTAGGTTATACTTTGGCAGGTGCAGTTGTGTTCTTCCTCGTAAGCAATTTTGGAGTGTTCCTGGCTATGTCTTTCGGTAAAACCGACCTGTACCATTATGGCACAGGATTTACCGGCCTGGTAAATACTTATGTCGCGGCTATTCCGTTCTTCAAGCATACATTGATAGGTGAATTCTCGGGTAGTATATTGCTGTTTGGTGCTTATTACCTGTTGCAGCAAGCAATGGAAAGCAAAGTACAGAAAGCAGGAGCTTAAAGATATTTAGTGCATAAAATAAAAACGAGCGGATTTCCGCTCGTTTTTATTTTATAATGTTACTTGAAGCATTACGTCAATAAAACTCTCCAAGTTTAGTAACCGTACTTATTAGGTTGTAGTTTGTGTCAACTCTAATTCCAATCTGAGTACCATGATTCATTCCTTTAGGTGCAGTCATTACAATAAAAAATGAATCATGATTGGTACATTTTGTTAAATGCCATTTTTTTATACGAAACTGTTGTCGGTATAAACTGTCTAAAACTGGTTTGAATTTTTTTATAGCATTTTTACAAAAAGAACAATCATCATAACACTGCCTATTTACCGTACAGGACAGTGTTACGATCAATACAAAGGTAATTAGAACAAGTTTGCTCATTTCTGCGGTAAAGTTAATGGTTAGTATGAAAAATGTAGAGCCGGAATGCATTCCGGCTCTACAAAATACTGTTCCCATTTTGTGTTTTATCCCTTTAATACCGTCCTGCTGATCACTATACGCTGCACTTCGCTGGTGCCTTCATATATCTGTGTGATTTTCGCATCGCGCATCAGGCGCTCTACGTGGAATTCTTTTACGTAACCATAGCCGCCATGCACTTGTATTGCTTCATTGGTCACGCGCTGTGCGATGTCTGATGCAAACAGTTTTGCCATAGATGCAGACAGGGTGTAATCAAGCCCCTGGTCTTTTGTCCATGCAGCTTTATGTACCAGCAGGCGCGCTGCTTCTATCTCCGTTGCCATATCTGCTAACTTAAATGCTATTGCCTGGTGGTTGGATATTTCTGTGCCGAATGCTTTACGCTCTTTAGAGTATTTCAGCGCCAGCTCATATGCGCCACTGGCAATGCCTAGTGCCTGTGCAGCAATGCCTATACGGCCGCCTGCCAACACCTTCATCGCAAATGTGAACCCGAAACCATCATCGCCTATACGGTTAGCCTTGGGTACTTTCACATCCTGGAACATGATGCTGTGTGTATCGCTGCCGCGTATGCCCAGCTTGTTTTCCTTTGCGCCGACTGTAACGCCGGGAGAATCTTTTTCTACTATCAGTGCATTAATGCCTTTATGCCCTTTCTCAGGGTAGGTTTGTGCAATAACAAGATAATAAGAAGCAGAATTGCCGTTAGTGATCCAGTTCTTGGTGCCGTTCACTAAGTAATAGTCGCCTTTATCCTCAGCAGTAGTGCGTTGCGAAGTAGCATCAGAGCCGGCCTCAGGCTCGCTCAGCAGGAATGCCCCTAACTTTTGTCCGCTGGCAAGTTGTGTCAGGTATTTTTGTTTTTGGTCTTCAGAGCCATATTTCTCCAGTCCCCAGCATACCAGCGAGTTGTTCACGCTCATACATACCGATACAGAAGCATCTATCTTAGAAATTTCTTCCATAGCCAGCACATAAGAAATAGTATCCATACCGGAGCCTCCATACTTGGGGTCAACCATCATACCGAGGAAGCCAAGTTCACCAAGCTTCTGGATCTGCTCAGTGGGGAATTTCATTTTCTCGTCGCGCTCTATTACCCCGGGGAGTAATTCATTTCTGGCAAAATCGCGTGCAGCTAGCTGCACCGCCTTATGTTCTTCTGTAAGTTGAAAGTTCATGTATGTTTGAAATAGGCGCACAAATTACGGCGAAAAATCCCCAATTCAAAAATTCACTTTCCAGGGCTTTAGTCGTCCCTTCTGTTAAGGAAAATTAAAATAAAATAGACCAATTGGGCAACTGACGCAAGGGCAGCTACAATGTAAGTTCTGGCAGCCCATTTCAGCGCATCTGATGCTTTGTCGTGTTCAAAGCGGGTAGTAAGATTGGAAGATTCCATCCACCTGAGGGCACGCGCACTGGCATCATATTCAACAGGTAATGTTATGAGGGAAAATAAAGTAGATATAGCAAATAAACCAATGCCTATGAGCAGGACTGTTTGGCTGCCACCCCCAAAGCCCATTAAACCGATACCTGCCAATACTACCCATTGTGCCAGCGTGGAGCTTACCTGGACTATGGGCACCAGTGTGCTCCTCATCTGCAGCATATTGTAGGCAGTAGCGTGTTGCACGGCATGGCCGCATTCGTGGGCTGCCACAGCGGCAGCAGCTATGTTTCTCCCTTCGTATACTTCGGGGCTAAGGTTTACTGTCTTATCGGCAGGGTTATAATGGTCGCTCAGGAAACCATGCGATGTTGTTACTGTAACATCATAAATGCCGTGTTCGTGGAGCATTTTCTCTGCAACTTCCCTGCCGCTGAGGCCGTTTGATATTGGTACCTCACCATACTCCCTGAACTTGCTCTTCAATTGTGCGCTTACGGCCATCCCTATCAGGAAGATAATGCCGGTAAGCAAATAATAGCCTAACATATACTGTTTTTCAGCTACTTACTACAAATACCTTACCAATGTAAAAATGGCAGAACGACAATTACTTATTTGAACAGGAAAACGCCAATATTGAGGCTAAGGCATCCGTTCTTTATTTTTTCAGCTGAACTATTGCCTATATCGGCTAAGCCGAGGTCATATCCTGCGTTCACGTTAAAGTGATCAAGTTTAAGCCCTACATAAAATGATAAACCGTAATCTGTGCCTTTAAAGGTGTCGCCGCTGCCGCTCCCTATCTTAAAATCTGTTTTCCCGCTGCCCCCGGTGGTAAATTTCCTGATGCTGACGGCAGATACGAGGCGGCTCACATATGGCCCAAAGCCAATATCAAATGAGTTTTTGCGGCTGGCTAATTTAACTTTCATCAATACCGGCATTGAGAATTGTACATACTCCAGTTTATTTCTTGAGCTGATCACCGTATCCGGTACATTGGTGATGACCACGTTGGGGTTAGTAGCGCCTTTTTGTGTATAGGAAAAAGTAGGCTGTACACAAACGTTTTTACCGCGCGAGCGGAAAACGAGTGCGCCATTAAACCCCCAGTTCCTGTCGCGGCTGCCATGAACGCCGTTGAGTATATATTTATAATCAGAAGAGTTTACCCCTGCCTGAAGGCCCACCTGTGCATAGCTGGCTGGTATCATACATAATACCGCAAAAAAGAGAACGATCTGTTTCATGAAAAGAAATTATTACGCAAAGTAATAGCATAACGTAACATTTCGCAATACCACATTTGTGGTATTTCTTCACTTGTTACCGCACGAGTGTTACATCTCCCTTGGTAAGATGGCTTTTGCCCTCACTGTCTGTATATTCCAGTTGCCAGTAGAACGTACCCAGGTCCTGAACGATATCATGGTAATTGCCATCCCAGCCGGGATCGCCGGGGCCGCCGGTATAGACCAGGTTGCCCCTGCGGTTGTATACCTTGAACCATTTTAAGGTATTCCTGCCCAGGGGGTAGGGTACCAGGCGGTCATTCTTTCCATCCCCGTTTGGGGTAAAGGCTGTGGGGACGATATAGCCTGAATGAGATGATACGGTAACTATTATTTCATCATCGCCGATACAGCCGTTGTTGTTTTCCCCATGAACGTTATAAATGAACCTGCCCGCTACCGGAAAATGGCCCACAGGGTTCGGGATAGTAGTGCCGGAAAGGTAGGTGGCAGGCGACCATGTATAAACATCAGCACCAGTGGCATTGAACTGAACACTGTCGCCCACTGCTATCGAAACATCAGGGCCTGCATCAGGGCTATATGCGTTCTTTACAGGCGAGTTGCTGACTTTGATCTGAAATTCGCGGCGAATGGTGTTGATCATTACCCCATTCCGCCACTCGTGGCAACATTCGGCTATGAGGTATAAGCCGGCTGTGCTGAGCTTGCATATCAATTTGCCTTTTACCGGGTCGAACGCTATTGGGTCCTGGCTATGGATAGGGTTTGTGGCGGATAAAGAAGGGCTGTAGGTAACATTATCGAACGGAGGGGGGCCGGGCGGAAAGGGTTTTATATCGGCCTCCTCTGCGCCTGTAAGTGCATTGCACAATTCGTAGCTCAGTGAATCGCCGTCTGCATCTGTTGCAGACAGGTCGATATAAAGTGTTGTATTCAGCCCGCCCTCTACAGGTGGGAACCCCTTGAATGCCGCGCTGTTGTTATTTATTGCGGCAGGTAAAGTGCAATAATATGTGGCGCCGTTATTGCTCGGCTGCACAATGGTTGAGATGCTGTTATTCCTGCAGCAGCGCTGGTAGCATACTATATAGCCCGATGATGAAGGCGGCAGTGTGTACCTTTTTACAAAGGTCTTTTTCAGTACGCATGTGTTGGTAGATACGGTGCCGCACGGGCTGGTTGCCGTGGGTGGCAGGCTAACTGAAGTGGAAAAAAATACACTATCTGCCCTCACGAATTTGTATGGTACTGCTGCTTCGTAAACGCCTAAGTATGCAGGGTTATCCTGCAGTATCGCTTCCGGCTGGCCGGTTTGGCAATCCTGGTAGAGGATAAGTGTTACTTCATATTTTGGCCACTTGACCAATGGGCTAAAGGATACTATGCTGTCGCCAAGATATTTATAGGCCATTTCGCCACCAATAAGATGTGATGCGAAAGAGGCGGGTGCAATGAGCAGCAAAACAGCCATGCAAAAGAGTTTCCGGGTACACAAATTCATAAGAGGTATTTTAGCAATAACGCATAAAAATAGAGTATAGTGTTATGCCTAAACAAATTTATTTTTTTTTACAAGAGAGGGTAAAAAAGGTATAATTTCCGGGATATGCCTGTTTTGCCACATTTAGTTTTTTATATGTGGCTGAAATGCACTGTGGGCTTATTTTATGTGTTTTATTTTCAGGTATAAAGGGGTATAAAAGGGTATAATTATACCCCCAAAAGGTATAAATATACCCTGAAAAGGTATAATTATACCCTGTGCCTCGTCCTGAAATTGCTTTACAATTTGGGTGTAAAAAGTCGTAAGTCATAAGTTGTCAGTCATTCAAAGAGCTTGTGCCTTGTGCTGAAAAAACTAACCACCCCTTCGGCAAGCTCAGGGTGAAGGCACGATCCCGATAGCTATCGGGACCACAAATGCCACAAGGTTAGCGCACGGGGCTGTTTCTATGTAAAGTTCGGGAGGAAATTTTTGGTGAAAAAATTTAATTTCCATGACGGTACACCCGTGACGGAAAATAGTTTGCGCTGTGGGAGCGGGTTTCGGCGGTTTGTGAAAATTTTTTGTATTGAAAAATTTTTTTAGAAAAATAAGGTGGTGCAACCGGCGCTTTTTTTCGGTAAATTGTGAAAAGGGCTACGATGGATGCGCGGGTGATCGTCTGAACCAGGATTTATAGGATTACCAGATTTGTAGGATGAGCGAGTTTTTCCTGCTTGAGCTGTTGCTGAAAATAAGAACAGGATAAACATCAGCTAAACCGCTGCGAGGCCGCCTCGCAAGCACACAAAGCGCGGCTTCAGAGACCTGGCGGAGACGAAGTAGTTTTGTTTTTTTTTAGTTTAATGATTATCGAACACTACGTACACATGGGTTATCTCCAAAACCCAACTGCAAGTTTCAGCCCAAAAGAGCGGTAATTCTCAAAATATTTATCAGTGTTATGAGTAGTTGACGCCAGGGTTGGGTATGTATATACAATAAAATCGTCCGATACACTTCTTGTGAATAAGGCAGAATATTCGATGCCAGCAGAAATATTTTTTATCAATCCTTTAGAAAATGAAAAGTCAGTGCCAATATAAAGGTTATAAAAAGCCTTCACGCGACTGAACAAACTGCTTGTATTCCTTTTATCATCTCCAAATGTCACAGTGCGAAATAAAAACTCGGAGGTCCGAATTGTGGAACGAAATAGGTAATTGAGGTTGGCTGGACAAAAGCCCGATATCCCTGCCATAAAAATCTTTTTTCGGCGCAGCCTGCCTTCACTACCGCCGCCCATTTTTTATTTATGGATCTTCTGTATCCTATAAAAAAATAGGGGTTAATATCATAAAGCGTAAATTTGAAGTTATCGCGATACACTTTTCCTTTTAATACATTCTTTGCATCCGGGTCATAATCAGAAACATCATAGACAATATCTATATTGTGTTTCCTGATGCCAAACTGCATGCCGCCGTCTATTAGAAGCCCGTAACGGGTAACACGCTCATAAGCCAGACCAAAAGCATGGCCCAATGTGTTATGAGGCCTTATAGGATTTGGTGCCACATTAACGTTATCAACGTTTAGCTTATCTAAATAATAGCGGGGGACGTAATGTAACTCAATGCGGTTAAAACCCTTGCGTTGCGCAAATGACGATGCATAAATAAAAAACGATATTATCAGAAAGTAAATACGCATCGCGAGTTCTATTTTATATGGCAGCTATTATTTTAATAATAGCTGCCATATATTTTAGCAAAATTAGCAAAATAATTAGTTTCGTGTCCCCGGCGTGTCTCCCGGCCTGGCCTTGTGCAGTTGCGGGGACGCGCCGGAATCAGGGTACGCCTGCTGAAAATAAAACAGCAAACTCACCCCGTTCTCCACAGTCTCCTTTAAAAATAAAAAATGATGTTGACCGTATGTCTCTGACTACGGTCTGGCGGATGGCACTCTCCTGATTGCCGATTGTAATAATATACTTCTCCGCCCGTATTAGTCCACCACCTTCCACCAATTCACCAAATTCCAAAAATTCGAGTTCAGGCAATATCCGCTCAAAATCCGCCCAAACCCGCACCCATAGCCAAAACTTTTTTCCTTGACGGTACTGTTTCAGTACCGTCAAGGTGCCATTTCAGTACCGTCATGGGAATCTGATTTTTTCAACACAACAACACATCAGAACTTTGTGTTGTTCTCGCCCGCAGTACCACCAGCGAACGAGGGGATAACACTAAACATTATTTTATGAACAATGAAAACAACCGTACGCAAAAGAACTTTCAAAGAGTACAGAACAAAACTTTCTACTTTATACTTTCTGCTTTCTACTAAAAAACTATCACTATGGAAAACGACAAAAAACAACAGGCCCGCAACCTCTATCTCCAGTCCGATCTCACACAGGCACAGATCGCCGAACTCATCGGCGTATCCCAGAAAACCGTATCCCAATACGTCAATGAGAACAAATGGCAGCTCCTTAAAGACAGGGCAAAACAAATGCCCGCACTGTTTTTAGAGCAGATGATTGGCGAGCTGGAGGACATTAACCAGGTAATTGCATCCCGGCCCAAAGGCGAGCGCCACCCCACATTGCGCGAGGCCGAGGTCCGTCGCAAGATCATGTACTCAATGGCATCCGTAAAAGAACGGCAATCGGTTGGTACCCATATCGAGGCCGTCATCAATTTCCTCGCCCATGTGGCCGAAGAAAATCCTGAGCATGCCCGCCTCATCGCTCGCTATTCCGACCAATACTTCACCGGCAAGTTAGAAACCCTCAACTCCTCCTTCCACAACGCATACAGCCTCCCTGGTGCCCCGGAAGAAACAGTAAACACACAGCATTCAAACTCATGACTTATTTGAAAACATATAATTATTTTCCACATGGTATAATTATACCTTTTTCGGGTATAATTATACCTTTTCAGGGTATAAATATACCCTTTTATACCCCTTTATACCTTATGATAAAACACATAAAATAAGCCCACAAAGCAATCCGGCCACATATAAAAAACTAAATGTGGCAAAACAGGCACATCCCGGAAATTATACCCTGCCTCGGTTTATCTACCGGAAAAATTTGTGGCGGTAACGAAGATTTGAAATGCAGCCGGTACACGGCGAAAATTTATTCCCCGCCCAGGTATTTAAAGTTTTTCAGGATGAGGTTGATATCCGAGATGGTTGAGTAATGCTCTGCGTAGGCTGTGTTGATATGGGCCTTAACCTCGTAGGATGGATGGTAACCATTTAAGATGTTGTAGGGTTGTATGACGCCTTTGCGGATAGGCGGCAGGTATTTTTGCGGGGCATCGGGCGTATAGCCAACCCACGTTTTTTTGCCGAAAAACACAGAGATGCAATTGACAAAGAATGTGCCCGGGTTTTTTACCATGAAAAACAGGAACGGGTAGAAAATGAGAAACAGGAATGAGCTGCCCAGGTCGACCATGCGCTTGTTGCGCACCTGTGCGAAGTCGGAAAGATTAAAGCGGCGGTCTATGGTATATAGGTCGCCTGATGTGTTGCTGGAGTTGCTGCCTACAAAGCTCTGGCTGCCCGGCAGATGTATCTTGTATTCATAACCTTTGCCGCAATGCTGCATCTGGTTAAATACATCGGCATAAGAGAGCCCATTGATGCAGAATATTACCTCATTCACGCCGGTGGTGTACAGCAGTTGTTTCATTTCGGCGAGCGTGCCCAGGGCATTGTGTTTGTCGCCATGCGGGCTTACCCTGCCTGAAAGCTCGGGTGCATAATGTACCTGCCTTAGTATGGCGGCGGTTTGCCGGTAAGCTGATTCATCAGCTACGATCACCGCCTTGTGGGGCAATTTGTCGTAAGGTATGAACCTGAGAATACCCATGCGGTACAATATCTCATGCAGGCCCAGCAATACCACTGTGCCGCCAAAGCCTGCAAAGATGATAATGGCACGCGAATACCTGAACTCGGGCGGCAGCAAACCATAGTAGGCAAGTATTGCGCCGGTGCCTATGAGCATGCCGCGTGTTACTTTAAGGGCGCGGTAAGGCTGATCGTATGCGCCATTGAGGTAGAGCGAACTGAGCCATAATGCAATGTAAACGGGGAATGTGGCGTATACCGATGCAGGTGGAATGGGCATAATGTTCTTTACCTCGCGTATCCAGAATTCCTTAATGCCCCATAGGGTAAGCAGCAGTATCAATGCATCGAACAGGGGCATGTGGAGCGCTTTCAGCCCGCGTTTCAACGTGCCTAAGATGGCACGCAGCACTATGCCGATGTTGATGAACAGGATGAACATGCGCGCCTGCTTTTTGGTATAGTGCTTCTTCACAAACGTCACCAACGCCTCGTTGAATATGCGCACGTACGAAAGGGTCATTTTGCGGGTACTTTCTCCTTTATAATGTATCAGGTCTGCCTCGGGGAAATAAATGTTCTTATAGCCTGCTTTTTCTATGCGGTAGGAGAGGTCCACATCTTCGCAATACATGAAGTAATCTTCATCAAAAGCGCCGCCGGCCTCTTCCATTGCTTTGCGGCGCACCAGCATGCAGCAACCCGAAAGCACATCAACCGGTGCGGTTTCCCGCTCGCCCACATGGACGGCATAATACTTATTGAAAAAGGGTGATTTGCTGAATACTTTATTCATGCCGGTTGTCTTGAATATAGCAACGGATAGGGAAGGGAAGGATTTTTTCGCATCGGGTGCAAAAGTGCCTGTACCATCTATCAGCCTTGGGCCTACGGCACCGGCTTCAGGGTGGGCATCCATGTAGGCTATGGTCTTTCTGAAGAAATCCTCGGGCATCACAGTATCCGGGTTCAGGAAGAGGATGTACTCGCCTTTAGCTATCGCAACTCCCTGGTTATTTGCCTTTGAAAAGCCTTTATTGTCCTTATTTTCTATTAAAACTACGTTGGGGAACCTTTCCCTGATGAGCGTGCAACTGCTGTCGGTGGAATTATTATCTACTACAATCACCTCACTTTCAATGCCTTCTGCTGCGCGCAGTACCGAATGAAGGCATACTTCGAGGAAATACTTTACATTATAGTTAACAATAATAACAGATAGCTTCATTCAATACGCGGCTGTTGCGAAGATAAGTTCCTGAATGCTAATAACGAAAAAGCTACCCACACATTGTATGGATAGCTTTATTTTCTGGTTAATAAACCCGGTAATGCCTATTTCACCAGGTAATAAATGTTGGTCACAAATTTTGTACTGTCCATTTCGGCAGGCATGCCTACTATATATTCTTCTATTACCAGCGACACAGTTTTTCCCTTTGCAGCAACTTCCTGACCCAAAGCCATGTGCGCACCCATCATACCGCCATATGGGCCTTTATGTTCAAGCATTAATGCCTTTGAAGCCTCCTGGTGTATGATGACAGAGCCTTTAACTTTTTTGGTGGTATCAGATACAGGGAAGGCGGCTACCATATCGGAATTATGCTTTGCGGTATCCCAGGTATAGTAAAGGCCTGTGCCCGGCCCGGCAATTTTATCGCCAATACCCGCACCTAATAGCCCCATGCTTTCGCCAAAAAACTGGCCTATATCATTCCAGGATACTGTTTTACGGATGCCCTGGAAAATGTGGGCAGGGTAGTCAACCTCTTTTATTTCCATGGTTGCAGCAGGTGCTTTAGGCTCGCTTTCAATATGTGCTTTCATTTTTTTGAGGCCTTCCTCAAAGGCAGTTCCCAACATTCTCTTCATGTCCATAAAAGGAAATATCTGCAAGCCGTTCATTGGGAAGGGGCAGGTTGTTTTGAAGTTCCAGGTGATCTTAGACATACCGGCTGTGTCGGTAATAATGAATTCACCGTCGGCAGTATTTTCAAAAGGCTTGTAAAAATCAATATGGAATTTCATTGAATTGCCGGAAACGCCCGTATTAGAAAGTTTAGCTCGTCCGCTTTGGTCACTTTCCCATGTATAGAAACTACCCGGTTCGCCGTCAACACCTTCGTAGGTAAGTTTCATCCCGGTATCCATAGCATGCCAGTAGCTCCAGTTTGGCCAGTTTTTGAACTTTGCGGTTTGCTCTAATACTTGTTCTTTGGATGCGTTCATCAGTTCGGTGCGGGTAACAAACACTTCCTTAGGCATTACCAGCCCGGCAATAAGAACGCCTGCTATCAATACTATGATGAGGATGAGTAAAAACTTTAAAATTTTTTTCATAAAAAAGTCAGATTTTGGGTTAAAAGTATAAAAAAAGCTGATGCGTAGGTAGCACACCAGCTTTTTAAGGATATTTAAGAATTAATGCTGTATTACAAATCGCAGTACTTTATTATCGGTTGCTGAAATTAACGTAAGCGTATAAATGCCATTGTTCAAGGCCGACCCTATATTTACTTTTTCGGCTATAACACCGTTCTCGGCTTTGATGCTGTTTGTGTAAACTATCCGGCCGGTAACATCCCTCATTTCCAGTAGTACATTGTCGCTTATTGTTGTATTTATATTTCCCGAAATAGTGAAGCTTTCCTCAGCCGGGTTAGGAGCTATGCTGATAGATTGAGGGGATAGAGAATGCACTCCCAAAATTGTGTCACAGTTAATCACCTGCACTATATGGTAAACGGTGGTAGTGCCACAAGCATTTGTGGCTGAGTATTTTATTGAGTCAAAACCCGGCACCAAGCCTGTCACAATGCCTGTCGAGCCCAGTGTAGTTATTGAAGAGAAACTGTGGCTCCATGTACCACCCACGGTCGTATCGTAGAGCGTAATGGTAGAGTCGGCACATAATACTGACGGGCCAAAAATTGAAGTGACAGCAGGAACACTCATAACTGTAACAATGTGCTGAGCCGATGTGGAACCACAAGGATTAGTTACCGTATAAATGATCGTATCGACGCCATGGAGAAGGCCGGTCACATGCCCGGTTGTTGAAACAATAGCAATGCTTGTGTTTGTGCTGGTCCATGTTCCGCCAGGGGTTACATCAGCAAGGTCGATGCCAAGATCATCACATATAAGTGTTGGGCCTGTAATAGGGGCAACAGTTGGCAGGGGATCAACGGTGACCGTGTGATACGTGGCAGCGGTGCCGCAACTGGTGGTTATGCTATAAGTAATAGTGGTGGTGCCAGCCGATATTCCTGAAACAGTGCCGCCAGAGGTTATAGTTGCCACACTGGTTGAACCACTGCTCCAAACGCCACCTCCTGTAGCATTGGTGAGCGTTATAGTAGCTCCGGCGCACACATTAGCAGGGCCTGATATAGCCGATACTGTGGGTGTTGTATTTACTGACACCGGGTAACGGGATTGTGAACTGCAGCCTGTATAGGTGATGGTATCAACACCAACGGTCAAACCCGTGTACACGCCACCACTTGTAATGCTGGTATTACCTGTGGTAGTTCCCCATGTGCCGCCGCCCGAGGCGGCTGTTAGTGTTGCAGAGCTGCCAACACACACATTGTTGGGGCCTGTTATTACAGGGCCTATGCCGGGGTTTGTTATTTTCCGTATACAGTGGTTGCCCTGGTCGCTCACCAGCATATCTCCTGCTGCATCCAGCGAAAGGGCCATAGGTAATAACAATTGTGCGGCTGTTGCAGGGCCGCCATCGCCGCTATAGCCAAATGTGCCATTACCCGCAATGGTGTGGATGGTGCCGGCAGTATTTATCCTGCGCACACGATAGCCGTTGGCCTCGCCTACATAAACATTCCCCCCGCAGTCTATGCTGACGCCATAAGGGTATATGAGGCCTGTGCTAATGGCAGGTACTCCATCGGCATACGACAAGGTTCCGTTGCCGGCTATAGTTGAAATAGTTCCGGTGGCGTTGACCTTTCGCACCCTGTAGTTTCCCCAGTCGGTGATGAACATGTCGCCACTGCTGCTGATGCACAATGACACGGGTTGGAAGAGTTGAGCTGCGGTGGCAGCCCCTCCGTCTCCGCTAAAGCCAGCGGTGCCTGTGCCCGCAACTGTTGAGATCATGCCTGAAGCGTCTACCTTACGAATACGGCTATTCAGCCTGTCGGCTATAAACAGATTGCCTGTTGCGTCCACAGCTATACTGTAAGGGCGATTTAACCGCGCAGTTGTGGCAGCCCCACCATCTCCGCTGAAACCGGCGGTGCCTGTGCCTGCAACGGTAGTGATGGTGCCCGAAACATCTATTTTTCTTACGCAGTTATTGAACAGGTCTGCTATAAAAATATTGCCTGACCCATCAACAAAAACACACGAGGGCTCATTTAGCTGTGCTGCAGTGGCCGGTCCGCCGTCGCCTGTATAACCTAAAATGCCTGTTCCGGCAATAGTGGAAATAACACCAGCAGTGCTTATTTTGCGGATGCGGCGGTTACCGGCATCCGGTATGTAGATATTGCCTGCGGCATCTGTGCAAATGCCATAAGGTGTATTGAGCCGCGCGGCAGTTGCTGTCCCCCCGTCTCCAGTAAAGCCTGCAAAACCATCGCCGACAATAGTGGAAATGATCTGCGCCTGCGTGGTTGTTGCTATAAAAAATGCAAATAGTAAAAGAAATCTCTTCATTCGAATTAATTAAAAAGCATATGCTTCTTTCGTAAATATACGAATAGCGGCAACATTTTCAAACGATTTTTCTACACGTTTGGGCGCGTTGATTTAACAATTTAAGTAATTAACTATTTGACTAATAGAAGTACCTTTGCAGCCATGAAAAATTTACGTGAGATATCGTTGCCTGAACTGGAAGTGATGATGGCAGAATTAGGAGAACCAAAGTTCAGGGCAAAACAGGTGCATGAGTGGGTGTGGCAGAAACATGCTGCTGATATCAAGGATATGACCAACTTGTCGAAGGCGCTGCGCGAAAAACTCTCGGAAAATTTTTTCATACCCAAAGTGAAAATGCACCACAGCCAGTACAGCAGCGACGGCACTATTAAAAACCGTTTGCAGTTGCACGATGGCTACTACGTGGAAAGCGTGCTGATACCTACTGAAAAGCGTATGACAGCCTGTGTGTCCTCGCAGGTGGGCTGCTCGCTGTCCTGCAAGTTTTGCGCTACGGGTTATATGGACCGCAAACGTAACCTTGATTTTGATGAGATAGTGGATGAGGTGACATTGCTGAATGAACTGGCAGAGAAACACTATAACAAGCGCCTTTCCAATATTGTCTTCATGGGAATGGGAGAGCCATTGCTGAATTACAAAAATGTGATGAAGGCAATAGAGAAGATATCCTCTCCTGAAGGACTGGGTATGAGCCCCCGCCGCATTACTGTATCTACCGCCGGTGTTGCTAAAATGATCAAGCAGTTGGGCGATGACCAGGTGCGGTTTAAGCTGGCGCTATCGCTGCATGCCGCCAACGACCGCAAGCGCAACGAGATAATGGCTATCAACGAGACCAATAACCTTGCATCTCTTGTAGAAGCACTGAATTATTTTTATAAAGCAACCGGCAACGAAATAACACTGGAGTATATACTCTTCAAGAATTTCAATGACAGCGAAAAGGATGCTGAAGACCTGGTGAAGCTGTACCGCAAAATACCTGCCGACCTCATTAATATCATTGAGTACAACCCGATAGACGCCGCAAGGTTCGAAAAACCTGATGAAGAAGTGACAGATGCTTTTATGAAATACCTTTCGGATAACCGGGTGAATGTGCGCCTGCGCCACAGCAGGGGCAAGGATATAGATGCTGCATGCGGGCAACTGGCTAATGTGGACCATACTGCCCTGAATTCTTAATGACTATTTTTCCAGGATGAGGTAATAGCTTGATGGTCCGGTTGACATATACTTGATTGTGCCGCCGGTAACTGATGCTCCCAAAAAGGGTTGAAAGCAGCCGCCTTTTGGCATATGGTCACACATAACCGTATCTACAACGATGGTATCCTTCATGTGTATGCGAAAAGTTTGCGCTGTGGCAGGAATAATAATTTCGTAATCGGTACGAGGCCCGAGAGAGACGTGGCCTAAATATTTCGATGATGGCGGAATTTGATTATTGGTATCGGTTTGCGACATCTGCAGCTCGCTTTTTAACGAATCAAATGCGCCGTTGAATTTGTAAGTTTTCAGGTATACCGTGTCCGTTTCGGAGGGAGTATAGCCGGAAAATACCGCGATAACGCCGGCGCTATTGCATGTTATGGGACATTTGCCTGTGTTCTTTTTTTTAGTGCAAGCCAGAACGGTGGAAATAAACAGGATGACAGTAAGGTAGCGCATAAGGTATCAGTTTTGAATGAAAAAGGAGTTGTACTTTTATACCGCAAAAAACATGCCAGATGAAAATAAAAATGTACCAGGTTGATGCGTTCACAGAGAAACTCTTTGGCGGCAACCCTGCAGCAGTATGTATTTTAGATAAGTGGCTTGATGAAGGCCTTATGCAAACTATAGGTGCTGAGAACAACCTTGCCGAAACAGCTTTTATTGTAAAGAACAGTACCGGTTACGACATAAGGTGGTTTACACCTGCTGTTGAGGTAGACCTTTGCGGGCATGCAACGCTGGCATCGGCCCATGTGGTGTTCAATTATCTTGGCCATGCTTCGGATGAGATCGTATTTACTTCTCCCCGTAGCGGCGTGCTTAAGGTGAAAAAGGATGGCAGCCTGCTAACGCTTGATTTTCCCACTGACGTTTTTCATAAAATAGATGTGCCTAAATTCCTGGTAGATGGTCTTGGTGCTGTTCCTGATGAGGTGTATAAAGGCAAAACAGATTATATGGCCGTGTTCTCCTACCAGCATGAGATTGAAGCATTAAAGCCGGACTTTAAAAGCCTTGCCTTGCTGGGTGAAAGAGGTGTGATCGCTACCGCAAAAGGCGATGCTGTTGATTTTGTCTCCCGTTTCTTTGCGCCTCAATCAGGAATTGATGAAGACCCTGTCACAGGTTCCGCCCATACTACACTTACGCAATACTGGTCAAAAAAGTTGGGTAAGGATGAACTTTCGGCAATACAACTGTCTGCACGCAAAGGGCATTTGGCCTGCAAATTAATGGGGGACAGGGTGGCCATCAGCGGGCATGCAGTTACGTATCTTGTTGGTGAGATAGAAATTGGATAACAGGCACGATATTTAATATACTGTTACCGCATGCCGAAGAACGGGAATAGTAAAAAAGGAATACTGAGATTTTTCAAAAAACTTGGCCCGGGCCTTATTACCGGCGCCAGCGATGACGACCCGTCAGGCATAACCACTTATACACAGGCAGGGGCACGATATGGATATGCTACCCTCTGGACGGCATGGGCCACCCTGCCCCTGATGGCTGCGATACAGGAGATGTGCGCCCGTATCGGCATGGCTTCAAAAAAGGGATTAACAAGCGTACTGAAGCAGTATTATCCTAAATGGGTCCTTTATGTGATGGTGGTTTTCAGTGTTCCGGCTATTATATTGAATATCGGCGCTGATATCGCAGGTATGGGCGCAGTGGCTAATCTTGTTTTCCCGGAGGTATCAACTCCATATTTCAGCATAGGGTTCACCATTATTTTACTGGGCTGCATAGTGTTTTTCTCATATCGCCGTATCGCCAACATACTCAAGTATCTTACCGTTGTATTGCTCGTTTACCTTGTTGTGCCATTTTTTGCACAGAACGATATTATGGCTATAATAAAATCAACATTGATACCCCACATTGAATTTAATAAGGAGTTTCTCGGAATATTAGTTGGTATCCTGGGTACAACCATTTCTCCTTATTTGTTCTTTTGGCAGGCAGATATGGAAGTGGAAGAGCTAAAGGAAAAACAGCAGCGAAAAGGGCTGCCTGTGCTATTTGCAAGCACGCGAGCATATCACAATATGGAGGCAGATGTGAATTTTGGTATGTCGTTCTCAACGCTTGTCATGTTCTTTATTATTCTTACGGCGGGATCGGTGCTTTTTGGCGGGGGCATTCATAAAATAGAAACGGTGAAGCAGGCTGCCGAAGCATTAAGACCACTTGCGGGGGATATGGCCTACTATCTTTTTGCATTGGGCGTGATCGGTACAGGTTTTCTTGCAATACCTGTGCTGGCGGGCTCTGTAGCTTATATTTTTTCGGAGGCTTTTGGATTAGAAGTGGGGCTGAACAAAAAATACTATGAAGCCAGGGGTTTTTATGTAATTATCGCGGTTTCGCTTATTGCGGGCCTTGCGCTGAACTACCTGGGTATAAGCCCGGTAAAAGCGCTGCTGTATGCAGCGATCTTATATGGATTGACCGCTCCTGTTATCATTGCTATCATATTGCACATCTGCAACAGCAAAAAGATAATGAAGGAGCATACTAACAAAATACGGGCGAATATCCTGGGAGGGATTACTTTTTTGCTCATGACAGCCGCCGCGATAGCGTTGCTATATTTTCAGTTCGCTGCATAAACCAATGATAATTTTGCAGTTGCACGGTGCTGGCTACCATAAAGCGCCAGATATTAGCATTTTTTAGTAACTTGTATAGCTAAACTGAATTATTTTATGCATGGGCAACAATATTTGTTCATGCCTCGTTATATAGCTTGTTATGGTCAGAACTCTATATTGTTTAATTGTCATTTCCTGTCTTTTTATTGCTGCCAATACCCTCGGGCAAGGTACCCACACTGTTTATTTGCATACCGGTGCAGTAACTATTCCTTCAAATGCTGCCGCATGGATAGATAGCACTGCTGCACAAAGGGAGCCTGTGCAGGCAATTGTGCATTTTTCTGCTTTGCCCACGGAAGAGCAAAAGAAGGCTATGCAACAAAATGGCATTACGCTTATAGACTATATACCCGACAATGCCTACACAGCTATTGTGTATCCCCCGTTAGACAAAGAAATTCTCCTCTCTTTCCCGGTTTATGGATTTGCGAATGCGAGGCCCGAGTGGAAAGTAAGCAGCTATGTGTGGAATGAAGTAGCTATGGGCAACAATGAAGTGGAAATACTGGTTTCGTTTGCCCGGGACCTAAGCAAAGATGCCATTCAGCAGTTTGTTACCACAATGGGGGGCAAAATAAAGAACGGCAAGCTGGATAAGTATGGCGCATACAATGTTGCCATTACTGCTGCGCGGATACGCTCTTTGGCACAATGGTATGGCGTGCGCTACATAAGCCCGGTGACGGAGATAGAACCGCTTGACCTGAAGGCCCGGCCTGTGGTAAAGGGCAATGTAGCTGCTGCATCGCCGGTATTTGGCGGTTATGGGCTTACAGGCGACAGCGTAACGGTTGGCGTGGGTGATGATTGCTCCGGTATTTATCATGCAGACCTCAAAGACCGTATCAGGAACTATAACCCGGCGGCAATGGGTAAGCATGGTGCGCACGTGAACGGCATTGTGGGCGGTGCAGGAAATATAGATCCATTTGGCGTGGGTATGGCAACAAAGGTCTCCCTCATAGATTTCCTCTATGATCTTGTGTTACCATCCACAGGCACCATGTACATGAATTATAACATGACGCTCACTAATAACTCATACACCATAGTAGCGCATAACTGTACTTATCATGGCTCGTACGATGTTTATTCCAATTTCCTGGATTCGCTTGCATTGCAATATCCCTATGTGCTGCATGTATTTGCATCGGGTAACGATGGTTATGCCACCTGCCCGCCATACCCGCAGGGGTTTGCAACCATCGGAGGGGGCTTTCAGCCGGCAAAGAATATTATAGTTGTAGGCAGTGTGCTTGACGGTATGCTGCAATCTCCCGATGAATCGCGTGGCCCAATGAAGGATGGCCGTATCAAGCCCGAGATCACTGCTGTGGGCGTGATACCGTGGTCCACGATCCTGGAAGATGACTACGGATATGCGGCTGGGACCAGCATGGCGTCTCCCCAGGTAGTGGGCGGGCTTGCCATGCTGACACAGCGATACAAGAACCTGCACAGCGGTGCGCAGCCCTATGGCGATATCCTGAAAACAATAGCGCTGAACGGCGCAATGGACTATGGCAATCCCGGGCCTGATTACACTTACGGTTTCGGTATCATGGATATGTACCGGTCACTGCAAATACTGGATAATAACCACTACTATACAAACAACATTAATCATGGAGATTCCCAGGCAACGGTTATCACCGTACCTCCTAATACAGCACAGTTGAAAGTAATGCTTTGCTGGAACGATATGCCTGCAAGCCCCGCATCATCGAAGCAAATAGTGAACGATCTTGATCTTTCCGTTGCTGATGTATCGGGGAATATTCGCAGGCCGCTGGTACTCGATCACACACCTGCAAATGTGAACAGCATAGCTACAGAAAAGGCGGACCACCTGAACAATACTGAGCAGGTGACCATAACCAACCCTGTGCCGGGTACCTATACTATTAAAACAAAGGCTTATAATGTGCCACGCGGGCCGCAGCGTTTTGTTGTGGCATACGACATTATCCCGCGTGGGCTGCAGCTCACACATCCTATTGGTGGTGAACAAGTGTCGAATGGCACAACACCGTTCGACAGCATACGTGTTTTCTTTGATGCGGTGGGCGAAGGCAACACATTCAAGGTTGAATTTTCGGAGAATGATGGTAGCAGCTGGACAACCATCTCAGAAAATGTGCCTGCGCATATACGGTATGCCGGCTTTTATGGCACTGGCGTCAATTCAGGCAAATGCAGGGTGCGTGTTTCCCGGAACGGGACTTCGGAAACACAGACATCGGGCAGGTTTACTATCAACCAGCAGCCTGTGGTGGTGCTTGATACAGCGCAATGCCCCGGTTATGTCAACATTCACTGGTCTCCCATTCCCAATGCTACGTCGTACTATTTGTTGAAAAAAGTTGGTAAGTATATGCAAGTGATAGATTCTACTGCCGATACTGCCTATACATTCAGCAATATGCCGCTAACGGCAAAATCTTATGTAGCGGTGCAGCCTGTTATAGATGGTGGCCCCGGTTACCGTAGCAAAGCAGCCATTGTTATAGCCAATACCGGTAGTTGCACCAAGCCGGTATCCAATGGCGACCTGATGGTTGAAGCGCTGGCATCGCCTAATGCGGGACGGCAGTTCACCAATTCAGCATTCACCGCAGGTTCTGTAGTGAAGGTGAGGGTCCGGGATATGTATGCTGCGGCGTGCAATAACTATATTTTCTCTTACAAAGTTAACGCCGGTATATGGCAAACGTTGGTAAGCCCGATGCCCATTCCCGCTAATGGCATTGCCGATGTAAGTATTGCAGGGCTGCCGCTAACAACTTTAGGAGCCTATAACATCACAGTAGCCATCCAAAACCTGGATGTGACAGATCCGCAGCAGGGCAATGATTCACTCTCCTTCACTATCAGGAGTTTGCCGAACGATACTGTTAATCTTTCTGCCCCATTTACAGATGGTTTTGAGACGATGCCCATCTTTGAAGTTACTGGTGACTCTATGGGGCTCTCCCCCAATGGCCGTTGGGATTTTTTCAGTAATGATGAGTTTGGCAGGCTGCGTTCGTTCATTGACATTGAAATGGGTATTACGGGGACAAGGTCAGTGCATATGGATGAGATACACGATGTGCCTGCGGGCAGCAAAAATACTTTTACAGGCACATTCAACCTGGATAATTATGATACAGCTGCTGCCGAGATACGAATGGATTTCGACTATATGCTGCATGGCATACCAAAATCGCCCGATGGTAATGTAGTATCAGTACGCGCCTATGATACACTGCCATGGAACCCAATACATTTTTACGACCTTGCTGCGTATCCCGGCACTTTAACCACAGTCAAATCGCTATCACTGACTGATGCAGTTAGGTTAAGTGGCAGCAACTTCTCAACTGCCTGCCAGGTGTCATTCGGGCAGAACGATACTTCGCTTATTGCAACGGAGGCGTATGGTAACGGCATTACCATTGATAATTTCAGGATGTACACGGTTGTGAATGATATAGCGCTGGTGAGCATTTTATCGCCCGTGCAGGCAAATTGCGGGCTGGCATCGCCGCAGCCGCTGACGGTAAAAGTGCATAATGGCGTGAACTATACTTTACATAACGTACAGTTGTTTTATAATGTTGATGGCGGTCCAACCGTTATGGAAACTATAGATTCTATTCGCGGCAAAGCTGATATGGTATATCAATTTATACAGAAAGTGAGCATGGCGGGAGGCGCCACTCATAATTTGAACGTTTGGGTAAAAGTGGCAGGGGACAGTTACATTGGGAATGACAGCATCAATAATTACTTCTTCCGTAACAGCCCCATTGTTTCTTCCTTCCCTTACCTGCAGGATTTTGAACAGAATGACGGAGGTTTTTATAGTGTAGGGTTTAAGAACTCATGGCAGTATGGTACACCAGCGGCTGCAAGGATAAAAAAAGCCGCAAGTGGTGCAAAGGCATGGAAAACAAGCCTTACAGGCAGCTATAATAACCTGGAGCTGTCTTACCTGTACTCGCCATGCTTCGATATTTCAGGGCTTACCAACCCTATGCTCAGTTTCAGTTCGGCTATGGACATAGAGAACTGCGGCAACATTCTGTGCGATGCAGCTTATGTGGAAGTTTCTTTTGATGGCAATACTTGGACAAAGCTGGGATCAGTAGGGCAGGGTACTAATTGGTACGATTCCACTTTCAATCTCTGGAATACCGAAGGCTTCACGCGCTGGCATGTGACATCTATACCGTTAACCAATCCAGGTTCGGGTGTTATTGTCCGTTTCCGTTTTGTGCTGTCTACCGATCCCGGGGTCATCAATGAAGGTGTGGCTATAGATGATATACATATTTTTGACCGTGCCCGTACTATACTTCCTGCAACAGATGTAACAACTGCAACCAATGGTTTATCGGGCACTGCATGGAACGACTTTTCGCTTGCCAACCAGGTACTTGCTTCTGTGCAGCCCGGTGGACAGAACATCAGCAATACAGCAGTTACACTATATGAGCAGGATACATTGTCCAATCGCAGTTCCACGCAATATACCATGCCCCGCAGCTATACTATTAAAGCCGGACAGGAACCAGATAGCATGGGTGTGCGCCTGTATCTTACAGATGAGGAGTTTGTGAAAGTTGTTAATGATACACTATGTCCGTCCTGCACTGATCCTGCAGATGCTTATTCGCTCGGTATTACGCAGTATATGAACAAGAACAACGCAATGGCGGAGAATGGCACGCTGAAAGACGATACAGGAGGTGTATTCACATACCACCCGTACAAAAAGGTGAAATGGGTGCCATACGACAATGGTTACTATGCCGAAATAAAAGCTAAACCATTCTCAGAATATTGGTTCAATGATGGTGGCCCTACGGGTGAATTTCACGTAGCAGAAGACTATCTCAGTTTCTTTGCTTACCGCAAGGGTACCTATGCCGTCAATACCTGGTATTCCAAAATAGATTCTTTCGTCAATATTTATACGCCCGAATGGTCTATTGACAGCATTAATTTCGCCACAATATTGGATACCCCGGCTCTCCATCGTAAAGAAGCGGCGTACTCTATCGATGACTATGTGAACTTCACCAAATACGAAGTGTTCTGGTTCCGGCTCAGGTGGACGATGACAGGGAAAGAAGGCTTTTACTACTCGCCTATACGCCGTGTGGGCAGGGGAGATTCCGCAAGCACCATGATCACTTTTGATGCAAAGATGGTCAGTCGAAGCGATGTGCTGCTGACATGGAATTCTAAGGTAGACGTGGCCGTAAAACATTATGTGCTGGACCGGGCAAAGAACAGTGGTGAGTTCGTTAATGTAGGCAATGTAAACTCTCTCCGAGGTATTGACCAGGGATATTCCTATGTTGACAATCCGCCATCGGGATTGCCAACAGGTACAATGCTTCACTATAGACTCACAGCGGTATTTGAAGATGGCACAATCCTTGTGCTGCCAATACGCACGGTTGAATGGGTGGATAAAAATGCTGTAACCAATGCGTATCCAAACCCTACGCGCAATGGCGCCCTAACTATAGACTGGCAGGCTGATGCAGGCAGTGTACTTAAATTGTCTTTGGCTGATGTAACAGGCAGGCGGATATTTGAAACAACAGCCACCGCGACACAATGGAATAATACCACCACCATTCAAACCCTCAGTTTCCCCCGGGGTATGTATTTTATGACAATGTTCATAGATGATAGGAAATACGTGATGAAGGTAGTATATGAATAGTTAAGCTAATAAAAGAAACAGCCCCGGTTTTGCCGGGGCTGTTTCTTTTATCTTTTATCTTTTATCATTTATCGGTCTCGTCCTCTTCCACCACGATCATTCTGGCGGGGCGCCTGTTGTGGTGGCTGGCTTTGTTGTTGCTGGCGGCCACGGTCCATTTGTGGTTGGCGTTGCTGCTGTTGTTGTCTTTGGATATCCATGTTTCTCTGTTGCTGCTGGCGATCACGCTCTACTTGCTGTTGCCTCTGCATTTCAGCATTCCTTTGTTGTTGCTGCGCTCGTTCCATCTGCTGGCGCTGTTGGTTATCGCGTTGCTGCTGTTCCTGCCTTCCGCGCTCCATCTGCTGCTGCCTTTGCATTTCAACATTTCGTTGTTGCTGCTGGCGATCACGATCTACCTGTTGTTGCCTTTGCATTTCCACGTTCCTCTGTTGCTGCTGGCGATCACGATCTACCTGTTGCTGCCTTTGATAGTCACGCTGCTGCTGTTCCTGCCTGCCACGCTCCATTTGTTGCTGGCGTTGCTGGTTATCACGTTGCTGCTGTTCCTGCCTTCCACGGTCCATTTGCTGCTGGCGTTGCTGGTTATCACGTTGCTGCTGTTCTTGCCTACCACGGTCGATTTGCTGCTGGCGTTGCTGGTTATCACGCTGCTGTTGTTCCTGCCTGCCACGGTTGATTTGCTGCTGGCGTTGCTGGTTATCGCGTTGCTGTTGTTCCTGTCTTCCACGATCCATTTGCTGCTGACGTTGCTGGTTATCACGTTGCTGATCTTGTCTTCCACGTTCTACCTGCTGTTGCCTTTGGTTATCGCGTTGCTGATCCTGCCTTCCACGCTCCACTTGTTGTTGCCTCATTTCCGGGTTTTGCCTGATATCCTGCCTGAATTGTGGCCGCCTGTTACGGTCAGTATTAGTGGCCGCTTGTGGTTTGCCTATCTGCCTCGGAGCCTGTATCACCTGTTGAGGACGGGCATTATCCCTGGTGCCCCTATCCACCCTCGGACGGTAAACATTTAACCTGTTACCGGCAATTACCGGTGCTCCGGGCCTGCTGTGGTGCGACAGATTATATACCTGCACCGGCTGGCGGGTGATGCGTTCCACCTGCTCACGGCGCGGGCCGTAGTTATATCGTACACGTGTGCTGTTGTCTACATAGTAGTTATTGATCACAGTGGTCTGGCGGATGTACGTCCTGTTATACGATGGCCCCCTCCAGTAGTTGAAGCAATCCCTGCGGTACATATAAGTAGGCTGCACAAATACCCACCAGCTTTCCGGGCAGTTATAGCCCATGGTAATACTAACACTTGGACCCAATGGAGCCCAGCCGCAATAGCCGTTGCCATAACGCCAGCTTACCCATGCAGGCGCCCATTCATAGCCGGGTATCCATACCCAGCCATAGTAGGGGTCGTAGGTCCAGCGGCCATAGTGATAAACCGCCCAGCCCCACGGGTCATCCGACATCCACGCATTACCGTAGTTGGTCATGGCCCAGTAACCGCGGCTGCCATACGGGCGGAAGTCGCCCTCTTCGTTAGGCACCCATACATAGCCATAATCAGGGTCGTATACCCACTCACCGTAAGGGGCAAGATTATCATAAAACATCTGGAACGATACGGTCACATCCTGGGCATGGGACCTCTGTCCAATATTTACCACCAGCAACATGCTGAATAATGATATGCCCAACAGTAATTTTTTCATCTGAGTAGTTTTTGAGTTTCTATCCGGTTGCTACCGGCAAATATTGTTTTGTGGTTAATAACACAATCACCTATCCAATATCCGCTCCAATTTTATCTAAAGGTATGTTAACTCTTTCTTTGTGAAGCTGTTTTACATCAGTTGTATGGAAAAATGATGCCATTAAATTATTGAAAACCATCATTTTACCAAGATAGGTATGTGCCGTTTAATATATTGCTGGTTAACAGTAATTTATGAGAGGATGGCGTAATGGAAAACGCAGCAGAAGGAGGCAGGGGTAAGGCATCTAATTCATGAAGGGAGCGTGATTATTTATATTGATCGCGGTAACACCCTGTTTAGCATGCAAGGGTATTGCACATCGTTAATTGGGTCTTCATACGTCCATCCTGGGTCGTTGTCTTCAGGTGTGCATTTATTCAGGTATATATGCCTGGCTACAATGTAGAAAGTATATGGCTGCCATACCCTGTTTACATCAAGATGCATATCTATTGCAAACACGGCACGGTCTCCTATTTCCACATCCGGGTACAGTGCTGCAAACTCTTCTGCCGGTGCCAGGCGCAGCAGGTCGTCGCCATCTACGTTGGTATCCCGCCATTGCGCAGGCACGTTAAAGAACACCACCTGTTTAAAGACAAGGTCGAACTCACGGTAATAGATACGATCGAAGCTGCAGGATATGACCAATGTGCCCCGTTTGAAAGAACGCACCCAAAACCCATCCCACATGCTGTGCAGCGGCAGGGTAGTGTTTATCTCTTGTACAAATTCGGGGTATGAATGCACGGAATAAAGATATGCAAAGATGATTTTGCGAGTAGGGAAGTAATCTCGTGTAACACCAATATTTATCAACTAGGGATTACTTCTGTGTTTGCGAATATTTTCGATGGCCTGTTCTAACGTGTGGGTTTTTCTTTGCCGGAAAGCATGTTATCCCTATTGCTTCGGCATATTCAGTGTTGTTTCGTCATAGGTTACTCCTGAAGTTTCACCTTCTTTTATTGCTTCGTAATTCATAAAGCTAATTTATGTAAGGATTTAAACTCCCTGATTAACAATATTTTTGATTTGCATAATGCAGTTTGTAAGTTCTTTTTTTATTTGATGTTCCCAAAATCTTAAAACGGTATATCCCATTCTCTCTAATTCAAGATTGTTTTGTTTATCCCTTTGCATATTTCGCTCAATTTTAGGGATCCAGAAATCCCTATTGGCTTTTATCTTTTTCTTTTTTATTTCCCATTCATAGCCATGCCAAAATTCCCCATCTACAAAAATTACCAGTTTATGTTTTCTAATGACAATATCAGGGCAGCTGGGTAGTTCTTTTACATTTATCCGGTATCTGATCCCTTCTTTCCATAGTTCTTTTCTTAACGATATTTCAGGTTTTGTTTCTTTACTCTTTATTTTGCTCATCAAAGCTGAGCGTTCTGGGGTTGTTTGATAACCCAATTCTGCTTTAAACCGGGGAACTTTGATTTTTTTACTCATTTTTATGGCTTATGCACCTCACCGAGATCGGCTAAGTGCAAATTAATCATGCCAAGATAATACTACAACTGGACTGGCAGGGATTTATTCACCATAAGCAGTACTAAACAACTTTTTGAGCTTAGAACTATCTAATTTATTCTTGCCTATAATATCGTTGATTATCGACGGGAGTACATCAAACAAATCCTCCAAACCACTATCGCTACCAGTTGCTAAGGTGTAAAAACTGGCACCGTCGATATGACGAATTTTGGAATTGGATTGACGTTTACTGCCTGTTTCGTTATCTGAAGGGGTAAACTCAACATCAAAGCGCTTGGGTTTAGGGGGGATTATTGTTACATAATATGCCGTATACCCTTTGTATTTGCTGTTCTTATGCATTACGGCAGTATCAAGCGATTGATATAAACCGGCAAGTTTACCACCTGAGAGCGTATTGAATTTGTTTTTTACTTCTGCTATTATTTTCTTGTTAGTATTTACAAGGTCTACTACGTTGCCCTTCCCCAGGTTTGTCCATCCGGCGCAGGCACTTAAAACATTTTGATGAAATTCACCAATAAAATTTTGTAACGTTTTTTGTGCCTGCCTGGCTTCTTCTGTTTTTACCCACACATCGTACGATACATCAAATCCGGACATTTCAAATATTGCAGAAAAAGGATCAACCACATTTTTACCGAATTTTTTAGAAGCATCTTCTTTTGCACTGCGTGCTACACCTAATAATTTATTTGTTTCAGCAATTAGTATATCGTCGCTTATCCAACTTAGCTTAGGCATATTCAAGTTTAAAGTTTTTCCTTAAAACATTATTTTCATAGCTGTCTAGAAACTTTATAATTGATTCGCCTATTGCTTTGGCCAGATTAACAGGGACTGCATTACCTATTTGTTTATATTGTTGAGCCATTGAGCCGGCAAATTCCCAGTTGTCGGGGAAAGTTTGGATACGTGCATATTCCCTTACAGTAAATGGCCTGGTTTCATCAGGGTGGCATCTTTCTGTTTGTTTCTGTGCAGGGCTACATGTTAGGGTTAAGCATGGTTCGAGCCAACTTATCCGTCTTGCAATACCTGTTTTGCCACCTCCAAGGAAAAAACTTTGCTGCATATATTCTTTTTGCAACTTTAGTGGTAAATCCCTCCAATATCCCCCAGGAGGGATAAGGTCTAAGATTTCTTTTTTTCTTTTTGGATAAACGACACCGATTGATTTTGGGACATTACAATCGTATAGCTTTCCTTTTTTTAAGGCATCCTTTAAAGTAGGTACCGAGTTGAGGTTAGGTTTCGGGTAAAGGAAATCTATATCGATGTCTTTTCGTATTCCTACAATAAAAAGGCGTTCCCTTTTTTGTGGAACATTATAATAAATTGCTTTTAACACCTGCGGCTGCAAAACCCTGTATCCGATTTCATCTAAAATTGAAATCATGCCTTTTAAGGTTTTCCCACTATCGTGGCTTAATAAGCCCCGGACATTTTCCCCGACACAAATTAGTGGGTTTGTTTCTTGAACAACTCTTGCAAATTCATAAAATAAAGTTCCCCGGGCATCTTCAAGGCCTAATTTTTTCCCCGCATAACTAAATGCCTGGCAAGGAAACCCACCTACCACAACATCAAGTTTGCCATTTAAATTAGTAAAAGACACATTTCTTATGTCATTTTCTATGACATTCCAATGTGGCCTGTTTTTTCTTAAAGTTGCCGCCGCCCATTTGTCAATTTCGTTCAACCCCAGACATTTCAACCCTGCTGCTTCCAAGCCTAGAGCCAATCCGCCAGCTCCTGCAAATAATTCTAAAACTGAGAATTCTTTCCTTGGTTGTTTCATATTTTGAGCAAAGTAATAATCATTTTCCTGAACCATCTTTTTAGTTTTTAAGTTATTCACATTAAAATCGGAAAAAAAATTTGCATAAAGATATAAAAGCAAAACATTTATTCCAAATATTTTGACAAATAATCCAATAAAATTGACAATAAATAAAAAAATAACCTACCTTTAGATAGTGAAACACCGGGAAGACTATTTCAGGAATTCAGTTGGGGCTAATAAAGAGCCGTGGGTCATGTATATTGACATGAACTGCTATTTCGCCAGTTGCGAGCAGCAGCGCCACCCGGAGCTGCGCGGCAAGCCGCTGGGTGTGCTCACCTACGATAGTCCTAATGCCGCGGTTATAGCTGCCTCCAAAGAGGCCAAGGAATTTGGAGTTAAGAGTGGTATGCGGTTGATGGACTGCAGGCAGATCTGCCCGCAAATGCTCACTGTGCCCACCAGTCCCGCATGGTACCGGCAGATACATGTGGACATTATGGCTATCCTACACAAATACTGCGACGATGTGATACCCAAAAGCATAGACGAGGCGGTATGCAATTTCCACTCCTACAAATTCGTCTATAACGATCTCTCCGAGATAGCCAGGAAAATAAAGGCGGATATAAGCGCAAAATATGACTGGCTCACCTGTAGTATAGGCATTGCACCAAGCACATTCCTTGCCAAGCTGGCTACCGGCAGGCAAAAAGTGGACGGCCTGGTGGTGATAACTGAAGATAACCTGGATGAGCACCTTGCCAAAATGAAATTGACCGACCTCACCGGTATAGCCACTGCCAACGAGCGCCGCCTGCGTATGATCGGCATACAAACCCCGCTGGAGATGCGGCACACATCACCCGCATTGCTGCGCAAGGCTTTTGGCGGCGTGGTGGGCGATTACTGGCACCGTCGCCTCAACTTCGGCGAGGTGGATATGTATAATAAGGTGGAGAACCGCACCATGAGTGCCACCCGTACCATGAGCAGTCAGCAGAGCCGCGACCGGCAACAACTGGAGAGCATGCTCATATCGCTGTGTACGAGGCTGGAGCAGCGCATGGTGAAAGGCGGGTTGTTTTGCAAGGAAGTATATTTCTCAGCCCGCTACCGCGATGGAACACAATGGGAAACATCGGTAAAGCTTGCAGACCCATTGCAGGATGCCATGGAGATGCGCGCTTACATAAAAGAGCGCATAGCAGACTTTGAGCGCAGCCGCGGGCTGGAGACCATTTTTACCGAAAAAGTGACCAACCTCACAGTAGCCATACAGGGTTTTGTGAAGGATAATGTGATGCAGTATAGCTTGTTCGACAACCGCATAAAACGCGATGCTGTGCGCAAAGTGATGTACAAAATAAAAGAAGACTACGACCAGAAGAACCTTGTGCGCAAAGGTTGTGAACTGTTGAACCCCTTTGTAATGAAGGATGCAATAGGCTTCGGCTCTGTGCGGGACATGATGCTGAACAAAGAAGGAGGTGTGAAAAACAAACACCTGCTGGAAGAAGATGCCAAAGAAGGCGAGAAACGGGAGATCAAAATAAAGAAAAAAGCCCCGCCACCACCAAAAGAGGAGGAGTGGTTTTGTGATATAAACAACGAGGAAACGGAAACATTTACCTCAGCATTAAAGAAAATGAAACACGCGAGTTAATTTGAAAATGTGAGGATTTGAAAATTTGAAAATGGATAAAAGTGACTTACGACTCACGACTAACATATGATCAACCAACAGGCAAACGACAGGCACGAAAAAGGACGGGGAGCGCAGTACAACCCTAAGAATAAATTCCTGAAAGGGGAGTATGTGCAGGAGCACGTAGAAGCCATAGACGACTGGGAGCAGGAGAAACGTGAAACGGAATACATAGTTGATGACAGCCGAACACTGGTGAATACCGTTACCAGCCCCGATGTGGGGATGATGTACTCTGCCAACCCCTACCAGGGTTGCGAGCATGGGTGCATTTATTGCTATGCGCGCAACAGTCATGAGTACTGGGGCTACAGCGCGGGTGTGGATTTTGAGAGCCGCATTGTGGTGAAGAAAAATGCGCCTGCATTGCTGCGCAAGTTTTTTGATAACAAGAACTGGCAACCTGCTACCATATCGTTAAGCGGCAATACGGATTGCTACCAACCCATAGAACGCAAGATGCGGATAACAAGGGCGCTGCTGGAGATATGCCTGGAGTACCGCAACCCGGTGGGTGTGCTCACCAAAAATGCTCTTGTGCTTCGCGACCTGGATATTATACAGGAACTGGCAAAGATGAATTTGATAAGAGTGTTCTCTTCCATCACATCGCTGGATGAAGACCTGAGAAAAGTAATGGAGCCAAGAACAGCATCATACCGCTCCCGTTTAAAAGTGGTGGAGACGTTGAGTAAGGCGGGCGTGCCCACCGGTATTATGAATGCGCCACTCATACCCGGCCTCAATGATATGCATATGCACGATGTGCTGAAAGCTGCCAGCGAGGCTGGAGCAAAATGGGCAGGCTATACTGTTGTTCGGCTGAATGGCGCCATAGGCGGCATTTTCAAAGACTGGTTGTACAAAAGCTTCCCCGACAGGGCAGACAAAGTTTGGCACCAGATAAGCGAGTGCCATGAAGGTAAGGTGAACGACAGCCGCTGGGGCAACCGCATAGTGGGCGATGGCAAATTTGCAGAAGTGATAAAAACACAGTTTGAGATATACTGCCGCAAATTCCACCTGAACGAAGTGAACATGGAAATGAACACCAAGGACTTCCGCCGGGTGAAGCATGGGCAGTTAAAGTTGTTTTAGTTCTTTAAGGTATCGTGGCTTAATTTGCCGGCATCCGGTAATTTAAAGCGTGGGTAATATTGCCTGGTTATTTCCTGGTACTTTAATGCAGAGTCTTGCTGCCCTGCAAAGTTATAAGCGAATGCCAGGTTGCCATAAACCCTTGTGTTCGCAGGCATATGCGCAATAGCCAGGTGCAGGTACTTTATGGACGAGTCAAATTGGTTGAGGTACAAATAACAGGCCCCTATATTGGCGTATTGTTCCACATAGCCGGGCATTATTTCAATTGCCTTCCTGAAGCAGAATAAGGCCTTGCCGTATTGCTGTGCGGCAAAGAAGGCGGTTCCCAGGCTGGTAATAGCGGGCACGTTCAGGGAGTCGATGTCAAGAGCTGCTATTGCGTGTATCCTTGCAGAGTCGGGTATGTTCTTTTGGGTGTAGGCATAGCTTAATTGCGCATGTGCGTTTGCATGGCCCGGGAGTAAGGACACTGCCCTGCTAAGGTACATAGCGGCATCGTCCACTATGCGTTTCTTTACGATTGGGTCTGCTTCTTTATTCAGGGCGGTAGTGATCAGCGAGTTGCCGGCATTGTAGCACAGCCATCCGTTGTCCGGGGCTTTGTGTATATCGGTTGTGTAAAGAGTAAGGTTGTCTTTCCACTCCGCATTGCGGGAGAAAGTTAAATACCCAAATACCAGTACTGCCGGTAGCATAACGCAAAGCACAACAGGTTTTAGCAGGGAAGAATAGTCATCTTTGTTTTCCGGCTTAATGAGCCATTTATTTATTGACACGGCAGCTACCACGCAAAAACCAACCGATGGAAAAAACAGGAACCGCTCGGCAAACTGGGAATATACCAGGAATGGGATGTTTGAAAATAAAGCAATAGTTGCCAGGAAAAACAATATGCCAAACGTCAAGGGGTCTTTCTGTTTCTTCGCCAGGTTACGGATACAAAAGGCTGCAAGTGCGATGTAGACCGCAAGCGAAAGCAATACATATACATTGCCAAAGCCCGTGAAAGGAATTGTATTGTAACTGTAATCGCATATAAGCGGATATGGAATGAGCAATAACAGTATGTACTTACCAAGCCCATACAATGCAGTAGCTATTCGTGTGGCAAGATCGGGGGCTGCAACAAGCGGGTTAGACATAAAAACAACGTCGGTGGCATGTTCGCTATTCAGCACAGATGTTCTGGCAATAAAAAACAGGATGATCGCTGACAAAGAAGCCACCGTAATGTAGGTGCTGCGTCTTTTTTGCTCATTGGCATAAAAGAAGCAAATGAGCGGAATAAGAACAGCGAACGTGATAACGGTCTCTTTTGACAGCAGTGAGAGCAGAAACAGGAGTGTACCGCTAACCAATGAGGTTACTTTGCCTCGTTCCTGGTAGTTTATAAATGTATTCAGCGCGCAGAAGGCAAAGAAAAAGCAAAGTAGCTCGTCCCGGCTTTTGATATTCGCTACAACCTCCGCATGGATGGGGTGGATGGCGAAAAGCAGGGCGGCGGTGAATGCAAGTATATTTTTTTTAAACAGCTTTCTTAAGAAAAGAAATAATACAACAACGCAACAGGCAAAGAAGAGTATGTTAAACAAATGCCCTATGAGCGGGTTATTGCCCCAAAACTGGTGCTCAACAGCAAAAATGATCATGGGGATCGGGCGGTAGGTATCATTTTCCACTGGACCATACCCTTTAAGGCGGGGCGTGACCAGCAATTCAGGTATGGCGCTTATGCCTTTAGCTACCAGTTTGTTGTTGACAATAACCTGCCCGTCGTCCATTACATAGTCGTTCTGGAGGGTATTTGCGTATAAGATCACTGACAGAATGGCCAGTATAGATGAATATTTTAGTTTTTCTGAAAGCATTTAATCTTTTAAAAAATAGTTTGTGGCGATAAAAATAGTGATGTTTTTTTTAATAGATATTTAAGTCCTTTTTAGTTTGATTACTTTTGATGCCTTATGCAGTTCAATCCGAAAATAGCTTTTGAACCGATACATGCGCAGAACGCTTACCAGAATGTGGCATTGAAGCAGCAGCTTGAATATTTGCAGCATAGTTCGCCTTATTATAAGAAGCTGTTTGCACAGCATCATATCAACATTCACAACATAAAGTCATTGGAGGACCTTAAGTTTATACCTACTACTTCCAAAAGCGATATGCAGGAGCACAACTGGGAATTTCTTTGTGTGCCTGATACACAGATAAAAGAATATACCGCCACATCGGGCACTATGGGTAAGCCGGTTACAATTGCGCTTACCGAGAACGACCTGCAGCGGCTGGCATATAACGAACAACAGTCTTTTCTATGTGCCGATGGGAAAGCAAGTGATATATACCAACTGATGCTTACGCTCGACCGGCAATTTATGGCGGGAATGGCGTATTACATGGGTATAAGGCAACTTGGGGCGGCGCTTGTGCGCAGCGGCCCCGGGCTGCCTGCTATGCAATGGGATATTATCAGCCGATTGCAGGCCAATAGTATAGTAGCTGTACCATCCTTCATACTGAAACTGATCGAGTGGGCGCACGAGCATAAGATAGACCTGAAACATGCGCCCGTACAAAAGGCTGTTTGCATAGGCGAGAGCCTGAGAGGCGCAGATTTTGAACTGAATGCGCTGGGGCAACAGATATACAATGAATGGCCGCTGAAACTGTATTCAACCTATGCATCTACCGAGATGCAGACAGCGTTCACTGAATGTAATACAGGCATGGGCGGCCACCAACAGCCCGATCTTATTATAGTAGAGATACTTAACGAACATGGAGATGCATTACCGGCAGGGGAGTATGGCGAAGTAACTATTACCACACTTGGGGTAGAGGGAATGCCCTTGCTGCGCTACCGGACAGGTGATATATGCGCCTATTACGAATCGCATTGCAGTTGCGGGCGGCATTCGCGCAGGCTGAGCCCCGTGCTTGGGCGCAGGCAGCAAATGATAAAATATAAAGGAACAACATTATATCCCCCGGCAATATTTGATATTCTTAACCATATACCTTTTATCAAAGAGTATGTTGTGGAAGTATTCACCAATGAGCTGCAACTGGATGAGTTAAGGCTGCACCTGAACACGCCATTGCCTGTTGATGAGTGCGAGAATAAGCTACGCCCGGTACTGCAATCGCGGTTACGGGTTATGCCGTTGTTGCAGTTCCATTCTGCGGTTACCATCCAGCAAATGCAGTTCCCTGCCAACAGCCGGAAGCAAGTGAAGTTCATAGACAACCGGGAGTAGCAGCACTGCGGGTACATCAGGAGTCCCCTTTTTTTTGTATTTTCACCGCTCAAGTTTGAAATATAATGCAACACTTATTAGACTTATTCCATAACCTTACAAACGCTGAATGGATAAACGCACATTACGGGTTATATCTTGTAATGTTTATAATATTTGCTGAAACAGGGCTTTTTGTAGGCTTTTTTCTTCCAGGTGACTCTTTGTTGTTTGTGAGCGGTATGATCATATCAGAGTCGCATTCCCCCTTTCAGAGCCCCTTCCTGAACCTGATATATTGGATAGTTCTTTTATCTGTGGCAGGTATATTGGGCAATTTTGTGGGGTATTGGTTTGGTAATAAGTCGGGCCATATGCTGATGAAGCGGAAGGATTCGTTCCTTTTCAAGAAAAAACACCTGATACAGGCCCACGATTTTTATGAGCGTAAGGGCGGTATAGCCATTTTGCTTGCCCGTTTTCTGCCTATCGTGCGCACATTCGCTCCTATTGTTGGGGGTATGGTGGACATGAATTATAAAAAATTCGTTACCTATAACATAATGGGTTGCCTGGCATGGGTCATTAGTATGACAGCCATCGGGTATATACTAGGCGAAAATGTGTGGGTAAAGGAAAACCTCGAGAAGATCGTGATTGCTGTTATCGTTATCACTACAGGCCCTGTGCTGCTGAAAATGATCTTTGGCAAAAAGAAGCCTTCGGCTATAGAGACTGACCCCGGCAATTAAATAAATATGCAACAGCAAAAAAGCATAGGCATCCTCAGTATCCCTGTATTGGTAGCTGCCCTTGGCTACTTTGTGGATATCTACGACCTTCTGCTCTTCGGTATGATACGCGACAGCAGCCTGCGCGACCTTGGCCTGGGTTGGGATGAAGCTGTAAGCGTTGGCCTGGATATTATGGGCATACAAATGTTTGGCCTGCTTATAGGTGGTATTTGCTGGGGTATAATGGGCGACAAAAAAGGCCGGTTGAGTGTATTGTTCGGTTCAATAATATTATATTCTTTGGCTAATGCAGCCAATGGCCTCGTACAAACCATACCCCAGTATAAATTGTGCAGGTTCATAGCCGGTATAGGACTGGCGGGGGAATTGGGTGCGGGTATCACATTGGTAAGTGAACTCATCTCGAAAGAAAAAAGAGGTATTGCGACTTCATTCGTTGCAGGGGTAGGGTTGACGGGTGCTGTTGCTGCTTATTTTATATCAAGGGCAGTGAACGACTGGAGGATGTGCTTTTATATAGGTGGCGGATTGGGCGTTTTATTACTGTTGCTGCGCGTAAGTGTTTTTGAGTCGGGTATGTACACGAGCCTGAAACAAAAAGCTGAGGTGCAGCGGGGTAACTTCCTGATGTTCTTTACCAATGGCAAGCGATTTAAAAAATACCTGTTAGCTATACTCATAGGGCTGCCAACCTGGTATGTGATAGGCCTGCTTGTACAAGTATCTGACAAATTCGGTAAGGAGCTGGGGGTACAGGGGAAGATAGATCCCGGCAAGTCGGTGATGTATGCTTATGTAGCTATTGCTGCTGCAGACATACTGATAGGCTTAGTGAGCCAGTGGCTAAAAAGCCGTAAAAAGGCCCTGTACATTTTTTATATGATCACCATTGCCGGTATTATTCTTTACTTCACCCAAAGTGGTGGTACCGCAGATGGCATGTATGCTATATGCGCTATACTGGGCTTTGGCACCGGTTTCTGGGCATTATTTGTAACCATGGCTGCAGAGCATTTTGGTACAAACCTTCGTGCCACAGCCGCTACAACCGTGCCCAATATGGTGCGTGGTGCGCTGCCGGGTATTACTTACCTGTTCAAGTGGTTTGTCCCCATGTTTGGGTTTGTGCAGGCAGGCGCTATTACGGGGACGATAGTAATGCTGATAAGCTGTGTTGCCGTATTTATGACCGAGGAGACCTTTGGGAAGGATTTGAATTTTTTTGAGGAATAGTGTGCTTTGGGTAGATAATATATATGCAGGGTCGAATAGATATCGCTGTTAGTTTCTTAAAGGATGGAAAATCTTTTAAAGTTGATGATCTGTTATTGAGCTTGAATGAAGCAAATGGCGTTGAAGTTACTGGTTGGTCTCAATACACTAATATTCAGAACGTCAGCAAGCAAATAGCTTTAAATGAATTGCAGGAAATCAAACTATTGTTTACTCAAATGCTCGACTTTTCCACTGAATTAACAAACTTTGTTGAAGGCCGACCGATAATATTTAACCTATGTCTTGATGACTATGGCAAAGCATCTCTTGGAATTTGCTCGGAGAAAGATGGGGTGGTAATATGGGGTAGTTTGATATCGTAACGATGGTCTCCACGGCATAGCCTATGTGAGGCGCAGACTTAGCATCAATCAGAAATGTCATGGTGAGAATCAATTTGGTTGCACCACAATCATAAAGAAAATGACAAGTTAGACGGATATTTGAAAAAAAATAGCCTAAGGCAGCATAGCA
>JAJNBJ010000047.1 GCA_021155965.1 Flavipsychrobacter sp.
GATGAAAATGACGCTATAAAAATTTTCACCCTGCGTGTCCCGCCCCCGCGGGGGCGGGACACGCAGGGTGAGTGACACAGTTCAGTTTACATACCCTTATAGAATTTTATGCAGGGGCACAAATTTTGCGCCCCTGCATTTTTTAATCTATTAATGCCACACATACTGCTTCTTATTCAGCAGCAGCGCTTCGCCGGCTATAGTTTGTTCACCTGTCTTCGCATCATACACAGCACATTCGTAAAGTATGCGGTGCTTCTCTTTGAATATCTCTTTTACTTTTACTACAGCCTCATATTCTTCGTTAACAAACATGGGCTTCAGCCATTTAATGTTCTGGCTCATATAAACATGGCCATCAGCATACCAAAGCGCACCAAATATCTTGGTAAACACACTTGCACCAAGGAACCCATGAATGATATTGCGGCCAAACATACTTGCTTTGCCTGCCGCAAGGTCTATATGCAGCGGGTTTGTATCTCCACTCACTTTTGCAAAAAGGTCCACATCTTCCTGTGGATAGCTGTATTTATGACGGAACTCGTCGCCTACCTGTAACATAATTTTTCTGAAATTTTGGGCGAAAGTAGCAGATTTTAGACTACAAGCCCATGATTATCAGCAGGAAAATAAATAATCGGCATGTGGGGAACCTCTGAAATCCTTTACAGCAAAGGATTTGACACTATAAAATACGATGAATTAATCGTTTGGTAACGTATAAATAATGATTTTTACAGTTCTTTAACTAAAATATACCTACTTTTGCACCGCATTTGAAGGGGGTACGTAGAAGAAAGGACAGTTTGAGGGGAATTTCAGTTGCAAAATAGTGAATTTTTGATTTTAAATAACTTTCTGGAAAATATTTTTAAATTTTATACAACCAAATATGGCAACTCGTAATAACAATCTCGTAGACAACGTCCTTGACGCACAGAAAAAAGCAGCGGACAAAGTAGTGGAAAACACTAAAAAGCTTACCGGCGATAACAAAGTGCTCAATGAGACTATTGAGAAAGGTAACGACTGGTATAAAAACTGGCTGGAAACTCAGAAGAGCTTCTTCAACAAGTTTAGCGGTGCAACTGCTGAAAACGGAAAAGCAAAGGCGGAAACAAAAGAAACAAACGCTAACGACTTCCTGCAGAGCTGGTACGAAGCACAGGCCGACTTCGCCAGGAAGATGATGGAAATGGGCCAGGACAATGCAAAGAAGTTCGGCTTCGACATGAACCAGAACCCATTTGCTGGCTTTACTGGCGCTAACAGCAATCCGTTCGCTGCATGGGCCACAAACAATCCATTTATGAACAATACTACAAACAATCCATGGGCTGCATGGATGAACCAGGTAACAGCCAACAACTGGATGAACCAGGTGCAGAGCATGAACCCATTCTCTCAGGATGCTTTCAAAAAAGCTTCTGATAGCATGACAGAAACGTTCAGCAAATACTACAGCACCCTGAACAATAACTTTACAGAGTGGCAGAAAAGCTTTGAGAATGGCACTGTGCAGGATGCATACAAGAACATGATCAATACGGGCGAAGGTTTCACCAAATTCGCAGAAATGTGGATGCCGATGATAAAATCTATGCAGGAGAAAACTTTCAGTATGGACGAATATAAGAAGCTGATGAACCCTGAGCTGTACAAAGAGTTCATGGATAAGTTCTTCGGTTTTATGCCAGAGAGCAGCCGTGAGTATATGCAGAAAATGAGCGGCATGATGCAGGACAGCATGAAGAACATGACCGATGCCGGCATGAACAACTACAACCAGGCGCGTGAAATGATGAACCAGTTCAACCAGAACTATTCAGGCAATTTCAGCAACATGAACAATGCCTATACTAACTGGTACAACCAGGCTAGCGAGGCTGCTGCTCCTTTCACTAAAATGATGACGCCAAACCAGCAAACTAAATTTGCACAGGAGTGGAGCGACATCAACAACCGCATCGTTGAGTTCAACATGAAGAATGCAGAAATGCAGTACATGATCTACTCACAGGGCGCTAAGGTTATGGACAAGCTGGCTGAGAATGTAGCTAAGAAAGTAAAGGACGGCGCTGAAGTAACCAGCATCCTCGACCTGTACACAGAGTGGATGAACATCAGCGACAAGGTTTATGTGAACCTGTTTGAAAGCAACGACTACAGCGAGCTGATGGCAGAAGTAGGCGCTATGCAAATGAAGCTCCGTAAAGACATAGACCTTGCTACAGAAAAAATGTTCAAAGACGTTCCGGTAGCTACACGCACCCAGATGGATGAGGTTTACAAAACTATCTACGAACTGAAAAAGCGCGTTCGCCAACTGGAAAAAATGCTGGACATGGACAGCGAAGAAGAAGCAGCTCCCGCTAAACCGGCAGCTAAGAAGGCAGCAACAACAAAGCGTAAAAGATAATTTTTGAGGGTAAATGAAATAGAAAAGGAGCGGTTAACGCTCCTTTTTTTATGACAATCATATCGCCTTAATATGACATGAAATCAATTTATTTGTGTTTTCCTAATAAAGGATGTAACTCTTTAGCCAAAGCATTTTCATATAGTCCTATAAGGTCTATTAAATCATACGGAAATTTCACATAGTGAAGTCTTAATTTCAATTTTTCATTTTGTGCCCAATGGCAAAGTTGCAACCCTTGAGTATGTTTGTTAGTATAATATCCGAGATGCACAGTTAATCTTCCAACAAACCCTTTTTTAACCTTGCCAACATATAAAATATTCGAGTCCCAATTTCGAAATGTTTTTTTATAAGCAGGGAGGTTTCTACCCAAAGTATTATTTTGTTTCAAACGAACAAGAATGTCGTAAATATTACGTGATCTGTGATCAGATACTATTTCAAACCAATACAATATTGGGTTATTTACTTTTAAGATCGGTTCAAAAAAATGGGCTGTAGTCTCATGGTATCTACAATCAATTTCTTGACCTATTAGAGGTAAACTGCTACAATCCAACTCAACAGAAAATCGTTCATTAAAGCTTTCAGATGAAATCTGGTTCATTGTTTTTTGCAAGTAATCCGTGTATTTAATCAGAGCAATCATAATATCATGTTTTTTATCGCAACATATTTTGTTCATTTCCAACAATAGTAAATATTATATTCCAAGGGTTAAATCTGTCATAATCTGTATCAATGGCATTTTTCGTAATTGGCAGCACTTTTTTTATTTCTTCTGAAAAAGACTTTAATATTTTCATATCCTCATCGATTTGATTGATTATATATTTATCTCCATCCTTTTTAAAGGTAAAAACCGTAAAACCATTACCTAATATATTAATTGTCATTTCAGTTATTATGCCATTATTCGAATCTCCTGAATAATCCAATAATGCACCATTTATTTTACATTCCCCCTTAAAATTTCCTGTTAGTAGTCCCTTATCATCAAAATTAAATTCTCTATTGGTAATTTTCTTTCCTCCATCATATGTTTCATTATACTCTTCTTTCATTATATCTATTATTTGGTTTGGATAAAATTTCCCCTTTGCAGGCTCGTATAAAAAACTGAATTTATTTGCAGCTACATATTTTTCAGAATTGGCAACAGAAATATTTCTTCTTATTTTAAACGCACGCTTTATTGTATCTTTCCCATTAACAACAGTTTTATTCAATAAATAATTAGGATGTACTTCCCATGATTCATATCCACCATCCTGAGAGTTTTTTTCCAAATACTTAATGCATCCATTATTAGCATTGCCTTTATAGGTGAAATTGGCTGACTTTATATATCTACGATCATATATGGTCACTACAAACTCCCCGTCCATTAAGCCTTCTGAATTAAATGATACTTTATCATTCGGCATTTTATTTGCAATATCCTCACCATCTTTATAAACAATTTTTCTTTCTATAATCGTATTCCCCTCTCCGTATTCTCTTATTACATCAGGACCATCAAACAAACCATCTAAATTTCTATTCCTAATTGTGTAAGCCTTATTAGAATTTGGAAAAAAACCAGCAACATACACCATTTGCCCATTATTAAAGTATGATATACCATAGGGGAAATTCAGATTGTCTTGCATTTCAACAGAAATCCCATTTACTCTACCATACTCATCCACTTCTTTATAAGTTCTTATCTTACCAGTAAGTCTATCTTTTTCTGTAATAACTCTTCCTGGTTTGATTTTATAATGCACAGGGAAATATTCTAAAGTCCACAATGCGATTTTTGTTGTTTTGTATTCTTTTTGAGAGAATACATATAATGGCAATAAAATCATTAGGAGAAAGAATATACACCTCATAAATAATGTTTATATAAAAGTATCATTTTCTTTATAAAAATTACATTGTTCCTGCCCGCTTCAAGAACATTACAATACTCTCACTCACCTCTTCCGCCTTCTCCCACTGCAAAAAATGCCCGCAATTAGCAAACATTTCCAGCGTAGCTGATGGAAACTTCTTCACCGCATCTCTCGCCATTTTCTCCGGCGTATAATGGTGCAGCAGCTTATTAGGTATCAGCGCATCGTGCATACCGAATAGTATCAGTGTTGGCTGCTTTATTAAGTGTACCCTATCCAGCACAGGCTCTTCTATCATGCCCTTTATGCAGCCATCTATCATCTTGCGGTAATAGTTCAGCTTGTAGGTCTTCATTATATCCGTCAGCTCTTTTATCACACTCTCTGCCTGCGTACCGTGATGATAGAAACTATGCTCTATCGTCTTCCTCAGCATACCCTCTTCCGACGACACCATATCAAAGAGATGATAACCCGCAAAGAACAGTGTCTTATCAAAAGAGGAGAATTCCTCCAGTCCCGCCGGCGCACACAACACCAATTTCTCCGCACATTCCGGGTGGTTGATCAATAATGTCATAGCCACCTGCCCACCCATAGAGTGCCCGGCAATGCACAGCTTCTTCAGCCCCATCGCTTTAATGAACGCATACACACTCTCCGCAAAGAACTTTATACTGAAATCATGCTCATTCCTCCCCGACAACCCATTCCCCGGTAGGTCTATAGCTATACAGCGGTAGTTATGCTTCAGGTGCTCTATGTTCTTCTGCCATACCATAGCATAATTAGCCAGCCCATGTATGAACAGGATAGTCTGCTCTCCCCTGCCCTCATCTACATAAGCTATCTCACAATTGCCCGGCAGTGCTATACGGTGTGTTTTATAAGGATATGATACCAATGCTGAAAATTTACCTTTAAAGATATGCAGATTGAAAAGAAACCGCAAAGTTCGCAAAGCGAATCACAAAGAAGCGCTAAGACTCTTATTTTATCATAACTGGCTTTGCGAACCTTTGCGCTCCTCCGCGTTCTTTGCGGTAAAATAAAAGGTGCGCCTCAGCACACCTTTCAACTTATTAACCTATTAACTTATCAACCAATCAACTTATCAACCATTTTGTCATGGCGAGCTTGTCGAACCACAACTAACTCTTATCACACACCCACTTAGCCACGCTCGGCGCCAGCTCTTTCTGCGACTTACCACCCACAAACACACCAATATGCCCGCCGGGGAAAGGATATTCTCTCTTATCCTTTGTACCCACCAGGCTCATAATGTTCAGCGTGCTTTCGTTAGGGATAATGTTATCTTCTGTAGCATACACATTCAGGAACGGCATGGTTACCTTTTTCAGGTCCACCTTTCTGCCACCCAGCTCAAAGGTCCCCAGCACCAGCTTATTATCGCGGAACAGGTCTTTAATGTACTTACGGTACATCTCGCCCGGTATAGCAGGCAGATCGCTCTTCCACTTCTCCATCCTCAGGAAGTTCATCATCTTATCGCTGTCATCCAGCGAGTTGATGAGGCCGAAGTACTTGCTCACATTCATGCTTGGTTTCAGCATACCGAAAGCGCCATCTATCATTTCACCGGGTATAGTACCTACAGTGTCAACAATAGCGTCCACGTCAATATACTTGGTCCATTTGTACAGCATGCACTTGGTAGTAGAGAAATCGTAAGGCGCTACATAAGTGGTCAGCGACTTCAGCTTCTCAGGGTAAAGCGATGCATATATCATAGAGAACGTACCGCCCATGCAGATACCCATCTTATGGATCTTCGGTGTTCTATGGCGCTTGCGCAGGAAATCCACCGCATCGTTCATATAACCGTCTATATAATCTTCCATGGTCAGGTAGCGGTCGCTGCGGTCGTGGTAGCCCCAGTCCATTATGTACACATCCAGGCCTTCTTCCACCAGCTTCTTCATCAGGCTGCGGTCACTCTGCAGGTCCAGCACATCGTGCCTGTTCAGCATCGCGAACGATACCAGCACTGGCACTTTGCATTTAGCAGGCGTATTACGGGTGTAATGGTACAGCTTGATCTTATCGCAAGACCATACCAGTTCCTTCGGCGTCATGCCTACTTCCACCTCTTTTATGTCTTGTAAAACCTTGTATCCTTTGGCAATCTTTTCGCTGGTAGCAACTAATTCTTCAGCTATCTTGGTAGTATTGAATTTCATTCAGTATTTATTTGGGCGCGAAGGTACAACTTATTGGCTGCAAATCCACTTAAAAAACAATTTAAAACCTTATATATCCACCGCTCTCCGCTCTCTTTCCCGCTCTCACCTTACCCTTCTCTCCACTCCCTACCAGTCATATTCAAAAACACATCCTCCAAACTCGCCTCTTTCACCGCCTTGGTGCGTTTAAAGCCCGTGGCAAGCAACTTATCAATCAGTTCATTCGGTGTGCTTAACGCTATTATCTCCCCGCTATCCACTATCGCTACCCGCTCACACAGTTCCTCCGCCTCATCCATGTAGTGGGTAGTCAGCACCACCGTTGCACCACGGTCGCGCAGTTGTTTTATCAGTTCCCACAAATTGCGCCTTGCTTGCGGATCAAGTCCCGTAGTAGGCTCATCAAGGAAGATGATCTTCGGCTCGTTAATAAGCGTAGTAGCAATAGAAAACCGCTGCTTCTGCCCGCCCGATAGCTCTTTGAATTTACTCTTCGCTTTCTCCCTCAGATTCACCAGGTCCAGCAGCGCCATTGGGTCCGCGGTTTTGTTGTAGAGGCCTGCAAACAGGTCAATGATCTGCTTCAGGTTCAGGTTGGGGTAATAACCCGCCGCCTGCAACTGCACCCCTATCACATTCTTTATAGCCTGTGGTTCTTTCTCTAGGTCTTTGCCATCCACTATCACCTGCCCCGATGTCTTCTTTCTCAGCGTCTCTATTATCTCCAGCGTAGTGGTCTTACCCGCACCATTAGGCCCCAGCAGCCCGAATATCTCTCCCTCCATCACCTCAAAGCTGATGCCCTTCACCGCCTCAAAATCACCATATTTTTTAACCAGGTTCTTCACCTGTATTATAGCATTACTCATAGCCATTGCAAGATAAATAATTCAAACTACACTCCGGTCTCCCTCCACCTGTGGAGAAAGTCTGGGCGAAGTCTCTACACAACACCCCCTCTCCACCTGTGGAGAGGGCCGGGGTGAGGTCTCTCGCGCAGGACCTACGCCGTGAACGCATAACACTTCTCCGGATACTCCGTTGCATGCCTCAGCACAAGGTTGCGGATGTAGTCATTATCCTGCAGCGGCTCTATGCTTTTCAGCAGGGCATCTACATTTTTCAGTTGGGTCTTTTTATCGGTTATGTAGCCCATGCCGTATAGATTGCCTTCCTTTATCAGTATGCAGCTATGCTCGTTGTCGTCAATACCTTTATCTATCAGCGCAAAGGTGGGCAACTGCTTGCGCAGCCATTCTATGGCGGTATCTGCTTTCTTGTTATACTCTTCGGGCGACAAATGATTTTCACAATCGCACACCGCTGCCACGTTGCAGTTCTTTATGCATAACCCGAATTCAGTAGCTAGTTCCTTCAGCCTTGCATTCCCCTCCATAATACTGTTGAAGGTGTATATCGGTTTCAGGCTGCGGCGCATCTTTTCTACTGTAAGCCGTCTGTAGCCCTGCATATCCTCGTAGGCAAACAACCCGAACTGCGGCAAATACCCCCGCTGACTCCGGTTATGCACCGGCCACAGCCTGCGTATCTCCGCACTCTCCAGTATGTGCGCCATCAGTTCTGTAGCGCATTCCTTATAGCTGATGCGGTACGTCTCCCGCATAAAATCCTGTTTCTGTCGTGTTATCTTGTTATTGCTGAAATGGCTCCTCACCCGCTTCCTTATGTTCTTTGCCTTGCCCACGTATATGGTCTTGCCATTGGCATTGTAGAAGTAATATACCCCTGCGCTTGCCGGCAACTGTTCCAGCTCTGCAACCGGCAGGTGCGGCGGCAGGTATTGCTCGCTGTTCCTGCCTTTCAGCATTTCGCGCACTGCACCATGAGTGTCTTTCGCAATTATCATGGTCAGCAGGTCAGCAGTGGCTAGGGCATCGCCGCCGGCGCGGTGGTGCCGCGCATGATTGATGCCCAGGTTGTGCGTTAGCTTGCCCAAGCTGTAGCCGCTCAGCCCCGGCAGCACCTTGCGCGCCAGCCGCACCGTGCATAGCTTCTTGGTATCCAGTTGAAAGCCTGCGCCCTGTAGGTGATACTTCACGAATGAGTAATCGAAGTTCACATTGTGTGCCACAAATATCTTATCCTGCAGCAGCTCATATATCTGTCCCGCAACCTCTTTGAACGATGGCGCATTGGCAACCATCTTATCGTTAATGCCCGTAAGCCGCTGTATGAAGTAAGGAATGGGCTGGTGGGGGTTCACCAAAGTCTCGTAAAAGCTGATCACCTTGCTGCCATCATGTATGGCAATGGCTATTTCCGTAATGCCATTGCCGCCCGCATAGCTCCCCGTGGTCTCAATATCTACAATGGCGTACAGCATTCAGGATAGGCGATAATTTATTAACTAAAGATAGCACTTTTAGGCATACAATTATATATTAATTATAATATAATTTACACTCGCAAAGTGATAAAGAATCTTGAATAAGTGTACATTTTATCAAGATTATCGCTAACTTCATTTTATGGCAACGCAAAAAGAAAAAGTAATTAAATCCCTGAAAAAAGGGGTAAAGGAAATGAAACTCATTGAAGCAAGGGAACTGCAGGCGCAGGACTTTGGCGAAATGATGCAGGAACTGAAAGCAAGCCGGGATAAACATGGTGGTGCAGGCAGGGGACAAGGTCGTAAACCCGCAGGCTACACCACCCGCATATGGGTCACCGATCAGGAAAAGAAAATGATCACTGATAAGCGCAAGGCCGAAAAGAAAGTGAAGCAACGCTGATGTTACACCGAAGTCGAGATCTGCAACAGTCGAAGATTGAATGGAAATGCCTTACTGCGCCTCAAAAAGAGAGAATAGAACCCCAAGGTTCCGGATGTTCCGAAGGGCATCCGGAACCAAATAAAACTCCTTCTCCGAAGGCATTCAAGGCACTTCCGCCGAGAACATGATGACGCCTTTATTTTTCCAGATGCCAATTCCGGCAGTATAATCATTGTGTCATGGTGAGCCCGGTCGAACCATTGTTCAGCCAATGCAACCAGCTCAATCATAGTTCCGCATAGGAAAAATTTTCGCATGAGCGCAAATAAAAAATCGAAAATGATTGCGAATAATAGCAGCGCCATGCCGCTGACTAGCGATCTGCGTAACTCAACATAACAGCGAAGATCCTCTTTTTCCCGCCCGTGTTGGTCTTATTTTCTGACCAACACGCTCGCGCAGGATAAGCAGCACCAGGTTTGTATGTTCCGCAGGGCATCCAGAACACAAAATACCCCCCTTACTGGTCCTCGTTTGCAACTGAATCTATGCTCACGACATTGCCACAATAGATTATAAAATCGTTGTCAATTCAGTATATAACCTGTTATTTCTAGTGCGGATGAAAATCACTTGTGACAAAATAAAAGTTAACTGGATAATCACGACCATAAAACCTAAAGAATGTTTAACTAGTGACTCCATTTGCTCAGCAATTGAATTTTTTTCAATTACCTCCTGCTCTGTATTTGGACTTTGCTTTGTTAATATATAATAAAATAATACAACTATAATATTCCCCCATATTGCCCAACTCAAATGATCCCTTAAGTTTCTTACAAATACTGCACTGTCGGTAGCGTAGAGTTTAACTTTCGATAGACTATCAATTGGTTTTGCAGTGCAAATATGCCGTGGTTTAATCTTAAGAATATTATGTAACAAAGTTGCATCCGATAAATGAATTTCAGCATCTTTTTCGGATGCATCTGACCAATATTCTTTTAAAGTATTTACATAAATATAATCTTCAATGTCAATATTCACCAGTACAAAAAGAAAACCCATGTAGGCAAATATTATGCTTATTTGACTATTATTTCTGAAAATATAATAACATAATGAAGGAACAACTAATAATAACAACAACGAAATAATTCTCCTTTTTATACTTGTTTTCATAATGCGTATTTTGAGATTAATAGCTCTAATCTGAATAAGTGACTACAGAAATACGGAGAGTTACATATGGTATTAATATTGCTCAAAATACAAAACATTTTTTAAAAATAATTTTATGAATATTTTTATGCACGCAAACTACATAATATACCACGCACTGGTACTCGTTTTTCCGCCCATGTTGGTCTTATTTTCTGACCAACACGCTCGCGGAGGACAAGTCAGCACCAGGTTCGGGATGTTCCACAAGGCATCCGGATCCTGCAAATCCTTAAATCCTTCCGTCTCCGGCGGGTCTCCCATAGCATAGCCAGTGCGTTGGCGGGGACCCGCAGGCATCAGGGCACTGAAGTTGAAGATCGATTAACTTCCACTGACCCTGTTTGGCGCACATCTTGTCTTGTCCTGAAATAGGTTTACAATCTTTGTAATCATGATTAGGAGGGAAGAAGTATCAAAAAAGCAGCAAATTATCTCAGAATATTTGAGTGGAA
>JAJNBJ010000031.1 GCA_021155965.1 Flavipsychrobacter sp.
TGACGGCGCTTCTCACAGCATGACCGTTAACAGCTTCACCAGCTCACCTTCTTCAACAGGTACATTGAGCAGCGGTGGCACACAGACTTTGAACGTAGGCGCTACCCTGAACGTAGCTGCAGGACAAGCTTCAGGTTCTTACACTAACGCTACTGGTGTTCCGGTAACTGTTAACTACAACTAAGATAGTCGTAAGTCGATAGTCATAAGTCGTAAGTCACGGTTTAATTTACAGATCAAAAAATCATATTTTAAAAATATCTCAAGCTCATTCAACTCATTTGTTTGAGTAAAAAAACAAGGCCTCCGGGTATTCTTACCCTAGAGGCCTATGTTTCTTTTTAGGACGCTCTATTGTTGTGGAAATATGAGCTCCCAATACCGCACATTCACCCAATTATTGAATTTATATCCAACTTCAATAAATTCCCCTATCTTTTTGAAATTCATTGTTTCATGAAATTTATCACTAACTGCGTTTGGCTGTGCCACGCCTCCAATTATTGCGTGAATTCCAAGCGCCTTTAACTGAGCAATAAGTTCAGCATATAGCTTCTTTCCAATGCCTTTTCCCTCATTACCCGGCGCCAGGTATATACTCGATTCCACCGTATGCTTATATGCCGACCTCACTTTCCATTTTCCCGCATAGGCGTAGCCAACTACTTTTCCTTCTGCCTCATATACCAGCCAGCAATACTTCTCCTGCACCTCTTTTATCCTATTCCACATTTCATCCGGAGTCACCGGCTCTTCCTCGAAAGTGACCACGGTATTCATTACAAAATAATTATAAATATCTGCTATCGCCTGGGCATCTTTAATGTTTGCACTACGGATCATAACACAATATTACAACCGTGCATATAAACTTCAAATCCCATTAACGTAAATTAAGATAAAAGCCCCCTTTAGGGGTTAGCGGTTTTTAATACCTTTGTCACGAATGATACGGATAGGAAAAATAGTAGCTACTCACGGACTGAACGGGTCACTGATAATGACCCACATAGTAGGAAATTCTAAATGGCTGAAGAAAGACCATGTGCTGATGGTAGAAATGCAGAAAGGGAGCTATATACCACACTTCGTATCACAATGCAAGGCGGCGAATGATGAAGAATACATCATCAATATTGAAGAAATAGATAAAATAGAATCTGCTAAAAAATTAGTAACCAAGCATGTATACGTTGATGAAAATATTTTAAAAGGTTACGAGAAACAATCACCACTCCTTTGGATAGGATTTAATTTAATAGATAAAAATGAAGGTAATTTAGGGACAATTGAAGATGTATTACAAACTGGCAGTCAGTGGCTTGCAAAGCTTACTTACAAAAATAAAGAAGTGCTGATACCACTGATCAACGAAACCATAAACGGGCTGGATATTAAGAAAAAGACAATAGAGGTAACCTTACCTGAAGGACTACTTGAGGTATATCTGGATTAATTTGAAAATGTGCTGATTTATTTCGTTAACTTTTATTTTTAATTGCCTCAATGAGAAAGTTGAAAATTTGAAAATGAACGAGTTGTAATTATGCGGATAGATATTATTACTGTATTACCTGAACTGCTGGAAAGCCCTTTTAGCCATTCTATGATGAAGCGGGCTAAAGACAGGGGGCTTCTGGAAGTATATGCCCATAACCTGCGCGACTATACTCCATACAAACAGGGGCAAGTGGATGATTACCAGTTTGGTGGCGGTGCAGGCATGGTAATGATGCCTGAGCCACTAGCAATACTTATAGAAAAACTGCAAAGTGAGCGGAAATATGATGAGATCGTTTACATGACCCCCGATGGCAGCCTTTTTGACCAAAAAACAGCTAATACACTCTCATTAAAAGAAAACATAATAATTATCTGCGGGCATTATAAGGGAATTGATGACCGGATACGGCAGCACTATGTTACACGTGAAATATCTATAGGTGACTATGTACTGAGTGGTGGCGAACTGGCCGCAGCGGTGGTGGTGGATGCCATAGGCAGGTTGCTACCAGGCGTATTAAATGATGAGACCTCTGCCCTGTTTGACTCATTCCAGGATGGGTTACTGGCCCCGCCGGTTTATACCCGCCCGGCAGACTTCAGGGGATGGAAAGTGCCGGATATACTCTTAAGTGGCGACCCAAAAAAGGTGGACGAATGGCGGCATGAGCAATCCATAAAACGGACAGAAGAGCGCAGGCCGGGATTACTGAAGGATGAGCATTAATTTCACGGTATGATAAGGGCGTTATTATTAGCCATTCTCTCAATATTTACCTGTCAGGGGTTCTGCCAACAGGTCACATGGTATAATACAGATAGCCTTTTAGCCGATCTCTCCAGGAACGAGAAAATAAACCAAATACTACTTGATGCCTCATCTATATGCAAAGAGGTACAATTAGATACGGCCAATATATCATTGGCTGCTTTTAAACTAGCCTACCTGGAAAAGCGGATGATAGATGAGCGGAAGATCCGCATAAAGCACAGAAGGTGGTATAGGAACAAGAATATCATTAGTATAGTGGATTATACTAAAAAGGGTAATCTTTCCCGGTTTGCCATATTAGACCTCAAAAACCGCAAACTGCTATTCGATACATTGGTTTCGCAAGGGTCAGGTAAGCAGCCTACTAGGAATGATAAATACCATATACCAACCTACTTCAGCAATACTGTTAACAGCGAGGTAAGTAGCCTGGGGATGATAGTGACCCAAAAAGCCCGTCAAACGAAAACCCCTTGTCATTTGTGTAAGTATGCAGCCACACAAAAACACAAGGATGTTATTGTGCTACGCGGCATAGAAAAAGGGATAAATGACCATGTGAAAAAAAGGGATATTGTGATGCATACGACCGGCTCTGCCGACCTTGGAGTAAATACAATAAAAGAACTTGGAGTACGCGATGCCAACTACACGGTAAAAAGTAGTGAGTGCAAGTGTTACCGTACGGTGGATGGCGGTAATGTAAAAGGGATAGCCGCGTATGCCTCAACCTGCGGTTTAGCAGAGAACGGTGGGTATATGGGGCAAAGTAATGGCTGCCTGGTATTGCCGGAAGAATGCCATATAGGGATAATGGAGGTGGTTAAGCAAAAGTCGCTGATATTTATATACTCCAATGTGGAGACGGGTGATTACAGTTATTTCAGGGATTCACCGATAATCTTAAAAATCCTTAAATACTCTAAAAAGTAAGGCGAACTGTGTATTTTAGTAAGGCTAAAACACATGTGCCATGAGCTATTTTACTTCTGACTTTACGGGTTTCTTTAAAGAACTATCTAAGAATAATACCACCGATTGGTTCAACACCAACCGCAAAACCTATGAGAAAAATGTAAAAGAGCCTTTCGCTGCGTTTGTAGGGGAAATGATAAAACGCATTAAAAAGCATGAGCCGGACATTCTGATCAAGCCGGCAGATGCCATTATGCGCATCAATAAGGATATACGTTTCTCAAAGGATAAAACGCCTTATAATACTTATGTTGCAGCAAATATCTCCCCATACGGCAAGAAGGATAAAGCATACCCGGGCTTTTACTTCCAGTTATCACACGACAAGATCTCTGTGTTTGGCGGGGCATATATGCTGGAGCCGGATGCTTTGCTGAATATGAGGAACTATATAGCGAAGAACGGCAAGGCGTTCAGTGCAGTTTATACAGACAAGAATTTCAAGGAAAAGTTCGGCACTATACAGGGAGAAAAGAATAAGCGGATACCTGAAGAATTCCAGGCAGCAGCAGAAAAGGAACCATTGATTGCCAATAAGCAGTTCTTCTATTCGGCAGAAATAAAACCCGGCATCATAACCAAAAAGGAGTTACCTGATGAGCTGATGGAGTATTATGCAGCGGGAAAGAAGGTGAATGAGTTTTTGAGGAAGGGGTTGAAAAAATAAGGGGCATCCCTTAATTTATAGAAACAATTGGCGAGTTTCCACCTCGTGGATTTTGAGCCATTCTTTGGCTTTTTCAACGATGATATCCTGTATATTTTCTTTAGTAGCACTTTCCCAATAGTGCTGCCAATCACTCCCATAATCAAAGTCATCCCAAGCCCAATAAAGTAGATAGAAATCATAAATACTTCTCGGGTAATCATTATAGATATTAAGACTAAAAAGGTCTTGTAGATTCATTCTAATATTATCTAAGACTGCAATTTTTTGCATACAGTAATAGCTATAGCAGACAATCGCGTTGTCACCCGTTTGTTGCTTAATATTTAACTCTTTTAAAGCCGCCTTTAAATATTCTTCTCCTTCTATGCGGATTACAGGCTTCGTTAGTCCAGCTACAATCAAGAGGCTTGGAGTTTCATAACCTAAACGAAGCATTTCTATAGCCCAGTCGACAGACTCGTCCATTTTAAAATCTTCAATTACTGAGAACGCAACTATTTTATAAGTTAAATCGCTTATAACCCTCATAGAATAATTAAAAAACGAGCCGAACTTTCACTAAGTCATACACTTGTTGTGACAACTGATAAAAGTATTTCGCTTCTTCAACTTCTGGCATTAATGCATCATCGGGATAACGGGTACCAACAGCATACAAGTTAATATCCCTAACATCTATTGTTGCAAAAACAGGATCTAGTTTTGCACATTCTTTTTGTAAAAAAATGACATCGTGTGTTTTTACTATTTCTTGTCCATTGTATAGCAAAAATGCTTTAAAACATTTCTCAATTGCTTGCTGACAATGAAAAGAGGCGATATCCAATATCATTGGTTCTATTTCCAAAAGGCGTTGGGCACCTATTATGTCGTGTTCTGCTTTGAGCATCCATTGCCCGAGATGTTCTTTTAAGGAAGCAATCATAATACTACTCCCTCCCTCATAGCGGTACGGACGATGTGACCAGGTAGCTCACGCTTTGCATTAATTTCGTCCTCATTATACATCAATATGTCAAATGGCGCATGTATGGCATCAACTAAAGCATGATGGATCCTGGTATTCCAGTTATTCTTTTCTTTTTGTGAAAAACCCTTCTGGGTAATGATAAGCAAATCATAATCGCTGTGCCTGTTATTATCGCCACGGGCATAGGAGCCAAACAGCAAAACACGGGCATTGGGCAGGTATGCCAATACAGTATTCTTTATTGCCGCGTATATTTCATTCTGGCTCATCAATACAAATATATGAAATATATCATAATTCTATTCCTGGTTTCTCATCTTCACCATAGTGAGGATGGTAGCAATGGCTACAGTTTCTCCTGTTTCATCATACACATCCACCAGCCATTTTACTATACCCTTCGCAATATCTTCAGGTGTGCGTTTTTCCTGCGATATTTTTTCTTTCACGGTAAGCTTTACACCTATGGTCATGCCGGGATAAACGGGCTTGGTGAAGCGGCATTCATCAATACCATAATTAAGCAATACCGGGCCTTTCTTGGCATCTACAAACAAACCTGCTGCCTTGGAGAGTATAAAGTATCCATGTGCCACACGGCGCTCGAAGATGGTTCCCTCCAGCGACGTAGCATCCATATGGGCGTAGAAGTTATCGCCGCTTACGTTGGCAAAGTTGGTGATGTCTGTTTCTGAAACTGTGTGTTTTGCAGTTACCAGTGTTTCGCCCACCTGCAGGTCTTCAAAGTATTTTTTGAAGGGATGCACATCTGTCTCAAATTGCTTGCCGTGTTGCTGGTAAACACCGGTGATGCGGGTAATGGTGGTAGGCGAACCCTGTATAGCCGTGCGCTGCAGGTAGTGCAGTACACCACGCTTACCGCCCATTTCCTCTCCGCCCCCTGCCCTGCCGGGACCACCATGTACCAGCAGCGGCATTGGTGAGCCATGGCCCGTGCTTTCTCTAGCACATTCGCTGTTCAGCACCAGTATGCGACCGTGCATGCTGGCTGTGCCAAGCACTATTTCGCGGGCTATATTATCATCAGCTGTTACTACAGAGCATACCAATGAGCCCTTGCCCATTTTAGCCAGTTCTATAGCATCATCAATAGAATTGTATGGGATTATTGTAGATACCGGGCCAAAAGCCTCTATGTTATGGCAGTCTGTTTTATTGAACGGATCTGTATTCAGGAAAATGACCGGTGGCAGGAAGGCTCCCTTCTCTTTATCAGCACCCAACACCTCAAATTTGTCCAGGTTCCCAATAACTATCTCCTGCGACTTTGCCAGTTGCTGGACTTTCTCGCGCACTTCGTTGCGTTGAGATATGCCCGCCAGTGGCCCCATTCGCACTTCTTTAATGGATGGATCACCAATGGTAGTGCCTTGCAGGCGTTTGCCGAGGGCTATCTGCACGTCCTCCACCCTGTCAGCCGGAACAATGATGCGGCGTATGGCGGTACATTTTTGTCCTGCTTTAGTAGTTATCTCGCGTACAACTTCTTTTATGAACAGGTCGAACTCGGCAGCACCGGGCTGAACATCGGGAGCAAGAATGCAGCAGTTAAGCGAATCTGCCTCCATATTGAATGGCACTGCTTCGGATAAAATGCGCGGATGAGATTTGAGCATGCGCCCTGTAGTTGCAGAACCTGTGAAGGTTACTACATCCTGTGTTTCTATGCTATCCAATATACCGCGGGCCGAACCACAAATAAGCTGCAGCGAGCCTTCTGGAAGTATGTTGGATTTAATTATCTCTTCAAAAACAGCCTCTGTAAGATATGAAGTAAGCGTTGCGGGTTTTACTATTGCAGGCACACCCGCCAGCAGGTTCACAGCTATTTTCTCCAACATGCCCCATACCGGGAAGTTGAACGCGTTGATATGTATAGCTACACCCTCGCGCGGCACCATGATGTGGTGACCTATAAAGGTGTTGTTCTTAGACAATTTTGCAGCATCCCCATCCACGTAAAAACGCTCATCAGGAAACTGGCGGCGCAGGCTGGCATTGGCAAACAGGTTACCTATACCACCTTCAATATCCACCCACGAATCTATACGGGTAGCGCCAGTGTATGCACTAATGGTATAGAAATACTCCTTACGCTCCACCAGGTATAAAGCCAGCGCCTTCAGCATAAGTCCACGCTGCTGGAAAGTGAGTTTGCGCAGTGCAGGCCCACCCACTTTACGGGCATAGTGCATCATGGCCCCAAAATCCAGGCCCTCGCTGCTGGCAGTATATATGGCATCGCCGGTAATGGCATTAAAGAGGGTATCCCCTTCCTTTTTTCCTGTTGTCCATTTGCCTTCGGCGTAGTTCTTTAATTGCGTCAATGACATAAGTCGAAATATTATCTAAAGTATCCGTTTGAAAGGTATGCAAGTTAAATTTTTTCGGGCATGAATACTGCCGCATAAGATTAAAATATCAATCATTTCCTATTAAGGCCAGCTTTTATTAATTTTCGGCGTTAATAGAAGTCAAACTCACAAAAAACAGGGTTTATGCGCAGATCATATATATACGTTTTAATAGCAGCCTTTCTGGCCGGTACTTTTTTCGCGTGCAAAAAAAGTAATGACCCGGTTGGTTCTCCATATATCCGCGATGCAGCAGGCAACCATTCTTTCCACTACACCCAGTCGGGCTATACGGGCGCTGCACATAGCCCATTCACCAACACGCGGGATACGGTAATGACCATAGGCTACGTGAATGATGCTTATCTCTCATTCAATAGTGACAAATTCCGGTATGATGTATCCCCGTCTGACAGTATACTCACCTTTTATGATGAGCAATTAGAAGCAAATACCAAACGGTACGACATTACTTACAACCGGTATACCCACGAAATAGCAATTAACAGGAACTACAATGTTGGTACCGGCAATGGTACTACCATGGAATCTTGGATATCCTATTAATGTCCTCGTTTTCAGTATTTTTATCATATCTTTGAGCCCTCATGAAACACATCCTATCCATAGTGATATCGATCTGTGCAATTGCAAACACTCATGCCCAAAAGATACAATTTGGCAACCCTACAAATAAATGGTGTTTTATAGATAGCACAGTGGGCTGCTGCATACCAGCCCCGCTTATGTATACCACAGCTTACTACGACAGTTCAGTTACAGGCTATACTTATAACGGGCAAACTTACCAATACCTGGTTACGAGCATCGGTTCGGTACTTGTGAGGCAGGATGGCAATAAAGTGTACCTGGTAGACAATGCCGACTCGCTGGAAAGGCTGGTGTATGATTTTGACCTTGAACTGTATGATACGGCTTATGTTAATTACCCCCAGGATAAATATACCGCCTGGGTAACCAGTATAGACTCCACCCAACTGATGGGGCAATGGTATAAAGTGTGGCACTTTGAAGGTATAGACTCTGTTCTGTTCTACCCCGATTCTGCGCGCCCTATCAGCTATAATGTGATAGAGGGTATTGGCTGCACCAATGGCCCTTACTACCCTGCCAATGCGTATAACAGGGCGGCTTTTTCACAGCAACTGCTGTGTTTTAATAACGATATGAATATCACCTCTGGCCTGAGCAATGCTGTGATAGCCTACGGATATGACTACCAAAGCTATTACGACAATGACTCCAGCTGCATAGAATTTTATGCCGACCATAGCACGGGCCCGATCATAATTAGCGAAGGGGTAGCGGAGATTGCACAGGCAGCGGGTAATGCAATTATTGCCCCCAACCCTACAGATAATACCAGTAAAATAGTGTTCCCTTACAAAGTAGCTGATGGGCGGTTAACTATACTTAACCAAGTTGGACAAGTTATTCATTCCGTTCCTTTCAGCAATAAGAATGAAATAGGCATAGGCGAATTGATACAAACTACCGGCATGTACTACTACCGGGTAACTGATGAGCAAAGCGGCAAAGTGTTCTCAGGAAAATTTATCCGTCAATAATCCAACCCAAACTGCCTTAAGTGGTGTGTGCTATGCTTGTGCAATAATTGCACCTGGTGGTTAAAGTCGAGCACGCCGAAGAAGGGGCTGGGGATAGCCCTGCCGGGCTCCTGCTCATACGATGTGAAGAAATGGTCTATCTCGGATTGCAGTTCATTTATAGCATCCTGTTTGGTTGCATGCTTTGTTGGCGTGGGGTCTTCTGACATCAGTGCGTTTGGTGTGTTCTCCCTGAAAGGTTTTTCGCTTTCCAGGAAAGCCTGCACCCTGGACAGGTTTTCTTCCGGGGTAACCGGAGGCAATACACTCCTGCCACTGGCAATACGCACATAATCGCTCATGTGCTCTATCATCTGCTGCACATTCATCTTACCCCATTTGCGTGGCGTGTCGGCATCAATGCCTGCCAGTACTTTTGTGTATTGGTTTTTTAAGAAATCTGCTTTTTGAGCGAGGTTCTCCATATAATAAAAGTTTAAGTGCTGGATGAATTATAGTTTTGGCTTTGCAGGAATGGCCCCATCCCTACTATATTGCCCTATGAGTGTATTTGAAAGCCTGTGATACACTTTTATAGATATCCACTTCCGGTACAAAGGGTGAATATTCAGCCACAAAGCTATATACCAAACATTGGTCACATACATAAAGGTGCCTAGCAGCTCATTTCCTCTATATACTTCTACAAGATAGTCGTTATAACCTTTGTACTCAAGTATCATAATAACTGTTTTATCAGCGATTCCTGTGTTATACCTTCTGCCTCTGCCTTGTAGTTGCGCAGCACACGGTGGCGCAATACGGGCATTGCCATAGCACGCACATCCTCTATATCAGGAGAGTATTTGCCTTTCATCAGAGCATGGCATTTAGCGCCGAGTATCAGGTATTGCGATGCACGCGGGCCTGCGCCATAAGCTATATATTGCGTGGCTGCAGGTGCATTACCTGTTGCCGGGCGTGTCTTCTGAACAAGGCCAACTGCGTATTCCAATACATTGTCTGCTACCGGCACTCTTCTTACCAGGTCGTGGAAGTACAGGATATCCTCACCTGCCATTACCTTATTTAATTCCGGGACCTGCGCACCGGTTGTATTGCGAACTATCGTCACCTCCTCCTGGAAACTTGGATAATCCAAAGTCACCTGGAACATGAAACGGTCCAACTGCGCTTCAGGCAATGGGTAAGTACCCTCCTGCTCTATGGGGTTCTGCGTTGCCAGTACAAAGAACGGAGCTGGCAGTTTGTATACCACACCGGCGGCAGTTACGTTGCGCTCCTGCATAGCTTCCAAAAGTGCAGCCTGCGTTTTGGGTGGAGTACGATTTATTTCATCCGCCAGAATAATGTTCGCAAATACCGGTCCTTTAATGAACTGGAACTGGCGGCTTTCATTCAATATCTCAGCGCCAATAATATCGCTGGGCATAAGGTCGGGAGTGAACTGAATACGCTTGAATGAAAGATCAAGCACATCGGCTATGGTCTTTACAAGCAGGGTTTTGGCGAGGCCGGGAACACCTACCAGCAGGCTGTGGCCATTACAGAGGATAGATATGATCAGTTTTTCTACTACATCGTCCTGCCCTACTATTACTTTACCTATTGCTTGTCGTATGGTAGCTACTTTTTCCTTGAGCGCGTCTGCCGCCTCTATATCTGTTGGGTATGCGTGCATTGTTATTTACTTTTCCTTAATAAACGTGAAAGTTCTATTATTTTGTGCTAAGAAACAAATACCAAATCTATATAAAAACTTAATTATCGTGGATATTACTATAAAACAGGCTCAGGAGCAACTGGATACATGGATACGCACAGTAGGTGTGCGCTACTTTAATGAACTGACCAACCTGGGTATCTTAATGGAAGAAGTTGGCGAATTATCCCGCATTATGGTGCGCAAATATGGCGAGCAGTCATTCAAGGAAAGTGATAAGAAAAAAGACCTTGCTGATGAAATGGCCGATGTGCTTTGGGTGCTAATGTGCCTTGCCAACCAAACGGGCGTGGACCTGACCGATGCGTTAAATAAGAATTTTGACAAGAAGAACATAAGAGATGCTGACAGGCATAAAGAGAATGAGAAACTGAAGTAGCACTCATCTGCATAAAAATAAGAAAGCCCCGTATCGGGGCTTTCTTATTTTTATGCGTTATCACCTTACTGAACCTTGATGAACTTATCTGTCTTCAGCAAGTTATTATTCTCATCGTATACTTTAATCATATACATGCCATCTGCAAGCTGGCTTACATTGATGCTAACAGCCTCTTTGCGGTCTATCAGCACCCTGCCATCGGCAGTAAACACTGAAACATAAACTGGGGCCGGAGCATCTATATGTAATACTGATGTTGCCGGGTTCGGGTAGATCCTGATATCGTTATCAGCAATAACCGACTTAACAGAGATCGGCAGCGGAACTATAATATATGCATCCGATGTGTCTGTACAGCCGTTGATATCCGTAACAACAACAGTAAATATACTGCCTACGGGGCCAACCGTAACATTGTTACTTGTGGCGCCAGGTATTGCTGTGCCATTCATATACCACTGGTAAGTTGAGTATGCACCGGTGAACAATAAACCCGCAAATGTATCGAGCGTGATAGTAGCCACAGGAGGATCCATTACATTAGTTCCGGAGAACTCCTGGTAGCAAGTACCATTGTCAATCCTTGCAGTGTAAACACCTGAAGAAGTGGCGAAGTAATTAGAATTAGTTTCGCCGGGTATCAGCACACTGCCGAGATACCATGAATAGGTAATACCTGTACTGTCTGAGGTGAGTACATTCAATGTTACCGGGTTGCCACCGCAAAGCGTAGCAGTACCGGCCGGTATCAACGCAGCAGTAGGCATTGGATTGCCAACTGTGATCGGCAGAACTGCACTTGCTGAACAACCTGAACCTGATGTAACTGTGTAAGATATATTAACTATACCCGGTGCAACGCCTGTTACATTGCCTGAAGTGCTGATGGTTGCAATAGCTGTATTGTCGCTGCTCCATGTACCGCCCGGAGTAGCATTTGATAAGTGGATCAGTAATCCCTGGCAAACACTGCTTAAACCTGTAATAGCAGCTACTGTTGGCGCTGCCAGAACAGTAATGTTAGTTGTTACAGATGTAGCACAGCCTGTGCCATTAGTAACAGTATATGTAATGGTAGCCGTACCTGCAGCAACGCCATTAACTACGCCTGTAGTAGATACCACTGAAGCGATACTTGTGCTGCCGCTGGACCATACGCCAGCGGGAGTAGCATTAGCCAGTGTTGTATTGCTGCCCTGGCAGACTGTTGATGAACCGGTGATGGCACTGACAACCGGGTATGCTGTAACGCTCACAGTCACAAAGCCCGACATTGAATTTGTACAAGTAGTACTTGTATTCGTAGCCTGTACGGTATAGATACCCGGCGTAGTTATCAACCCGAAATCGAGGGCGAGGCCTGTACCTGTAACCGGTGTGCCAACTGTAGTAGTACCCTCATACAGTTGATACGCTATGCCAATATCTGAACTGCTTAGGCCAACACTAACACCGGTGCCGCCTACGCAAAATGCACCACCGCCTGTCATTGAATATGCAGTAGGAAGCGGGTTAGTAGCTATAGTTGCGCTGCCGGACATTGTTACTGAACAACCTGTAGTAGCATCAGTTGCAACTACAGTATAAGTACCGATAGTAGTATGGAAACCGAAACTGATCAATGCACCTGTACCTGCCATTGGTGAGCCAACAGGCGATGCACCATTCATCAGCTGGTAATTAACGCCGATATCAGAATTACTTAATGACACATCAACACCCGCACCACCTACACAATATAAACCACCACCCAATACAGTGTATGAGTTTGGCAGCGGATTGATCGATATGGTTACACTGCCTGCCATGATCCTTGCACACAAAGTAGATGTGTTTGTCGCTTCAACTGTATAAGTGCCTACGCCGGTTTGCAGGCCGAAATCAAGCGCCAGGCCTGTACCTGCAAGCGGTGAGCCAATTGGTGAGCCCATGAAGAACAACTGGTAGTCGATGCCAACATCAGAACCGCTAAGGCCAACATTCACACCGGTACCGCCCGTACAATACGGGCCACCGCCGATCACAGTATAAGCAAACGGAGCAGGATTCATGATCACCAGTGCAAAACCTGTCATTGTATTTGTACAGCCAGTAGTGGCATCTGTAGCTACTACTGTATAAGAGCCTGCTACTGTATGCAAACCAAAGTCAAGTGCAGCTCCTGTGCCAGCCATTGGCGAGCCAACTGGTGTAACGCCCTCAAACAATTGGTAGTTCACGCCAACATCTGATCCGGCAAGGCCTATACTCACACCCGTGCCAAACTCACAATAGATGCCACCGCCTGTAACAGCGAACGTGTTGGGCAGCAGGTTTATGGTCACCACAACAAAACCCGTCATATTATTAACGCATGTAGTTGTTGCATCGGTTGCAACTACTGTATAAGCGCCGGCCAAAGTTTGCGGCCCGAAGCTTATAGCAGCACCCGTACCCGGTACCGGCAGACCAACAGGAGTAACACCATTGAACAATTGGTAGTCAACCCCTGCGTCAGAACCGCTTAAACCAACCAGGCTGCCCACACCACCTACACAATAGCCGCCGCCGCCTGTTACAGTATAAGCAGTAGGTAATGGTATAAGGGCAACTGCAACTCCACCAGTCATATTGTTAACACAACCAGAGACTGTGTTTGTAGCCACAACAGTATAGAAACCGGCAACAGTTTGGAAACCGAAACTGATAGCGCCGCCTGTACCTGCAACTGTAATACCTGTTGAAGTGAATAAATTGAACAGCTCATAAGTAACGCCTACAGTAGAACCTGACAGAATTACATCTACGCCCGGCCCGCCGGTGCAGTAGCTGCCACCACCTGTAACGGTAAATGCCGTAGGCAATGGCAATGTGTTTACGGGGACGCTGCCTGTCATATTTCTTACGCAAAGCGTAGTAGCGTCAGTAGCAACCACGATATAAGTTCCCGCTACCGTCTGCAAGCCAAAATCAAGTGCTGCCCCTGTACCAGCCAATGTGCCAACTAGAGTAGCGCCCGCAAAAAGCTGGTAGTTAACCCCCAGATCAGAACCGCCCAGGCCAACAGATACTCCTGTACCACCTGTGCAGTAGCTGCCACCGCCTGTAACAGTGTATAATGCAGGTAACGGATTGATCGTAACTACAACACTGCCTGTCATTGTATTCTGGCAGAAAGTAGATGTATTGTTTGCAGTTACCGTATATGTTCCTGCCCCGGTCTGCAAACCAAAATTCAGTGCACTACCGGTACTACCTGCAAGAGCAGCTCCTACCGGAGTTCCGTCACGGAACAGTTGGTAACTAACCCCGGTAGATGAATTGGCAAGGCCAACGGGAACACCGGTGCCACCTGCACAATAACCACCACCACCTGTTACTGAAAATGCTGTAGGTAGTGGGTTGACAGTAATATTTACACTTCCTGTCATTGTACGAGTACAGCCCGTTGTAGTATTTGTTGCTATAACTGTATGTGCGCCCGCACCAGTAAATGTGCCTAGGAATAAGAAGATACCTGTTCCGGCAACCGGTGAGCCAACAGGCGAACCTGCAAGCATTACCTGGTAGTTGACGCCTATAGTTGAACCGGATAAGATAAGTGGGACACCGGCACCACCTGAACAATAAGAAGTAGGGCCAATCGCTGAAACTGTAAACAATGTGGGCAAGGGGTTAATAGAAACTGTTACACTGCCTGTCATGGTATTAGTACAACCTGTGGTAGCGTTAGTAGCCTGCACCGTATATACACCTGCAGTTGTTTGCACGCCAAAAGATATTGGTGCGAACGTGCCGGCAACAAGACCGCTTGCCGGGAGGCCGTCCCTGAACAACCTATAGTTTACGCCCGATTCAGTACTACTTAAACCAACATCGACACCGCCACCGCCAAAGCAATAACCACCACCGCCTGTTACGTTAAATGCGGTTGGCAACGGATTGATGGTAACTGTAGAACCACCTTCACTACCCCAGCAACCTGCAGCGCTGCGTGAACGGAAAAAATACCTGCCGGAAGCAGTCACCGTTTGCGGCGAACCGCCCATGGAAGTAGACGTACCGCCTGATGTTGTGCCCTGGAAGAATATTGTGCCACCAGCACCACCCGATGCAGTTAAGGTAACAGAATTACAAAACACGCCTGCCGGAGAAACTGTAACAGCATTGGGAAGCGGGTTAACAGTTGTAATAACTGTGCTCGTGGCAGCAGGACATGGGCCTCCACCATCGGGATCATCGGTCGTTAATGTCAACGTAACTGTGCCACTTGGGATACTTGGTGTATAATCTGATGTCAATAAACCGGGAGCAGAGAATGTGCCGCTGGGCGCACTCCATGTGGAACTTGTTGCTGTGCCACCTATAGAACCAGCAAGTGTTATTGTACCACCAGCACAAACTATTTGTCCTGTACCCGCATTCGCAGTAGCGCCTGCGTTGATAGTAACAGCTGCACTGCCTTCAGTTCCCCAACAGCCGCCTGCGCCCTGTGCCCTGAAAAAGTATGTTCCTGAAGTAGTGATGGTTTGAGGAGTACCTCCTAACACAGTAGAAGTTCCACCCGAAGTTGTACCCTGGAAGAAAATCGTACCGCTTCCACCATTAGCAGCTGTTAACGTTGTAGAGTTACAAAATGTACCGGCACCAGTTACAATTACCGGATTAGGAATCGCATTAACGGTGATCAGAACAGTGCTAATAGCGCCCACACATGGGCCTGCGCCATCAGGGTCATTGGTTGTTAATGTCAACGTTACCGTACCGCTTAATATTGAGGGAGTATATGTTGAAGTAAGTGAAGAAGTGCTTGAGAATGTTCCGCTGGGTGCGCTCCATGTGGAACTTGTAGCGCTGCCGCCAATTGAACCTGCGAGCGTTATTGTTCCACCTGCACAAACCGACTGTGGAGTACCTGCATTGGCTGTTGCACCGGGGTTGATCGTTACCGTTGCGCTTCCTTCTGTTCCCCAACAGCCCAAAGCCGTACCGGACCTGAAATAATAAGTGCCTGAACTAGTAACAACCTGTGGAGTGCCGCCCGAAACAGTAGAGGTGCCACCAGATGTTGCGCCCTGGAAGAATATAGTGCCGCCTGCACCACCAGATGCCGTAAGTGTTGCGCCGTTACAAAAAGTGCCGCTACCAGAAACTGTTACCGCTGCAGGTACCGGGTTAACAGTCATAGTGATCGTATTCGAAGCAACAGTTCCGGCGGAAATACAGGTTGCAGACGAAGCCATTGTAGCAATTACCGTATTGCCATTAGCCAAAGTGCTTGTAGAAAAAGCTGCGCCAGAACCTACAAAACCGCCATTAACGAACCAATTGAAAGTTGGCGATGCGCCGCCGTTAACCGGAACTGGAGTAAAGGCCACACCAGTACCAGCACATATCGGGCCGGAAGGCGAGGCTGAAATAGTTACCGATGGCGTAAGTGAGGGAGTAAGCGAAAGGCTGCCAAAATTGGTTCCTGCGGCACCTGCAACAATACCAGATATACCCACAGCCGAGCTTGCAAAAATATTGCCGGGTAAGGAAGACGGTGTAAGCGCCTGTACCTGCAAATTGTTGATGTTAAATGCATCTGCAAGCGTTGTAGCACCGCAGAAAATATTGAATGTTACCGAAGTTGCACTAAAACCGCTGACGGTAATGAAAATAATATTCCTGCCAGCAGTAAATGTAGTAGTTGGAGCAGCCCCCCCAAAGCGCCATCCCGCAGGAGGACTCAGGGTAAGTGTATTGAAGCCCGTTGAAAGGTCGGCATTGTTCCCTTCAGTCACTGTGATAGGCCCTAGCGTTGTGAACGCTGGCGCACTGCCCGTCTGCGCACTATTGGCACATATACCAGTACCTCCCGTGGCCGGAGTTACCGTTACCTGGGCAAAACCGGCATAGCTTATCAGCGAAAGAAAAACTGAGAAAAGAACTGCCCTGTTTACCCGGGAATGGTGAGTTGAAAAAATGGAACTTAATGTTAGTAAAAAATTTTGTTTCATAAGCCAAATCTTAAATAAAGAATAAATTGTTCCTATTAAGGGGTAAACTTACTAAAAAATGGTTGTTAACAAAAGAAATACCTTAATTATTTTAATGAAAAAACGCAGACTTATTATAAAAATAAATCTGCGTAAAATTATTTAAAAACAGAAATGCTTTATGCAACAAAAAATCGCATAAATAAAAAGCAATATTTATCCGGGTATCCGGGCAATGTACTTGGACATTTCCTTGATCCCATCTACCAGTTGCTGTTCGGTAGGCTTGCAAGCCTTTGCCTTGTTGAAATATATCTTCCCGTTGCGGTAATCCCTGCGTTGAATATATATCTGGGATAGTTGCAAATAAGCAGATGCAGCGTGATTTTTGTCGGGCAGGCCAAGCTGCACCGCCTTCCGGTAGTTTTCCAGCGCCTCTTTGGAATTTCCCTTTTTCTGCGCAATAGCGCCCAACTGTAAGTATGCAGTGCCTTCAAAATCTTTTTCAGTTCCGGTTTCGAGGCCTTTTCTCAATTGTGCTTCTGCTTTATCAAGGTCATCTCCCATAGTAGAGAAATTAGCCTGCAACATATAGTAAGAAGAACGTATAGGTTTATAGAGCAAATTAGGAAACTTTACCTTTTTAAGAAGTGCCTGTGCTCCATCCATGTCGCCGCTTTCTATATAGCCTTGTATCAACGTCATAGGACCAACCATAAAATAAGCAATGATCATGAGCACGGCAACGAGGAAAGGTATCCATGCCACCCACCAAGTAACCTTGAAGCCGAGGAAGAAACCCAAAGCAATAAGTCCGATGGCAATAGGTAAACGGTAAAAAACAAGTATACGCCTGAAATTCATAAAATAATTTGGGCGGCAAATATACCTTATTTTTGGGACTGTACATGTGGAAGCAACGCATAGTTTGCGGCAATTACTCAACTATCCGCTATTTTTGCAAAACACTTACTATTTACAACTTAACTAACAACTGAATGGGTTGGTATCTAAATTGGTTCGGCTCCCCTTATTACAAGATCCTTTACCAAAACAGGGATGAATACGAAGCCCGGGAGTTTGTAGAAAACCTTTTGGCTTACCTAAGGCCACGCCCCGGCAGCAATATGCTGGACATTGCCTGTGGCGAAGGTCGCTTTGCGCGGCAACTTGCCGAACATGATTATAAAGTTACAGGCATAGACATCTCAATTGAGAGCATTGATGTTGCCAAAGCATACGAAACCGACAACCTGCAATTCTTTACGCACGACATGCGGATGCCATTCTACATCAATTACTTCGATTACGCTTTCAATTTCTTTACCAGCTTTGGTTATTTTGAGCATGACCGCGACCATGCATTAGCCGCAAGGTCTTTTGCTGCGGCGCTGAAACCGGAAGGCATACTGGTAATAGACTATCTTAATTTTGAGCATGTGGCTGCAAATTTTGTTACAGAAGAAACTATAGAAAGAGGAGGTTATACCTTCCATATCAAACGCAGGATAGAGCGCAGCCATATTGTAAAGGATATTACCTTCATGGATGCTGAAAATATTGAACGCCATTTCACGGAAAGTGTGGCAGCATTTACGCTTGCTGATTTCAACAAGATGTTCAAGAACGCAGAAATGTCGCTGATAGGGACGTTTGGAGACTATGGCCTTGAGCAATACCACCCTATTGACTCACCAAGGCTGATCATGATCTTTAAAAAGAAATATGCCTAGTATCCGCGAGATTATTGTTAAAGCCGACCATACTGTTTGGTATTACCTGAATACGCAATGGCATAATGCCTTTCTTGATGCTGTTATCCCGTATGTTCGCAACCAATATTTCTGGGCACCGCTATACTTGTTCCTGCTCATCTTTATTCCGTATAAATTTGGCAAGCGCGGCTGGTTCTGGTGCGGCTTTTACCTGGTAGCATTTACTATTGCTGACCAGATGGCTGTGAATGTCATCAAGCCATTCTTTCATCGCATAAGGCCGTGCAGCCACCCCGAACTAAAAAAAATTGTACACCTGCTTGTCGAGTGCGGATCCGGACTAAGCTTCCCTTCCGCGCATGCCTCCAATCATTTTGCCATGGGCATTTTTTGTGCAGTGACATTAGGACGAAGCGCCAAATGGGTATGGCCTGTTGCCATTGCCTGGGCATTATTGGTTGCCTACGCACAAGTGTATGTAGGAGTGCATTTCCCGTTTGATGTAATGTTCGGAGGAGTTCTGGGAACAACTATCGGCATAGCGATAGGAAAAGTGTATAACGGATATTTTGACCTGCAATCGCCTCCAAAAGTGCGTAATTGATAACAGGTTACCTGGACTTTAGAAACTCTTCAAATTCCTGGCGGTATTGCTCAAATGTGAACATTGCCGAAAGATCGCTGTATAATTCCTTATCAACAGTTTGGGTATATGCCCACTGAGCGAAATCCAGTTTACTGCTTTCAAAACCAAACCAGCCCGCCAATGTACCTACCTGCCCGGTCGTCATTGTTTCATTTTTCAGCGCATCTTTCAACAGATTCATTTTTTCTGTGTCATTCTTCTTTGTATCAGCTTTTGTTTTCAACTTATCAATTTTGCCGTCAGTAAGTGTACCTGGCTCCCCGGATGTTACGGGCGACACGGAAGGCGCATTATTGCTTTCATCGTTGTATGGTTGACCAGAACTCTGCGGTGCTTCAAGCCGCCAGTCACCAGTCTTCATATCCGGGTAATCTTTCCGGTATTCATCAATATATTCATTCCTGGTATCTACCTCTCCGGTATATGGATCATAGAACAACAAGGTTATTTTTTCGGGATAGGTGTATACTTTGCCATAGTAGATAACTTCCTGGTATGGCCTGCCCCGCCGTGTACCAGCCATAGAATATATCTTTATTTTATGCTCACCCTGTGGTATATCACCCACAGTTACAGATGTACCCCTTTTATTAAAATATCGGCCGTCTATCCAGACATTGATCTGCCGGTTATCTGCCACCCGCACTTTCACCATGGACTGTGCTCCAACCTTCAACGCGACTAAATAAAAACAAACAAATAAGAGAACTAGTTTTTTCATTGAGGAACTCATCTTTACTAATATAAAACTACTGAATTTATATTTTCGTACCTGTTAAAAGTTATCAGACAGGAAAATTTTGCTGAAGATTAATCGGAAACAATATTTAACAAGGCAGTAACAATGCGCACATGATACCTGTGGATACTCCTGCGTTCAGCGATTCTGCCCCACCCTTACGGGGAATTGTTATTTTTTTTGTGGCGAGCGATTTAATGATCTCTGATATTCCCCGTGATTCATTACCGATGATCAGTATGCCCGCATCCTGCCGCTGCATATTGTAAACGTTCTCGCCATCAAGTGTTGCAGCATATTTAGGTAGTGTGGTTGCAGACAAAAAACTTTCCAAGTCGGATTCATAAATGCAGGTCCGTAAATGCGCCCCCATGGCGCTTTGCACTACTTTAGGATTATACACATCCACGCTGGATGGTGAACAAACAACATGCTTTATGCCAAACCAGTCAGCGATACGCAATATTGTCCCCATATTGCCGGGGTCTTGAATATCGTCAAGCGCCAGGTACCATTCATTTGAAACAGGCACCTCCCTTGGCTGGGGTATAGGCAAAACTAGTATCACACCATTAGGCGACTGCATAGCTGTAAGCGAGGCAAATCCACGTGCCTTCAAAATATGTACCTGAGCTTCAGGGTGGCGTTCAATAAGCCTGCTGTTAAAGTCTGCCCATTCCTCGGTTGCCAGTATCATTTTTATGGGTTCATTAGTCTTCAGCCACTCTGCTGCTATCTTTTCGCCTTCAGCTATAAATTCCTTATATTCATTGCGGAATTTTTGCTGTGTTAACGACCGAATGTGCTTATTTTGCGCCCTGGTTAGCATACTGCAAATCTATATCATTGTTGTAAACTATAAATGAACAGCAAGCTATTCAATAAATTATTCATTTCAAATATCCTGCTTGTTGCGGTAGTTTTCCTGTTACCTGCCTGCAATAGCACCAAGCACCTGAAAGAAGGCCAATACCTGCTTCGCAAAAATAAGGTGAACATTAAATATGAGGGAAAACTAACCCAGAAAGTTGAAATAAAAGACAACCTCAATAAAATAATCGTTCAGAAACCCAATGCTAATTTTCTTGGTTTTCTCCCGTTTCCAACACCAACTAAACTGTGGCTGTATAACCTCAGGTACAGGAAACTGCACCGCAGGCCAGACTCCCTTCTTCCAAAATCTGTTGAACGACCCGTGATACTGGATACGGTTTATATGCAGCGGTCCGCACTGAATATGAAAAACTACATGTTCAACCGGGGATATTTTTATGCCAAAGTGACCGATACTTATCTAGTAAAAAAGAAGAAGGCGTACGCCACGTATACTATTGAGCCGGGTATCAATTACCAGATCAACGACGTACGCTATTATATTGATGACAGCGAAATAGCACGAATTGTACGGAAAGGCGCCGGCGGCACTATCCTGAAAAAAGACAGGGAATTTACCTATAGCCTGACCGGAGATGAGCGTAACCGGCTTGTGAATGACATACGCAACAATGGTTATTACAAATTCACGCAGGAAAATATAACCTTTATCATTGACACAGTAGACAAGTCCATCTTCAAAGACGCGGAAAGCCCTTTCAAGGCTGCCGTTGATTTTGTATCTGCAATTGACAATAAAAAGCCTACGCTGGACCTGGAAGTACATATACAGCTGGCAGATGACTCTGCTGCATTTACAAAGTACATCATTAAAAACATAAATGTATATCTTGATTTTGTAAGCCCTGCTGACCTAAAGGATAGTTCTCTGACGATAAAACGTATCGGCAAACTGGATTTCTGGTTTCATTCCCAATATGTTCATCCCTGGGTGCTTTACAAACATATTTATGTGGCCCCCGGCAACTATTTTAACCAGACAGATTACGACAAGACGCAGGCCAAGCTAACCGAATTGGGCATATTCCAGTATATAAGGATAGTGCCGCGTGAAATGCGCAGGAACAGGGGCGTGCTGGATTATGACATACTGCTGGCAAGGGCAAAAAAATATGATTTCTCGACACTGTATGAGTTAACGAGCGGCTCTACTTATGCTTTGGGACATTCCATCGGTATTAACTTCAGGGACAAGAATTTTCTTAAGGGAGCAAACCTGCTGACCATTGGTGTGAACGGCGGGCTTGAGTATGCGTATAACAGCAATAGTTCTGAAGGTTTCTTCAGGCGGTTTAGCTGGCTTACCAGCTATTATGGTATTAACGCCAGCATTGATTTCCCGAAATTCCTTGCACCTGTTGCATCTTCCCTATTCAGTAATTCAAACCTTCCTCATACTATCATTGGCGGCGGGCGGAGTGTAATAGACCGTATCAATTATTTTACCCTCTCTAATACCAGCGCCAACTTCTCTTATAGCTGGAAAGAAACGCAGTCAAAGACCTGGGGGTTCTCTCCTGCGTTCGTCAACATCATTCGCCTGCCATACAAGAGCTATGCTTTCGATACTGTTCTGGCAAACAATGAATACCTGAAAAACAGTTATAAAGAAAATTTTATTGAAGGTGAAAATATCACCTATACTTTTGACAACATTGCCGCCAAGAGGGGTATTAACCATTCCTATCTAAAGGTTGGATTAGAGGAAGCAGGCGCTTTATTAAGCCTGGTGAACAATGTTGTAGATAAAGTAAATAACCTCTACTCTATACAATACGCTCAATACGCAAAGTTTGATCTCGATGCCCGCCACTATTTCACTTTTCGCAAAACGGTAGTAGCAATGCGTTTCCTGGGCGGAATAGGTGTACCCTATGACAAATCTGCGACCCTTCCGTACATTAAACAATATTTTTCAGGCGGCCCATACAGCCTGAGGGGCTGGCGTATACGCACACTAGGCCCCGGCACTTATTTTAATCCCAATACGGGCGGCGCTACGCAAATTGACCGTACCGGCGACATAAAGCTGGAGCTTAATTCTGAATTACGTTTTCCTATAACACTGCTGTTCTCAGGAGCTATAAAAATGAATGGCGCGGTGTTTGCCGATGCGGGCAACATATGGCTGGCAAAGAAGGACCCAGCTTATCCCGGTGGTAACTTTGAATTTAAAAACCTTGGGCAGGATGTAGCGGCAGATATTGGGCTTGGGGTGCGTTTTGATATCGCCTCGTTCTTAACCCTTCGGGCTGACCTTGCTATGCCGGTAAAAAAGCCTGAGGTCGCGATAAACAATGGTTGGGTGTTCGACCAGGTCAATTTTAACAATCCAACCTGGCGTTCGCAAAACCTGATCATGAATATATCTATCGGCTATCCATTCTAGAAAGGATCACTTAACAATCACACACTTCAACCCTTTAGCGCCAATAGCATCGGCATCAGGCTGGACCTTGTTCGATTTAGGGAGATATTTTACAACGGTTACACGTTCTATATACACAGTGTCACCCGGTTTGATACGCTCATATATACTTGCTGATACATTGCTGGTGATGGTATCGCCGGGACAAAATTCATAGAGTATATCCACCATGATCTTCGCATTGCCGATAGAATCCTCGTAGAGCGCACGTTCCGCATAGTTAAAACCAAATCCCAACACTTTATATTTATTCCCCAGCGAGTCGCGGGAAGTGAGCCCCTGTTTTAACAGTTTGTTGAACTCCTCTGTTTTTATGGGGCCTCCGCTATAATCCGATTTGCCCAGGTAAACAGTAGGCAATAATATCTTTTTATGCTGCTCGCTTCCTTCTGTTTTTGCAATTGCCGGCTTGCCATTGGGCTTTTTCTGCTGTGCCCATAGGTTAAGGCATGCCGCTGCCATAGACAACAAAAACAAAAATTTTACCGTACGGACCATAATTACCAAAAATAGAAAAATAAACGTTAAACCAATGTCTTTTCAATGTATTTTAAAAATAGTTTAAATAACAGCTTTTGCTTTTCGCTGCTGAATATTTTACTTTTGGGCGGATGAACACCGAAGCTGCTATTTATATACCGCAACGCCCACCATTTGTGATGATAGGCGAAATGTTAAGCACAAATGAAAAGCTGACAAGAACATCTTTTACTATAAAAGATGATAACATACTTGTAAAAGACGGCCGACTGACGGAAGCAGGGCTTGTAGAAAATATGGCGCAAACTGCAGGAGCAGGTACCGGTTACAGGATACAGCAATCTGGCAGGCCTACACCTGTGGGCTATATTGCCGCATTAAAAAACGTGAACATTTTTTCGCTTCCGAAAGTAAACGAGACCATTACCACCGAAATTACTTTTCAGCAAACATTGCTGAGCTTTCATTTTGTGAAGGGAAGTGTTTTTGTTGGCGATAAGGAAATAGCCAATTGTGAATTTAAGATCTTTGAACAACCAGCACAGTAACATTGTCTTCCGTTTACGCTATAGCATCTAACATCATTTCGGCACTTGGCATGGATACGGCCGCCCATTGGCACGCTGTGGCCGAAGGGCTAACAGGCATTAAAAAATATACTGACACCTCATTGAGCAATGCACCTTTTATGGCTGCAAAGCTGGATCCTGCACAATTGCAGGCAATACAGGAACAAACAAAGAATGCTGCCCCACTTTCCCCGTTCGAGCAACTGGCAGCATGCTCCATACAAAAAACACTGAACATTCTTGATGAACCTTTAGACCTTAAACAAACTGCTTTTATCCTCTCCACAACGAAGGGTAATATTGAATTATTGGGCAAAGTGCCCGATGAACGTATCCTACTGTATTACTCTGCAAAAAAAATAGCTGACTATTCAGGCATTCCTGGCAAGACATTTGTTATTTCACACGCCTGTGTATCGGGTATTGTTGCTTTGCAATATGCAATGCGGCTGATACAGGCGGGAAGGTACAAGCATGTAATAGTTACTGGCGCCGACAGGTTTTCGCGCTTTGTGTTGAATGGTTTCCAATCGTTCCAGGCAATATCTGATGAACCTTGCAGACCTTTTGATGCAGGCCGTAAGGGCATCACCCTTGGCGAAGCCGCAGCAACTATTATCCTGTCCGCAACTAAAACAGAACATGTTCTCGGGCAGTTAATAGGCGGCGCTACATCCAATGATGCCAACCATATCTCCGGCCCATCGCGCACAGGGGAAGAGCTGGCAATGGCAATAGCTGCTGCCATAAAAGAAGCAGGCATAACACCGGCACAAATAGATATGATCTCTGCGCACGGCACCGCCACACCATACAACGATGAGATGGAATCAAAAGCATTCGACCTTGCGGGCCTGCTGCGTAGCCCTGTGCACAGCTTTAAAGGTTATATAGGGCATACACTTGGCGCTGCGGGTGTATTGGAAAGCGCAATGGTGCTGGAAAGCCTTCGCCACCAAACACTGATACCATCTGCAGGTTTTGAAAACCTTGGCGTACCTAAGCCTATAACAATGAGTACGCAATTTACTCCTGCTAAAATTCAATACGCGCTAAAGACAGCATCTGGCTTTGGGGGGTGTAATGCAACTGCTGTTTGGGGTAAGGTGTAAGCTACTATCACTTCTTTTTGACCTTAGTTGTGGCTTTGGGTTTCAGTGAACTTGCATACGTGTAACTTATATCGAAATACTTCTTCAGCTCAGCAGTCTTCTTCAACAGTTTATCCGGAACTACAACATACTCTTTTTGCACAATACCATGCTGCTCCGCCAGCTTGGTTTTGTACTTAGCTATGAACTTTTCTCTTTCATCTTCAGGTAGCCGCAAACCCACAAACTCATCCTTGGAAAAATAGCTATACATATTCCCATTCACGGATGTATAGGGCATGGTAGCTCCTTTGCGCTCCACATCAGGATGGCTTGCAACTAATTTGTCGTATAGTACCACTTTTTCTTCCCATGCAGTTTTTGATTTTTCCACTAATAACAATATTTCAGGTAATTTGTAAAAATAAATTAAAGCAATTTATCTACAAAGTATCATTTGTAGGTAGAAATAGCAGCCATTTTATTTACATCTGTGATCCATATCTTTCTGCCTTTTGTTTCAATAAGCTGTTCGTCTTTGAAATCCCGGAGTATTCTTACCACGTTTTCCCTGGTAGTTCCTACCATGCTTGAAATATCATCCCTCGACAAGTTGATACTAATAGGCTGCCCCTCTTTTACGTTTTTTTTATACTTTTCTCTCAAAACAATAAGGGCAATAGCTAAACGCTCCCTTACTGAACGCTGCGCCAGCACACTGATATTATTAGCCAATACCCCAAATTCATGACTTAATGTTTTCAAAAGCATTTTTGATAAACCGGGAGACTGGTCAAGAGCATTCAAAAAATCCTCTTTCGGAATAAAACAAATCATGCTTTCTTCAAGAGCTGCGGCAGAATCGGGATAACGTTCAGCGGAAAGTAGCGCATGATAACCTATCAGTTCACCAATATTTGCTACATAAAATATCTTTTCCTTACCAAAATTATCCACTTTGTATTTCTTGACCATCCCGCTTTTTATGTAAAATATCCCATTAGGTTCAGCCTTTTCTCTGAATATGACCTCACCTCTAGCATACTTTTCTTCCACAGAATGTCTGAAAAGATTTTCATAATCTCCGGATTTAATATCAGTAAGTATAGACCGGGAATTATAATCCCATTTATCAATCGGAAAAATACCTGTTAAACTCATCGATCAAAATCAAGATCTTAAAAAGTGATTTTTATCATTTTTTTATGTGATAAAATATACCGCGCCGGGGCAACATGGTAAGTAATTTCGCGTAACGAATTCAAATATAAAAAAACATGAGTAAAGATACGCTATCACTACCCATAGACATTTTTGAAAACGACATTGCTTTTAATGAAATATATCCGTTAAAAGTTAGAATTTTAGCGAACCGGCACTGGACGCCCATACACATTACGAAAATTGCTGTTGATTTTTTAGGCAGCAATGGAGGTAAAGTATTAGATATAGGAAGCGGTGTGGGAAAATTTTGCCTTGCGGGCGCCTATTTCTCCCCCAATATTGAGTTTACAGGTGTGGAACAAAGGCAATACCTCGTGGAGCATGCGCTAAGGGCACAAAGGACGCTTGGCCTGCAGAATGTGTCTTTTATACACGGAAATTTCACACAATTGAATTTAAGAGACTACGATCATTTTTATTTTTTCAACTCTTTCTACGAAAATATTGATGATTTGGACAGAATAGACCAAAAAATTGAATATTCGGAGGCGCTTTTTGAATATTATGTAAGGTATTTATATATGGCTCTTCAGCAGATGCCCAAAGGAACAAAAGTAGCCACCTTTCATGCATTTCATGGGGAGATACCCATTGGTTATGATTTGGTCGGATCGCATCACAATGGTGATTTGAATTTTTGGATAAAGAATTGATTTCTTTTAACAAACCAAATTGATAATGCAGTAAAATTAACGAGTCGCCCAATGATATTCAGGCCCAAAATAATAGATACCTTAAAAAATTACAGCAAACCGCTTTTTATTAAAGATCTCATTGCCGGAATTATTGTAGGCATCGTGGCATTGCCCCTGGCTATCGCGTTTGCGATCGCCTCAGGCGTTTCACCCGAGAAAGGATTATTTACGGCTATTATTGCAGGGTTTACTATATCAGCTTTGGGTGGCAGCCGTGTACAGATCGGCGGGCCCACTGGGGCATTTATAGTTATTGTTTACGGTATTGTTCAGCAATATGGGGTGAGCGGCCTTATCATCGCCACATTTATGGCGGGTGTCCTGCTGATACTTATGGGTGTGGTAAAACTAGGCAGCGCGATACAATATATCCCCTACCCGCTCATCGTAGGTTTTACAACCGGAATAGCCGTTATCATTTTTTCCTCTCAGATGAAGGACCTCTTTAGCCTGGAAATGGGCAGTGTGCCTGCAGACTTTATTGATAAATGGAAAGAATATGGCCACAATTTTTCTTCGGTCAGTTTTCCCGCACTGGCCATCGGCTTGTCTACCCTACTCATTGTATTTCTCTGGCCAAAAGTAACGCACAAGATTCCGGGTTCATTAGTAGCAATACTAGTCACCACCGTAGCTGTTTATTTTTCAGATATGCCGGTAGAGACCATTGGAAGCCGTTTTGGATCTATACCTTCCACCCTTCCTAAACCAGCTATTCCTGGCTTAAACTTTGAAATCATTAAAGAACTGATCATGCCCGCAGTTACTATTGCACTTCTCGGGAGTATTGAATCTTTACTATGCGCGGTTGTAGCAGACGGGATGACTGGCGGCAGCCACAGGCCGAATACCGAACTGGTAGCACAGGGCATAGCGAATATTGCGTCAGCTCTCTTTGGAGGCATTCCGGCAACCGGCGCGATCGCCCGTACAGCAACCAATATAAAAAATGGCGGAAAGACTCCAATTGCAGGGATAATTCACGCCGCCACTTTACTCCTCATTATGCTATTTGTGGGCAAATTAGCAGCACTTATTCCGATGGCAACTCTTGCCGGAATCCTGATTGTTGTAGCCTACAATATGAGCGAATGGGAAAATTTTCTGTCTGTTTTTAAAGGTCCTAAAAGTGATACGATTGTTTTGCTATGCACGTTCCTGCTAACTGTATTCATTGACCTGACCGTAGCCATCGAAATTGGGATCGTTTTAGCTGCATTCCTGTTCATACAAAAAATGATGAAGTCAAGTTCGGTAACGCAGGTTTCGCACACTGACGCAACAGACGGTGACACCCAACTAAAAAAAATGCTACCTGAAGGAGTAGATGTTTTTGAAATAAACGGGCCACTATTTTTTGGCGCTGCCTATAAATTCAAAGAAGCAATGAAGGTAGTGGAAAAACCCGCCAGGGCACTTATTGTACGCATGAAAAACGTACCTGTTATTGACGCAACAGGCATTCAGATCTTAAAAGAAGTAAATAAAGAACTTAAAAAGAAAGGAACGAAGCTTATTCTTTCAGAAGTAAAAAATAACCAGGTGCTGAATGAATTGACCAAAGCACGCCTGTCTTTTCAAATAGGGAAAGCAAATATCACAGATACTTTTGAAAAAGCCATCGAACGTAGCGTGGATATACTCAAGTGATCTACAAAGCCAGATTAAGGGTTTGCAGCCAACCCCTGCACGGCACACCATGCCATCATTCCCATACCGGTTTTCAGTGCCTCTTCATCTATATTGAAATGTGCATTGTGTACCGGCGTAGTGAACTCTGTGCCATTCCTGTTTGTACCCAACCGGAAGAAGCATCCCGGCACATGGTGTGTATAAAAGCTGAAATCCTCCGCCCCCATACGCATGATTAGCTCATGCACATTTTTATCTCCTGCATAAGCTTTGCCCCAGCTTTGTGCTTTCGCGGTCAGTTCAGGATTGTTGAATAATGATGGGTAACCCACAGGTATCTCTATATCCACCTTTGCTCCATAAGCTGCACAGGTTTGTTCCGTAAAGTCTTTTATCCATTTGTGCGCCTCATAACGCCATTGCTCATCAACTGTGCGGAAGGTACCCAATATCTCTACTTTATCTGGTATCACGTTGGTAGCAAAGCCTCCGGCTATCTTGCCAAATGTAAGCACCGAGGGTATCAATGGGTCTGCTTTGCGGGCTACTACCTGCTGCAGACCAGTTATGAGCAATGCTGCAATAGATATCGGGTCAATGGTCTCTTGAGGCAATGCAGCATGTCCTCCCCTGCCGTGTATGGTAATGTATATTTCATCAGCGCTTGCCATATACTGCCCTGCTTTGAAACCTATCTGCCCCGCAGGCAGATACGGGAACACATGTAATGCGAAAATTGCATCAGGCTTCGGATTTTCAAGAGCACCGTCTTTTATCATCAGGCTTGCACCACCGGGATGCTTCTCCTCTCCCGGCTGAAAGATCAGTTTCACAGTTCCTTCCAGTTCGCCTTTTAGATCATTAAGGATATGAGCAGCACCTAACAAACAGCTGGTATGCACATCATGTCCGCAAGCGTGCATCACCCCCACATTTTTTGAACAATAAGGCACATCATTTTTCTCTTCAATCGGCAAGGCATCCATATCTGCACGCAATGCAATACACCTTTTACCGGGGTTCTTACCTTCTATCAGTGCAACTAGACCTGTGCCCGCCACACCTGTTTTATTCGGTATACCCAATACCGCAAGTTTTTCAGCAACAAATTTTGCAGTATTATATTCCTGAAAAGAGAGCTCCGGGTTGGCATGCAAATGATGGCGGATAGCTTGTACCTCAGAAAAATACTGGTCTGCTTTTGCTTTGATCTGGTCGAGCATTATCACTAATTATTGGGATAAATTTACAGCAAAGTACGCAAAGCACAACCCATCGACTTATGACGTATGATTAAAACGTACTGATGGTAATGATATCCGGCACTATCATGCTGGGATTATACACAGAGTTGGCTTCCTTGAACATGCCAACAGCATCGCTGCGGTTGCGGTAATCCCCCACTTTCACCCTGAAACTTGGCGACATATAGGTAAGGTAGGTACGCACACCTGGGTACATGCGCATGAACTCAGTCTTTACCGCTATTGCTTTATCGCGGTCAGGCCCATTGTATATCTGCACCCTGAACCCCTTACCGGAATATACGGCACGCGCCTTGCGGTGTACAGGTGGTGTCCACCCTGCGGCATGGCCCTTTTCTCCTGCCATAGGTTTTATAGCAGGATCCGGTTTTGAAGTCCCTGCTACATATGCGAGTGGCTTTGTTTTATCTGTTGGCTGAGATGTTGCTGAAGGTGGGGTGTATGGTACTGTAGATTGCACAGCTGTGGAAGTAGCCGAAACGCTTGCCTTAGCTATTTTTTTACTTTTTGCAACAGCCGCTGAGGCCATTGCCTGCTCTATGCTATGGGGTTTCTTGACCAGCACAGACAGGCGTGGGTCTGCATGCAATGTTGTCTGTGCTTTTACCTGTATAGTAAAGAATAATAACCCACTAACCCCCGATATGTATATCACGCTCCTCATACTGCTTCCCTGCTCTCTTTCATTATTTGCATACTGGCAGATGTACCCAACCTTGTTGCACCTGCCTCTATTAATTCCTTAGCAAAATTATATGTCCTTATTCCACCCGAAGCCTTGATGCCTATACGCTGCGGTAAGTGTGAGCGCATCAGTTTCACAGCCTCTACCGTAACTCCCTTATCTGCAAAACCCGTAGACGTTTTCATATAATCTATTTCATGCTTGCCATACAATGCGCAGCAGGCAAGCAGCTCATTTGCTGTCAATATACCACTTTCTACGATCACTTTTATCACTTTTCGTGCTGCATATATTGGTTTCAGGCAGGCAACTATCTCTTCGTCCAGGTGTTTCCAGTCGCCGCTCTTTATTGCCCCAAGGTCTATCACCATGTCCACCTCATCTGCACCGGAGTGTAAAGCTGCGTCTATCTCCTTTACTTTTGTTTCTATGGAGCCAAAACCAAGCGGAAAACCAACAACCGTAGAAACTTTCACACCCGACCCATCCAGCAGCTTTTTAGCGGCCTGAACATACTTCGGGGGCACACAAACACCTACAAATCCTTCTTCCGATGCCTCCAGGCATATCCTGTCTACTTCCGCTATGGTTGTAGCTTGCTTTAATATAGTGTGCTCTATATATGGTGCGAGATTCAAGGATGGTGATTTTTTTATTAAGAATACAAAATTAACGGTAAATTATTCAATATTATTATTTTAAATCTAAAAATAAAGATAATTATCGTTCTACTATGTATACTTCCACCATTTCTCTAAAAACCTACGCAAAGTTCTTTATAATTTCATGGGCAAACTCACTGGTTTTCAATAAAGTAGCATCATGCATCAAATTATAAAAATCTATGGTCACCCGTTTGCGCATGATCGTGGTAGACAAAGCTTCTTCAATGCAATCTGCGGCTTCGTTCCAGCCCATATAATCCAGCATCATCACCCCGCTAAGCAGCAATGACGATGGGTTCATGGTATCTGTGTTAGCAAACTTAGGCGCTGTGCCATGGGTTGCCTCAAATACCGCATGCCCTGTGAGGTAGTTGATATTAGCTCCCGGAGCTATACCTATACCTCCAACAGAAGCAGCCGCCGCATCTGATATATAGTCACCATTAAGATTAAGCGTAGCCACCACCGAATAATCTTTCGGAGATATCAATATCTGCTGCAGGAAGTTATCTGCAATTACATCTTTTATTATGAGCTTGCCTAATGCCTCTTCCTTCTTCAGCCTTGCATTTGCCGCATCTTCGCCCTGTGTTTTTCTTGCTTTTTCCCACTGGCCCCAGGTATATACTTTATCGCCAAATTCACGCTCCGCCAGCTCATAAGCCCATATTTTAAAGCCTCCCTCGGTGAACTTCATGATATTACCCTTGTGTACTATTGTTACTGAAGGCAACTTGTGTTTTAATGCATACTTGATAGCTGCCCTTACCAGCCGCTCGCTTCCATCTTTTGATACCGGCTTTATACCAAATGCAGAACTTTCCGGGAAACGTACTTTTTTGCTCACTCCCTGCTCGGTAAGGAAGTTCAGTAACTTGCCAGCTTCCTCGCTGCCAGATGCGAACTCTATACCGGCATAAATATCCTCAGTATTCTCCCGGAAGATCACCATGTTCACATTCTCGGGCGCTACTACCGGCGAAGGCACACCTTTGTACCATTTCACAGGACGTAGGCATACATATAAGTCCAGTTCCTGCCTCATCGCGACATTCAGCGAACGGATACCACCACCCACAGGTGTGGTCAGCGGGCCTTTTATAGAAACCAGGTTTTCACGGGCTATATCCAGGGTAGCTGCAGGTAGCCATTCACCTGTCTGGTTGAAGGCTTTTTCGCCGGCCAGTATCTCCTGCCAAACTATCTGGCGCTTGCCGCCATATACATGGGCTACAGCCGCATCGATCACCATTTTACTGGCACGCCACACATCGGGACCAATGCCATCGCCTTCAATAAATGGAACAATAGGATGATCAGGTACGTATAGACGGCCATTGTGGCCCATGGTTATTTTGTGAGGCGTCATTTATTTTTTAGTATTTAAGGGCGCAAAGGTACGGGATGTAACGAAGGGCGCAAAGGAAAACTGGTGCGATCATCAATTCCATTACCGTAGTAATCATCATATTTAACAACCATGAATGCCATTCCCCATTACCATATATAAAAATGCCCTGCACGATGCAGGACATTTTCAAATTATCTCATTCTTGCCTACCGGCAGGTTCAACTATTCTCCCATTTTGTCCATCCAATGCACCGGCAATTTTTTTTCCGGTTTGCTGTCTATCATGTAGCGCACTAATACATAGCCTCCAAAACCAAAGGCTACAAGGGTAGCGGAATGCAGCGGATTGCTCAGTATCACATTTACAAGCATTTTAGATGCTTCTTCTCTTACTTTCTCATCGGGCGAAGAAAGCAAATTGAAATCAACAGCCTTCCTGCAAAAGCCAAAAACAACTACCATAGTACCTATCACAAAGCAGGAAAAATAGGCCACCACTGTATAAATAGCCCAAGCCGTGGGGCTAAGCTCTTTTCGCTTTGCCCTAATGCTGTTATTCCACGCCAGTATTGCCAAAAAAAATAGTTGCAACATGCTTACAGGTTTTTCATGAATTCGCTTACACTTTCCATTACATGGCTGATCTGTGCATCATTCAAACCATGGTGACACGCCAGCAACATACCGCCGCGCATTACTTTATCAGCTTCAGGATAGCCACCCTTGGCTACCTTTGAAGGTAAATGCTTGAAACCAGGCTGACGAAGGATATTGCCTGTAAATACCGTACGCGTCATGATGTTCCTTTTCTCCAGGAATATCTGCAGGTCGCGGCGGATGAATGGAGCAGACTCGCGCAGCGTAGTAGCAAATGCTAACCAGCCTGTGCGAGAATTTGGCAATTGTTTAGGCAGGATGAAGAACTCTTCATACTGCGCGAAGAATTCGCGCATACGCCTGTAGTTCTCAGTGCGGATATCCAGGTTATTACCAAGTTTCTGTAACTGTACCAAGCCGAATGCCGCGCCCATTTCAGATGGCTCAATGTTATATCCCGGCTCTTCGAATACGAACTTGGCATCGTATGGAATGCCATCTATCTCTACATTGAAACGGTTCTCTATTTTTTCCGACTCTACGAACAGTGATGAGCTGCGGCCCCAGCTTCTCAGCAGCTTGCCCCTGTTATAAAATGCATCTGTGTTTACGCACAACATACCTCCATTACCTGCACAATTAATGATGTGCGAGCCATAGAAACTGGTAGCGCTCATATCGGTAAAACGGCCTGACGATGCACCATCTATCTCAGCGCCCAGCGTATCGCAGGAGTCCTCCAGCAGGAACAGGTTATGCTTATCAGCTATCTCGCGCAACTGTTTCCAGTTGGGCAGGTTACCTATCAGGTTCGGGATGATCATCGCCTTTGTTTTAGGGGTGATCATTTCTTCTACCTTATTGGCATCAAGGTTGTAAGTTCCTTCTTCTACGTCCACATAGGCAGGCACCCAGCCTTTCTTTACCTGTGGCGCCACAGTTGTGGAGAAAGTAAGCGGCGGGGTTATTATCTCTGTGCCCGGCTCAAAATTCAAAAGGTCGGCAGCCAGGTAAATGGCAGATGAACCGCTGTTGACCATGATACCGTACTTTTTATTGTACAGCGCGGCAACACGCTCTTCCATTTCGCGAACATGCTTGCCCATTTGGGTGCTGGTGCGCAATACATTAACAACTGCTGCTATTTCTTCTTCGCCGTGTACGGTCTTTCCGTAGGGAACGCTTATATAGTCTGTTTGTGTCATTTGAGAAAATTAGGATGCGAATTTAAGGCTAATACGGCAATTTATTGAGTTAAATAAGGTTAGAAATTATTGGCAGTGTTTTCTTGAGCAAGGGGTATAATTTTCGAAATTGGCAGTTTGCGGTTAATAATTTTTTTAATGACGCCTGAAATGCGCTATGGGCAGCATTATGCGTTTTATTTTCCATGTATAAAGGGGTATAAAAGGGCATAATTATACCCTGAAAAGGTATAAATATACCCTGTTTAGGTATATGCCTCGTCCTGAAATTGCTTTACACTTTGTGAGATAATC
>JAJNBJ010000032.1 GCA_021155965.1 Flavipsychrobacter sp.
CTTTTCAAAGGTGTAAGCACCTTTCAGGACTAACAACAACACCTGTAAAGTAAAAACAGGATTATCTCACAAAGTGTAAAGCAATTTCAGGACGAGGCAATATACACCCTTTATACCCAAATTATACCTTTTTCGGGTATAATTATACCTTTTCAGGGTATAATTATACCCTTTTATACCCCTTTATACCTAAGGATAAAACACATAAAACAAGCCCATAGCGCACTCTGGACACATATAAAAATATAAATGTGGGAAAACAGGCTTATCCCGGAAATTATACCCTGGTTGCTCTGGCTGGGCCTCCTCGCTAAGATTTGAAATGCACCCATACTGTTTGACTATTGGGCTGTATTTACTATTTTAGCAGATTAATGCGTAAAATTGCCTGTATGAAAAGATTTCTTTTACTGTCGGTTGCGGTTGTTATGGCGGGTTTTTTAGCCATGCAAACCTCATGCAGAAAATCGAAGAGCCATCCTACCAAGCCTACTCCCGATGATTACAGGATAATGAGCTATACCAAGGTAAAGACTGCCAATATCCTTATCCCGCTTACGGTAACGCCCATTATCTCAGAGAATTACCGTTTTGAATATAGCGGCAACAACCTGTCCGCCATATTTTTCACATCCAACGAGCAGGCTAAAGTGGTTGCAGGCATGGCCCACACAAAAGCGGTGTTCATCAGGATAGCAGATACGATTTTCAAGACATTCACAGACCTCAATACAGGCTCGGTAAAAGAGCGGGATACCTTCCTGGTAAACCCCGCAGGTCAGATCATTCACGCTTACTTTCCTACCGAAGTGCGCCATTTTACCTATTTCGGAAAGCTGATCGCTACCGAGCAGGTCATATACCGCGATACCGGTACCGAGCTTATACTCAACCTCACCTACACTGCCGACCAGGGCGACCATTATCAGAGGTTATGGAATGAAACTGTAACAGTGCGCCTGCCCGACAGCGGCATAGCACCGCCGCTTACCACACCATACCTGTGGCATGATACAGACCTTACAACCCCGATCGATATTACCTGGACAACATTCAACCCATTAGGCACGCCCACTACAGTATTGCATGCTAACGTCCCCGGTAAAAGTGACCAGTTAAGCGGAAGTAACCTGATGTTTGGGGCCGTGGTAACTGGTGTTGACAAGAACGGCGTGCGGTTCCGTACCGAAGTGCTGCCCCCCGGCTATACCGCAAAGGAGTTCTACGAGTACTACGACGAACAAGCCAACAGGCCGGGTGATTACAAGCAGATAGAATCTTTCACCACATACGGCATTAACATTTACCAGAATACGCACCTTTTCTGGAAGGCCAGCTCTATACACAACACTACCAAAGTAACTTACGATATAGATGCCGACAGCAAAGTAACCCGCGCTAACGTGACCACCAAAGACAGCCTGACGAAAAATATATACAATTCGCAGTACGCCATTCAGTGGGAAACGCGCTAGGCCTGCATCACAGAGCGAACGAATTCAAGGATTTCACAGGTTTGTGGAGTCCTTTTTATTTAGAATAGATAAGGTCTGTAAGTTACCGTGTAATACCATTAAAACATTAAAAAACGGCATGGACTTTGCGTGCTTTGCGTATCCTTTGCGCCTTTGCGTGAAAATTTCAATGCCGGTTTTTTATGGTCATTTAGTATAAACACCCGATCTGTATAATCAGCGGTTCACACAATAATAAATTCGTTCAATTGCGGTATGCTTTAAATCTTAGTCCCGGGCCCGGCAGATTAATGTATTTTTGCATAGTAAAACAAGGGTATTTTATTATGGAGACAATAGTAAATAAAGTAGCAGAGAGCGGCATAATAACACTCGACCTTTCGCCATTCATACCAACAGATGAAATAGCCGCCTTCGACCTGAAACCGTTTCTGTTCAGGGAGATGATCTTAAAAGAAAAAGATTACCGGGCAGCACTGCAAACCCACGACTGGCAGCAGTTTGTCGGCAAACATGTGGCATTACATTGTTCAACTGATGCTATCATACCGGTATGGGCATACATGCTGGCGGCTTCCTACCTGCAGCCGGTTGTGTGTTCAGTTTATTATGGCACCCCTGACGAGTTATCCAAAGTGGTCATCAATAATACAATAAATGCCATTGATCTCAGCGAGTACGCCGGCAAGCGTGTTGTACTGAAGGGCTGCGGCGATACTCCCGTGCCGGAAGCTGCGTATGTAGCGGCAACCAACCTCCTGCGGCCGGTGGTAAAGTCGCTTATGTATGGGGAGCCTTGTTCCACAGTTCCCATATATAAAGCCAAATAGGGCCCGGATATTTAATGGATGCCATATCCAAAGGCGGGCAAATTGAACTCCATCACGGTAATATTACATTATTAAGATAAATATATCGGAATTGCCAACCATATAAACTTTCCATCTGTCTATATTGGGAATGATTTAGTTAATAAAGATCGTCCGGGATGTTGCAGGAGTTGAGAAATAGCAAGGATATAACCCATAGTTAATAAGGAAAATTATTTTTTTGCAAATACAAGAAAAACCAGTATTTTACAGAAAATAAGGGTATATTTATAACCCCGAAAAATGTTTTTTGCGGATACCGACTTAATACTTCAATAGCTTAATAATAATGCAGTTATGAAACGACCATGCTAAAGTTGAGGTTTATCAAACAGGGGAATGTATATTCAACTGTTGAACCAATTCTAAAGCAAATGGGAGTTCCATCTGGCCTTTGAAAAAATAAATAAATATTCAGATGAAAAAACAGTTTTACTTTTTAGTTTTCATAAGCCTTCTTTTTACCGGTGTGCAAACCGGTTATGCCCAGTTGGTAGGTACAGCTGCCTATTTACAAGGCAGGTGGCTGGAAATAGGTATATGTCCCAACTCGGCATTCGGTCCTGCTTCCGGCACTCCTGCCGGCTATCATCCGCATAGCCCCGGAACAGGTGTTGGTGCTGCATTAGCAGAAGTGTATGATTACGGGCACGATGGCTGGGCTGTTGGCGCACCACCGTTTATGGGCGATTATACTTATCCGGGTTCTCCGTTTGAAGGATGGACAGTGCAGGCAAATGGCCAGCGCGTACAAGGTTACCAGTGGTGGACACCCGGTTACCAGTTTTCAGGTGGCGGTACAATTGTTGGTGCAGGTATCACTGGTTATTCTAACGCACCCGGCCCACTCGGCTATACAGGCAACACGATCCGTGGTTTCTGGCAGGGCAATATGGTTGCAGGTACTTTGTTGGTGAAAACAGAGACACGTGTGGATACACTGGCATCTGCGGTAACAATGACCACTAAATTTTATAATACAGGCGGCGCCCCGATTACCGGCGTTTATTACTGGAGGTCATGCGACCCGGATAATGACCAGACGTGGCCTGGAGGCGGTTTCCCGACCGACAACTTTATTAATTGGCAAAATGATATTATCCACCGCGTGGCGGTAACAGGAAGAGGCCGCAGTTCTACCCGCCCTCCTTTAACGCTGTGTACAAAGGATTGCCGTGCAGTAGCAACTATTTATAACGCATGGGGCCTGACCGTAGGGCAAGACCTTGCTGCCGTGTGGAACCAGACATATGTTGCAGGTACCGGCGCATGGTACAACGTAGGTGTGAACCACCCCGGTGATATTGGTATTGGTATTGTATTCAACATAGGCACTATAGCGCCGGGCGACAGCAACGTTGTTTCCTGTGCATATGTGTTTAATGATACATCAGGTATTGATAGTGTTGGTGCATTCCACGAACCATCTCTGTTAACGGCAGGCCACCGTGTTGTGCCGCCTGCTCCGTACCCGAGCGCAGTGATCGATACTTATGATGCATGCGCTAATCCAGGCCTTACTGTTGTTCCGGTTGATGTATTGTATGGGGATGAACGGAGCTGGACATGGAGTAAATGGACATGGTCGCCGGGTACAGGCCTTGCAAGTACTACAGGGGTTCATAATACTATAGTAACAACTGTGCTGCCGCCTACCATTACTTATACGATAACAGGTGTGGATAGCCTAACATGCCAGTATCGGACCATGTATCTTACAGTGATCAGTTGTAATACTGTACGTGCTAATGAGCCGTGCGAAGGAGATACGTTATTCCTGCAGCATGTGGGCGATTCAACAGGCGCTACCTACTACTGGTATAGCTCCAGTGGTTTTACCAGCACGTTACAGCGACCTTACAAATACCCGGCTACAGCAGCCGATTCCACAAAATTCTATGTAGTGCGCACGGTACTGGGCGTATCTGATACAGACAGCTTTGCGGTGAAAGTTCATCATAAGCCTGTCATCACTGCCTCTAATAATGGGCCGTTATGCCAGGGTGCATTTGATTCACTGAAGCTTTTCGTGACGCCGGGTATGGCAGGCATGACCTACGCATGGTCAGGGCCGGGATCATATACATCAACCGTTATGACTGCTACACGTTACTCGTTCAGCGATCCTGATACAGGTACGTACAGGATAATAGTTACTTCACCATTTGGCTGTAAGGACACGGCAACAACAAGGGCGACCCTGATACCGCAACCGCCCCGACCGATACTCTATAATCCTGATTATTGCCAGGGACAGCCATTCGTGCCATATACGGTAACAGGATTAGTTACCGGTGCGATAGTTAATTGGTGGACAACCGGCCCAACAGGTGGCACGCTCACCACCCCACCGTCTTCAACGACTATAAATACCTCGGTTGTTGGCAATTACATAGTATGGGCCAGCCAGAAAGTAGGTAGTTGTGAGAGTCTGAGGCAAGCAGATACCGTACGGGTAATTACTACACCGCCTCCGCCACTGGTGACAGGGCAGCGTGATTATTGCCAGTTCATTGGCCCGATATTGCCACTAACGGTTACACCTTCAGATTCAGTTGCATGGTATTTGGCTGCTGTTGGTGGTGCAAGGTCATGGATACAACCATTGCCCAATATCAATGTAGCCGGTCCGTTACCTACCTGGGCTAGCCGCATCGACTCAGGCTGTGAAAGCCCGAGACTGGCTGTTACCATTACCGTACATCCAAAGCCAGCGCCTCCAATAACAACACCGCAATGGTGGTGCCAGTTCAAGACACCAGGCTCTGTGATCGCAACACCCAGCAGCCCTGGTGATACACTGAAATGGTATGGCCCCGGGGTAACAGCACCTATGTATTATGCGCCTACACCATCCACTACTACAGCACCCGACACGATCAGGTATTGGGTAACAGAGACATCCAGCTGGGGTTGCGTGAGCGATAGTGCAATGACTGTTGTGGAGATAAAAAAGAAACCTGATGCACCATTGGTGACCCACCTGCAGTATTGCCAGGGCGACTTTGCAAGACCGCTTAACGAAGTAGTGGATAGTGACTTTGACTCACACCTTAACTGGTATGACAACAATGCTAATCCGTTACCACCGACCCCTGTGCCACCAACCACAACGCCGGGCACAATGAAGTGGTGGGTTGGCCAAACAGTGCCGAACTCGTCTGTTGGCTGTGCAAGCGACAGTGTGGCCATAAATGTAACCGTATTATATAAGCCGAAGTTCAGCATAGAACCAAGCAAATCATGGATATGCCAGTACGATTCTTTATTCCTCAGGTACAAAGGGCCGGTACTGGTGCAGCCGGAGTATAAGTGGACACTGCCCTGGGGTACAAGGATAGTGAACAATACTATACTGAACCAGGATTCCATATGGGTAGCGTTCGACTCCCTGATGAAGATGAACGAGTATATTAAGCTGTACGTAAGCAACTACAACGGCTTCTGCTTCTCAGACACAACCATACACATCAGGGTGGTACCGCAGCCTACTATGATCGCTTATACCAAGCCTGATGTATGTCTTGGCGACACCGTAGACCTGGCGTTGTCCACAAGATCAGACAATGCATATGAGTACCAGTGGTGGGTAGATTATGACCCGCTGGATAATGCGCATGCGCTGAGCATCATATCGAGCAACTCGCACAGCAGCGGGCCTTACACCATATCATGGTTAGACACTGGCCGCCACGTCATCAAGGTTACATCGAATACTATTGAGGGCTGTAAATCAGACCCGACATACGACTCTGTACTGGTGCATAATGTACCTGATGCAACCTTCCGGATCAGTTCGCCCAATGGCAGCAATATATGCCTGGAGGACAGTGTGCAGTTCACTGCCAACGAGATAGACTACCGTAACAGTTACTACTGGACACCTGAGCATGACTTCTTCAACAACAACCACAACAAGCCTGTTATTTGGGGCAAAATGCTGGAGCCTAAGGGATTGATCACGCTGAAGGTAACAGATCCGTTCGGCTGCTATGCAACGAAGAGCATGGAGATCAACCCGGATGCATGTTGTACGATTGCCTTCCCGAATGCATTTGCACCCGGCCCATCAGGCCAGCAGGAGAACAATATCTTCAAGCCATACTTTGTAGGCTACCACAGGTTCCACATCTTCAGGATAGTGAACAGGTGGGGCCAGACGGTCTTCGAATCGCACAACAGCAGTGTGATGGGCTGGGACGGCACCTACGATCGATGGTGTGCCGCAGGATATGGGTGTTTACTACTACTTCCTGAGGTATGATTGTGGCGGTAAGACACTGGAAGCGAAGGGTGATGTGACGCTGATAAGATAATAAGATCACGAAATAATAAAACTAAAAGCATCCCGATCGGGATGCTTTTTAGTTTTATCAACGAGTAATTAATATGTCATGGTGAGCTTCGAACCATTGTTGAGGTAACAGCAGTTGCTGATCAGAGGAACGCGGATTATTTTCGGGCTAATATTTTATTGGAAGGAATACGCTTTCAGGTATTTCATTCTTATGGTATCGCGCTTGCTGCTCACCTCAAAATAATCGTAGAAGGTAGTATCATCAGCAACTTTAAACCCAATGACGAAGGTGTTAGCAACACTTCCTTTCTTTATCAGCGGTTCAAAATCCTCGCCACCCTTCGGCATTGTGAACTGGCTGGTTAAAGAGTATGGCCCTGAATTGGCAGCAACAGTATATACGCCTTGTTTACCGCTGCTATCGGCGATCACATTGATAGAGAATTTAGCATTGTTGCCTGCTTCTTCAGCTACTGGCATTTCGGCAGTTGTAACAACTGCACCCGGTTTGGGTTTTGCAGTTTCTTTAGAGCCTGAGCATGCAGCGGCAAATAGTGCTAAAGAAGTAATAACAACAAGTGAGCGTTTTTTCATAGAACGTAAAGGTAGCGAATACGCCTATGAGTGTAAAGTCACTAATTTAAATTGAGAAACAATTATTTATACACCTTTACAGAGAAAGTATAAGCTTCCATCTTCTTTATCTGCTCCTCGCGGCTAATGCGGCCCATCTTGTTTGCCTTTGGAAGGTGCAGTGCATTATCGGGAGGCAGGTTTTTATGGATGAGGTCCAGCAACGCTTTAGATGTAACAGCATAGGTATTCGATTCTTCAGCACTGCCGATCGCGGAGAGTATACCTACTATATTGCCGTTATTGTCTAGAACAGGAGAGCCGCTCTGGCCGTAGCTAACAGGCAGTTCTAAAGTATACTGCAGCTCATTGCTTTCGTAGCCGTTCTTTGTGCTTATGTAGCCTTCCTTATACACCAGGTCATCTTTAGGATATCCAAGTGTATATATGCGTGAGCCCAATCCTGATTTACCGGTTGCAAAGGTGTATGGTATATCACTTTTGCTAAAGCGGAAATTCTTCTTCTCTACTTTAAGTATGGCTATATCGGCAGCTTCATCAAATGCATATACAGATGCTTTGAAATATTCGCCATTATTATTCTGGATATAAACTGAGTCAGCGCCCTTGGTAACGTGGTAGCTGGTTACAAAATAGCCGTCGTTGGTGAGTGCGAAGCCTGTGCCAGTATATTTTACCTGGGCGGCAGGCGGTGTATTGATATTCTTAAGGTCTTTCTCAAGCTGTTTCTGCGAACGCTGCAGCTGGTGCTGCGATGCGGTGATATTATCTACCTTGCGGCTGATGATATTGTATTGCGAATATGCATTTTTTAAAGAAGGCAGCAAGATGGAATAAGTGATAGTGGAGGTAAGCAATGCTACGCCTGCAGCAACTGCGGCGGTGCGCCAGAAGTGTGCAGGCAGGTTGATGATCTTCGCTTTTTTAGGTGCAGCCTGGTTTGCATGAATATCGCGCAGCATAGTACGAAAGCGCTTTTGTTTGCCGCTCCCTTCAAACGACCTGAGGAGGTTGCAGCTCTCGTAGAACTCGTTCGCAAAATCACTGTCCAGTTCCAGGCGCTTCTTCAGTTCGATAATATCAGCCTCCGGTAATGTACCTGCCAGGTAGGCTTCTGCTATCTCCCAAATGTTATTGTTTATAGACATACCGAAAAAACTAAAACTAATTATTTAATAACGACCTACTCACTTTTCAATCGCACCCTATCAACTTTTTACCTTATTAACCTATCAACTTACTTTGCCTGCATGGTGTAAAACAATTTACGCAAACGTGCAAGGCATTTATACTTCTGTGTTTTTGCGTTGTCCGGGTTAGTGTACCCGAAGTCTGCCGCTATTTCCTGCATGCTTTTATCGTCGTGATAATAAGCTTTTAATAAAGACCTGCAGGGTTCGCCTATCTGGCCGAGCGCGCTGTTTAGTTGTTCGTAGTGTGCCTCGCGCTCGTGGTGCACTTTCACATCATCATCATATGCTATTCCAATTTCGTCTTCTTCCGTTCCTATATTCTCGTGCAGTATCTGCGGGTTCCTGCTTTGCTGCTGCAGCCTTTTGTACCATAAATGTTTGCTTACAGCAAAGAGATAAGTACCTATACTGCATGTAAGCCTGAACTCCGGCTCCTGTGCTTTGCCGAATAAAACCATCATTGCTTCCTGGAACAGATCTGCAGCATCAACGGAATTTCCTCCGTTTTTTATTAACCAGCCATTAACTATATGATAATGTTGCCGATATATCTGCTCTGTAGCCGTTCGCTCACCTGCTGCAAGTGCAGCTAATAATTGCTGCTCGGTATTCATTGGGCTCTGCACCAGTTAATACTTGTTTTGAGAAAAAGTAACCCGCTTTTCAGAAATTTTTGCAGGTATTATATCTGTAAAGATAATTAAAATTGAGCCTTTGTTTAAAGACCCGGAATGTAATAGTTAATGAACAGCCGTATATTGTTTTGTGTATGAATTGTTAACCGCATGTAGATAGTTAAATACCAGTTATATAAATTGTGTTTAAAAATATGTAATAAATTTTTTAAAACAGTGGGTTACCTTTTTTCAACTTACGTATAAACGTGCATAACCATCTAAAAACAAAAAACATGAAATTTGTAAAATTGAGCATTGTTGCTCTTACACTCGGCCTTTTTGTAGCTTCTTGCGGTAACAGCTCTACTGAAGAAACTACTAACACTGACACTACTGTTGCAGCACCACCAGTAACTGAACCAGCTCCGGCTACTCCGCCACCAGCTGATACTACTGCTGCACCAGCTGATACTACTCACCACTAATTTGGGTGATCAACTAAAAATAAAAATACCCCGAATTTCGGGGTATTTTTATTTTTACACATATATAGTAAATTATTTTCCAATTAATTCAATGGGCATTGTCAGTTCTTTTCCATTCCGTGTTACTGTTATCTGAGTTTTATCTCCGGGTGTAAACTTACCCAGTGCTTCCATATAACTTTGCATACCACTAATTTTTATATCTCCGAGCTTTGTAATGATATCGCCTTGCTGAATACCTGCTTTTGCAGCCGGCCGGTTCTCGCTCACACCATCTACCTTTACGCCTCCATCCTGGTAACTGTAGTCGGGCATAATGCCTAATGTAACTTTGAATGGGCTTCTGCCTGCAGATTTTTGTTTGGTTACCAGGTAGCGGGGCTTTTGGTTCTTAGTTTCCTCGCAGGCTACAATGCGGGTAACATATTTGATCACCTGCGCCTCGCCGGGATAATTGATGAGACTGGCTACATCGGTGGGCTTGTGATAGTCTTTGTGCTGCATGGTGAACAGAAACAGTACTGGCAGGCCGGCATTATAAAAACTGGTATGGTCTGATGGCCCCTGGCCAGAGCTATCGAATGAAATCTTGAATTCATTATTTGCGAGTTCTGCCACTCCTGCCCACGATGGTGACGTGCCAACGCCACCAACTTGCAGCGCATGTGTGCTATCGTTGAGCCTGCCCACCATATCCATATTGATCATGTAGGCGTAATGAGTGCTGTCTATATGCTGCTCCTTTACAAATGATTTCGAGCCATAGAGCCCTAATTCCTCGCCGGAGAAATTGAGAAAGAGATAATTGTAGTGTTTTGTTTTTTTCTTGTTGTCTTTTATCCATTTGGCAACCTGCAGCACTGCAGCCGTGCCACTGGCATTATCATCAGCGCCATGATGTACCTGGTGTTCTTTAGATGCATTGGCATGCAGGCTGTTGCCGTCCTCGCCATAACCAAGATGATCGTAGTGCGCACCGATGATGACCGTGTAAGGAGCGCCGTTATCGATATACGCTGCTATATTATTCCCGGTGCGCTCGGTTTTATTAATGGCTACATCAAGCAAAACAGGTATGCCCCCTTTGGCAGATGAAGCGACCACATGCTTCTGGTAAGCTTTATGGCTTAAATAAATAACAGGAATACCTACCGTTTCATAAATGGAATGCTTACTGAATGAAGGCGCCCATTTGCTGCCGTAACCGTCGTAAAAAATAACCCCTGTAGCGCCTTGCTTCTCAAGCTCACGCGCTTGCTCGTGCATATATTTCTCCGCATCAAAGTGGGCGTCGTTTGCCTGGTCCTGGTCTTTGTACAAAGGAGCAAGCCATATGCTGCCCTGCTCGCTTACTTCGGGTATCACATCGCTGGAAACAGTTTTATTCGGGCTGAACGGCAGAGGGAAAGCATCCTCCTGTTTCAGCAGCATGCCGCCGATGCGCAATTGTGTGACCGGTGATATTTCTTTACCATAAACAAAACGAAAAGGGTAGAGGTACTCACCTTTATATGGGTTAATACCGATTTCGTGATATCGTTTAATGATGTAGTCTGCTGCTATGCTTTCTCCACGAGTGCCTGTGCGCCTGCCTTCCAGCTCATCTGATGCGAGATAGCTGATGTCGGTTTGCAATTCCCGTATCATCGTTTGGTCGGCTTTCTTTTGCGCTACCGATGTACCCGCAATACAGACAAAAAGAAAATGCAAAATAAACCCGCGAAAAGCCATAGAGGACATTTGATGCAAATTTAATGAAAAATGAATGTAACTATTTGACTGTTAAAAGCTGCGCCATAAAAAAGCCCCCGATAGGATCGGGGGCGGGCCGTGAATTATAATATTTCTATGAAGCTTGCCGTAGCTCGCCTTCTTCAGTTACCGTTAATCCTGCCGCATCTTCAGGTATTGCTTCCTCTGCACTTGTAGGCATTACTATCTGCACATCTGTAATGTCTTTCAGTTGCGGCAGCTGTGAGGGTGAGTTGATACCCATGTAGTCCATGAAATTCTTGGAGGTAGTATATATCAGTGGCTTGCCTACCATGTTTTCATTACGGCCTGCAATAACGATCAGTTCTTTTTCCAGTAGTTTCTGGATGCTGTAGTCTGCGCTTACACCTCTTATATATTCTATCTCGCTCTTAGTAATAGGCTGCTTGTAGGCAATAATAGAAAGAGTTTCCATGGCAGCGGTTGACAGCTTTTTAATGTGCTTGTCGCCATTAAGCTGTAATACTGTTTTATGGAACTGCTTTTTGGTGAGGAACTGGTAGCCGCCGCCTATTTCCCTTAGCTGGAAGGGGTAATATTCAGCATCATATTTTTCGCGTATGGCGTCAAGGCAGGTGGCAATACGGTCAGATTCGATCACGGTTTCCAGTGCCTGCCCCAGAACTTCGGTCATTTCTATTTGCGTCAGCGGGCGCTCACTTGCGAAAATAAGCGCTTCTACGTGTGGCATTAATTGTTCGATATCCATTCTATCTGCTTTTTCGTTGCACATCGAAATTAGTACTCCTCACTAATCTCACCTTTTAAAGAAATGCACAGGTGTGAATAACTCTAACCCGCAATATCCCTGTAATTGCAATGTGCAAAGATACGGGATAATATCTTAACAAAATGTTTAATAACCCCTGTAAATACTGATTTATAGGCTATATTTGCCGGCATATTCCTTAATAATATTGCCAAGCAGCCGCTCATTCAACAGTATACCGCAGCAAAACAAAACCTATACGGTTGCGTTGTTTTGCGGGATGTGGCTATTGCTTTTTGCTCTCTATTTCCCGGCGGCAAGGGCCGGTTTTGTGACCGACTATACAGGCTGGCTGGACCAGGTGCGGCATAACAGCTTCTGGGATTTCATTAACCGCACCAATTTCAAAGCAAAAAGCCTGTACCAGTTCACCCAGTTCAATACTTATGTGCTGTATAAGCTATTGGGCACGCATGATTGGCTGTGGCACATTGTGTTCATTACGCTGCACGCTATTAATGCCTGCCTGCTGTTCATTTTCAGCAGGCAGTTGCTGGATGATGCAGGTGCGAAGAATGCATACATTACTGCAAGCGCGGGCGCTTTGTTGTTTTGCGTATCGCCTTATATTTCAGAAGTGGTGGTGTGGGAGCCTGCATTCCATTTTCTGCAGGGGTTGTTGCTCATTATGTTTATACTGGTATGTGTGCAGAAACTGATCAATACTCACAATGGTAAGTATGCGCTTTATGCAGGGTTGTTCTACCTGTTATCGCTTTTCTCGCTGGAGATATTTTACATCACGCCGTGGCTTGTGCTTACATTGGGTATGTTTTATGCGTCACTACCTGCAACAAAAGCAAACTCATTCAGGCGTGTGATCGTGTACTGCTTCCTACCTATGCTGGCATTATTCGCAATTCGTTTTGTTGGCTATATGTTATATTCCGGAGACTGGGTATCGCGTATTGGCGCAGGCACAGTGGACATGGTGAACATTGAGAGTTTTGGCAAGCCGGCAAAATACCTCTTCCATTTACTTGCCGTAGGGCGCTTTTTTTCTGAAGCTACCAGGCGGGATGTGTATGCCTTTTTTGATTCAATGGCAGGCATAGTGGCATTTTATGGTCTTGTTGCGCTAATATTTATGATAGCCCTTGGGTACTATAAAAAGATGGGTGGCATAGCCAAAACTGCCCTGCTGTTTTTTGTATGGTTGCTGATTGCCCTGCTATTATTGGTGCCACTATGGTTTCAGCCTGATATGCTGGTGTGGTTCGACCGTTATATCTATTTTGCCGGGGCTTTCTTTTACATGCTGTTTGCGGTGCTGGTGTCGTTTATCACTGTGCGGTATGTGGGTATTGCCTTGGTGGCATTGTTCGCATTGGTGAACCTTCGCTTTGCCATACAGGCAAGCCGCTACTGGGGGAAATCTTACCGTGTGGTGCATGGGCTGCTGCATAATATACCAGACGACCGCAGCAAAACAATGATTTTGCTGAACTTGCCCGCCAATATGCATGGGGTGCCCATGATAGGCGCAGAAAAGAACAGCGAATACAAGCTGATGCATGATCTGCTGATACCGGAAAAACCGCTGACCAATACCGTATATGATGTACTTGCCTACAATATGCTTACGCCCGAAGACGGTGCCCATGTGAATGTGATCAACGATAGCATGGTGAAAGTGACGCTCAATCAATGGGGTACCTGGTGGTGGTTCGAGACAAAAGGTGGCTATGGCTACTGGACATCAGACTATAAGCTGGATCTAAGGGATGCAGGCCACTGGTATGAACTAACGCTGCGCAAACCTGCCGACCAGTATATATTGCTTTACAGTGTAGGTGGACAATGGAAGAGAGTGGATATGAGTAAGAGAAGTGGCGATCAGAATTAGCAATTAAGCTACCTTTGTCCCGTGCAGGACCTTTCATCCGAAATATCATTTAAGACAGCACGTAGCGGAGGCAGCGGTGGCCAGAACGTGAACAAGGTAGAGACCATGGCTGAAGCGCTATGGCATGTAGCCGCATCTCGCTTTTTTACTGATGAAGAAAAGGAGCAGATACTACAAAAGCTGGAAAACAAAATAAACAAAGATGGTTACCTGGCAGTAAAGAGCAGCGCTACACGCTCCCAACTGGAGAATAAACAAATAGCCCAAATCAAATTGCAGGAACTTGTAGCAAAAGCGCTCATTAAGCCTAAGAAGCGCAAGGCCACCAAACCATCAAAAGAGGCAAAAGAAAAACGGCTGGAGAATAAAAAGAAGGAATCCACCAAGAAACAGCTAAGAAAAAAACCGGGAATGGATTTGTGATCCATTCCCGGCAGTTATATATCTCTTACGAAAGCTTACTTATTCATCGTAGCCAGGAACTCCTCGTTGCTCCTGGTGCCCTTCATCTGCTGCAGCAGGAAGTGCATAGCCTCATCGGTGTTCATATCTGCTATATGGTTGCGCAGCAGCCACATCTTGTTCTGTACATCTTTCTCATGCAGCAGGTCATCGCGGCGGGTTGATGATGAAGTAATATCAATAGCCGGGAAGATACGCTTGTTGGCAAGCTTGCGGTCGAGCTGCAGCTCCATGTTACCGGTACCTTTGAATTCTTCAAAGATCACCTCATCCATCTTGGAACCGGTATCAATAAGTGCGGTAGCAAGTATAGTGAGCGAACCACCATTTTCTATCTTACGTGCAGCACCAAAGAATTGTTTTGGTTTCTGCATAGCATTTGCTTCGACACCACCGCTCAACACCTTACCGCTGGCAGGGGCAACAGTGTTATGCGCACGTGCAAGGCGGGTAATAGAATCAAGCAGTATCACCACATCATGGCCTACTTCCACCAGGCGTTTTGCTTTCTGCAGTGCTATGGTAGATACTTTTACGTGCTTATCAGCCGGCTCATCAAATGTAGATGCAATTACCTCTGCACGCACACTGCGTTGCATATCGGTAACTTCCTCAGGGCGCTCATCCACCAGCACTATCATCAGGTAGCACTCAGGATGGTTAGCTGCTATGGCATTGGCCACTTCTTTCAGCAGCATGGTTTTACCGGTCTTTGGTTGAGCCACGATCAATCCACGCTGTCCTTTTCCTATTGGTGTGAAAAGGTCCATGATACGGGTGCTGTAGTTGCTGCCTGTAGAAGTAAGGCTCAGCTTTTCGAACGGGAATAGAGGTGTCAGATAATCGAATGGTACGCGGTCGCGTATCTCATCGGGCAGGCGGCCGTTGATGGTCTCTACCTTCAGCAGTGCGAAATACTTTTCACCTTCTTTAGGAGGGCGCACATTGCCTTTCACGGTATCGCCTGTTTTCAGGCCGAACAATTTTATTTGCGACGGTGATACATAGATATCATCCGGTGAGCTTAAATAGTTATAATCGCTGCTGCGCAAAAAGCCATAACCATCGGGCATCATTTCCAATACACCTTCGCTGGCTACTATACCTTCAAACTCCAGGTTGAAGTTCGATTGCTTTTCCTCGCGGCGAGGGTGACGGTTGAACTGCTGGTGCTGTTGTTGTGGTTTTTCTGTTTCAGCTTCAGCAGATTGCTGGGGGGGCTGCACTTCAGGTGATTCAGTCGGCATTGTAATGCCTGAACTTTCCTGTTGTTCAGTCGCCGCAGGTGCAGGTGCGGGGGCGGAGGCCTGAGTTGGCACCGGTTCATATTTCTTTGCAGGTTGCGGGTGGGGGCGGTCCCTTTTCATCTCTCCCCACTGCGGGTCAGTTGTTGGGGCTGCCTTTTCCGGCATTGGGTCGGGCGCGTAATTCTCCTTCGGCTTGCGGGGGCGGCGTTTTTTTTCATCCCCCTGGTCTTCCTGTTCAGTTGAAGTAGTATCTGCTGCAGGGGCATTATCATCTTTGGTTTTGCGCGCCCGCTTTTTCTTCGGCTCTTCATTGCCGTTCTGTGTTTCCATAATTAATGCCACAAGGGCTTGTTTGTCGAGTGAACGTGTATTTTTAATTTGTAAAGCATCAGCTACATCTACAAGCTCAGGAATGAGCATATCATTTAACTGCGAAACGTCGTAAGGCATGCCTGTGTTTTTTCTGAATAAAATATTTTAAAATAATACCGGTTTAAGCTAATTTATCCATGATCCTCAAATGAAATATTGACTAAATGCAATGGGAATTATCAGATAAACTGTATGAAAGGACGGAATAACTTCTGTTTCCTTACTGCAAGTTTACAACTGTTTTTCCTAATAAAAAAATATGGGCTATTTTTTATTGTAATTTATAAAAGACCGTGCCATCGTAGCTATTGAAGCCTCCAGGGGGGCATATGCAAAGCCCGGTAATGCCGTTAATAACTTGCTGTTATTATATAAACATATAGAATTTGCATTATTTACCGTTTCGCGGGTTATCAGTGGGCTTTTACCGGTTATCATACTCCTCAATATACTCAACCGCCAGGCTATACCCGTCATCCATGCCGTAGCACGGTAGCGGGCAGGTTTTTTACCAAGGGCCTTAGCCATCTGTCCCAGAACTTCCCTGTAAGACAGGTTGGCAGTGCTCACTATGAAACGCTCACCTTCAATATCAGATGACATGAGTTGCACCATTATTTTTACAACGTCCTCTGATCCTACCCATGAGTTAACTCCTTTTGAATAGAAGGGGAATTCCCTGTACACAATTTTCATCAATCGTGCAGAGAGATCATGGCCATTACCCGCGCCTATAATAATGCCCGGGTTCACGATAACGGCATTCAACCCTTCGCCTATGCCGCGCCATACTTCCATTTCTGCAATATACTTGCTGATACCGTATGCAGAGTTATACCTGCTCTCGCCCCATTCTTCTTCCTCGGTTATTTCTTTTCCCTGATCGCCTGTTCTGCCTAATGATGCAATAGAGCTTACGTAAACCATCTTGCGCACATCCTGCAGCAATGCCTGGTTCACAATGTTAGCTGTACTCTCAGGATTGAAGTGCAGCATCTCTTTTCTTTTCCCCGGGTCGAATGTAACCACTGCAGCACAGTGATAAATGTCTGTAATACCCCTCATGGCTTCTTCAACTGCATATACGTCCAGCAGGTCGCATTGCATCCATTCAATGCCGGGAAGGTTTTTAAGACCATCAGCCGGGGGATGGCTGTAGTACAATGCGCGCACCTTCACACCCTGTGCCGATAAATAACGGACAAGATGCTGCCCCAAAAAACCACTTGCGCCTGTGATGAGTACCATTTAAGAAGAGCAACAAAGTTATATCAATTACCACTCACTTTGTTGCTGGGTTTACTTTCATTCCACAACCTGTCCAGTGCCGTAACTACATAAGTAGCCTGCCTGTAGCGTTTAGCATCTGGGTCGCTGAATTGGGTATCCTGTTGTATAGAGATTATTTTATCGTTTCGTTCCAGGTCTATCGGTTCATTGTTTACAAAGCGGTACACTACGTAGCGCAATGGTTCTTTCCTGGGATTGCTTTGTTCCCATTTAAGTGACCCGGTTTCCATTTTTAGTACAGGTGCGGCAGGTGCTACACTGTCCAGCCATACCATAGGCGGTATAAGCGCCGGGTATTTGGCATGCCTGTTTTGCAGGCTGTCTTTAAATGCAGGGCGTATCTTATCAAAACTCGAGGAGTTATAAAAGCAATAACCGGTATTTGGGCATTGTTCACGTATATCTCGTAACTGCCACAGCATTTCGTGCTCGTTGGTATAAGGCCCTGTTTTAGATTCTGCCATTTTGTACAGGCCCAGGCCATAATACATATGGCGGTTGTAGCAATGGCCATACCACCATGGCATCAGCACGGTAAATGGCACCAAGCGGTGGGTGTGCTCCCAGTATAGTTGCGGCATCAGGTAGTCTATCCATCCTTTCTGCATCCACAACAGTACATCGGCATACAGGTCGTCATAGTTTGTTTGCCCGCCCCGCGTGTCCGAGCCTTCCGGGTCCTGGGCTTTGTTGCGCCACACACCAAACGGGCTTATGCCCAGTTTCATGGTTGGCTTTATGTGTTTAATGCTGGTGTTGAGTTGTGAGATGAACAGGCTCACATTATTCCTGCGCCAGTCATCTATGTTCATATCCCCTCCGTATTTTGCATAAGTGCGGTGGTCTCCAAACTCTTTCCCCGGTGCGCGGTAAGGGTAAAAATAATCATCCATGTGTACCGCGTCAATATCATATCGTCTCACCACATCGCAGAGAACGTTCAGCGTATATTCGCGTGCTTCGGGTATGCCGGGGTCTAAGTATGATTTGCCCGCATAGCTGATAACCCATTCAGGATGCTTACGGGTAACATGGTTGGGTGGATTAGGATTTACTTTACTGTCCATCAGCGCCCTGTACGGATTGAACCATGCATGAAATTCCATATTGCGTTTATGGGTTTCCTCGATCATAAAGATGAGCGGATCGTAATATGGGAATGGGGCTTCCCCCTGCCTGCCGGTGAGGTAACGGCTCCAGGGTTCCAGTTTAGAAGCGTAGAAGGCATCGCACACCGGCCTTATCTGCACGATAACCGCATTGCACCCTAATTCCTTCAATTGATCAAGCCGGTATATGAACTGTTGCTGCTGTTCTATAGCCGGAAGACCGGGTTTTGAGGGCCAGTCAATGTTGCTGACTGTGGCTATCCATGCTCCGCGAAATTCACGCTTTGGGGAATGCGGTTGCGCAGCCGCTCCCAGGAAATTCAGTAAACATATGGTTATCCAAAAAAACTTCATCTCGTCAATTCTGTGTGAAAATAAATGGATAAGAGCATCCGACAAAGAAACATGCCAAAAAGTTTTGAACACTTTTTGGCATGTATGCTTCATAATATGGGCAAAAGACTCTTTGTTCTATTTCATAGCTACTGTTTCTGTCTTCACTTTCACGCCTGTCAACTTAGCCACTTTTTCTTCTTTACGTTCTGCTTTGCGCATTTTCCTTGCTACTTTTTTATACACGCATTTTGAAACTTCTTTGTATTTGTTCTTTGATGCACTGGGGTAGAAGCCTGAATATGCACCTACTTTTTCTACATTAATGTCCGCAGTAAGGTCTAAGGATTTGTCTTCGCAAACAACCATGTTATGTTGGTCGCTTGGAGTTGCTAACGATACGCGATAGGTCTGTGCAACAGATTCTACGGTCTTGCTAGAGCTCAACAATAAAGGTGTTGATGCATTAGGGTCCCTCAGGTCAGCAAATTCTGGTGCCAGTGCACGGTCCCTGTTCTTCATTTTATAATATACATAGGTAGCTTCTGTGGTGGTCTTGGTTGCGCCATTGCCGCCTACAGTTATTTCCTTGGTAGTGCCGGTCAGGGTCACAGGTACATTAAAGCAAGGTGTTGTTTGGGCAGTGGCTGGTTTTGATGCCGAGAATCCATTACCGCATTTTGCGAGAATGTGCATCGAAGATCCTGTTGGTGAAGTTATTTTCCATGCAGGAATACCGCTTCCACCATCGCCATCGGCCATTAATTTTACATGATGAGTGTTGTGGTTGCCATCACCCATATTGCCCGATGTTCCTGGGGGCAGGGTTTCTTTCGTTACATTAGATGCAGTAACATCCTTGCCGCCATTGGCAAATCCTATATCCTGCAGCATATTGTTCAGCTCAGCTCCCTGCGGACGTGCTGAATTCCTCCTGATAGCAGATGCAACCTGTTCAGAAGTTGAAAGGTTCCTTAAAAAGGGAAATTCGGGGTTAGCACCCAATGAATATACTTCTTTAGGAGCTCCTGTCTGGTTGTCCGTCCTGAACAGGGCATTGCTGCGATTTTGGGCATAGCCCGATAATGCAGCGGTAAATAACACGGAAATTAAAATTATTCGTTTCATAGCAATTTCGATTTTAGTTTTTTTAATGTGCTTCTGATATTTTGTTCTGCTATACGCTTAAAAATACAGTGCCAACAGGCGTTTTCAGGTTCGTTAAAATGTCCCGGACACAAGGCTGGCAGGATTTTTGCACTCGGTATTCGTAATATTGTAAGGTTGTATCATTTTGAGTATCATTGCTAAAAGCGGCTATATTGTTCAATAAGAGGTCTGTTATATTGTTGTTACTGTCCTTCACGATATTTTCTGCCACCGCACAGGGGCAAAGGAAAATAGCCGATAGCATCAACTTCAAAAAGCTGCATTTTACACAAAACAAATTCGTAAATAATATTTTTCAGCAGGCTATCAACTCGGTGAGGAGAACGCCCGGATCAGATGACAGCTACCTGATCGGCAAGAGTGAAGACCCTTACCTGCCATACCAGGGTAAGATCATCAGGCATATATATATAGAGCCATATGGTTTCAACCGTTCGTTTAAAGATACCAGTGCGCGCGATAATAGCTGGGCTGCCCGAACAGGCAATAATCTGCACCTTACCACACGAAGATTTGTGATAAGGGACAACCTTTTCCTCCAGGAAAAAACCCCGCTTAATGCTTTTAAAGTAGCCGATAACGAGCGGCATATCCGTTCGCTCGACTTCATACAAGATGCCCGCATCACTTTGGATTCTGTAAAGGGATCTCCCGATTCCGTAGATATCACCATTTACACCAAAGACTTTTTCAGTATTGGCGGCGGCGGCTCATCAAATGGCCTCAATCACATCAAGCTCAATTTGTATGATGCTAACTTCCTCGGCGGAGGGCAAAGAGTGGAAGCCTCAAGCCTGTTCGATTATAACCGCCACCCTAACTGGGGTTATGGTACGCTTTACAGGAAGAACAGCATTGCGCATACATTCATCGATGGAACGGTTGGTTATAGTGTGATGGACATCAGCAACTATACGCACGTAGAAGAGTCGGCTTCGTATATATCGCTCAACAGGCGGCTGGTTTCACCATACTCACGCATAGCAGGCGGCGTTACTTATAGCTACAACAAGGCTTACAATTTGTATTATGACACTACTACCCCCCTCTACAAATACATCCTGTTCGATGCCTGGGCCGGTTACAACTTAGGCATCAAAAAACTAACCGCAACAAATAACACCATTCGCGACAGGCGGTTTCTCGCATTCCGTTATTACAACAGGGATTTTAAACAAGTACCTACCAAGGTCACCAATATGTTTGACCCTATCTATAATAGCTCACAGGCAGCTCTTGTGCAATTCACGTTCTTCAGGCAGGATTATTACAAAACCCAATACATCTACGGTTTCGGCACAACAGAGGATTTGCCTTATGGTTACAATATTGCCATCACCGCTGGTTGGCATAAGCAACTTAACCTGGAACGGCCCTACGCAGGCATCAATGTATCACAATACATAGCCACACGCCGGGGCGACTTCATACAGCTCTTTATGCGTACAGGAGGCTTCCTTCATAACGGCAATATCCAGGACGGCAGTTTTCTTATTGGCGGCACTGCATTCAGCCGCATACTTTTCTGGAACAGTACCAAGATAAGGCAATACATAAACGTCAGCTATTCCTCGCTCTTCAACAGGCTCACGTCAGAACCGTTGCGAATAAATAACTATTATGGGCTTCGCGGCTTTCTTTCAGATTCCGCTTCAGGTGCAAAGCGCCTTAGTATGCAATTGGAAACAGCCTTCTATTTAAGATATAAGATACTTGGCTTTCAGTTTGCACCCTTCCCTTATATTGATATGGCCCTGCTGGCCCAGGAAGGGGAACCGCTCTCCAAATCTTCTTTTCATACCAGCCTGGGCGGTGGTATACGTGGCAGGAACGAGAACCTCATTTTCGAGACCATTGAGTTACGGGCATATTATTTCCCGGAGGCACCTGAAGGAATGGTCCCCTTCAAGGCAATACTTCGCGCAAATGTCCGCTTCAGGTATTCCAGCAATTTTATTGTAGCCCCCGATATTGTGCGGCTCAATGCACAGTAATGGTAATGTCATAGTGAGCTTCGAACTACCCTGCCACCCATGGCTCCAGTGCATCCGCTATCTTTCTATCATTGCTCAGTCGCGGCACTTTATTCTGCCCGCCCAGCTTACCTACTGAGCGCATATACTCAATGAAAGCGTTGCGTTTCATTGGTCGTATCTTCAGCGGTTGCAGTATGTGGCCAGAGATCAGGTCTTCGTAATAAATGTTCTTCTCCTTTAAATGATTATTGAGCGACGTAGCAAACTGCTCCGCATCGGCAGGTGGATTTTCAAACTCTATGAACCACTCGTGGTAGGGCAATCCCTCACTTACATTTATTGCCGGCGCCACCGTAAACTCAATAATACGCGAATTAAATTCAGCCGAAGCCATCGTTATGGCATGCTCCACTTCTTCCCCTATCACATGCTCGCCAAATGCCGAGATGTAATGTTTCACGCGCCCGGTTACTACCAGCCTGTATGGCTCTGTGCTAAGGAACCGCACTGTATCTCCTATATTATATGCCCACAACCCGGCATCGGTACTTACAATAAGTGCATAGTTCACGCCAACTTGCACTTCGCTTAATTGCAGCCTTGTCGGGTTTTCATCATTTATCTCATCCGCAGGCACGAATTCGTAGAACATGCCCGCATCTGTATTCAACAACAATCCTTCGCCACCCGGCATATCCTGGAATGCAAAGAACCCTTCTGATGCCGGGAATGTTTCTATCATATCCACTTCACCCCCCAGGCTGTCCAATAATTTTGCTTTATAGGGTTCGAAATTTACGCCTCCATGCACTATCACTTGCAGGTTAGGGAATATCTCCTTTATCTTTTTCCCTTCACTGCGTTCGCTTAGCCAGTCAAAATACATCTGCACCCACGGTGGTATGCCGCTGATGAGGGTCATATTTTCCTTCATCGTTTCCTGCACTATCTTATCCAGCTTCACTTCCCAGTCTTCTATACAATTGGTCTCATACGATGGTAATTGGTTGCCGCGCAAGTAGCGTGGAATGTAATGGTTCACTATGCCGCTAAGCCGGCCTGTAGGTATGCCGCCCAAACGTTCCAGCTCCGGCGATCCTGATAAAAATATCATCTTTCCATTCGCAAAATCTGTCTTGCCGCTCTCTGCCATATAGCATAATAAAGCATTGCGCGCACCCTCTATATGATTAGGTATAGACTCCTTGCTGATGGGTATATATTTCACCCCGCTGGTCGTTCCGGATGTTTTGGCAAAATAAATTGGCCTCCCTTTCCACAATATATTTTGGCCCCCATTTTTTATTTTTTCTATATAAGATGAGAACGATTCGTAGTCGCGTACCGGAACTGCTTTCTTAAAATCCTCATAATTTTTTACAGCAGCTAGGTCATGCTCTTTCCCAAATTCCGTGCGGCTGCCATATTTAATTAAATACTGTAGAATAGCCTGCTGGTGCGCATTTGCGGCCATCATACCTTTTCGCAACTTACTATGTATATACGATGCGTAAGGTTTTGCCAGGAAGGATTTGATCTTCATTTCAAACTATTCGGGGAGGACAAAGTTAATATTTAATTGCAGCGGTGTATATTATATAAGGTGTTAAATACAGGACAATGGTATAAGGAATTTTTTGGGGAAATAAAAAAAAATAACAAATTTTTTTGTTTGGAATAAAAAAGTGTATTATCTTTGCGAAAAATATTTTTAATACATAATCATGTTTGCAATAGTTACAATAGCAGGGCAGCAGTTCAAAGTGAAAGAGAATGACGAGCTGTTTGTGCATCGCCTGGAGGGCAATGCTGGTGATAAAGTTGAGTTCTCTACTTCGATGGTGAGCGATGGAGGTAACGTTACCTTTAGCAACTCTAAGAAAGTTAGTGCTGAGATAATGGATCATCTGAAAGGTGATAAGGTGATCATCTTTAAGAAGAACAGGCGTAAAGGCTACCAGAAGAAAAATGGTCACCGCCAGAGCCTGACCAAGATAAAGATCAACGGAATTGCTTAATTTTAATTTATAATAGTAATATAGTAGCATAAAGTAATAATACAATGGCACACAAAAAAGGGGAAGGCAGCGTACGGAACGGTCGCGATTCACAGAGTAAAAGGTTAGGTGTAAAGATCTTCGGTGGTCAGCCGGCGATCTCTGGTAATATTATAGTTCGCCAGCGTGGTACAGTTTACCACCCCGGCACTAACGTGGGTTTGGGTAAAGACTTCACCATTTTCGCTTTGGCGGATGGTGTGGTTGAATTCCGAAAGACACGTAATAAGACTTTGGTTTCAGTAAATGAAGTAAATTAAACAGCGATCGCCGAGGACTAACCCCTTCGGCGATTTTGCCATATAGCATTAAAGATTTTTGTTTAACCCTTAAATTCACAGTTATGGCAACAGCAAAAAAGGCTGCTAAAAAAGCAGCGCCAAAGAAAGCAGCCGCAAAAAAGGCTGCACCAAAGAAAGCTGCTAAGAAAGCAGCACCAAAGAAAGCGGCTGCTCCGAAAAAAGCAGCTAAAAAGAATGCTGCTCCGAAGAGGAGGACAGCCGCTAAGAAAAAGAAATAATTTTTCTTTAGCGAAGTTAAAAAGAGACTGTTTCACACAGTCTCTTTTTTTATGTGGGTAACAGAGATGATTTTTTCGTAATTTTACTGTATGACAACAACTGCAATAATAAAAGAGATCAATAAGCTGCCGCTTACGGAAAAACTGCTGCTTGTTGAAAAAAACCTTAAAGGTATACGGCATGAGATGGAACAGGCTTTGGAGCATGCGGTTAGTTCTATGTACAATGAATACAAGACAAATAAAGAGCTTGTTGCCTTCACAAAAATAGATGCTGAATCGTTTTATGAAGCAAGGTGAAGTTTGGCTGATTAACCTTGATCCTACCATTGGGGCCGAAATACGAAAACAAGGCCGGCAATAATTGTTAATGACAATACTTTGGGCAAATTGCCACTGAAGGTTATTGTTCCGCTTACGGACTGGAAAGACCGATACAGTATAGCACCATGGATGGTTAAAATAACCCCTGACAGAAACAACAAGTTAAGCAAAGATTCTTCGGCTGATTGCTTCCAGGTGCGTTCTGTGGCTGAAGAACGGCTCATCAAGCGTATCGGGGTGGTTAGTATAGATAATATGGAGAAAATACGGAAAGCGCTCATGCTGGTTTTAAGTATGGAATAAAGAGAATGTATTCCCCGCTTACGTGAAGCTTTGTATGATAGCCGAAGGGGGCGGGATGTCCGATCGCAAAGCAAAAAAATCAACCCTCCACAACATCACCCTCCACCGGAACCACCATTACTTTCTTCTCTTTCTCTGAACGGTTTTTAAGGAATAGCCGCACTTTGCTGAAAATGAAGTAGATGAGCCAGATCTTGTAGATGATAATGGGCAAACCTGCCCAAACACCACTGGGCTCAACCGGGCGCTCCCATTTTATGGTGCCTGTTATATCAAGGCCGGGTATCATGTCTAAGTTGTACCACAAGAATGTTCCGGCCATATCACTGAATGTGGGGAGGCCGGGAAAATTAGTATCATAATCTGCCAGGTGGAAGTACTGCAGCAGCATAGCCAGCTTTGCAGCCAGTAATAAGCTGAAACCACAAACAATAATAGTGGTGGAGATGAATGCTATTTCCCGCTCTTTAAAAATACCTGTGGGCAATTTTGCACCTTCTTTGTGGTCTCCGGTAAAGGCTGCCATGGAAGTATAGTTAACAGCGACACCGTAGCAGAGGCCGGTACCGGCAACCAGGCTTACAAAGGAAACGAAGTGCATGGTGGTTTCGCTTATTGCAACATATTCATTAAGCCCGAAGAGCAGGAAAAAGCCGCCGACAAATATCCACGGGATAACAACAAAATAGGATATAAGCACCAGGCAATACCCCACCCCCTCCGCAATCTTCCTGGCGGGGTTGGTTTTTGGTGGGTTGCTGTTTGCCTGTGGTGCCTTCATTGTTGCTGTTATGTGTTTTTATGCTCTTTCAGAATAACACGTGCAGCCTGTTTGATTTCAATTTTCATCGCTGTTTGCCAGTTTGTTCTTCGCTATCTCTATGGCCCTATGCAGTTTTTCCTGCAGCACTTCGCGCGGGGGCAGCAATGTCAGGTATTGCGATACCCGTATGTTGCTTTGCCCCAACTGCATAAGCTCTACATGTTCCTCATTTTTGCCGCTGCACAATATCAACCCTACAGGGGCGTTTTCACCTGCTACCTGCTCATACTTTTCCAGGTAGCGCAGGTACAATTCCATTTGCCCTTTATGCCCTGCTTCAAATTCCCCCATTTTCAGGTCTATGGCCACAAGGCATTTCAAACGGCGGTGATAAAAAAGCAGGTCTATTTTATAATCCCTGTTATCTATCGTTATGCGTTTTTGCCGTGCCATAAAAGCAAAATCGCTGCCCATTTCTATGATGAAACGCTGTAGCTCGGCAAGTATTGCCCCTTCCAGGTCTTTTTCAGAGTATGTTTCCGACAGGCCCAGGAAGTTGAGCACATAAGGATCGCGAAACACCAGTTCAGGCGATACCCGGTTGTTGTCTTTCAACCCGGCCAACTCTCTTTCAATAATTTTTTCAGGCTTTTTGGAAATAGCGGTACGTTCAAAAAGCATAGATCTTATACGGTCATCAAGCAGCCTTGAGCTCCATTGCTCCAAAATGCACATTTCCATGTAAAAAGCCCTTTGAAGGTTGTCTGGTAAATACATGAGGCTTTTAATATGGGTCCAGCTCAATTGTCTCTGCACTGCGGAGAGGATTTCTGTTTCTGTAAAAGTCTCCGCACTGCGGAGACAATGTCTCAGTGATTTTTCAGACCATCCCTTGCCAAACATTTCGGTAAGCCGTTGAGCCAGCAGTATTATAGTTTGCTGCCTGTATTCTGCCCGCTTTCCCTGCAACACCTCGTCATTTATTCTTTTGCCCACGCGCCAGTAAAGCATGCTCATTTCTGCATTTACGGCCACGGCCACACGACCGCGCGCATCTGCTATCAGTTGCCCTACATCTGTAAACAGTGTTTCTATTGCAGGTAGTTGCTTACTCATAAAATACTAATGTAAATAGTTTTCTCCATAATATACCTGAGTTTTTACTGCCTGCCCGGTAGCCAGGGGACCTATGTTTTGTTCTCATTTTCACTGTTTTTTGTGTCCGGAGATGCTGGTGGGTTAAGTGGCTGACCTTCAGTTGGTTGTTCTAAAGCGGTTTGCGCATTCTTTGCGCACTTTTGCGCACTTTTTGCGCGGGTTTTAGTCGTAAGCGGTACTTTAGTCGTAAGTGGAGCAGGAACTGCCTCTTCGGGTGGAGTTTCATACATTATTAATTTGCCGTCTTTATCGCGGTGGCCCTTGGACGTGCCGGTGATGGGATCGGGGTCGATGTAGCCTTGTGCTTCCATTTCCCAAACCCAGGCATCATTGGCATCGGCGCGCTCTTCTTATATATTTTCCTCAGGCGGCTCTACAAATGCATCTTTTGTGAAATTACCGGGCGTGAGGTGATAGGCAGAAACTGAAGAGCGATTGGTGAGGTATTTCTCGACATAGGGCGTTATGGCTTTTGCCAACTCGGGGTTGTGCTTTTGCAAGCCATCCTGGAAGAGGGCAAACATCTCCATGCTCTCATTAATAGTTGTGCGGTTCTTTAAATTTTTAATGGTGAGCGTGAGCCGGTAGAGTGTTTCTATATTCTCGCGCGTGAGGTGTTTGGCGCGGTAATCGGCCAGGTAGTTGTCTGTGAGGTGGTGGAAGAGGTAATAACATTTCTCGGCCATGAGTGATGGCATATGCTCGGCTGATTGTTTGAGCCTGATCCAATTATCCTGGCGTATCCAGTAGTGAAGGCAACGGCGGCTGATGCCGAGAATGCCGGCAATCTGCGTTTTGCTGAGGCCTGTTTGCAGGTAGAGTTCTTTTGCTTTTAGTTTTTTACTGTTGCTCATGGTACGGGGTTTTTACTGAACAAAATTCCGCAGGTATTTTTTGCGAAAAAAATTGAAAAACCGTGACGGTACTAAAACAGTACCTTCACGGTACAGAAACAGTACCGTGAAGGAAAATAGTTTTGGGTGCCTCGTCCTGAAATTGCCTTATACTTGGTATCGTCCGGGTTTTAGTTTACAAATCAGCACATACCAGTTATCGATGCCCAATGCGTGTTGAATTAGTGCAACTTCTTGCTTTTTAATAAGAGCATGCATTTTAAGCATATGAACCGTGAACAGTCAGCCACGGCGAAGCAAGTTGCCAACGCCGTGGTGGGATTGGGCAATAAATTTTTCGTGTATTACATGGGAACAAACTCCTAACCTCACTCAAGAGGGGAAGTGTAGCGTGTTTCGCGAGGATCCACCCTTGCCCCTCTCAAGAGGGGAAAAACTATACCTTTGTAAAAAATCACCACTATGCCCTCAAAATTTTATGAGCACAATGCAAAGAGCGGGCTGAAGGACAAGCGGCGGCTGAGCGTGTTCATTGATGTGCTGATCAGTAAGTATATGAAGAATGTGCGGACGGCAGAACTCACCTATGTGTTTTGCAGTGATGATTTTTTGCTGGAGATGAACCGGAGTTTCCTGGAGCATGATACGTACACAGACATCATCACGTTTGACCTGACGGAATACCAAAACGAACTGCAGGGGGAGATATATATCAGCGTGGCGCGGGTGAAGGAGAATGCAAAGAAGTACAACACCACTTATAATGATGAGCTGCACAGGGTGATATTTCATGGGGTGCTGCATTTGTGCGGTTTCAAGGATAAAAAGGAGAAGGACCAGATGGTGATGCGCGAGAACGAGGATTATTGCCTGGCGCGGTATAAAAAGGAAATGAAAAAATGACGATAGAAACTTTATACGAGGATGATGATCTGCTGATAGTGAACAAGCCGGCGGGTGTGCTGGTGATACCGGACAGGTTTGATGCAACGATAGCGAGCCTGAACAAACTGGTGGAGGCGAAGGCAGGACAAAAAATATGGGTGGTACACCGGCTGGACAGGGAGACGAGCGGGGTGATCTGCTTTGCGAAGAACGAGGCGGCGCACAGGTACCTGAGCATACAGTTCCAGGAGCATGCGGTGGGGAAGTTTTATGCGGGGCTGGTGATAGGGATAGTGAACCCGCCGGAAGGGAGGATAGAGGGTGCGATAGCGGAGCACCCGGCGGTGAACGGGAAGATGATAGTAGCCAAAAAAGGGAAACTGGCGGTGACGGATTATAAGGTGGTGGAGCAATGGCCGCTGTATGGGTTGGTGCAGTTCCAGATACATACAGGGCGCACGCACCAGATACGGGTGCATATGCAGAGTATAGGGCATCCGCTGGTGTGCGATGACTTGTATGGGGATGGAAAGCCGTTCATGCTGAGTAATATTAAGAGGAAGTATCACCTGAGTGGTAAGGATGAGGCTGAGCGGCCGCTGCTGAACAGGCTGGCGCTGCATGCGTACAGGCTGCAACTGGTGAAGGAGGATGGCAAAGAAATTATAGCGGAGGCGCCGCTGCCGAAGGACATAGGGGCATGCGTTAAACAACTGAACAAGTGGGCGGGGGGTAGTTGATGGGTTGAATGGTTGATAGGTTGATATGTTGTATGGTTGATATGTTGTATGGTTGATAGGTTGATAGGTTGATAGGTCGAATGGTTGATATGTTGAATGTTGATAGGTTGAATGGGTAAGGGGTTGAAACATAGTGGGAAAATATCGCTGAAAGACCGATTAACCAGTATTTAACCCATGGGTATTAACGTTTTAGCCAATTAGCACTATTTTTGAACCCTGATAAAATTGCGGAGCATATGAAATCAAATATTAATATACAGGTGGAGCTGGCTGAAGATAAGATGCCAGAAGCGATACAGTGGACAGCACCCGATGGCGGCGTAATGGACTGGCAGAATGCGAAAGCCATATTGCTAGGGTTGTGGGACGGCCAGGAGAAATCGGCACTGAGGATAGACCTGTGGACGAACAAAATGATGGTGGACGAAATGAACGACTTTTTCTACCAGACGTTCTACGGTATGGCAGATACTTACCTGCGCGCCACCAAGAACACAGAACTTGCCAACGAGCTGAAAGCATTCGCAAAGGCTTTCCTGAAGAAGGCAACTGAGGCTATTGAGGCGGAGAACGCGGGGTAAAATTCTAAAGTAGCAATTCCAAAATCCAAAGAAGAAAGAAATGTCTCTTGAAGCAAAAGTAATGGAGGAGCTGAAGAACGCCATGCGCGCCAAGGATGAGGCTGCGCTGCGTACCCTTCGTGCAATAAAGGCTGCAATAATTATTGAGAAAACAGCAGAAGGCGCCACCGGCGAAATAACTGAAGCAACTGAAACAAAGATGCTGCAGAAGCTTGCCAAGCAGCGCCGCGATTCGCTGGATATATTTGAAAAACAAAACAGGCCAGACCTTGCCAATAAAGAAAAGGAAGAGCTGGCGATAATAGAGAAATTCCTGCCAAAGCAGATGACCGCTGATGAGCTGAAGGCTGAGGTAGCTGCCATAATAGCGCAGGTGGGCGCTACAACTCCGGCTGATATGGGCAAGGTGATGGGCGTAGCCAGTAAGCAATTGGCAGGCAAAGCAGACGGCAAAGCCATATCGGATATGGTGAAGCAGTTGCTGGCGCAATAAGAAATTGATCCATACCAAATGTGGCGTGCCTGCTGGTGGGTCACATTTTTTTATCCTTACATTTGTTTCATGGTACTTGATGTAGTTGGTGTGATACTGATCGCCCTGTTCTTTATACGCGGGTATATGAAGGGGCTGATAGTGGCGGTGTTCTCGGTGCTGGCTATACTGTTGGGTATATTGTGTGCGCTGAAGCTGTCGGCATCGCTCTCTGCGTGGATGCTGGAGAAGGGCTGGGTGTCATCGGGCTGGGTGCAGGTGGTGAGTTACCTGGTGCTGTTTATTGGGGTGGTGCTTATTGTGCGGTTGTTAGCAGGGATGATCAGTAAAGCGATGGATGGCATGGCGCTGGGTGTAGCGAATAAGGTGATAGGTGGTTTGCTGTATGCCTTCCTGGGTGCGGTATTGTGGAGCTCACTGCTGTGGATAGGCGATAAGGCGCACATTATTACCCCGCAGACGATAGCAGAATCGAAAACCTACTCATGGCTGTCTAAACTGGCGCCGTGGTTCTTTGAGCAGGCGGGTAAGCTGATACCTTTTGTGAAGGACACCTTCAGCAGCCTGCAGCATTTCTTTGACACTATAAACCAGAAGAACGATGTGGGTGCTCATTGATAACTACGATTCGTTCACCTACATACTGCACGACTACCTGCTGCAAACGGGTAATGAATGCGCTGTTTACCGTAATGATGAGCTAACTGTAGAGCAGTTAGCAGCACTAAACCCAGAGCGCCTCATTATTTCTCCCGGCCCGGAGACGCCTCTGCAGGCGGGTATTTCTATGGATGTGATTGACAGGTTTCATCAGCGCGTGCCTATACTGGGTGTGTGCCTTGGGCACCAGGCGCTGGGCATGTACTTTGGTGCCAAGCTGGTGCATGCACCATATCCTATGCATGGCAAGACCAGCGAGGTGACGCATAACGGGCACGCACTGTTCAAAGACATTCCTTCACCGTTCACGGTGATGCGGTATCACTCGCTGGCGGTGAATGAGTTTGATGGAACGCGAATAGAATCGATAGCAACTACTGATGATGGAACTATTATGGCATTGGCGCATAAAGAGTATCCATGTATGGGTGTACAATTCCATCCTGAGTCTGTCGGGACTACGGAAGGGTTACGATTGCTGAAGAACTGGGCGGAGTTATAAACCACATATAGTATATTTGATTTTGTTTAACCTAAGATCATTATGCGAATTACTAGTATTGATATACCTCAAGAGCGTATTCAAAACGGACTAAAGCCAATTAAAATGGATAGATTAGGTTCCGTTGTGTTACTTGCTGGTAAAAATGGATCCGGCAAATCAAGATTATTAAATCTAATTAATAGTTTGATTATGGAAAAGCCTACAAAGTCTTTAGTGAATACAGCCAATAGTAATATTAGTAATATACGAAGAAATATTGAACAAGATATACAAAAAATTAAGATGCATTCGGATAATTTGAGAAATATACCGAATGCTCCGAAGGATAACATCAAGAATTGGGAGGCCAATATAGAAGGATTACAAAATAGAATAGAAGGGTATAAGCAACAAATCAGAGGCCATGAACAATTATTGAAATGGCAGTTTATTAATACTGATGATTATTATGATTCATACCTCATAGTTCCTTTTGTACCCAAAAGTTTGGAATTAAAAGATTCAAATAATTACACTAGGCGAGACGGTCAAAACATTGCCCTGCACATCAATACATTGGGTGTTAATTCGTTGCACGCGGGAACTTTTGCACGGATACAATATATACAAGAGCAGTGGTTCAATTCAACCCATCCAATGTATGAAGGTGATAAGAATAAGAAAGAAATTGCAATTAGTGAATACGGAGAATTATGTGATTTAATTAAACTTATACTAAACGCTGATTTAGGGAGGGATGAAAATGGGAATGCAACGATATTTGGGTTTCCATTGGGAGTAGCAAACTTATCGGATGGGCAGAAAATACTAATACAGTTTTGTTTGGCCATACATTGCCAACAAAAATCGCTAAATGATCTGATATTGTTTTTTGATGAGCCGGAAAATCATTTACACCCTTCTGTAATTATTGAAATCATTGAAAAGATTATCAATAGAGCGAAAAATATCCAAATATGGATCGCAACACACTCAGTTCCACTTTTATCACATTTTGATCCTAACTGTATATGGTTTGTTGAAAACAATAGTGTTGCACATGCAGGTGCAATACCGGAGCAGGTTTTGGCTAGCCTATTGGGAAATGAAAATGAAATATCAAAACTCCAAGATTTTATTAGTTTACCCGGAATATTTGCACTAAATCGACATGCTTTTGAAAGCTTATTTCATCCGCCTGCGATAAATACAGGAAAAAATGATCCTCAGACTCTTCAAATCAGAGAGGAGGTTAAACAATTTCTAAATGATGAAAAGAAAATTAGGATATTGGATTATGGTGCCGGAAAAGGCAGGCTGTTGAATAATATTCTGGAGAACAATACAGAACCAATTGAGGACTTTGTTAATTGGTTTGATTATGTAGCATATGATAAGTATCCTAAAGATAAATCAGAATGTGAGTCTGTGATTCAAAAGGCTTATCAAGATGTGAACAAAAGATATTTTAACGAGTTTTCATCGCTACGCACAAATTACGATAAGGAAAGTTTTGACGTAATACTAATGTGTAATGTTCTTCATGAGATTGAACCTAGTCATTGGTTGAAATTATTTTCAAAAGACGGGGAAATTTATTCACTGCTAAGCGAAAAAGGAATTTTGCTGCTTGTTGAGGATCAAGAAATGCAAATAGGTGAAAAGGCTTACCAGAAGGGATTTATTGTACTTGATACACCTGAATTAAAAGAGTTATTTAGAATAAAGGAGTCGGACAAAGATTTTGGCTTTTCAGATGCACGAAAAGATGGTAGATTAAAAGCACATAGAATTAAGAAAGAATATTTGGCTCGTATCACCAATGAATCAAAGAAAGATGCTTTGTCATCATTGAATAAAACCGCGAAAGAAAAAGTTCTAAAAATTCGGGATGAAGAAATTAATTATAAAAACGGAAAGCGGCATGGGTTTTGGATACAACAGCTAGCCAATACTTCACTTGCATTGGAGGAACTATAATAACGCATGCCGTATTATTTGCCGGGTGATAACAACCCCTTATAATCCCCGGGATTATTAATAAGCGCCATTGCTTTGTCCAGCTCCTTATCATATTGCAGCCCCTGGGCTACACGGCCACGTGAATAGTAGTAGCGCGAGGCTATCTCGTTCTCCAGCATTTCTTTCACCTGTTGTTTGTGTTTTGCCAGGTCCTGCTTTTTATCGTGAGAGAGTTTTGATTTCAGCGATTCGAATTCGCTCTTTGCATCATCGTAGTATTTTTCTCTCATCGCCAGTTTCTTCAGCGAATCGAGAGCAAGCTCTGTTTCTGTCTGATAAGAATAGTCTTTGTTCTCCAGCCATTTAGAGAACTGGTTGAATTCGGCATCTGTTAAAGCGAATTTAGTTGCCGGTGCTATTGAGGGGTGTTTGCTGGCATATTCGGTAGCATAGTCGAAGAGATGGTTCCTTGTATAAAGTGTAACAGCAACCAGGCTCATGGGGTCATCTTTTACTATTACGTCGGGGTCTACACCGCCGCCACTTTTTACAGTACGGCCTATCTTTGTTTTGTATGATCTTTTTAATGAATCCGGTACATGGCCTACACTACCATCTGCGTTGCGGTGGGAGTAATCTATAGCCTGTATGCAGCGCCCGCTTGGGGTATAGTATTTGGCTATGGTTACTTTCAGTTGCGTATTAAAGCCCAATGGGCGTGTTATCTGTACCAGCCCCTTGCCATAAGAACGTTCGCCGATTATCACGCCGCGGTCATAGTCCTGTATGGTTCCTGCAACTATCTCTGAAGCTGAAGCTGATGAATGGTTTACCAATACTGCAAGCGGGAGGTCTTTATTCCATGGCACGCCACTGGTCTTGTATTCTTTATCGTTCTCGGGGATCTTTCCTTTGGTGGTAACTACGAGCCGGCCTTTGTCTATAAAGATGTTGCATATTTCCACTGCTTCTTCCAGCAAGCCACCGGGGTTGTTTCTCAGATCGAGCACGAGGCCTTTCAGTTTTGGCTGTGCTTTGTACAGACTATCGAAAGCCTGGCGCACCTGCCTGCCGCAGCCTTGTGTGAACTGTGTAAGGCGCACCATTGCTATATCGTTGTTCTCACCCACAAGGCTGTAAAACGGTACGCTTGATATTTCTATTTCGCCGCGTGTAACGAGTTTTGTTGACGAAATATTGGTGTAAGCGTCTTTTACTTTCATGCTAAGCTGTGTGCCGGGAGCCCCTTTCAGCAGGCTGCTCAGGTCGTCTACACTTTTGCCACGTACTACCTGGTTGTCTATCATTTCTACCAGGTCGCCGGGATGCAGGCCTGCTTTTTGAGCCGGGCTGTTCTCATAAACATCGCCAATGTAAATATCATCTCCTTTGCGTTTCATGCTGGCGCCTATGCCGCCATACTTACCGGTGATCATGAACTGGTATTCTTCGATATCTGCTTCGGTGATGTAGTTAGTATATGGGTCAAGGTCTTCGAGCATTGCATCAACTCCGGTCTTCACCAGTTTGCCCGGTTCTATGGGGTCAACGTAATAGGTGTTCAGTTCCCTGAAGAGGTTGATATAAATGTCGAGGTTCTTCGATATTTCAAAGTAAGGGTCGCCCGATCTTGCATTAATAAAAAGAAAGGCAGTAACCGATAAAATAACACCGGCTGCAAAACCTTTATACCTTGTAATCCGTTTCATAAACTTCAGTTGGTTCAGACAATAGGCAAAGTACGGATTTTAGCTGCTCAAAAATGATAAAGAAATAATAAAATGACTGCGAATCGGCTGAAAAATGGTAATTTGTATCAAAATATCCCGCAAAAGGAGTTATGGGTTACAGGGCGTACCTTTTTTTGTTTTTATTGTTGTTGCCTGTTGAGCCTTCCCTGGCGCAAAAGGCGCTTGTTGAGGGGTTTATCAACTATAAAGTGAAGCTGGTATCCGCAGGCGGCAAAGTGTTTGATGGTACCTATACCTTTACCTTCAAAGGCGGCCAGCTAAGGAAAGACCTGAAACTTGCCAATGGCTACCAGCATGTTATCATTATTAATTCCACTGCAAACACCGTTTACTCGCTGCAGAGCAGGGGTGGTAAAAAATATGCTATAGAGCTAAGCATGGAAGACCTGATCAGGAAGCAGGAAAAATATACCGGTTTTACTATTGCCCATGAAGAGGTGAGGCCGGATAATATTGCCAGTTGCGCCACCTATAAGGGCAGCATAACGTATAAAGACGGGGCTGCATTTGATGTATGCTATACAAAGGACTGGTACCCTGCATTGCCTATTACCTACGGGCGTTTTCCTGATGTGCATTTTATGCCGCTTATGTTCTCATTAGATGAGGATGGGGTGACCATGCATTTTAATGCGGAAAAAATAGAGGCAGGGCCGGTTGAAAATGCCAATTTCAGAATACCACCGGATTATACGATGATCTCTTATAAGGAGTATAAGAAGATGCAAGGCGAACCCCAGGTAGAAATTAAAAACTAATAGTTAAGCAAGAGGGAAGAATGAAGTATTCAGCAAGGGCTTACGGTTTTTTCAGCATCATAACAGTTTTGTTTTCCTTTTCCTTTTTCTATGGATCGGCGCAGGTACGCAAGCCCGAACCTAAAGATGTGCCACGCCCCACGAATATAAAGATACTGGAAGAGCATAAAGATAAAGATGGCAATATCATCCGCACCATACAGTATGACCAGGGCACACAACGGATCAAGGAAACGCTGATCATAAAAAATACGTTGAATATCAGAGTGGCGATCAGCCCGGATACGATGGATAAGGCGCAGGTGATGATAGTGGTGAGCAAGTCGCGGTATGTGGTAGATGTGTTTTACCGGAACAGGCTCATCAGATCATACAAAGCAGTGTTTGGGCCCAAGCCGATGGAAGATAAGTGCATGCAGGGCGACCGCTGCACGCCTGAGGGCTGGTTTACGATCAAGAACAAAAACCCGAATTCAAAATATGATAAATTCATGCTGCTCAGCTACCCGAATGATACTTCTATAGCCCATTTTAATAAGCTGAAGGAAGAGGGACGTATACCAAAGAATGCCAAAATAGGCGGGGATGTAGGTATACATGGCGTATGGAAGGGGGGCGATGATATGATTGAAACAGGGGTAAACTGGACGGATGGTTGTGTTGCCATCAGGAACAAGGATATAGAAGAACTGTACAATTTTGCGATTGTTGGGACGAGAGTGTGGATAAGGAAATAAAACCTCACCCCGGCCCTATCCACAGGTGGAGAGGGGGATGTACATTATTTCTTCTTATACTTAGCAATCAAATCAGTAACAGAGCTGCGCCGCAGAAATTCAGGGTTCAGCTCTGTGAACAGCTTTATTTTTGAAGGTAGCGTTTTCATCCCTTTTTCCAGTTGCAGCATAGCTTCTTTTGCTTTGCCCAGCTCAAAGAGGCAGGCAGCATGATAATAGTAGAAATCACCTTTATCGCCGCAATGTTCGCGGGCCACACCCAGTTGGGTTATGGCTTCGTCGTAATACCCTGCCAGGTAGAGGCCTTTTATGAGCGCTACCCAGGTTGATTTGTTGCCCGGTTTCAGGCGAACTGCGTTGAGGTAGCATACCAGCGCTTCACTCTTCACATCCATCTCCATCAGGCAGTTGCCTATTGCCATGCAGTAGGCGGCATTGTCTTTATTGAGGTGTAGCGCCACAGAGAAAGATTTTACCGCTTTTTCCCATTGTTTCTCACGGGCGTAGGTCTCACCTATTTTATAGAAGATGCCATCGTCCTGCGGGCTTAACTGCGACGCCTGACGGTAGAACTGGCGTGCACGTGAATAATCCTTTCTTTTTTCCCAGCAATAGCCCATTGCTTCAAATATCACATCCTCGGGCTTGGCTATCTCAATATGTTTTTCCAGCACATCCAGCGCTTTCTCGTACCATTTCAGGCGCATATACGCATCAGCCATATTGCGGTAAGCAAATTCAAATTTCTCATCTATGGCTACACAAAACTCGTAGGCATCTATGCACTTTTCATACATCTTCAGCCCCTGGTAAGCTGCACCCAAATTGAACCATGCCAGTGCATTATAGGGATCATCGTCGGTAAGCTGAGTGTGTATGGTTACGCTTTCATCCAAACGCTGGGTGAACTCGGCCCAGAAGCAAATTTTTTGCAGTGCCTCTTCGTTGCGCCTGTCTATTTTAATAACGCGCTGCAGTGTATCGAAAACGGCGTCAAACTCCTCGCTTTCGTCATATACATCTGATAACTCCAGTAATATCTCGGTCTTTTCTTTGCCGCCAAAGTCGGCAGAACGTTGCTCCAGCCAAAGTGCAGCCTGGTCATTTTTAAACTGTGCCAGCAGGATATCGGAACGTAACAATACGGCATCGAGGCAATTGTTGTCATATTGCTCCATTTCGTCCAGCGCCTTTAGTGCCTGGCCGTATTTCTGTGCCTGGGTAAGTATTTCGGCTTTTAATAATAAGAGCGATGCTGAAAACGGGTAGTAGGTCTTGGCTATCTCGCAGGCAAGGAGTGCCTGCTCTTCGTTACTATTCTGGAAATAATATTCTATAACTCGTTCAAACTCTTCTTCATCTAATATACTCGTTGATTCTCCTTTCTTTACTGCTTCATATTTTCTGAGGGTTTCATCTAATGGCCCCCATTCTTCGTCATTAAGATCATCATCAAACATAAGCACATCGTTTACATCAAAGTTAATGAAAATTGTATGCCAAAGGTACAACCCATTGTTACGCCATTGTAAAAATACACAGGTTATTAACATCTGCAATTTTGATGTAATGCACTCGTTGTTCATTTGTAATGCCTGTAGGCAACAGCTTTATTTGTATAAATTAAAATGGTTTATTTTACAGCGTTGATAATGATAGTATGGCTAAAACAAAGATGCAGTCGGTTGATTTCAGGTCGGTAGATGAGTTTCTCGATTACCTGCCTGCGGATGAATTGAAGATAGTGGAGCGGCTGCGAAAAATAATTTTTGACAGTGTGCCGGGCATTACCGAGAAGCTGTCATACAATGTGCCTTTTTATAAGATGAACACAGGCATGTTCTTCATATGGCCGGCGGCAATATTGTGGGGCAAAACAAAAAGTTATACGGGCGTAAGGTTTGGTTTTCAGCAAGGGTATTTGCTGGCGGATGAAATAAATTACCTTGATAAAGGAGAGCGAAAGCAAGTGTATTACAAAGACTTCCTGAGTATTAAAGATATAGATACCGAACTGCTGAAGTCGTATATATTTGAGGCGGTGGTGGTTGATGAACAGTTGGGTATGTAAACTGAACTGTGTCACTCACCCTGCGTGTCCCGCCCCCGCGGGGGCGGGACACGCAGGGTGAAAATTTTTATAGCGTCATTTTCATCC
>JAJNBJ010000007.1 GCA_021155965.1 Flavipsychrobacter sp.
AGTTATTGTTGCGCTCTGCGAACCATAACCCAGGTAGATGTTGTTATCTATACCACCGGTATAAGTGCTGCTCGATGGTGTGATGCTGATCGTGCAGCTTGGCTGGTATTGTACAGTAACTGTAGCTGTGCAGCTGGCGCTGTTGCCGCTGCCGTCTGTTACGGTCAGTGTCACAGTATGAGTGCCTGCATCAGCGCAAGTAAACGTATTAGGAGATACGCTCATGCTGGCTATGCCACAGTTGTCCGAACTGCCATTGTTGATGTTGGAAGCCGTAACAGTGCCTGTACCACCCGAAAGGTTCAGTGTATAGTTCTGGCACGTTGCAGTTGGATTCTCATTGTCAGTAACAGTTACATCAAATGTACAGGTTGCAGTGCCGCAGCTGTTGGTAGCGCTTACTGTAACAGTAGTAGTACCAACATTGAACGAAGAACCTGAAGCATGCGAGTAGGTAACGGTTGGTGAAGAACCTGTAACGGTAGCACTTCCGTAAGTTACGTTAGCCGCACATGTTCCTGTTGCATTGTTTGCGCTTACATTGCCTGGGCAAACTGTAATAACCGGCGTGCCGATAACAGTAAGTGTTGCTGCATTGCTGTTGGTTACTTGTGCACATACACTGCTTACTACTGCCCTGTATTGGTTACCATCGTCGGTAGATGATGCGGTGAAGCTATAAGTGCTGGCCGTAGCGCCGGAGATATTGCTCCAACCTGAGCCGCTGTTCACCTGCCATTGGTAAGATATGGTACCTGGTGCAATAGAAATAGATCCACTCGCGCTAAACGAAGCTGTGGTGCCTGAGCACACAGTTGTGTTAGACGGATTTGAAGTTATCACCACATTCGACTGTGGGAAAGCAATAACTATTTGCCCGTTACCTGTCTTAAAACCTTGTGTATGTACTACAGAAGTTGCAAGCGTTGCATCTGTATAAGATGATCCGCCACCACCATTGCCGAGGTAACCGCCGCCGCCGCCACCATAATAGCCGCCGCCGCCGCCGCCGGCATAGTAATATGCACCGCCGCCGCCATTACCCGATGAACCATTACTGCCGGTATAATTCGGGCCTGTACCATATGGGTAAACACCACCTGCACCACCTGCAGATTGAGTACCACCACCACCACCTGATGCATACGTATTGGAGTTATAGCTACCACCTGCTTGGCCTGTAAGACCTCCTCCATTACTGCCGGTAGATGAAAAATAACCATAGCCAATTCCACCACCGCCGCCGGCTACAACCACTCGGTTTGACAACGTAGTGCCACCAATGCGGATATCCGAAGCACCGCCACCGCCACCGCTGTAATAACCATAATCACCACCATCACCGCCACCGTTAAAACCACCATGGGCATGTGCTGAAGAATTTGTAAAATTCTGGCCTCTGCCACCTACATATAAATTAAGTACCTGTCCCGGCGTAACTGCCAGGCTGGCAGTTACTTTTCCGCCTTTACCCGGTACAACGCCATAGGTATATGTTGCAGCATTGTAGTAGCCATCGCCACCTTCTGCTCCAAGCACTGTAATATCTACACTATTAACGCCAGAAGGCACAGTCCACGTTTGCACTGTATTGGTAAAGTTATAAGTGAGAATAGCGTTATTGCCGCAAGCAAATACTGTTACACCATATACAGCATAATTAGTGCATGCGCCGCTGGTAACTGTATAAGTAATGGTAGCATTGCCTGCTGTTACACCAGTAACAACACCAGAGCTGTTAACTGTGGCAACACCGGTATTGCTGCTGCTCCAGCTGCCGCCCGATACCGTTGAGCTCAAAGAGGTAGTATAACCTGCAAATACTGTATTGTTACCGCTGATAGTGCCTGCCGATGGCAATGCATTCACCGTTACTGTAGTGCTTGCAGTAGCATAGCAGCCACCACCTGTTGTGTTGGTAAGTGTAGCCGTATACACACCTGCCATTGCAGTTGTTGCATTGGTGATCATTGGACTTGCCTCGTTGGATGTAAACCCATTCGGGCCACTCCAGGTAAAACCACCCATATTAGCAGAAAGGAAATCAACCTGGTTCAGGATGATCTGGTATTGGTTACCGGAAGCGCCGCCACCCCATGGGTAAGAAGAAGCCCCCCTGTACGCATGATAATCCTGGTCAGGGCCCTGCACGATCAGTCGGCCATGGTTACCTGAAGGATAGATACCGGCTATGGCCATCGTTGTAGTGTTGTCCGATGCTTTAATGTATGCGTGCATCCATGATGGCCAGCTCGAAACCGATAAGTGATTGTTCACGAAACAACCATTGATGCCGTTAGCAACCAGCGAAGGGAATGGAGCCGGCGCAACGATCACGTACGAACAGCCTGAAGAGCCTTCATTCTGCATACCTACAATACCTCCTGAAACATTCAGGTTGCCTATGTTGGCATAGTCTCCGTCAATGAAAACGCTGCCACCCAAATTCAGGAACTCCTGTATCAGGCCCCAGCTGATATTCGCATCGTGGGGAGATGCCCATGTGAACATAACTACATCGTATTGCGCCTTTAACAAGGTTGCTTTTGCAGCATTGTTAGCGCCACTGGCAATAATAGCGTCAAATGCACCATTAGAGATACGGGCAATAGTTCCTGTACGGTCGCCCGATGAAAAAACCTGGTTGAACGCCTGGTTACCGGCATTGGCACCTACGCCCACCATGCGGATAAAAGCAGAAGAAACCCCGCCAATTGTCCCGCTGGCACTCAGCGTAATAGTCCCACCTTCGCATACCGGGCTGTTATTTGTGATCGATGTAATTACAGGGGTGACGCACGTTTGCGCTACCGCGTAATTATTTACTGCAAGACCAAAGGCCATTAACAGCAAAAGGTGTAAATAAATTTTTGCTTGTTTCATAAAAACTTTTTTTGGTTAATGTTTTTTTGATTAATTGAATAATTCTTTACAACCTTACCTATCTACTACCATCATATGTGCCGCTCTCAGGTCATGATATAAGTCAGCTTCGCCCGATGATAAAGTTGATACATTTGTTGCGGCAATATACCGTCCTATAGAAGCCTTGTAACCATCGGCCTCCCAGGGATAAGCCAGCGCCCACGCCAGTATGCCGTCGCGGCTGGTGAATGTATAGTTATACGTCAATCCATGCCAGCAGGCGCTCGAGCCTGTATATCTTGTTAATGCCGGCATATGCGGCGCCACGGCTGTTACCGTATCCTCTATGGGGTACGTACTTTGTGCATTGCTTGCTGCTGTTATGCCAAAAAGCAGCAAAAAGAGCATTAGTGTTTTTTTCATAAATAATTGTTTTAAATGAACAAAAAGATTCCCTTGGGCACATGTGCCCTTTTTTTGAACTACAGTAAACTAAATGCTTGTCTTTAGCGGGTTGAAATGTGGTGTGGTCTGCCTGGTTCGTAAAGTGAGATATACGCTATGCTAATTCCTTATGCGTCTTCTACTTATTAAAAAATTTAAAAGGTCCTACAATAGCAATTTTCAACAGCACAGAAGTTTGTACTTCGGGTAAGGTGTAAATATCCTGTAGAGAGGTTCAGGAGGGGATTACTGGATCACTTCACAAGTCACTCAATGAAAAACCGTAAAAATCAGAATACTGTAAACTTAATACCCCACACGCACTAATACAAGTTTTTCGCAGCAATTTTTTATTACTAAAATGTTTTTTAGTTGTTAATTCTACCGGTTCACGCTTATCTTCTACCATTTCAGGCTAAAAATTGAACTGCAAAGCTTGCAATAGTATTCCAAAAAATCAAGCGCTAAACAACGGTATTTTTCTACCGTTATTTAACGGTATTTTTCACGCGAATATACCGTCTGGCGCTACTGCGCTGCATGTCTTCCCAAACCCTGCAGCCAACCATGCTTCCACCTGCAATGTCATCACCCCTGATGCTTACGAGAATGCAGAACTGGTTACTACAGATATCCTGCACAAGGTAGTAACCACGGCAAGTTGCAGCACCAATATTATTACCAATATTTCCCTGCCCGTCCCCTCTGGCATGTACTTCATTTCCGCCGCCACCAAAAGCGGTAAAAAAATGGCTGCTAAAATTATTGTAGAGTAATCAGCCCAAACCCGCACCCACAGCCAAAACTATTTTCCATGACGGTACAGTTTCAGTACCGCCACGGTACACTTTTCAGTACTGTCATGGTTTTTCAATTTTTTTCATAACAAAAGCATACAGAACTTTACATACTTGCCCGCCGGAGCTATTACTACGAAGGAGGGGTTATAGCTCCGGCTTTAGAACTAATAATAGGAAACATGAACACCCAGACTCACGACTTATGACTTACGACTTACGACTTTTTATACCTAAACAGCCGTTTTTTAGACATTTTAGGCCGTCTCTTAGTCGCTTTTATACCCTTTTAGACATGACAACAAAACACATAAATATGGTCCGCAGCGCATCACACGCATCACAGCAAAAAATCATTAACCGCAAACCAGCTATTTTCAAATTTATACCTCTCCGCTCTGTTTCTCCGCACTCATACTTACCCTTTCGCTCTCCGCTCTGTTTTCTCCGCACTCATATTCATACCCTTGCTAAACCTCTCAACATTTCTTTAACACTCCGTGGCACGGAGTTTTATCAGGCTTCAGTATAAAGTCACCCTTAAAAGCAAATGTTATGAAAACAGCACTGATCATCACGCTTCTATGCATTGCATCAATAAGCGGCTACGCCCAACTGAAACAATATAAATACACCACGAACGACCACCCAAAACTCAAGGCCGGCCAGCGCATACCGCTCACCCCTGCTTTCAACCAGCCATTTACCGTGGTAAAAGAGCCAGCATGCTATCTTTACAAAACCCCCAAAGGGCTTGAAGTAATGGAATGCCCCGGCATCCTGTTCGCAGAAGCACCCAGCCTTGGCATAGTAGTTAACGGCCGCAACGATGCTGGTGACCGCGCAGTTACCACCGATAACGCCAACATCCGCAGCGAAAGGGCTTATTTAGGTAACTACCCTCACCGCTCTGCCCTTCAAAAAGACATACCCCGTGTTGAGATACCTGCCAATGCAACCCCTGCATACCCCACTACCCAATATATCCAGTTGACCGACCCACCCTGCTATACCTATACCAATAAAAGAGGATTGGAAGTAATGGAATGCCATGGCGCATTATTCCCGCCACAGCGTTAAATATAAAATTTAAATAATAACAAATGAGCGCAACTGAGCGCCCATTTGTTATTACTCCTGCCGATAACTAAATTTGTTCAATGCTTCGACTGGTTGTTCTGTTACTCCTTTCATTTACCCTATCCCCCACTTATGCCCAAACAGACTCTACCGGTCCTCAGTTCAATTTCTGCAATAAAGACCGCGTACACGATTTTGGCAGCATATTGATCAACGGCAATGCAGAATATAAGTTCGAATTCAAAAATTCAGGTAACCAGCCACTCATTATTAAGGAAATGCGTAGTGTGGTAAGAGGTATCAATACCCCGCCATATAAGGTACTCATTAATTACCCGAAAGGCCCGGTACAACCCGGTAAGAATGGAACCATCACTGCGCTGGTGGTTGCACAGGCCAATACCGGTCCTTTTAAATGCGAGGTATTGGTTATTTCCAATGTTACGACGCCAAATTACCCACTACTGCTGCTCACCGGTGCCATTGTACTTGACCACAACAATACAACACCTGCAAAAACGGAACCTATACCTGTTCAATTCCTGGAACCGGTGATACCCGCAAATACCAAATAACATGCGCACATATATAACAGCCATATTACTTTTCTTTACCGTCAGCTCCTTTGCACAAACCATAGGTGGTATAGGCGCGCAGCTTTTCACCGATACTACCGGGGGCTTTACCATGCCCCGTATCTTAAGCCTTGTACCTAACTCTCCGGCATACGACAGCCTTAGGGCAACGGACTACATCATAAAAGTTAACGGTGCCAGTTGTAAGAACAAAACCATTGAAGAAGTAGTCGCCATGATACGCGGCATAGCAGGTACCAAAGTGCATATTACTGTAGCAGATACAAAACAAGGCGCACGCCCCCGGGAGTATGACCTTACCCGCGTGTCAATACAGGTTGCCGGCCCACCTGACCCCGTTCCGGCCTTTAACGCCTGGTGCGAAAATGAAGCAGCTCAGTTGAAGAAAAAAGGGTTTGAGATAGTAAAAACATTCACCTCGGATTGCGGCAATTATTTCTTCAATTTCGATGCAGAGGCAGGCGGTTACCGCATCCGTGTATACAGCATGGAAGAAAAAGGCCCGGGCGCTTCAACACCTGGCTACACCGCCGCTGCAAAAGTGTTTGATGCGGGCAATGAACCCTCAGCCGTGCAACTGGCCCGATCGCCTTCCACGGAATCGGGCACGTCAACGATAAACCAGCTTGATGGTTCTGTAACATTGAACCGGGACTGTATTGGCAATATAGGCATCGCCATTACCGGCGACCAGAATAAGTGCAAAGCCTTGTACATAATCGTGTACAGGTAACTTATCGCCCACCCACTGCCCTGTAATAGTTAGGGTCTATCTGTGTGAAACCTAATCTCCTGGCCTCCATAATGTCTTTAAGCGCTTGGACGCTATTCCCTTTTTTCTGATAACAGAATGAGCGGGCATAATAAACTTCCCCATTGCCAGGATTGAGCTGCAACGCCATTTCAAAATCCTGCAGGGCCTCATCAATACGGTTCATCCTGGTAAGCAACCTGCCCCTGTTCAGGTGCGGGGCATACATATCCGGGTTTTGCTGTAAGGCAATACCATATTCCACAAGCGCAGAATCCGGTTTGCCTGTCATGTCGTAAAAGTTGCCAAAATTACTGTGTGCTTCCGGAAAATATGGCCTCGTCTCCAGCGCCAGTTTAAAACAGGTGCCAGACGAATCAAAATTGTGCGATATAGCATAGATGATGGCAAGCCCCAGGTAAGCATTACTGCTTTCCGCAGTCTTTTCCATTGACAACGCTTTATAATAATATGCTTTTGCTTCAGGAAACTTCCCCTCACTCCGCAATAACTCGCCAATCGAAATATACGGGTTAACAAATGTGGGTTGCAGTTCAATAGCCCTCTTTAATAAAAAGTAAGCTGAATCATAGTATACCCTTCTTTCCTGCGGGTCCACAGATTCGTTGTACTTATTGAAGTAATTGAAGCCAAGGTTATTCCAGGCATTCGGGGCACGAACAGGCTCTTTCTCTATCAGGTCGCGCCACAGGCTGGTGGTATCGTACCATACTTTGCAACGCTCGTTGGTTAAATAACCCAATATCATAGAATACGCCAAAATTCCTGTTAAAGCCATATTCCCCAGGTTTCTGTTACCGCCCTGTTCAAAAAATACTGATATGCCCCAGCCCGCCATAAAGAATAACCCAAGGTAGGGTATGTAGGTATACCTGTCTGCAAGTATTGCACCACCTACAGGTATGAACTGTAGCAACAATGCAATATTTACGAGGAAAAACATAGACCCGAATACCACCACATATTTTTTCTGCCTGAACATCAATACAAGGAAAACAATGAGCGCAACAGCCCCTAATGAATACAAATAATAAACTGCCGACAACGAGGAACCCGGCGCCTTCATAGGATACGGATAGAAATTGGCCAACCCCACCGGCACTATTGCTTTCCACAAGTAAGTGATCAGCGCATAACCACCTAAGGCAAGGCGCTCCAGCTTGCTGAAATTCACGTCAAGGGTATCCAACGCCAGGAATTTTTCCTGGTCATCTAAAGACTTAAGACCAAAATAAACAGACATTCCCAGCAACAACAATTTATCTGCGAACATCCACACATGAAGTTTGCGCTTTTCGAAATAGTCAATAAGTAATAGTGTTACCGGTAGTACCACTGCCACTGGCTTCCCTAATAAGGAGCATAAATATAAGACCACAGTACCCGCATACCATAGCCACTTTTTTGTTCCCCCGGCCCTTAAATACAAAATGTAAGTGATGCACGCTGCCATGTAAAACACCCCATATACTACATCCTTTCTCCCCGCAAGCCATGCAACAGATTCCACATGCATAGGATGGAGGCCGAACAGCAATGCCGTTATTGCTGCTGCAACAGGGCGTTTAGCAAGTAAAAGCACAAACCAATATACCAGTATGGTAACAGCTATATGCAGCAACAAACTGTCCAGGTGATACAGCCACGGGTCCAGGCGCACAAAACTATATTCTATGGCATAACTTAAAATAGTGAGCGGGTGGTAGTTACCCATTGTAGAAGTGGTGAAAATATTATTCAGCCCTTCAGATGATATATCCTTGATCAGTGCATTGTCTTTTATATAGCCGGGATCGTCCCAGTTGGTGAGCTGGTTATCGAGGCATGCCCTGTAAAATAACCATGTCACTACCGCCAATGCTATGGGCAGCAACAAGTTAATGTTACGCTTAATAAAACTATCCCCGGATGGTTGAACTGCTTTGGGCACAGGTTTTCCATGTGGCTGCTTTTGCTGTGCAGGAATTTTGCCTGTGGGCACTGGCTTGTTTTTTTGCTTCGACATGCAGCATAAATATACTTTTCTTACCTCTTGCAGCAAAAAAAATAGCCCCGAAAATATCGGGGCCATTCTATTAAATCTTGTTTATGTTATTCTTTCACTATTTTCTGGATCAGGATCCGCGTGCCCTTTTCATCATAGAGGGCTACAAGATACGTGCCATTGGCAAGCCTGCCCATATCTATCTCCTTCGCATTAGTAACTTCCATTTCCTTTCTTCCGTCTATGGCCGTAATAATTGCGTGTACCGGCATTAACGACTGGATATGTAGTGTTGAATTTACGGGGTTCGGATAGATGCTTACTTTGTCCCTTCCAACCTGGTTTACTCCCATCCACTCCGGTTCAAAACGCAACGTATCAGACCAGCCTTTACACCCATTGCTGTCAATTACTTCTACAAAGTAATAATCATCATGCAGCGCAGCAACAGAACGCGATGTTGCACCTACTATCTTACCCTGTATGCTGTCATACCACTGGTAACTAACATAGCCCGGTTCAACCACGTATTCCTGTATGGAGAACTCATACCACATTTTCGGTTTGGGTATCGGGTTAATGGATATTTGTTTCGTTGCCGAACAACCTGTAGGCAAGGTGTATTTTACTGTCAGCATTCCGGGATAATAAGTTGACACAACACCAAAGGTATCGATCGTCGCAATAGTCACTGGCGACCTTGACCAACTACCCGGTTTTGTGATATCAAAAACGGTATCCTTTACACCCGGGCACAGTTCGTCCGGGCCGGTAATAGGCGCTGGTAACGGATAAACGATCACCTTTGCTTTTACAAAACAACCCGGGTCAACTGTATAAGTAATTTCAACAGAGTCGGGATAAACACCGGTCAGCATACCCGTGTAAGGTGTTATTGTTGCGACGCCGGGATTAGCGCTTGTCCATACGCCGCCAGGAACAGCATTACTGAGCATGTTAGTTTCCCCGGGGCATGCTTTAAGTGTGCCCGTGATCATAGGCGGGTTATTGATCACCGTCAAAGGCATCGTAGACCGACAACCTGTAGCTAAAACATAAGTGATAGTGGTAACGCCTGCAATGTGGCCCGTCACCTTTCCTGAGTCAGAAGTAATTGTTGCAACGGCAGGATATGCACTTACCCATCCGCCACCGCCTACAATATTGGTAAGGTATACTACGCCATCCACACATACGCTGTCGGGACCTGCAATAGGCGCCATTGTATGCACAGTCACCTGCCTTACTGCAGTGCATCCGATAGGGAATGTATAGCTTATCGGGGCAATACCAACTGCAAGGCCATGAATAACCCCATTTGTGCCAACTGTAGCAACAGATGATGAGCCGCTGGCCCATACACCACCGGTTACCGATGGGACATGTGTAATCGAATCACCTATACATACAGTGTTTGGCCCGGTTACGCCTAAAATGTTTACAGTTGTAGTTGCAGCACAAATACCTACTGTATAGGAAATAATAGTGGTCCCATTAGAGACAGGAGTTATAACACCGGTTGTTGAACCCACACTAGCAACTGTTGGCATTGTGCTTGTCCATACGCCGCCGGGAGTAACATTACTCAATGTCGAAGTACCAGTACCTTCACAAAGGCTTGTGGTGCCTGTAATAGCAGCAGGAGAAAGGTCAACGGTCACACTTTTTGTTATAGCCGCATAACCGCAAGAGCCGCCTGATATAGTATAGGTGATGTCTATCACTCCCGATGCTAAACCTGTGCAAATGCCGCTTGTAGAGCCAATGGTTGCAATAGCTGGGTTGCTGCTGCTCCATGTGCCTGTAGGCGATGCCGTAGGATTTGTATAAAGTGTTGGTATTCCTGAACAGATCCGGCTTGGCCCCAATATTGCGCCAGGGTTAGGACAACAAATGATCACCCAACCGCAACCTGCAGCATTATATCCCCGGATATGTGTTATACTTGATCCGATTACAGGGTCAACATATGAAGAACCGCCGCCGCCGCCGCTCCAGCATCCGCCGCCGCCGCCATAATAACCGCCGCCGCCGCCGCCGCCAGCCGAATTAGGACTACCGGGTATGATGCCTGTAGCACCAAAACCACCGGTAACCCATGTGCCTGCCCCACCAGCCGCGTAAGCGCCCATAGATGAACCACCCGCTCCGCCACCTGTCGCTGTTCCGCCACCACCGGCGCCTGGCCCGTATGGAATATTTTGTCCCCAGCCAGGCTCAGCAGTGGCACTACCACCATCGCCACCTTTATCCCAGCTTAGGCGCATAGTTGTTGTTGGCAGTCCCCATAGACCTGTAGTGGTCCAGTTTGCACCCGCGCCGCCGCCGCCGCCTGCAACCGCTATACGCTCAAAAGGTGTAAAAGGCGCCACGCGAATGTCTGATGCACCACCACCGCCGCCGCCTGCAATATTTGGCGTAACAGCAGCAGCAGATGCAAAATATGTCCATCCGCCACCAATAGTAGTTCCCAAAGTATTAACTCCGGTAACCCCGTCATTTCCTTTTTGCCCCACGTTAATTTGAAACACTGTTCCCGGCGTTACTGCCAGGTCAGCTTCAACACGGCCACCGTGACCGGCAGAGTCCATTACGTATGTAGGGCCTACACCCGTACCGGTTACCGGCCATGAATTCATTCCACCTTTTCCACCAGCCATATCAATATGGATCCTGGTAACACCCGCCGGCACTGTCCAGGTAGCTACAGTTGTTGGGCAGGTGAATGTGGTTATCTGGGCAGAAACATTCCATCCTGATCCCATCAGGATCACTACAAGCTTAAAGAGTTTAGACGTAATTTTCATTTTCAAAATATTAAAAAGTTACAGACACTAAATAAAATTACAACAGTTTTTACACATTTAAAATTTAAATTTCCAGCAGCACAATTCATTAATCTCGGGTTAATAATATATAACTTAAATATTAATCAAGCACTTCCTGCCTGCTTCAATTTTATTCTTTTATCAGCTTTTGCACTAACACCATCTCACCCTGCTCATCATACAATTTGAGTATGTAGATGCCGCTTGCCAGTTTGCTGATGTCGAGCTTTTGCGCATTTTTATTGTCAGCAATTACCTTTCCTTCAATCCCGGTTATCACCGCCCGCAAAGGCAATGGAGATTCAATGTATACTACATCTGCAGCAGGGTTTGGATATACCTTAACCGCATCTTTAGCAAGCTGGGCAATACCAACACCAGTTATTTGAATAGCATTTGAATATCCGCTGCAACCAATAGCATCGCTCACCCTTACACGATATATACCGTTTGCATAAGGCACATACGTTCTGTTTGTAGCGCCGGTGATGGCGGAGGAATTAATGAACCACTGGTACACTGCATAAGTACTTGCAGTGGTGAGTGAAGTGCCCGTATGAGATATGACAGGCACGGGCATATTATTTACCACAACAGATACAGGCGGAGTGACAACTGTGCATGCACCTGAAGCGCCAACAACAGTAACACTGGCCGTATATACCCCCGTTACAGTCGCCGTATGCGTAACGAACACAGCACCCGAAATGTTAGTGCCATCTTTCATCCACTGGTAGCTGATCGCTCCCACAGCGCCACCTGCATCAGCCGTAAGGACTATGTTGCCGCCTATACAGAAGTTCAGTGCTGTTGAGTAAAGTATTTCTGTGTTGATACCCGCAGTAACCACCACAGCAGGAGATGTTGCGGTGCAGCCAAAAATATTGGATATCTCAACAGTATAAGAGCCTGTTGCAGATGCTGTGTACGATGCATCGGTAGCGCCCGCAATAGGCCCGGTGCCATTATCCCACTGGTAAGTTACACCGCCCGGTGTTGCATCCAGCACCACGCTGCCGCCTGCACAGAATGTTGTAATGCCTGCCGGCGTTATTATCGCTATCGGTGCAGGGTTAACGGTAACATTATAGACAGCAGAGCAACCGGTGGAAAGTGTGTAGCTGATGTCAACCATACCGCCTGCAACACCTGTTACTACTCCCGACGATGTGCCTACGGTAGCAGTACCTGTAAAAGCACTTGTCCAGGTACCCCCCGGATCAGGCGCGCTTAACGTTACCGATGCGCCTTCACAAAACTCAGGAGTGCCTGTAATAGCCGATGGCAGGGGATGTACTGTTACAACAGTGGTAACGGCACAACCGGTACTTGCCAGCGTATAGGTCACAGTAGCCGTACCTAATGACAGGCCACTCACAACACCACCTAATGTAACGGAGACATTAGGGCTGGTACTGGTGAAATCGCCGCCAGGTGTGGCATCAGTTAAAGTAATATTCTGGCCTAGACATACACCCGATGGGCCACCAATAGGCGCCGGCAACGGATTAACTGTTACCGACTTGAACGCCTGGCAACCCGTGGTTGATGTAAGCGTATAAATAATATTCACAGTTCCGGCAGAAACGCCCGTCACAGCTCCTGTGCCCCCTACCATTGCTATGGTTATTGCGCCACTGCTCCAGGTACCGCCCGAAGTAGCATCAGTTAAAGAGATGGTTGAACCAACACAGACTTCTGACAGCCCGCCGATAGGCGCCGGGGCAGGGTTAACAGTAAGGTCATAAGTGACAGGCGGGCATCCGCCTGTTGTATAGGTTACGGTAGCGGTTCCTGCGGTAACACCCGTTATGATACCCGTAGTTGCCCCTACACTGATCTCAGGCGATGGGCTGCTCCATGTACCCCCGGTTACTGTATTCGTGAGTGTTATCGTAGCATTTTCACATACTTCAGTAGGCCCCGCAATGACATCGGGTGTGGCATTCACAGTCATCGAATGTGTTACAAAACAACCCGTACTGATCGTATAAGTGATGGTGGCTGTACCTGCTATGCCGGCGCTTACCACACCGGTTGTAAGCCCAACTGAAGCCACAGAAGCATCTGAACTTGTCCAGTTGCCTGCCCCGGGTGTTGACCCTAATGAAGTAGCCAGCCCTTCACATAACGCAGCGGCGCCTGTAATTGCTGTTGGCGCTGCATTAACGGTTACGGCTGCAGTGGTGTTTACCGCAGTGGCGCTGAATGTGCCACATGCATTGATAGCAGTGAGTGTATATACGCCTGCTGATGTTGGATCGGCAGTGAGCGTAGGGCTAAGCATTGTAGAAGTGTATCCGCCCGGGCCTTCCCAAAGATAGTTTGTGGCGCCTGTTCCGCCCGATCCTGTAAGCGTGAGCGTACTGCCATCACAAACCGGGTTGGGCGAGGCAACCGCAGATACCGCAGTAGGTGGCATACAATAAGTTATTTTTAAAAATGGCGCATGCATAGCTGTAGAAGTATCGGCATCACCTGCAGAAAACCCTCCCCTGCCACGGAAGACGTAAGTTTTTGGATTACCTCCCGTAAGCCCTATGGATACCAGCCCACCGGCATTAGCGCCAATAAATGAAGTAGATGCAGCAGTAGACGCCAGTACCATGTTGACAGGTCCTATGCTAGGATAAAGCTCAGTGGTGAGTATGGTGCTGAAAGGCGGAAGCATATTGTTATACAAGACCCCCCCTCCAGGCAACACTGTGGACAAGTCGCCAACGAATCCGGTAGTGTTAGAAACAGCCGGCGGCCCCGCAGGGCCCAAAATTGTAACAGCCCAAAAGCCTATCCTGACATCGGTTATCGCAGCCCCTACCGGTATGCTGGCGAGATCAAAAACCGCCCAGCCGCGCCAGTTGGTACCATTGGTTTGCAGGTCTCCGTCTGTACGCGCCGTTGTGGTAGCAAAACCAGTTTTGAAAGTAGTACCTGAATTAGACCAAAGCACCACGGTGGTTTGAGACAACGCCTTAATGCTAAGGCAACAGAGTAAGGCAAAAAAGTAGAGTTTTTTCATAATCACTATAAAAGTTTTTCTGCAAGCAGTATTAAGGGCAAACGAATAATAATTTTAACTCCTGGTTAAAATTATCAGAAAAATCTATTTATTCGGAAAAATACGTGATTTCGGTCTAAAAAACAAATAATTCGCCCTCATTCTTGATAATGGTTTGTTTAAAGCGCAGACACTTTAAAACAGTTTAGCATATCAGTTCCTCCGGTCTATGCCCCAGTACAATTTCTGGCGGATAGTTTTCAGGAAATTATGCTCATCAGGGCGAACAAGAGAAATAAGGAAGTTTTCTTTTTTCACTGCGAGCTGCACATTGCTTTTTATTGTTTCCGTACGTGCATCAAGCGTACAAAGGTACTGCTCTGTGCGCCCTTCTATCTCGAAAGAAATTACATTGTCATCGGGCACAACAATGGGCCTTGTGTTGAGGTTGTGCGGGGCAACAGGAGTGATAACAAAGCTGGACGTTTGCGGAAAAACAACAGGCCCCCCGCAGCTTAATGAATAGCCGGTAGAACCCGTAGGCGTAGCAACAATAAGCCCATCTGCCCAATAGGTATTCAGGAACTCACCGTTAAGGTAGGTATGTATCTTGATCATTGACGATGAGTCCTGCCTGTGAATGGTAAACTCGTTGAGCGCATAAGGGGAACCATCGAAAAGCGGCACGCTGGAATCGAGATGGACCAATGTTCTCTTCTCCAATGTATAAGAACCTTTCACCAACGACAACACCGCTGCCTCTACTTCATCAGCAGGTATTGCAGCTAAAAAACCAAGCCTGCCCAGGTTTATGCCAATAAGCGGAATATTGGTATTGCCAACAAAAGTCACCGTGTCGAGCATGGTCCCATCACCTCCAAGACTGAAGAGCATATCCGTGTTTGCGGGCAGGTCTTTTCTGCCGGTAAACAGGCGCGGTGTAGCTGCAAAAGGAATATGCGGCTGCAGCCTTTCATAAAATTCTTTGTAAAAGACCGTCTGCAGTTTATGCTGCTCAAGCACTTGCAGGATGCGCGCCAGTATGGGCACATCCTGTTCGTCAAACGTTCTGTTATATAAGGCTACTAACATCAGTCGTAAGTCATAAGTCCGGGAACCTTACTCGCTATTGAAATGTAAATATAATCCATTTTGGTTCAAGTGGTTCCAGGTGTATTCCATCCGTATTTTAATGTCGTAGAACGTAACAATATCCAACCCGATACCTGCACTATACAAAAAGCGATTGCTTAAAACACTGTAACTTCTGCCCGCACCATCAGTATAACCCACATCTGCAAACACCTTTGGATAAATACGTACGGGTACAGCAGTAAAATATTTTATGGGCAACTTATAGGTCCTGTTGAATAGTTCGCGTTTCAGGTCCACGCGCAGCAGGCCATACTGGCTGCCGTCTATCACGTAAAACTCATAGCCGCGCACATAATCGGTTTGGGACCCCAACCCACCCCTGAAATAATAGGGCTGATCTCCCGGAAACATCACCCTGCCGCGAAAAATGGCATCCCAATACCACCTGCCATACAGCCGCCTGAATATGCCTGCCTCAACCTGCTCATAGCATTGAAAATCTATTCCTTCAAATCCTTTACGAACTGCAAACTGTGATACCAGCTTAAACCCATTCAGCGAATAGTTCCAGTTATCCACACCGTTGTACTCATAGCGGTAGAATAACTCTGCGAAACGGGCCGATGTGCTTTTGTTCGTATAATAATCACCATTCAGTTTCAGAATAGTATCACCCACACTGTAATCTTTATAGTTGAGCTGCACCATATGCCGTGAAGCATACTTAGGCCGGTATATATAACTGAGGCCACCTTCTATTTGTTTCAGGATAGGCTTGCCTGTATAATCACCAAAGAATACCAGCTTATCCGAGTCTGTTCTATACCATGTTTGCTGGCTTTGTGCCACACTTGCCCAAAAGCCAAAACCGTTCGTCTGCCCTTTGTTCACATACGGCCGCATATAACTGATGGCCAGCTTCTGCGTATAACCCGCCTGCACGGTAATGGCAAGCTGCTCCAGGTTGCCGCGAAAATTTTTGTGTGTGAGTGTTACACCACCCATCACACGCCGCACGTCATGGTCCTGCTTCACCCACCAGGTATTGAAATTACGGTCTGCAAACTGCACAATGAAATTAGGAATAATGTACCACCGTTCTTTTACGCTGATGTACCAATTTATCTCGCTGCCGCTGCGCTCTGTGCGCTGATTCACTTCATTGAACAGTTGCAGGTTGAAGAGCCGCAATTTGTTTTGCTGCATCAATGCATCCAGTGAATCACTCTCGATAACATCACCTTCATGAATGCCCAACTCCCGCAATATCACTTTGCTGCGGGTGGTATTATTCCCCTCTATATGGATCTTACGGATCTTAACTTTTGCAGAAAGGTCGCTGACCTGGCAATAACTACCGGCAGACGTGAGTACCAATAAGATCACCAGTAAGGAACGACGCATCTATGCGATGCAAGATAATATAGTTTGTTAACTAAAAAGGAACCTACCATTACAGTAGGCTCCTCACAAATTTACAAACGATCGACTTATTGCTTAATGAATTTTAATACCTGAATCTTATCATTTGCAGATAAGACATTCAATAAATATACCCCACCTGATAACGATCTAATATCAAGATCGTTATATCTGTCAATGATAGTGCCGCGCAGTATTACCTGTCCCAGCAGGTTTGTCACTTGATAATTGTCGCCAATAGCGGCATCAGCGGCATATAATTTAATAATGTTGTATCCCGGATTGGGATATATATCCCAATGGGCCCCTGCGTTGCTGTTTACAGTTTGGTGACCATTATTACTTTTGGCACCCTGGGAGACCATTAGATCATAAAACACTCCGAACTCAAGGTCATCTATATCGGTAAAATCGCCCGAAAAAGTATAGTTACTAATATTATTAACATTATTAGGATCAGGTGGATTTGCAATCTCCTGCCAAGTTACATACCCTGAAATACATGAAGTACTATTTAGGCTACCGTCAAGATGAGCAGTATAGGTGGTACCATTAGCACTGGGCGTTATAGAATAATTATCAATTGACCAGCTACAAGAGTATACGCCACGGTTCATGAAATCATTAAATACTTCCGCTTCAAAAGACTGAGCATTGGTAAAGTCTCCTGAGAAAGAATAATTGCTGATACTGGTAGGGTGGTTCGGATCAGGAGGGTTGTTAACCACATTCCAGTTTATCTGGCCGCTGCCGCATGGCCCCTTTATACACTCAAGATAGGCGGTGCCGTGACTACCATCTTCATTTACATCCCAATTGTGGCCAACCCACCACACACAGGGTCCCCACCCAACAACAACATTACCGATAGCATCCATATACATCCAAGCGTTTGCTCTGACTGACGAAAATAAAGTCGCAAAAACAAAAACAACCGAAAATCCTAATAATCTTGCCTTCATAAAATATAGGTTTTAAACAATAAATGTCCTTACTCTTTTACTTTATACAGGATTTTCAGGTACTTCCTGTTTCGAACGCAATGTACAGGCACCATGCACACGGACCTATAAAGAGTTCGTGTACGGTCGAAAAATTTAGTGAACGGAAAGAGTAAAAGACTTTTTGCTAATTCCACTAACTTTACATCAATGAAACTCTTTTTTGCATTTATAGCTATTTTGGTTGTTCTCTTCGCTATCTCCTGCACTCATAAAGGCAGAGTCGCCGAAGTAGTGCCCGACGATGGCAACTACCCTGCTGAAATAGCTAAAATAATCACCTACAAATGCACCAACTCAGGCTGCCACAACCAGGCAAGCTATAAAAATGCAGCAGAACTGCTGCTGGATACCTGGTGGCATATGCTGCAGGGCAGCATACATGGCGCAGATGTAGTTGCCTACAGCCCGAAGTTCAGCACTTTGCTTTACTACCTGAATACGGACTCTGCAACAGGCCCGGTCATAAGCTCTAAACCTGGCCATCTCGACACACCGCTAACAAAGGATGAATACACAACACTCTATAACTGGATAGCAAAAGGAGCGCCGGATAAGCATGGTAATATACCTTTTGCCTCATCTCCCGAAAGCAGGCAAAAATTGTACCTGAATGTGCAGGGGTGCAACCTTATTGCGGTGATAGATGCCAAAACCAGGCTTGTGATAAGGTATATACCTGTGGGCAGCCCTACAGATAAAACTCCGCATGTGATCAGGACGTCGAAGGATGGCAGGTTCGCCTATGTGCCTTTTTATAATGGCAGCCTGTTGCAGAAACTGGACATGCAAACGGATACGGTGATCGCATCCATTAATATAGGCAGCTTCGCGACCGGCGGCGTGGGCAACTGGAGCTCAATGGTACTCTCGCCACTCGACACCGCCTTGCTCGTCTCGGGGTGGATAAACAATGGCTGTGTTGTAGCCATAAATACAGCCAATATGCACCGTATAGGCCATAAGTCTATCGACCTGCTTTCCGGTATCACCTCGCTGTTCCCCTTTCCTCACGGAGTGGCGGCAAACAAAACCTTTGATACATTCTACGCCACTTTGCAGCAGAACATTATAAGGTATGCGTTCAACTCGTCTGGTGTGCTTTCTTATCATAAGATCATATCAGCACCGGGCGCTCCCCATGAAATAGAAATGACGCCCGACCATTCAAAATACTTTGTTACATGCCCCCGCTCAGCAGCAGAACCATCATGCAGGCAGGTGCGCGTATATGATGCACATAATGATACGCTGCTCCGGTCTTTTGAAGTGGGGACCGAACCTAAAGAAATGGCATTAGCTCCATCCCGCAACCTGCTATTCGTTACCTGTATGGAGGATGGCGCAAACCCGCAGGTGAACCGAAGGGGCTCTGTATATGTATTCAACTACAGCACTCTTAGCGTGGAGGCCATTCTTTATGGCGATTTCTTCCAGCCCCATGGCATAGCTGTTGATGAACAAAATGGCCTGGTATTTATCCCCAGCCGGAACGCAGACCCATCAGGGCCCGCCCCGCACCACAGCACTTCCTGCTCGGGCAGGCCGGGCTGGTACACAGTATACAACCTGAATACGCTGCAGCCTGCCGACAACAAGCGGTATGATGTGCCTTCAGACCCATACTCAATAGCCACAAGGTTCAGATAATAATTCACCGCAAACCAATATAGGGCGTTCCATTTTGTACTACATGTAATCAAACTTGATTTGCATAACAGCTTTCTACATTCTACTTTTGACTTTCGACTCACGACTTAGGACTAAAACATGCTCACGATCTCCCTGCACGGAATAAAGATACATGCACCCATCGGGCTCTACCCGGAGGAAAAGATCACCGGCAATGATTTTGAGACAGACGTAGATGTTTGGCTACACGATGCACAGCCCTGGCCGTTTGCAGATTATACATTGATCTATAAAATAGTGACCACCGTTTTTCAACAACCCGCAGAATTGTTAGAAACAGTAGTCTTTAATATTCATTCCGGCATTAAAGAAGCAATTCCCTTTGCAGAAAAAATAAAAGTAGCCGTAAGAAAATTAAATCCTCCGATGGAGGGTAATGTGGCGTACTCGCAGGTGTGTTATGAAAACTGATAAACACTGACTTATCAACCAGTCAACAAATCAACCCATTACCCAACCAGCATCTTCTCCAACGACGTATCATAAGCTTCTTTCCAGTCGCTTACGTAGCCCCAGTTGTGGTCGTCTATTACTATCTCTTTAGTGGCATTTACATGGCCTATTTTAGTGAAAGGCAATCCCCTTAATTCTGCTTCAAATAAAGCATGCAAGTCAGGGTTCACCGTCACTATCACGCGGCTTTGTGCCTCGCCAAAGAGTACAGCATCCTTACGCAGGTCTTTATCGGTAGTAATGGTAAATCCGAGGCCGTTCACCATAGCACATTCCACCATACAGGCAAAAAGCCCACCCTCAGAAATATCATGCGCAGACTTCACCAACTGGTTACCAATTACCTTCTGCAACCTATGCTGCAACTGGTATTCTTCCTCCAGGTCGAAATGCGGCGCAGGGCTATATTCTACGCCACATATATGGTGCAGGTATTCAGAACAGTTGATGTCGTTCCTGTTTTTGCCAAGTAAGTATATACTATCGCCGGGATGTTTAAAGCTTATCGACATTTTTTGCGATAACGTATCCAGCACGCCCACCATACCAATTGTTGGCGTAGGATACACCGGCCCGTCTTCGCTCTGGTTGTAGAAGCTCACATTACCACCGGTAACCGGCGTATCGAATTTACGGCAGGCATCGCCCATACCTTTAATAGCATGCACGAACTGGTAGTAAACTTCAGGATTGTATGGGTTGCCAAAATTGAGACAGTTAGTAATAGCAACAGGTACTCCACCGCTGCAAACTATATTGCGTGCAGCTTCGCTCACAGCTATCATCGCACCAACATATGGATCGGAGAATACGTAACGGCTGTTACAGTCGGTAGTAACCGCAAGGCCTTTTTCTGAGCCATGCACACGCACCACGGTGGCATCGCTGGCTTCATTGGTTTGTGTGTTGCCTGTCATCACCATGCTGTCATACTGCTCATATATCCACCGCTTGGAGGCTATGTTAGGCGATTGCAGCAATTGGTATCCTGCTTCTTTCAGGTCATCAGGCTCAATAATGCTGTCTATATTGAACTTCTTTATTTCTTCAAAATACGCAGGCGTTTTGTACTCGCGCTCATACACAGGCGCTCCGCCACCTAATACCAGGCTCTCAGCCGGCACATCAGCCACCAGCTCACCATTCATGTAGTACTTCAGGTTGGTATCTTTTGTTACCTCTCCTATCTGCACACAGTGTATATCCCACTTGTCGAAAATCTTTTGCACCTCATCTTCCCTGCCTTTCTTCACTACGATCAGCATGCGCTCCTGGCTCTCGCTCAGCAACATTTCCCATGGCTTCATGTTCTGCTGGCGTGTAGGTACTTTATCCAGGTGAATGATCATACCATGCTCACCTTTTGCGCTCATCTCGCTGGTGCTGCAAGTAATGCCTGCTGCGCCCATATCCTGCATGCCTATCAGCGCACCTGTAGGTATCATCTCCAGGCAGGCTTCCAGCAGTTTCTTTTCTTCAAACGGGTCGCCCACCTGCACCGATGGCAGCGACTCAGCACTATTCTCAGTTATATCGGCCGATGCAAACGATGCACCGCCTATACCATCTTTACCTGTAGAAGCACCTACTATAAAAACAGGATTACCTGCCCCATGAGATGTAGCAGAAACGGTCTGCCCCACACGCACCACGCCCACACTCATCGCATTCACTAACGGATTTGTCTGGTAGCAGCTTTCGTAATATACTTCACCAGCAACTGTAGGTACGCCAAAGCAGTTGCCATAGTGGCCAATGCCTTTCACCACACCTTTTATCAGCCATCTTGTTTTTGGATTATCCACTTTGCCGAAACGCAGAGAATTCAGCGAGGCTATAGGCCTTGCACCCATCGTAAATATATCGCGGTGTATACCTCCCACACCTGTAGCAGCTCCCTGGAAGGGCTCAATTGCCGACGGATGATTATGAGACTCTATCTTGAACACGCAACCCCATCCGTCACCTATATCCACCAGGCCGGCATTTTCTTCGCCTGCTTTCACCAGCAGCTTAGCGCCGTCCCTGGGCAGGGTCTTCAGCCATTTAATGGAATTCTTGTAGCTGCAATGCTCACTCCACATCACGGAGTACATGGCTACTTCATTAAAATTCGGGGTACGACCCAGTATCTGTTTTATTTTTTCAAATTCTTCTTCGCGAAGGCCGAGCTTAGTGGCTTGCTCCAGTGTGGCAATCATGGTGCAAACCTACAAATTTTTTCGCGCCACACTTATAAAAATAATATTAAATAAGAGTAAGTATCGATGCTAATTGATACAGTGCCCATACTTTATTCCATAAAATAATGCATGCAACGTCTCTCCATTCCCTTTCACCATATTGGTCACCGCATCCGAAACATAGAATCCCATCCAGTTCGTCCGGTTGTTGAACCGGGTGCGGCCACCATCCCTTGTGAGGCATATGCCAAAACCTGCCTGTGGTTGTATCATCACAGCACTAAACTGTTTTATGTAGTTCGCCCCTCCGTCTTTCGCCTGGAAGACATAATTAAGATATGCTCCCAGCTCACAATAGTAACCTACCATGCCTCCCTTCCGGTTTCTTCCTACCATAGTAAGCATCAATGGAATACTCATACTGCTCACATTAAGACGCGGCTTTTTTTTGCTGGCATTATCATAGTACGCATCCTTGACACTGAAAGTTTGGTAGTATAATGTGGCCGACATCGCAAACTGGTTATATTCCGTGTGCGCCAGGGGGATCATCGCACCGATCTGTAGTCCCACCTTTAATCCATTACCTGTAAAGGAAAGGGAATCATTTTTGTACATCGGTGTTACTATGGCCACATCAACTCCCTGCATGTACGACACATGCACTATCCCATCTCCTGCATTACTCGGCATAGGGCGGGGTTGAGATGTATATCCCACAGCTATTCTTTTATAGTCATAGTGCTTCTCTGTGTTCAAGGCAAGGAGATCGCTTCTGGTATTACTTAACAATGATCTTTGTGCATTAGCTGTTGTAATACAAAATGTGAGTAGTATCAGGGATAAATACTTGTATTTCATACCATTTAAATTGAGGTATAAATATAAATATTTACTCCAGATTTGCATATATCTATAAAAAAGGGGCTTTACAGCCCCCCTTTACGATCTCCTTTTTTTGCTGCTATTTCATTACAGTAATTTTCTTTGTAAGCATCGCGCCATCTTCTGTCTGCACCCTTACAAAATACATTCCATTTGCCAACTCGTTTACAGGCATTGTTACTGCAACGGCAGCATCGGTAACAGATGCCACCAATCTCCCCTGCAAATCAATTACCTGCACACCTGTAATGGTAAAGCCGCTAGCATCAACAGTAATTGCACCACTTGCCGGGTTGGGATAAATATTCACATCTTCAGTTGTCAGTTGCTGGTTACGAGTACCAACGCCTATAGCGGTTGGATAAAATCCTGAACCTCCTACAGACAGGTCCGTCATCATCATATGGGCGCGGTAGGTAGTACCAGACATTGACAGCGACCAGTTGGTTGCAGATGCAGTTGCGCCGTTTGTGTAAATAGTGAAGTTTGCAGGCACAGATCCTGCAAAATTACCGGCAGGGCTTGGGTCCACCGGATTTTTCACTGTGTACATACGGTAGCTGCTCACTGCAGCATCGCCAGGCACACTACCATTCACATCAATAGTATCCTGTGACAGGAAGGGGAAGATAACCTCAACTGCTGATGAAGCCACGGTGGCCCCGGTAACTTTCCAGTAGCGCTGCATGGCCATATTCTTGCCCCCAACCCCTGCCGTTCCCGACGGAAAAATTATCGTATCTGCCCGCCCGCTTGCATATCCCGGCTGTGTCCCCGTTGTTACAGTAAACCCAACCTTGTTCAGGTTGCCAATGTTGTTGCCATTTGGCTTCACCATAAGCACCAGCGTATCATCCGCATGGTCTGCAGTGTTGTTATCCCACCAGTAATAAGTAGTGGCTACCCCGCTAACAAGGTCAGTACACTCCCTGCTGGCAGCCAGCGTCTTGCCCGACTTTGCCATCACGGGTGCCGGAATGTACTTAGCTTGGCACGTAGATGAAACTTTGTTCTTGATAAACCGCCTGATAGTATCGCCCGGTTGCGGGCCAAAACCATTGCTGAAGTTAATACCCGTACTGGTAAGATGGCAATAGCTCATTATTGTGCCGCCAATACCCGACGATGGATTGCCCGGATCAGGACAGCCGCCTTCAATTGTCTGGCAGCCGTCTATTGCGGTGGTACCCGTGCCGGGCGGGTTCCAGCAGCAACGGTGTGTATGCGGCGATCCCACAATATGGCCCATCTCATGTGCGGCAACCTCAACGTTCCAGGTATATGTTGGAAAATTGATCACCCCGCTGTTACTCACATTGCAGAAGCCATAAGGCCCGTAATGCGATGAAGAATTATAGGAAGCACACATCGACTTCAGCCAGGCTACACCGCCAAGGGCGCCATATCCTCCGTTAAGGTGAGTAGACATAAGTAACGCCAGGTCGCACCCATGAAGATTATTTTTCGTCACCTTACCGAACGTATCAAGATGTCTGCTTGAGCTGGATACAGTTATCTTCTGGTAATTATCCGTTGCTGTATTCACCTGTACATATTTCAGTACAATAGGTATCAATTCATTACGGTATATCGTTGCCTGATTGTTGAACAATGCTGTCAGAAAGTTGGTCACATTTGTTGCGCTGTTGCCCTTGGTCTGGTAAAGGGCATAATCGCCCACTTCAAATACCCTTACTTCAGTACAATTCTGGTATACCTTATTGTTTAATGTTGTAGTGGTTTTAGCACCCACAAGGTCTTCAAACTCGGGCAGCATATCAGCCTCACATTTTGGCGCGAACTGTTTTATCTTGAGGTCGTTATCGTTGTACAAGAGATAATGCGTATTGTAGTCGAAGTACGTACCCACCATTGTATTGGGAACAACAGTATAATTACCTTCCCCGGGAATGGAAAAGATGCCATACACCTCATTTTTAAAAAATGAGAATGCCGCAACAGAACCCGGGTAACCTTTCACAATCCCCCGGTAATACAAGCCGGGTGTATAATCGAACAGTTCATCCTTGCCATTCTCACCCAGGGTATGTATCTGGAAATCATTGGTCGTGAACTCATAACGTGCAAGTTCTATCGTATAGCTCCCACCTTTTAATGCAGGTATCTCCAGGCTTATGGCGGTCATCTTCTTCTGCAGGAACACAGCTACCTGGCTATAATCAATGGTCAAAGGCTGCGCATCTTCTACATTTTGAAGCAGGTCCGTTTTGTCAAAATTATTATCGGCCTGCCATAAATAGTTCACAGGAATAAACTTGTTTGTTTGTTTTACCTGCTGAATAAATGTCTCGATAGGCGTATTATCTTTCGCAGCCACTTTTTTAATAGGGGCAAGGGCCACCACTAATACAAGGCATAATAAAAAGCGTTTCATTAAATATGTTTTTATTTTGTAAATAACTTAAGTTTCCAAAACTAAACACGCAACCCGGTTGTGACGTACAAAATGGGGCGAATTGCTTTATATATGCCGTAAATACTATGCCTAGGGCAAAATAAATGGCTTCATGAGTGAAACGACGGTTGCCTTGTTTAATGGCTCATCGAATGCCGCTGATGCAGATAACCTGGGGATATTATCATCTTTATGGCCCTTCAAAGCTGTGATCTCAACATCAAGCTGTTTTGTATTCTGTTCACCATCGTAGTTAGCTAGAAAATCTGTGATTGGCGCAATATCATTGGTCACCCATGGTGCGGGCACCTCAACTGCCCCCAAATTCCTGCGTATCAGCCTGGCGTGGGCAGCATGGCGGGCTTCAGTGGCTGTTATCTGTTGCAATTGCGTATATAATGCGCTGCCCCAAAATATGGACGACTGCTCATTATAGGCACGCACACCGGTATCTTCAAAAACCTGTGCAAGCATCAGGAAATGATTGTAATTGGCAAAAGGTGCATACGCGCCACCTTTGGTAAAGTCGTAGGCTGCCGGTACATACGGCGCATTAGTTGTAGGATGGCTGTAGTGTTTGGGAACAAAAGGAGTACCGCCAGCAGCAATAATGGTATCTATAAAAAACTGGATATGCGCTTTTTCGTGGCTTTCAATGGTCTTGAAACCGGCAAGGTCTTTGGCAGGTATCAGGCCGCCGGTATTGGTTGCCGTGCGGTAAAAAGTGTATTCAATATATTCAAGCTCCAGCATGAAATTCAAAGAATCCACAACAACATCGGTGGTTTTGCCGTATGCCTTTTTGAACAATGAACCCAATACAACGGGCAATGCAACTACAGCCACCTTCGACCCAAAACTCTTTAAAACATCGCGACGGCCGCTCAGTTTCTCGTAAACTTCGGGATCATTTTTCTCTATTTCGTGCAGTATATTCTTAAAATTCATGACTGTTTAATTGCTAGTTAGGTAATTTGCTTGCATCATAGTTTGTATGGCTGAATGCATTCATGTTCTCCAATGCCGTTCTCGGTGGCACTGCCTTATCAAAGCCCTTGGCATCCACGCCATCACCAAAAGAATTCCATGTATGCATATCCTTGAAGTAGGCTGAGTGGCGCGCCTCTACCGATACCATTTTACTTAATGCGAGCGAATAAACTTTGTTCGTAAATAAGTTCACTGCACTGCTAATACCTGATACCACTATATCTTCCAGCTCACCGGCTTTCGATAATACACTTGCACGCTCAGCAAAAGTAACCGATGAAAAATCGGCAGAGATATTGGTTACTGCATCATTGCCAAGCAATTTCTTAAGGTACTCCCTGTGTGCAATTTCCTGGTCGCGCACATCGGTAATGGCAAGCAATTCAAGGTGGTCCATCCCATAGTATGGAGTAGCTACCGCCTGTATATAAAAGGCAGCTTCTATCTGCTGCAGAATGTAAATAAAATTGAGCAGGGCAGTATCTCCGCTTCCCAGGAAAATATTGGTTGGCGCCCCGGGCGGCTTGCAGGATGCATAAAACAACCCTATCCCGGCAATACCTCCCGTCAGCTTAAAGAAATGGCGGCGGGATATATCATACCCATTTTCCATTTCTTCCGCTGGCTGTTCAGCAGGCGTATTCTGTATCTTCATACACTCAATTTAATAGTTTTTTAGTACGGGAACTGTACTACCGCTCCCATAGAATTCCTCAACAAGGCTTAAAGTTAAAAAAAGCGCATTGCAAACCAATAAATTCCAGCCTTATTATGAAAAAAAACTTTACAAATATTACTAATCCTTAAATACCTGTTTGGCGATCGGGGAATGAGGAAGTGGCTAGTTTTTACCTACAACAAACACAAAGGGTATTTTTGATCGTTCCCGGAGGGCTATTTTTATCTTATTGGCCTTTTTTATGACTTTATATTTCTGCAGGTCAACCACCTCAAGGGCAGCTGCATAGTCTTTGCTGATACTAGTGTACCTGAGATAAGATGCGAGAAAAACAGCTGACGAAACATCTGCAGCGATGATGTTCTTTACATAGTGCAACCATTCTTTTTCTTCGCGCCACATAAGGGTTTTTGTTTATTCTTACAAAATTCATGCCCAGTTACAAACCCATTGCGCCCAGCCTTTTACCTTATTTTCTTCCCGGGCTTGGAAAGGCTACCTATGCCTCCTGGTTTTGTACACAGTATTCAGGTCTGTGCCGCAGCCGCATCTCTTTTCGCCCAGGCAGCCTTCCATCAGCATACTCACTACCGCAAGTATTACAGGCAACGCCAGCATTTTAATTAATTGCCTGCCTCTGTTTCTTTGTTCCATAGATTTACTTTTGTAAAAATAAACATTATTGGTTATCAACGAGCAGAAGCATATTTTAGTTGCCCCCCTCGACTGGGGATTGGGTCATACGACCCGTTGCATACCGCTCATCAGGCATATACAAAGACTGCGCCATGTGCCCATATTCGCAGGCAATACATCGCAGGCAGCCTTTATAAAGGAAATTTTTGGCAATATAGAATGTATCCATCTTGATGGCTACAATATCACCTATTCCAATTGGAACAAATGGGCGCAGATAGAGTTGCTGTCCCAACTGCCCAATATTCAAAAGTCCATCAATGTCGAGCATAAATGGCTCCGGCAACTTGAGGCACAGCGAAAAATAGATGGTATTATTTCAGATAACCGTTACGGCCTGTTTCATTCAAAAATCACATCGGTCATTCTTACCCACCAGCTGTGCATCCAGACCGGATTTGGCACCCTGGCAAACCGCGCCATACAAAAGATACACTACAAGTACCTCGGCAACTTTAACGCTACCTGGGTAGTTGATGCTAAGGATACCCCAAACTTAGCAGGCAGCCTATCCCATACCAGCCGGCTTCCCGCAAATACAAGCTATATCGGCCTTTTATCCCGCTTTGCCACAACAGACGCAACTACCAATAACAGCGATGCCCCATTGCTCATCCTGTTATCCGGCCCTGAACCACAGCGAACCGCACTATCCCGCATATTATGGCAACAATGCCTGGCTCATACCGCCCATACTATTTTTATAGAAGGCAGTGAAGCCGTCCAGCAACCTGCAAATATTCCATCGCATATTACCTATCACAAACGTGTTGCGGGGCAAGAATTGGCAGAGATCATTAAAAATGCGGGCATGGTCATTTGCCGCAGCGGCTATTCAACACTTATGGACCTGGTGGCGTTGCAAAAAAGGGCGATCCTCATTCCAACACCAGGACAGACCGAACAAGAATATTTGGGTAACACCCTGCATAAACAGGGATTATTTTACAGCATAAAACAAGATCATTTTAACCTTCAACGGGCGCTGAATGAAACACAGCAATTCCCATTTCATTCCATTAGCCTGCAGCAGCACTTTAATGATCATCAGCCGGCCTTAGAAAATTGGATAAACTCCCTTTAGCACTACACATGCACATGCTCAGACCGCACTTTATCACCGAAAAAGATGGTTGCATGGCTATCAAACTCTGCGGGGTCATCGGTGGTATAAAAACGTTTGCCGCCTTGCATGCTGATCCTGCTTTCCATTTCCGGGTGACGATATAAATAATCCGCCAGGCTTTGGGCAACTATTTCTCCCTGCGAAACAACAGTGACCCCGGTGGGTAAATACTTTTTTATCTTATCAAGCAGTAAGGGATAATGCGTACAGGCGAGTAAAATAGTATCAATATCAGGCGCTTGCCGAAAAAGCTCGTCAAGGTATTTTTTGACAAAATAATCCGCACCTTCCGAGCCGTATTCTCCATTCTCCACCAGCGGCACCCACAGCGGGCAGGCAAGTTGGTGAACTTTTATATCCGGGAAAAATTTACGTATCTCTATTTCATACGAACCGGACTGTACCGTACCCTTCGTTCCCAACACAGCAACAGAACGGCTTTTCGTATATGCACCAACCACTTCTGCCGTGGGGCGTATCACACCAAGCACCCGGTTATCAGGCGCTAATTGCGGCAGGTTTTTCTGCTGTATGGTACGTAGCGTCTTTGCAGATGCTGTATTACAGGCTAGTATCACCAACGGGCAGCCCTGGTCAAAAAACCATTGCACACACTCCAGGGTATATTGATACACCGTTTCATAAGAGCGGTTACCATAAGGAGCACGGGCATTATCACCAAGGTATATGTAGTCATATTGCGGCAACAGATCTGCAACGGCCCTGAAGACCGTAAGCCCGCCATAACCCGAATCAAATACACCTATCGGTTGTTGTCCGCTCATACAGCTAAGTTAAGTGTTTATACAAAATAAGAGAGCGTCCCGCTGAGGACGCTCTCTATTATCAGTTATTTATGAAATTAGTGTGCTACAACTAATTGTTTTACAATTTTTCCTTCTGTACCGTTGATGCTGATGAAGTATAAACCATCAGCCAGGTTGCTGATAGATACACTGCTTGCATAGGCAGTTGAAGACGGTGTTTCCCACTGCCTTACTACCCTGCCTTGCGCATCAAATATTGTGATGCTTGCTGCCTGTGCCACATCCCATTTCAGGTCTACGTTCAATACATTTTGTGCAGGAACAGGGTAAACGTTAGCCGAACCACCGTTAGCCAACACCGGTTTTACACTTGTAGATGACGGAGTATATGTCTCATAGAAATAAACACGCCTTGGGTCATTCAGTGCATATTCAAATACAGAGCTCGGAATATTCCAGGAGATACCTGTAGAAGACGTCATCTGGTTGAAGCCGTTATAAGTGTATGAGAACTGCATTACGTTATGCCATACACCGGTATCATTGTGCTGCACAACATCGCTTGTGGGCATATGAGATACAAAGCCGCTATATATATGCAAAGAATCGTCTCTCCATGTGCTGTCAATGGTCTGGTAGATCTGTAATAACCTGTAAGTCATGTCGCCACTGGTATTGTAAGTATTCGTGTACAAGGTCTCCGGTGTCCATCCTGAACCGTTCCACATTTTCTTGGTAACAGTAAGTGGCTGATTAGAACTGGTGTACGTATAATCCCACGCATTAGAGTAAACCCATGTGCTGGAAACAAAATCCTGGTTGGTGTGGTTGATCAGGTTGCCCGTTACACCGTCATAGTAATAAGTTGTTTGGCTGGTGGCCACATATGTACCCATTACATATACCTGGTATTGGTCAACGATCAGCCTGCCTGCCAGGTCATAACTGTAAAGATTCCTTGCAACCGGCACCCATGATGAACCGCCCCATGTCTGTAATATCTTGGAGGTCATTTTGTTGCTGCTGTTATAGAATTTCAATGTATTGCTGTAAGGCACCCATACGCCCATACCGGCATCCCAATATTGTGCTATATCGCTGGTATCGTTATGATTAACATCGTAGCGCTGTATATAATTCCATTGGTTTGTATATACACCTGTATCGTAGCTCCAGGTTGTAGAATTGTCATATTTCAGGGGGTGGGTAAGGTCGCCGCCCCTGCCGGCAGAATAATTATAGTGAGCAGAGTCATTAAGTAGGAACGATACGCCATCATTGCTCCAGCCTGTTTCAGCAATCAGTCTTGATGCTGTCTGGGCTGCAACATTCTGGCATACAATTACAGGTAATGCAAGTGTTAAAAGTAGCATTCTTCTTTTCATAAATGGCAATTTAATTTGAATTGGTTATCGTACAGATCGAAAAACCCTACAATGATAGTGATAATTTTCTGGAAAATGCAAATATTCAGCAAAAAAATAGTTCCTTTTCAGGCTGCCATAGGCACCTCATCAACACGCTGTTTTAGATAAAGAAATGACCCTTTGCGGTCGTTCCTTCATAAATAATTACAAATATATTTAATGCATTTTTGGAAAATACATATGAATATATTTGTTTTTAAAAAACCGTTTACTATCTTGTGCCTCCCTTATCGGCCATTTACCTGTGGTGAATAATTTCTAAGCGTGGTTAAGTGCCCTTTGCTTTAAAAAATACGATAGCAACACCTTTGTTTTTAAAACTAAAGAATTATCTTGCATGCTACTATTTCCCGCAAAAAGGAAAATAAGTTAGCATTCAGGAAGGATAAGGATAATTATAAACGAAAATTAAACAGTCTATTATGAAAAAAATCGCTCTACTCTCATTGGCATCAGTTAGCCTGGTTATTAGCCTTTTTTGCAGTAGTTGCCACAGGCAGGCTTTTGCCACGGGGCCAGAAGTAGATAAGGGAGATACTACATGGATAGTTTTCACCAAATCGTTAAAGCACCGCCTTGAGCACGACAATATCGACATCAACAAAGTACAGTTCTATATAGACCACAGGTTGACACTGAGGCGCACCATGGGCTCCGAAAAAGGTAAAGTAGAATCAGGCGTTATCGTTTTCGATAATGGCCAGTACATCAACGAACTGGTGATCCCTGCATTTACGCCAGGTGTTTGTGAGCGTACCAGCGGAGATGCTATAAAAATCAGCTTCGATGTGCCCGGCAAAACATTGGAATTTGCCGCATTGTACAACAACAACAACTTTGTGCTGGTAGGCAATAACTGGCACAATGGTACGGTGGACGTAGAATATGACAACCAGACCTACCAGGTAACCTGCGATTGTGGCAATGCTGCTGAAGCAAGGCTGGTGGTAAGAAGGAACCAGGTGTACCAGAAAGACAACAATGCCAAAGTAATGGCAGGCAGGAAAGTGAACTAAAACAAGATTCTTTATAAAAGTAAAAGCCCCGCAATACGGGGCTTTTACTTTTATAACTCACGGCTTATAATAAGCCATCGCCTTCGGTATCAATCCGGTGATATTATCTATTCGCTGTTGCTCACTTGGATGTGTGCGCAGGAAAACCGGTACTGCACTGCCGCTGCTTTGCGCAAGCATGCGCTGCCAGAAACCGATAGCAGCATTGGGGTTATAGCTACCTGTAGCCATAATATATAAGCCGGATTCGTCGGCCTCATTTTCCTGCTTGCGCGAATAGGCCAGCAGTCCTAAGTTACTGCTGATACCATAAGCATTCCTGAACAATTCCTGCGTCTCTGCAGGTTTTGAAGATAACGCTACAGACAGCGCCTGTCCGCCAAATTCCACAAGTAATTGCTGACTCATACGTTCGTTACCGTGCTTCAGGATAGCGTGTGCTATTTCGTGCCCCATCACCACTGCAAGGTCGGTGTCAGAGGGTGTTAACGGCAGGATGCCGCTGTAGACCACAATTTTACCACCGGGCAGGCACCAGGCATTTACTTCTGCATTATTGACAAGATTAAACTCCCAGTTGTAGTCCTTTATCAGGTCTGCCTGTCCCTTGCCGGCAAGATAAGTTTGCACCGCGGCGGTAAGTTTACCGCCTACCCTTTTCACTTTTTCAGCGTCAGGCGTACCGGTCACAGGCGGGTTGCTGGTCATGAACTTGCTATATTCCTGGCTTGATAAAGACAATACCGTAGCATCGTCAACGAGACTTAGTGTATTGCGTCCGCTCGCATTTTTCTTACAACTGTACATTACCATACCGGTTGCAACAAATGCCAATATAGATAGGCAAGCGATCAGTTTTCTCATAACAGATGGTTTGTAACTACGTTAATAAATTTCACGCCACAAAAATAACATTTATCGCCGCCGGTTCATCACATACACAGCCGCTATCCCCAATACGCCACCAACAGCAGTATGAATTTGTATCTGCTCGCCAATAAATGCCCAGGCAGATATTGCTGCACCCAGCGGCACAAGAAAAATAAAGCTGCTGGCTTTCTCCGCACCCAGGCGGGTAGTGGTATAAAAATAAACCGTTGTAGCAATTGCAGTAACCCCGATGGAACTAAAGAACAGGTTCAGCCAGAATACATGGTCTTTGATTTGCAGCATCGCATTGGCTTCATGCCAGTTGAGTAATGGAACAAGACAAAATAAAGTGACCAGGTATTGCCATAAGCTGAAGCCCATTGATGAACCATACTGCGCACCCTTTGCCGTAAACTTGCTCATAACAGCCCATGTAAAAGCAGACAACAAAAAGTAAAGATTTCCGCTGTCCATAATAGCTGTTCCGCTGCTCCATACTTTCAGCAACACACACCCGGCAATTGCCCCCAGCACAAGCCCCACAATTTCGTTGCCTGCAGGCAATTTTCTTTTTTGGACAATACCTATCGCATACGCCATTATGGGGTTCATGATCGTTACCAGCACGCCACCAGCACCGGCTGCACCATTCTTCAACCCCTTGAAAAAGAAGTAGCTATATATCGCTAACAATAAACCTGAAATTAAAAAAACAGGAATGCCTGCTTTCCTTACCCTGAAGCTTAAACCTAGCGATGGCAACAGTATTAGCATTGCTGCAACAACAAGTGTGTAGCGATAAACAGTAAAATTGATGACCGAGCAGTAATGCGTCAACACCTTGCCCGACGGCCAGCCAAGCCCCCAAAGGAACATGCTGATGATCATTCCAACAACTAAGTATTTTTCCGATGCTTTACCGTGATGCATTCGCGGCACGAACTTACGATAAAATTAATGGTACTACTGAACTCATTATATTTGCGCCATGAAAAAATTACTGTTCATCGTAACTATACTTACTTTTTCGACCGGCACCATTAATGCACAAAACCGCACCACCACGCGCAACGATATTGGCTGGATAACCACGACAATCACTCCCCACATCAATAAAAAACTAAGCGGCTATATTGAGTACCAGTTCCGCAGGGCCGATTATGTGGAAATATGGCAGCAAAGTTTACTAAGGCTGGGTTTTAATTATAAGGTACACCCACAGGTAACTACACACCTGGGCTATGGCTGGATACTGACTTTCCCTTATGGCGAATATAATATCGCCGCACAGCCCCGCATGTTCCCCGAACACCGTATCTACGAACAGCTTGTTATTAACGGACAGGCAGGCAAAGTATCATTCGTACACCGCCTTCGCCTTGAGCAACGCTGGCTGGGCAGGTTTGTTGATATGGATCAAAAAAGGCCGGAAGATTTCGTTTACCTCAATCGTGTGCGCTACATGCTGCGTGCTGATGTGCCACTATCTGAAAAAGTATATGCTGCCGCATACGATGAAATATTTATCGGCTTTGGTAAAAATGTAGGCGAGAATATCTTCGATCAGAACCGCATCGGCATCCTTCTGGGGTATAAAGCCAACTCATCCTTCAAAATAGAAGGTGGCTTCCTGAACCAGGCACTACAATTGGGCCGTGAAATAGGTGGCAAAAATGTTTTCCAGCAGAACAACGGTTTCATCATCAACACCTACCTGCAGCTTAATAACGACTAATCTTTCAGGAAACCAAACTTACCTGCATTGTAGTCTTCTACTGCCTGGTGTATCTCGGCCTCCGTATTCATTACGAACGGGCCATAGCTAACGTAAGGCTCATTCAGCGGTTCGCCGCTTAATACAAGGAGTATGCCTTTTTTGTTTGCTTTAATGTGTATCTCTCCAGCTTCGTTCTTCAGTTGCACAAAATGGTTCTCAGGCACTTTATGGTCATTCACATTTATAGAACCATCAACAACCAATATGCCGGTATTATAATTAGCCGGTAGTGTGAAAGAAAAATCTGCATGTGCATTGTAATGGATGTCATACATATGCACCGGCGAATAAGTACTGGCAATACCTTTCACACCATTATACTCCCCTGCCACCACATATATCTCGCCCATATTACCGGGTAGAGTAACTTTTGGTTTGGACGTATGCACAATACTCTGGTACTTGGCAGGAACCATTTTGTGTTTCTTCGGCAGGTTGATCCACAACTGCAGCATTTCAAAAGCACCACCTGTTTTCAGGTAGGTCTGCTCATGATACTCTTTATGCAGCACACCACCACCGGCGGTCATCCACTGTATATCGCCCGGGCCTATTATGCCGTGATTACCTTTGCTGTCATGGTGCTCTACACCACCTTTGTAGGCAAAAGTTATCGTCTCTATTCCTCTATGCGGATGCACACCCACCCCTCTGGATATATCAGATGGCGGATAGCTCACCTCAGCATTAAAATCCAGCAAAAAGAAAGGGCTCATCCTTTCCTCAAAACCCCTCCCGTTAGGAAAGAAGTTCATCACTTTAAAGCCATTACCCACCATATGCGTATTGGTAGGCGGCAGCACACTTTCTACACCCCTGTATTTTGCGTTGGCTAATTTGGCTGCTGCTTTCATTGGCGCGCTCACAGCCGAGGCTACATAAGCCAATGCGGTGCCCAATACTCCCCTCTTGATGAATTCTTTTCTTTCCATAACAGTATATGTATATTACCAAAATTAAATAATTTAGAGATGCAATCCTCAACACTTTTCATAAAAAACTCAAAATGAAAAAACTCAATCACTTAGGAATTACATTTTTCATCAGTATTTCAATGCTGGCGGCATGTTCCCAAACAAACACTCAACATAATAATACACAACCAAATAACTCAGCTATGGATAGCGCCAACCAAAAAATAGAAGCCAATAAACAATTAGTGAAGCTGTGGATAGAAGACGGATGGAATAATAACAGGAACGAAGAAGTGGTGGAACAGGTATTTGCCGCGGATTGGGTTGACGGCAACCCAACTTTTCCCGATCAGCCTAAAGGCATAGAGGGCGCTATGTACTTTGTGGAACAATACCGCAACGCACTGCCTGATATCCACTTCACCATCACCCACCTTATTGCAGACCCCGATTATGTAACTTTCCGCTTCGAGGCAACGGCTACTCATAAAGGGACATTAATGGGCATACCTGCAACCGGCAAAAAGGTAACAGTATCTGGCATAGTTATACACAAAATAGAAAATGGCCGTTTCGCAAAATCCTGGAATGAGGTTGATCTGCTGGCACTGAAAATGCAATTGGAGCAGAAGTAATATTACTCCTCCTCTCCCTTAAACACCGCATCACTCAATCCAGTATTCACTGCATAGCTGAGATAGTGTATCTCTATAACCCCTTTTTTATTTTTAACCTTCTCATCCTTTGCAGCAGATGGCGTTACTTCGCTATAATCCATCGTTATACCTTTAGGCAGCTTATACTCTTTCACATCCATAGTAATCGTCACCTTATCAGGCAGCGAGTATTTGAGGAACTTGCCAAACTCCAGGTCCATAATTACTGTTCCTTCATTCTGTGTAGTTGTTTCCGTTCGTAACGCAAGCATTGCGGTTTCATCTATCCATATTTTGGAGAGTACTATCCCGCTCGCTTCGTCTTCCGGTATCACTTTCAGTATCCGCACCGCCTTGCCATTTATAGTGCCAATGCCGGCATCTATCACCGTCACCTTTCCATTAGGTATCAGGTTATTAAGTGTAAGGTTCACATTCTTCCTCGGCAGTATCGATATCCCCCCCTTCCTTTCCATCCGCATCTTATTCGGCGCCTTGAAATACAGCTTGCCTTGCAGCATTGGTATGCGCATATAAGTTATATCCACCTTCATCTTCACATCAGCCGTATAATCCTTCACCAGCAACACCTTATCGCGCAGCTTATAATACAACTGTTCCGCATCGTACGCATAAACACTGCCCTGCAAAAACAATAACGCCAAAACCAATAGCCAAAACCGCCTCATGAATTAATGTCTTTTTTATTGAAATAAAAGGTAGTCCCTCCCAAAAATCCTACTGTATAAACCACCAGCACTAATGCCGACTTCCCGATTGCCGCATACGGCACTGGATTATCAAAAAAGCCCTTCCATCCTATCATATGCTTGGTGAACAGGTAGGGATTTATCGCATCAAACAGCGGCAGCTCCAGGTTCGATAATATGGTCAGCACCACCACTATGCCCATGGTAGAAATAATAGGCCCGATAGAATTATCCGCAAACGCAGAGAGAAACAACGACAGTGAGGCAATAGTGGTCATTGCTAAACACGCAAAACCAAATGCGCATATATACCGCCACATCACGTCATCCTTCAGCAGCATCACAAAGGTCTCGCTCTTCAGGTTGATCATATCCCCCGCACCAAATATCAGCAGCGAGAGAAACAATGCAACCACCGCCAGCCACACAATAAGCGCCACAGTATATACCGAGCTCGCAATAAATTTGATCATCACTAACTGTACGCGTGTTATCGGCTTCGTCAATACTAATCTTAGTGTGCCCATGTTGGCCTCTCCGGCAAGCGCATCCCCTGCCACAAGTGCCACAAGCAATGGTATCTGTATCAGCAGTGATTGCAAAATAAGATAAGCAACAAGGTAACCATTAATGATGCTCCCCTGCACATCAAACTGCTCCGTTATATTCTGCATCCCGAACTTAAAGAACTCCCGCCCGCCCGACATCATAGCCAGTTGAAAGATAAGCGCAGTCGCCGTCACTATACCAAAACTGATATACGTGCGCGGCCGCTTGAATATCTTATACAGTTCTATGCTTAGTAACCTCATCATTGGTCAGCGATAAAAAGTAATCCTCCAGCGAATGTTTTGTCCTTATTTCCATGATACCCGCTCCATTCATCACCAGCCATTTACTTAGTTCAGGTATATATTTACTGTTCAGTTTAAACGTCAGCCCCGTATCAGTAGACGCCTGCAGATGTTGCTGCCATTGCGTACCAGCAAGCTTTCCCGCAATGGTTGCATCTTTCATAATAACTACTTCCACCAGTGTCTCATCAGGATGCAGCAGGTCCTTCACAGCCCCCTCCACTATCTTCTTGCCTTTATGTATCACCAGCATTCTCGTAGCCACCTGCTCTATCTCATGCAGCAAATGCGACGACACCAGCACCGTCTTGCCATGCTCCCTGCTCAGCGATACTATCAGCTCCCGCATATCTGCTATGCCCTGCGGGTCCAGCCCATTGGTCGGCTCATCCAGTATCAGCAGGTCCGGCTCATGCACCAGCGCAATGGCTATGCCCAGCCGCTGCTTCATCCCTTGGGAGTAGGTCTTTACCTTATCCTTTTCACGTCCTTTCAATCCCACCTGCTCCAGCACCGCATGCAACCGCGCTGCCGGTATCTGCTGCCTGCTTAGAGCTGCAAATATCTCCAGGTTCTTCCACCCGCTTAGATAGCCATACATATCAGGCCGCTCTATAATAGCGCCTATATGCTGCAGTAAATACCGCCTGCTGTTGTTGAACTCAGTACCGTTAATGAATATCTGCCCGCTGTTAGGGTAAATAAGCCCTAGCAGCATGCGCATGGTCGTGCTCTTGCCCGCACCGTTCTGTCCCAAAAAGCCATATACATCCCCCTTCAGTATAGAGAAAGAAAGGCCTGAGACTGCATCTACATTCTTGAAAGATTTGCTGAGATCGCGAGTTTCAATGATGGTAGCCAAACGGGAGGTTACTTTGAATGAGTACGCAAGTTACGTAACGCTCTTTGCATCCGTTGTTAAAAATCGTTATTATATTTTTTGCATGCTGGTCAATGCTCTTTTATCAGGCTTGCCCAGTGCGGTATAAGGCATTTCCTCTATTACTTCCAGGGCTGCCGGCATTTCATAGCGTGCTACACGGGGTTTTAGCCATTGCAGCAGTTCTCCATGCTGCCTGCCCTTTGTTTTGGTCACCACATAAGCCTTCAGCCGCTGCCCGAACTCGGCATCTTCAACACCCACCACAGCAGCCTCAGCAATATCCTCATGCTGCAGCAGCACATGCTCCACCGATAAAGGGTGTACATTCTCCCCGCCCGATATGATCATATCATCCACCCTGCCACACAGATAAAACCTGCCCGCATCGTCCCGGTAGCCTATATCGCCCGTCTCTACCCAGCGCCTTGCATCCTGCTTCACCGACCAGCTGTTTTTTATGAATATCCTGCCTGCATTTCCGGCATTTACCTCGTTATTCCCTGCATCTACTATCTTCGACCTTACCCCCCTTATCACCTTACCTATAGTGTTTGGCGCCGTTTTCAGGTCTTCAGGAGTTGCCAGTATCGACAAACCCGCTTCCGATGTCCCGTACAGGTTAAACAGCTTCAACCCCAGTTTGTTGTGCGTTTCACTCACCAGCACAGGGCTTAGTGCAGCCCCGCCCGATATAATGCACGCAAGGCTGTGCAACGCCTTTGCATCATGGTGCAGCATCCTGCGCAGCATAACTGGTACCAGCGTCACCACATCTATTTTATGTTCTTTGATCAGGCTGCAGGCCGTTGCCGCATCAAACCTTTCAAGCAAAACCACCTTCGACCCCAGCAGTATAGATGTTACAATACCTGCCAGCCCATACCCATGATACATGGGTGTAGCTATATACACAGACTTATGCTGCCCCAGGCTTGCCTTGGTCAGCAAGGCGCAGAAAGGGTTCAGGAAACTGCGTATATCCGGCCTGCGCCTGATGGCCTTCGGCGCACCAGTTGTGCCGCTCGACAGAACTACTATGCTGCCGGCTTTCTTCATGAAATTATTTTTCTCAGGATAATACTGCGATGACCTCGACAAACGCTCTACCGAGTTCCGCGTGAGATGGTAAGCATAAACCGCTCTTCCCTTATACCCCGACCCTTCGATCAACTCAGCCACATCTTCATCCAGTATCACCAGGTCGAAATGATAACGCTCCTGCACCGATTTGAATTGCGCCGGGCTCATCTCAATATTCAGCAGGTAAATATCCGCGCCTGTGGCAGAAACGGAGAACAGCGTTTTCACGAACGAAGCATGGTTGCGGCAAATAACTGCTATCCGTTGTTTCGGCTTCACATTGTAATCCTCACGCAATACGGCTGCCAGCCGTTTCGATTGCTGGTACAGGTCTTTGTAGGTGATGGAAACCCCTTCATCAACCACTGCAATACTGTCAGGGTAGAGTTTTGATGAGAACCGCAGCAGCGCCATCGGGTTTATGCCCGCTTTAAAAAACGATTCTGCCAGCTTATACATCCCTTTTGGGGTGGTAATATTTACAGCATGAAGCTGTTTTAAGGTATAAAGCATTTTCCGTTACACGGTTTTCTTCTTTTTTAAATAACTGGACGCTATGCGTTGCCACAACCCGCCAAACAATACAGATGCAAGTTCTGCCACAGGCAGCCACCAGGGCGCTATTTTGCGCTTTCTGGTGGTTATCGCCATGCATATCTGTGCCGCCGCATGCTCCGCGCTCATGGCTGGCATATTGTTATAAGCCGCAGTAGGCGCTATCATCCTTGTTTTAACGAGCGGCAAATATACGGAAGTTGTACATATTCCGGCAGCCCTTAATTCCGGCGCTGCACACCTGAACCATTGGTCAAACGCTGTTTTCGACGATTGATACGCTGCCCAGTAAGGCGCCGGTGCCAGCAATACATTAACAGCCGATACGTTAATGATGTGCCCCTTGTTCTTCTCCAGCATAGGTATCAGCGCAAGCACTAACCTTGCAGGTCCAAAATAATTCACTCCCATGCTCCGCGTAAGGTCATGAAACCTGTCCAGCGATTCATATACACTTCGCCTTATAGACTTCCCCGCATTGCTGATGACAATATCAATATCCCACTGCAGTAGCTGCACTAACAAAGCCTTCACCTGCTCCTCCTTCGCTAAGTCTGCAATAAAAACATGCGCTTCACCTCCCCTGCGCGCCACCTCGTCCCGCACCTCCTTTAGCTTTTCTTCTGTTCTTGCCACCAGCAGCAGCCTCGCACCGGTTTGCGCCAGCCTATACGCCACCTGTTCACCAATGCCATAGCTGGCGCCGGTTATGAGAACGGTCTTGCCTTTCAGCTTTTCGCTGAGTTTTCTTTCATTCAGCGAGGTGGATGGGAAGAGAAGGTGTTCGATGAAAGTGTATTTTGACGATGGCATTGAGTAGTAAAAATCCAGATCCGAAATCTAAACTAAAAAATAACAACTTAGTGAAATAAAATAGGTTATTTAAGTTATGCGGTTTAGTGTTTCAGCCGATGTCTCCACAGCTTAGCTTTTGTGTAACGGGACTCGGTTGCTCACGCAGGCCACTCCCCCACTAGTCCAAGCGTCTCGGACCTAATTGTAGCAAGTATCACACTGACGGAGGGCACACCCACCCCATAAATACCTATGGAGGTCTTAATAGATGCACCTACGAATATTGCGCATGGATCGGATTTTTTGCTATAAAGCGGTTTTTTTCTTTAATTTTGTTCTGAAGAATGTTTCTACATTTTAAATGGAACGGGTTTTACCACAAGTACCACGAGGGGTTTTTAAAGAATTGGATATTCTGCTGGCCGGCGCGATTAAGCTTAATGCAGCCAGCAAAGGCATGTTGCATATTTACGATAAGCAAAAAGACATGCTCACCATTGTATCGCATGCGGGCTTAAGCAATGAGTTCATCAGCCATTTTGAAAAAGTCAAACTGTTTGATACGTCTGCGTGCGGTAGAGCCGCTGGCACAGGCAACGTAATAGTCATTGGTGACGTTACAAAAGACCTGGCTTACAAGCCACATTTAACATTTAGCATGGCTGAAGGTATTAAGGCTGTGCAAGCAACCCCATTATTTGAAGGTAAACGGCTCGTTGGCACTCTCACAATACATTTTGAGAATACCAAAAGCAGTACCACGAGAAGTACGGTTGCGCCATCATATCCAGAGATTACGAGCCTTTTGTACGAGATCATCAAACAGAAAGAAAATTCTTTATAACGGGTGCTGAACTATGTGTACAAACTAAGTTAGCGTATTTCCCCCACTGGTCCAGGCGTCCCGCTTGTGAAAAACCATCACTTCACCCCAGTTACAGATATTCATACGGAACACATAATAAAACTCCTTCTCCGAAGGCATTTACGGTACCGACGTTGAGAATATAACGAGCGTTTCAACACAAATCTCGACTATAAAAAAACAGCCCCCATTTTCAGCCAAACCCGCTCTGGTCGCGATAACTATTTTTCGTGACGGTACTGAAACTGTACCGTGACGGTACAGTTTCAGTACCGTCACGGTTTTTCAATTTTTTCACTCCAAAAACCTTGCAGAACTTTACATAGTTCCAACCCGCATTGTGCAACAGAAACACGCTGAAACTCCATGCGCGCTGCTAACAAAAAGTTCTTTGACATTTTGGAAAACACGTACACCCTTGGGAAGGGGATTTCTTTTAAGGATGTTGCGACTTATTTATCTGCCAGTCCCATATTTTCGGGACATCCCTTTTTTCTGGTAGGTATAAAACATATACCCAAACCCTCGTTTTTTATACCTTTTGGGGTATAAATATACCCTTTTATACCCCTTTATACCTGAAGATAAAACACATAAGATAATCCCACAGCGCATATCATCACATACGAAAAAAAATATTTACCGAAAACAGGCACTTCTCCAAAATTATACCTTCCCGCTTTTTTGTTACATGTAACAAAAAAGCGGAGAACCCCCCGTTGTTCCAGATATTCATCCGGAACACCCAATAAAATTTCTTCTCAGAAGGCATTCAATGTACCTTTCGCGATGCAAAAAAAGTGAAATCGCGTTTTACTTAAATTACATGAGTTTTTCACCCTATACAGCACAATGCATCATTCAGGCATGTGAGGAATCAGACCCTTGCAAACTTTAAAAGAGGTTTTATGTCCCCCATATCGGCTGCTTTTATCGCAGCAAGATAGTTTGCACGTGCATCTCCTTGTCTTGCCAGGTCTGTAGTTCCCCAGGTAAATACCGGGAGCTTAAATATTTTGTCGATGATGATATCTGCCATCAGGCGGCTATGCCTTCCATTCCCATTAGGGAAACAATGGATAGCCACTAACCGGTGCTTGAATCTAATTGCAATTTCATCCGGTGGATAAGTATTATTTGTAACCCAAAATTTTGCATCATCCAGCAAAGCCTTTAGCTCAACTGCTATTTGCCATTTATCTACGCCAATATTTTTGTTTGTTTTTCTAAATTCGCCGGCCCACATCCAGGTATCACCATACATTTTCTCATGTACGCGCCGAATGAAATTCTCACTAAAGACCACATCAGGTCTAAAAGAACCTTTCATCGACCATTGTATTGCCTGCTCAATATTTTGTTGTTCAAATTCATCAAGCTCGCCTCTTGTTGCAATTACCGGGATACGTAAACCCTCTTTCTCATCTTCGTCCAGCGGTGTCTGGCCTTCTATATATTCTATTTTTAATCCCATATTGTTTTTGGCATTTCTTTTTTGATCTCTTCAGTTCGCTCTTCGATCGCTTTTTCAATACGCGCTCGTGTATTTTCCTGGTCTTCCAACTTCATAGTATTAGAGGTCCGCATCACTATTCGCGTTGCTAGTTCTTTTGCTTTTCTCTCTACCAATGCATCCAGATTTCCGTCATTTGGCACAAAACCATATACTAACTGCATGTCAAATGCTTTTGCAACCTCTCTTAGCGATCTTATAGTAATAGAGCCATCCTTTTCACGATTTTCCATATCCCCTACACCTTGCCTTGTCATGGTCAATTTGTTGGCCAATTGCTGGGCATTCATACCCAATGCCAACCTAATGGCTTTTATCCATCCCGTAGGTGGCACTGCTATTTTTTGCAGTCCTGCAAATACATGCATTTTACTATTTAATTGTTGTAGTTGTAAGGATCTCTTGCCCATAGAAAGTTATAGCTTTACATTTCCAATACAAATGTAAAGTAATTACTTGACAAAATTAATTGTTATGGTAAGTTATAACTTGTCATAATGAAATATAATTTATCATTATGCAAATTGTGGGTACCGGCTGTAACGCAGAATATATGAAAGCAAAAAAGCGGAGAAACCGCTCTCCGCTCTGTTTCTCCGCTCTCAATTTAGTCGGGACGACTGGATTCGAACCAGCGACCACATGACCCCCAGCCATGTGCGCTACCGGGCTGCGCTACGTCCCGCACCCATATTAGGGAGGGCAAATATAGTGCAAAAAAGCTGTACCGTAAAACCTTTGGAATTTGACTACTAAACTATGATAACTCGTGAGAAATCAGCTTCAAAAACTCAGACCGCGTCTCATTCTTCATAAACTGCCCGCTGAATGCCGATGTGGTGGTCACACTGTTCTGCTTCTGCACCCCGCGCATCATCATGCACAGGTGTTGGGCCTCTATTACCACGCCCACACCCAATGGGTTCAGCGTTTCCTGTATCACATCCAGTATCTGGTGTGTCATGCGCTCCTGCACCTGCAGGCGGCGTGCAAAGCACTCTACCACATGGGCTATTTTGCTCAACCCCGTAATAACACCATTAGGTATGTAAGCAATATGCGCTTTACCAAAGAACGGCAGCATATGGTGTTCGCACAACGAATACAATTCAATATTCTTCACCAGCACCATCTCGCTATACGATTCATGAAACTTTGCAGAATTAAGTATCGCTGCAGCATCCATAGTATATCCCTGCGTAATGAACTGCATAGCCTTGGCAACGCGCTCAGGCGTTTTCTGCAGCCCTTCACGCTCCGGGTCCTCACCCAGCCCCTCCAGTATGGAACGGTAATAACCCTTAAGGTCATTGGTGGTTTGCTCGTCGTATGTCTCTTTCTTATGGTAAGCCAAAATGCCTCATTTAGAGATACAATATTAGCTGAGAATAGAGTATTGGCATTTATCAATTACCAATATGCCTATCAGCATTTATTATCCGTAATACTCTACATATATCTTCGGTGTCTCCACCAGCTTCACACGATGAAGTTGCACACCACCTTTCTCAATGTGTGGTTTCAATTCGTTCCATATACCTATCGCAAAATTCTCAGCGCTGGTAAACTTGCCCTTCATAAAATCCACATCCAGGTTCAGGTTGCGGTGGTCCACACGTTCTACGATCACATCCTTTATCAGGTCGCCCAATGTTTTCGCATTAAAGATAAAACCGGTCTCAGGATCGGGGTTGCCTTTTATAGTCACATGCAGTTCGTAATTGTGTCCATGCCAGTTCTCATTAGCACACTTGCCAAACACCTCTTTGTTATGGGCATCCGTCCAGCTTTTGTTCTCCAGTTTATGGGCAGCATTAAAATTCTCAACCCTAGTCAGATAAACCATTTTCTCTATTTGAACTGCAAAATTAGCGCTACTGGGCGGTTTTCACAAAAAAGCGGTTATTTGCACCATGAACCTGCTGCTAATAGCCGCCACAGATGGGGAAATAAACCGCCCCCTCCCTGCCTCTATAAAAGGCGATTGGAGCATAGAAGTGCTCGTCACCGGCGTTGGAATGGTAGCTACAACCTATGCGCTCACCAAACATATTCAACATAATAAATATGATTTTGTCATGCAGGTTGGTGTAGCAGGAAGCTTTTATAAGGAATTAGCGCTGGGCGATGTGGTCTTCATCACCGAAGACCGCTATGCCGATTTTGGCGCCGAGGACCACGATAAACACCTCGATATTTTTGAAATGGGTTTGCAGGATAAAAATACCTTCCCTTTCAGCAATGGCAAATTGGTCAACCCGCTTTCTCATTTTCATGATAATATAAAATTACCTCGCGTCAGCGGCATTACTGTAAACACAGTAAGCGGCAATGCACAAACAATAAAAATGCGCAGCGAACGGTACAATGCCATGGTAGAAAGTATGGAAGGTGCAGCTTTTCACGAAGTTTGCCTGCGCGAGAATATACCCTTCGCGCAGGTGCGCGCAATTTCCAACTACGTTACCCCACGCGATAAAAGCCAATGGAAAATGAAAGAGGCGGTGATCAATCTAAATGACTGGCTGGCTGGTTTTATAAACACACTCTAAATGAAACTAACACTAGGCTTCAGTCCATGCCCCAATGATACCTTCATCTTTGATGCCATGGTAAATGGCAAGATAGACAGTCATGGTATTACGTTCAATTATGTTATGGAAGACGTAGAAACACTGAACAAATGGGCAGAGCTGGGCAAACTGGATATTACCAAACTCAGTTTCAATACATTTTTGCACACAGTTGATAAATATACGCTGCTCCACAGCGGCAGCGCACTGGGCGAAGGCGTGGGACCGTTATTAATTGCAAAGCAATCACTCGACCTTTCTAAAATTGACACATACAAAATTGCTATCCCCGGCTTTAACACTACTGCCAATTTATTACTCACACTAGCCTTCCCACACGCAAAAAATAAATCAGAACTTATCTTCAGCGAAATAGAAGCAGCCGTCCTGAATGGCGAACACGATGCCGGCCTCGTCATCCACGAAAGCAGGTTCACCTACCAGCAAAAAGGCCTCACCAAACTCATAGACCTCGGCGACTGGTGGCAGCAAGAAACCAATGCTGCCATCCCCCTCGGCGGCATTGTCATCCGCCGCAACTTTGATAAACAGCTATGCACAACTGTAGATAGTATCATCAAAGAAAGCCTCGCTTACTCCTGGCAACATTATCCCGAGCTCTCCCCATTCGTAAAAGAAAACGCCCAGGAGATGGAGGAAGACGTTATGCGCAAACACATCAACCTCTACGTCAACAACTACACAACAGATCTCGGAGAAACAGGGCGAAACGCGATTACTACTCTTTTTGAAAAAGCAAAAAGCGCAGGACTATTGAAAGAAAATATTTTGCCGGATATTTTTTATTAGTTGCTTGTTTCCACCCACGCCCCATGCTCCTTAAGCAAGCCTATCAGCTCATCCACAGCTACTTCACTGGGTACGCCACGCTTCATAACGTCTTTGCCTTTATAGAGAGTTATCTTACCGGGGCCGCTGCCTACATAGCCAAAATCAGCATCAGCCATTTCACCGGGGCCATTTACTATACAACCCATTATGGCAATTTTCACACCTTTCAGGTGGTTGGTAACAGAGCGTATTTTAGCTGTAGTCTCCTGCAGGTCAAACAGTGTGCGCCCACAACTTGGGCAGCTTATGTATTCAGTCTTGCTGATACGCGTACGTGTAGCCTGTAATATGTAGAAGGCAGTATTATTCAGAAATTGTTCGTTGCTTTTTACTTCAAGATAAGTGCGCCCGCTAATTTTTCTGTTCTCTAAATTCTTCGGATCATTCAAAAGCCATATGCCATCTCCAAAACCATCAAGTAGTAGGCCACCGGTATCTGTAGCATATTCTATCAGTTGTTTATCTACAGTCTTATCAATACTTTCAGATAACAGTATCACCGGACATTTTATTCCCTGCTCCATCAGTTCTATAACGAAACGCCTCACCGATGCCATTGCGTGAGTGTTAGAACTAAACACAACAAGCACAGCCTTTGGATATTGCTTCAGTTTATCTACAAAACCATAAGGCACATCGTTGGCATCAACGTACACAAAGTGTTGCTGGTCGATAGCCAGGTTACTATCTGCATATTCAGCCTGGGTAAGATAAGGGTGGTATTTTGTTTTATCAGGGACATTCTGCCAAGCCTCGTTATCGCAGATCACCTGCAATGTTCCCGGCAATGCGAAATCAAAGAACCGCAATCCTGTATATACATAATCAGCAGCAGAATCACTGATACTCCACTTATCACTATCTGCATTATAGGTATATCCAATCGGCTCCAGGCTTTTTGTATCCAGTTGCTCCACCTTGCTATAATCAGCAACAACAACCGGCACATGTCCTGAACCAATGTTATGCACACTTAACGTCTCACGTCTGTTATAAGCAAATGGATTGTAAGGAAGTGCAATTGTATTCCTCAACTCAGCTATTGGTTGATGCCCGCTCCTGTTCTTATATCGGTCAACTAAATCCCTGCATACCGGTATCTCGAACTCGGGGTCTTCTGTAAGCGAAACTCTTATGGTATCACCTATACCATCTTCAAGCAAAGTACCTATTCCAATAGCGCTTTTAATCCGGCCATCCTCGCCGTCTCCGGCTTCAGTTACGCCAAGGTGCAAAGGGTAGCACTCACCAAACTCCTCATCCATTTTTTGCACCAGCAGCCGGTATGCCTGCACCATCACCAGCGGGTTGCTGCTTTTCATGCTCAGCACTATCTGGTGATAACTTTCACCACGTGCTATACGCAGGAACTCCATAGCACTTTCTACCATGCCGATCGGGGTATCTCCATACCGGCTCATGATACGGTCGCTCAACGAACCATGGTTGGTGCCTATACGCATTGCAGTACCGTACTCCTTACATATGCGCACCAATGGTGTGAACCTGTCTCGTATGCGGTCTACTTCCGCAATGTATTCCGTGTCGGTATATTCTATAAAGTCAAACTTCTTTTTGTCAATATAATTGCCCGGGTTCACTCTCACCTTCTCTATTATTCGTGCTGCAATTTCTGCAGCGTTAGGTGTAAAATGTATATCTGCTACAAGTGGTGTATTATACCCTGCCGCACGCAATTGTTTTTTTATATTAAGCAGGTTTTCGGCCTCATTTTTACTGGGGGCCGTTATACGCACCATCTCTGCTCCCGCTTCTATACATCGAATAGTTTGGGCTACCGTTGCGGCAGTGTCCATGGTGTCGGTGGTGGTCATGGTTTGTATGGCAATGGGATGACCATAACCAATTACCAGGTCACCGATCTTTACTTCGTGCGTGGGTAAACGTTTATATTCTGTTAGCGATGAGCAATACTGCTGCAGCATATTATAAAAATAACAGGCAAAGTTAGCTTAAATATGAAGCAATTATCTTGTGGCTATTTATTCATAACCATAATAAAAACGTAAATTCTCATAACACAATTCTCCCTTAAGTTTGCATTTTTTAGCCAAACAATAGTATTTTAGCACAATTACATGGAATACGAGATAAAACATTCGGGTAAATTTAAATACGTAGCAGAAGGTGCCGGGGAACCACTAATACTATTACACGGGCTTTTTGGTGCATTAAGTAATTTTAAAGACCTGGTTGATCACTTTAAGCAATCTTACAGGGTTATCATTCCCTTGTTGCCATTATACGACCTTACCCTTATTGAAACCAGCGTATCAGGCCTTGCACGACATGTTACCAAATTCATAGAGCACGAGAAGTTATCTAATTTTCACTTGCTAGGTAACTCGCTCGGCGGGCATATTGGGCTTGTATATACACTTAAACACCAGAACCTGGTAAAATCCATCACACTTACCGGTAGTTCAGGTCTTTTTGAGAACGGGATGGGTGAAACATACCCCAAGCGCGGCGACTACAACTATGTGCAAAAGAAGACCGAGCTCACATTCTATGATCCTAAAGTGGCTACCAAGGAGCTGGTTGATGAGGTATTTCATATTATCAATAACCGCATGAAGGCGCTCAAAATAATAGCACTGGCACGGTCGGCAATTAAACATAACCTTGGCGATGAGCTACAGGAAATAAAAGTACCCGTATGCCTTATATGGGGCAAAAATGATACCATTACACCGCCGATGGTAGCCGAAGAGTTTCACAAACTATTGCCTACATCCGAACTACATTGGATAGATAAATGTGGCCATGCCCCAATGATGGAAGTGCCTGTGGAATTTAACACCATACTCACAACGTTCCTGAACAAGCATAAAGCCTGATTAGTATTGTCAAATAATTGCAATTTTGTTATAATTCAGATACTAACGTTTTTTGGTACACGTTTTGCAATAGAGTAGATAGAGAGGAGAAAAATGAATATAGACCAGTTAATAGCACCAGTACCAACCCTAACACCGGAAGACACAGGGGAGAAAGCCATAGATATTATGGCAGAAAACAACCTGCCCGAACTACCCGTTGTAGATGCCGACGATCACTACATGGCATTGATAACCGAGGACGATATTCTGAATTGGAAAAATACCGGTGATAAGATAAGCAGCAGCGATTCATTGGCATATAAGCCTGCTGTTCATGGCACAAGCCACCCTTTTGAGGCGATGCGGCTTATGAACCAGATGAATTTATCGGTTCTACCTGTAATAGACAACGACCATAAATACATAGGCTCTGTAACCAAAGATACCCTGTTGAAGTATGTAACTGAACACAGTGGTATAGATGCACCCGGCGGGATCATTGTACTGGAAATAGCTCCCCGTAATTACACCTTGCCTGAAATAGCACGGATATGCGAAAATGAGGATGTTGTGGTGATGAATATGCAGGCGAATGTAAACGAAAGGGGCATGCTGGAAATTACACTTAAAGTAAACCGGTCGGCACTGGATGCTGTTGTATCGTCTTTTGAACGGCACAAATACCATGTAAAAGCAGTGTATGGCGAACACACTAATAACGATGATATAGCCGATAAGTACAACTTGCTGATGAACTATATTAATATGTAATTGTTACTATAAGGGTTAAAACAATTATTTTTGCAAAAGACGGATAACATCCGTCTTTATTATTTAAATTAAGGAAGATGATCGCGATAGATAACGTATTGCTTAGTGACGAGGTAGTAGAAGAGCATTTTGTTTGCGACCTGAACAAGTGTAAAGGTGGCTGTTGTGTGGATGGAGATTGTGGTGCACCTCTTACTGAAGAGGAAACAAAGATCATAGCGCGTATCTATCCTAAAATAAAATCTTCCCTGCTCCCGGAATATGTTGCCGAGATAGAAAAGCAGGGCACCCATACCACGGATAAGGAATATGGTTATGTAACTCCTACAGTAAACGGTGGCATATGTGTTTATGGTTATACAGATGAACTGGGTGTAGTGAAATGTGGCATAGAAAAAGCATGGAAAGAAGGAAAAATAAAATTCCGCAAACCCATCTCCTGTCATTTATTCCCGATACGTGTTATTTCTCACCCCGGATATGAGGCTGTGAATTACGAACCACGCGAAACACTATGTAAACCAGCATGTAAGCAAGGAAAAGCATTAAAAGTACCGGTGTACGTATTTCTCAAAGAAGCCATCATCCGTAAATACGGAGGCCAGTTTTACGAGGCTTTGGATGCTGTGGCGAAGAAAATGAGAAAGGACAAAAGCTAACTTTTTTATATCCACCCTTGGTTATGCAGGTATTTGGCAATCTGCACTGCATTGGTAGCTGCACCTTTGCGCAGGTTATCAGCCACGATCCAGCAGTTGAGCGTATTAGGTTGTGAGTAGTCCCTCCTAATCCTTCCCACGAATACTTCGTCTTTACCTTCTGCATCTATAGGCATCGGGTAACCGTTCATGGAAGGATTATCTACTACTACCACTCCGGACATATTGCTGAGCAATTCACGCACATCATTTTCATTAAAATCTTTGTGCAGCTCTATATTCACACTTTCGCTATGCCCACCCACTACTGGTACACGCACGGTTGTAGCCGTTACTTTAATGCTGTCGTCTCCCATTATCTTACAGGTTTCGTGCACCATCTTCATTTCTTCCTTCGTATAGCCATTGTCCTGGAATACATCGATATGCGGCAATACATTAAGGTCTATTGTATGGGGATACACCTTATTTTCTTTGCTACCGGCACGTTGCTCCATCAACTCTTTAACAGCTTTTTGCCCGGTACCGCTTACTGATTGGTAGGTACTTACCACCACCCTCTTAATACCATATGCACGATGTATAGGGTCCAGCACCATGACCATTTGTATAGTAGAGCAGTTAGGATTGGCTATGATATAATCTCCCTTTGTCAATACATGACCATTTACTTCAGGCACAACCAATTTTTTATCTTCCTTCATGCGCCATGCCGATGAATTATCAACCACATAACAACCAATAGCAGCAAACTTAGGAGCCAATTCCAATGAGATACTGCCACCGGCAGAAAATAATGCAAGTGTTGGCTTCATAGCAATAGCTGTATCAGCAGCTACTACACTGTATTCCTTTCCTCTGTAAAAAACCTTCTGCCCAACAGACTTCTCAGAAGCTACTGGTATCAATTCAGTAACCGGAAAATTCCTTTCCTCCAATATCCTTAACATAGTACCACCTACAAGACCGGTGGCGCCTACAACTGCTACTTTCATTATAAATTCAATTGAAGCGCAAAAGTACTTTAATGCATTCAAAGAAATAAATATGGTGAACAAAACTATTTTTTTAAAGCCCATAATATGTATGTACAGCCAAATCCCGACATTTGCCCTATGAAGAACCTGGCTTCGCTGAATAAATATTTTATCAAATACAAATGGCGGCTATTGCTAGGTCTGCTGTTTGTTGCTATCTCCAGCAAGTTTGCTGTAATGCCGGGTTATGTAATAAAAGACATTATTGATGATGTACAAAAAATGATCGCTGCGCAAACTGAACGCTCCTCGATTATCTCTTTCGTAATTAAAGGCGGCATTATCCTGATTGGGTTGGCACTTCTCAGGGGGTTATTTATGTTCATGATGCGGCAAACGATCATTGTCATGTCGCGGCATATAGAATATGATCAGAAAAATGAGATCTACAACCACTACGAGCAACTGAATACACACTTTTTCAAAACCAACTTCACCGGCGACTTAATGAACCGTATATCGGAGGATGTATCACGGGTACGTATGTACACAGGCCCATCAATCATGTATTTTACGTCGGTTGTTTTCCTTGCCATCTTCTGCATATGGGATATGCTTCGGGTGAATGCTATGCTTACCATGTGCGTTATAGCACCATTGCCCGTGCTGGCATTTTCTATTTATATGGTTAATAAAGTGATTTTCAGGAAAAGCGGAAAGATACAGGCGCAGCTTTCTGCACTTACCACAACAGCGCAGGAATCATACTCAGGCATACGGGTAATAAAGTCCTTTGTACAGGAAAAGAATATGATGCGTTTCTTCAACATCAATTCTGAAGAGTATAAGAAGAGTTCCATTAACCTATCCCTTACTGAGGCAGTCTATTTCCCGTTCATGAACCTGTTCATAGGCCTGAGTATGCTATGTACGGTGCTTATAGGCGGATATTTTGCAATAAACTGGCAAATAACCACCGGCAATATTGCGCAATTCGTTATCTACATCAATATCCTGATGTTCCCTATCTCCAGCATAGGCATGGTAGCAAGCATGACGCAGCGTGCGGGTGCATCTCAAAAGAGGATAGATGAGTTCCTGGATACAAAACCTGAGATAGTTACACCCACCAACGCAATATACAAACCCTTGCACGGAGCTATTACTTTCAATGATGTGACTTTTACTTATCCGCATACAGGCATTACAGCGTTGCAACATTTCTCTCTTGATATTAAACCGGGGCAGAAAATAGCAATCATAGGCAAGACAGGCTCTGGCAAATCAACCTTAGCACATCTGCTATTGAGGATGTACGACACAACATCAGGAGCACTGGCTTTTGATAATAATAACATTACCGACTACGACTTACAACATCTGCGTAAAAACATTGCCTATGCCCCACAGGATGCCTACTTATTCTCTGACACTATTTACAACAACATTAGATTCGGGAAAGATGATGCAACAGAATCTGAAGTAAAGGCTGCTGCCCGTATGGCGGATCTTGATAAGGATATCGCCACTTTTGCCAGAGGCTATGAAACTATGATAGGCGAGCGAGGCGTAATGCTCTCCGGGGGGCAAAAGCAACGTATGGTATTGGCAAGGGCGTTATTAAAGAACAGCAATATCCTTATTATGGATGAATGTCTCTCAGCCGTGGATACTCAAACGGAGAAAACCATTTTAGCCAACCTGCAAAACTATCTCGAAAATAAAACAACCCTCGTCATCACCCATCGCATCTTCACCAGCTGGACATTTGACCAGATCATTATCCTTGACCATGGCACAATTGCAGAGAAAGGCACACATGAAGAATTAATGGCACTGAATGGCCGCTACGCAAAATTATACCTGCACCAAACCAGCTAAATAAACTTATTATCCTTCGCTGCCTTTATGGCATCTGCTTTGGAATGCACATCAAGCTTGTGGTAGATATTCTTGATATGCGATTTTACTGTCTCCAGGTCTATGAATAGCTCCTCTGCAATACGCTTACGGCTTTTGCCGGTAGCTATCTGTTCTAGTATTTCCGTTTCCCTGCGGGTAAGTGGTGTTGATTCATTACGTTTAAAAGAAGAGATTACCATGCGCGCTATATGTGCACTCATCGGGCCACCGCCTTCCATCACTTCATGTATCGCGGCTACTATTTTTTCAGGAGGAGTATTTTTGGTAAGATAACCCGCGGCGCCATTGCCTAATGCACGGAAAATGAGCATTTCCTGCTCATAAACGGTAAGTATCAGTATGTGTGTTTCTGGCAATAGCTTCTTCAGCTTTGGCAATGCCTCTACACCCGATACACCTGGCAGCTCCACATCCAGCAATATCACATCAGGGTCATCATTGGCTATTTTCTTCAGGGCTTCTTCGCACGAGCGGTATGCCCCTACAACTTTATATCCACTGGTATTACCTATCAGGAACGCATATCCTTCACGTATGGTCTCATCGTCTTCTATTATAGCTACACGAATATCCAGATCACGTTTCATAGTTATATGTTTAGGTAAAGTTCTTTAATTTAACCATACAGAATATCACCTGTTTTGAGGTATTTTGAAGGTTAGGTTAATGATGGTTCCCTTCCCTGGCCGTGAATCTACATACAATTTACCATGCAGGCGCTCCGCACGTATGTGCATGTTATTAATACCATTCCCCTTTGTCGCGGTATGCACGTCAAATCCTTGCCCATCATCTTTCAATACCATTTGCAGTGTATTTCTGCCTTTTACCTGTACTTCAATTACTACATTTCTGGCTCGGGAGTACTTAAGGCTGTTATTCAGTGCCTCTTTAAATATCATGATCAGGTTACGGCTCATATCCATTGGTAAACGGAAGTGCTTCCACTTGTCATCAGTGCCTGAAAAAGTAAAGGTCATTTCTGTATCCTCAAATAACTCCATACCAAAATCACGGATACGGTGCAATATCTCGTACAAATTATCATTGGATGGTTTCAGCGACCATAGGATATCACGTGTACCTCCATACAATTGCGCAGTATTATCCTCTATCTGGCCTAATATTCTTAATGATTCAGGATTCAGTTGTGTCTTATTCTTCAGTACATTGGTCAGCACGTTGATACGCGTCAGCTTATTGCCTATCTCATCATGAAAATCTTCAGCAGTGCGCAACCGTATCTTCACCTGTTCTTCAGAGCGTAATTTTTCCAACAACAGTTGCCTGCGCTGCTTCTTGCTGTTTACAAGATATTGCAGCAATATACCCGTCAACAAGCATGCAATAAGTACAGCAAACCTAAACCAGGTCGTCTTCTGGAACGGCGTAATGATCTCAAACTCGTAACGTAGTTCAGGCGTGGTTTGACCGGGGTATTGACACTGCACAACAAACACATACTTACCCGGTGGTAATGCAGAATAAGTGACAGAATTGGTAGTGCTCCACTCCGACCATGGCGTTTCCAGCCCCTCCATGCGGTACCTGTATAAAATTTGCGAACCACTTAGGGACACTGCATGGAATGTAAAAGCAATGTTGTTCTTTTTATACGGCAGGCGCAGGTTGTAGGGTATGCCATACCAGTTGTCGCTGCTGTCGTAGTAGCTCTTGTCAATAGTGTTCTCCGCTGTAAGCTTTACTGATTGCAATACAATACTCACCGGCGCCGATGATACTACTGCACTGCGCGGCTGGTAATGCACAGCTCCATTTGTTGTACCAAACCATATGCTGCCATCTGGCAATTTCAGCACAGAGTTAATATTGCTCTCCATGCCATTAATGCCCTGCGCCTTGCCGTAAAAGGTGATCTCAGGCTCATCCTGTACATTCATTCTAATTTTGTGGATGCCGAAGCCGGTGCCCACCCAAATATTTCCTTCATCATCAGCAATTATGTTGTAAATGAAATCAGAACGCAACCCATCATTTTTGTTGATGATGAGCACCTTACGGGTATCCAGGTTGTAGCGCACCACACCATTATCCGGGCTGCCCATCCATAAGTTCCTTCCCTGCATGGTGAAACAATGCAGTACAAAACTATCTGCCCCTGTATTGGTCTTAAACTCCGTCACCTCACCATTATGATACAACAGCAGGCCGCTTTCCTCGCCTATTAGCACACTATCTCTGCCAATTGCAAGAAAAGATGCTATTCTCGTATTCTTAGTGGGCACTGTTTTAAAACTGTCATGCTCAAATAACAGCGCCCCATTGGCAAAACCTATCCACAACCGTTCTTCAGGGTCTTCATAAACGCAGTTAACATCGATGGATGGAAAATTCCTCTCGGGTGCTACATACTGACGGAATATTCCTTTGTCGTACGACCATAATCCCCTGCCCCGTGTACCTATCCACAGTTTGGACCTGCGCGTATAACACAGCGAAGTGATAGACGGTACAGGATTAGAAGGGAATGACAGCGGGCTTATTTTACCATCCTTAAAAATGTACAGCCCCGCGTCATACGTACCCAGGAAAAGAGAATCCTTCTTGTTGCTGGCAATACCTATTATCTGCGCGCTAGGCATCCCCATTGTCTCATTAAGACTGGTAAACTGTGTACCTGAATATCTGAATACCCCCTGCCCGTCCGATGCCATCCATATGTTGCCTTCAATATCAGTAAACACTTCAAAGAAATTATTATCGCTAAGTCCGTTTCGCTTATTGTAATGCTGCACAGAACTGCCTTCAACTTTAATAACCCCATTATTGATAGCCAGCCACAATGCGCCGGACTTATCCTGCGTGATGGCAGTGATCACCGGCTGGGCAACTGCGGAGTCTGTTTTTACTGATACAGCAACTAAATTATTCCGAACTAACTTATACAAACCTGTATTGGAGCCGATCCATATTGCTCCGTTCTTATCTCTGAAAATGTCATAAACGCGAGTGGTGCCGCCTTGTAATGGAAGCGCTACAGTATCTACCTTGTTTTCATACTGGTGATAAAGAACCCCTTTCTTCGCGATCCATAAATGGTTCTTCTCTGCCAGGATTGAGGACACATACCCGGTATCACCGGGAGTAACATAGTATTTTATCTTACCCCCTGTTATGTAATACACATCCCCTGCCACACGCCACCAGGTGGTATCGTTAACCACATATATCTGCTGCGTATGGTTGAGGACACGTGTCTGTTCCTGCTGCCGTGAAAAATGTGTGAAATTTTTTCCGTCAAACCGGGATATTGTCTTTTCGCTGCCTATCCAAATACTTCCGGTATTATCAGTAGCCACAGACCATATCGTATTATTCTGCAGCCCGTTTCGTATGGTATAGCCGGTAAAATTACTGCCATCATAGCGTGATAATCCTCCCAGCGTTCCTATCCATAGATTGCCCATTTTGTCCTGGGTAACGCAAGTTGCCTGAGATTGTATCAATCCATCATCCACATTCAGGTTGTGGAAGGGATAACGCTGCGCATAGGTAATTGTCACGCTTAAAAGAAGCAGGACCGGAAAAACCCAGATCGTCTTAACTAGTGATAGTGAACGCCTTATGCGCATGAAGTCCATATTGCTCCTGTGAAATTAACCCATATAGGCCGCATATGAAAATACATTACTTCATTTTTCTGTTAGCATTATGCAAATCACCCATTACGGGTGAACACGCCCTGCACACTCCCGGATACATTTGGTATATCAAAAGCGAGCCATGAACAGATACCTGCTAACTGCACTTTTTATCCTCTTTATCGCTTCCGGTTTAACTGCCTCAGGCAAGCCGGGAAACATATCTGGCAAGGTATTGGACGATTTGGGCAAGCCGGTTGTTTTTGCAAGTGTTCTGCTGCTCGGAGAGGATTCCACGCTCATAAAAACAGAGATCACTAACGAAAAGGGTGAGTACGGTCTCACCCTTGTTGACAATGGCAGTTATTATATAAAAGTATCTTCTCTGAATTATAGCAACTACTTTTCAGAAAAGCTGACAATAACAGGGAACACGATCAAAGTTCCTGATATCACACTCATTTCAAAAGGTACAGAGCTAAAGGAAGTAGGCATACGTGCACAAAAACCGTTCGTAGAGATACATGCCGATAAACTGGTAGTGAATGTAGAGAACAGTATTGTAAATGCGGGCTCTTCTATACTGGATGTAATTGCCCGCTCCCCTGGCGTAAACGTTGACCAGAACGATAACATCAGTCTCAAAGGAAAGCAGGGCGTAAATGTGATGATCAACGGGAAAATACAACCTATATCGGCGCAGGAACTGGGTAACCTGCTCAAGAGCATGCCCTCAAACTCCGTGGAAAACATCGAGATCATCTCCAACCCCTCATCAAAGTATGATGCAGCAGGAACAGCAGGTATCATCAATATTAAAATGAAGAAGGATAAAAAAATGGGGTTCAATGGCAGTGTGAATGCCAACTACATACAAGGTGTATATGGAAAGACCACAGAAGGTTTTAACGTGAACTATCGCAACAAACGTTTCAACCTGTTCACCAACTATAATTATTCATACAGGGTTGGTTTTAATCATCTGACCCTGGAGCGCAAATTTTATGATAATGATACTTTTAAAGCCGCTTACCAGCAGGACAACAACTACCTGTATCATATTACCGGCCATGTTGGGAGCATTGGCGCAGACTATAACCTGTCATCCAAAACTATTGTAGGCCTTGCCGTGAATGGCAATTTCACCGATTTCAGGCGGGACGGTGCCAATTACTCCTATGTTTTCGATTCTGTGAACAATGTCAGCTCACGCTTCTCCACAGACAATGCCTCACCCAACCAATGGTATAATTGCGCTGTGAACCTGAACCTCCGGCATACATTTGACAGTACCGGCCGTTCTTTGTCTGCAGACGCTGACTATGCCACTTATCCAAGCACAGGCACGCAGGATTATACTACTAATCTGTATGATGCTGACGGTACATTAACATCAAAAATACCTCAGATACTGCGTGGTGAACAAAATGGGCTTACACAAATAAGGTCTTTCAAAGCAGACTATGCTCACCCGTTGAAAAACGGTGCTAAAATAGAAGCAGGAATAAAGATCAGCTATGTAACTGCTGATAATGACCTGAAGTTTTTTAACGGGGTGGATAACAACACCCACTATGTACTCGACACGACAAAAACTTATCACTTTATTTATAAAGAGAACATCAACGCAGCTTACATTAATTTCAGTAAGGATTGGTCGAAATGGAGCACTCAGTTGGGCCTAAGGGTTGAGCAAACGATTGCTGATGGCAATGATGTAACCTCTGATTCTACCTTCTCAAGAAATTATATGCAGCCGTTTCCAAGCCTTGCCGTGCAAAGACACCTGGATGCCAATAATGACCTGGGAATAACACTAAGCCGCCGTATACAGCGGCCCAATTATGAACAGCTAAATCCCTTCAAATTTTATCTTGACCCCACAACTTACAAGGCGGGATATCCTTACCTGAACCCGGCGCTCTCTTATGCGGTGGAGTTATCTTATGTATACAAGCAAAAATTGATCACTACGCTTAATTACACAATTACCAATGCACCGCTCATTGAAGTGATACAACCCAGCACGGATGAGGAAAGGGTAACCATACAAACCACCAAAAACCTTACTAGTATGGCCTACTACGGCATAAATGGCTCATACCAATTCCGTATCACAAAGTGGTGGAACAATGTGACCAATGTTAACATTTACTATTCCGAATACACCGGTAATATTGCAGGTTCGTATCTTCAGACAGGGCAGGGAACGTTTGATATTTATACCAACAATAGTTTCATTCTGCCAAAGAATTTTTCGGCAGAGCTCAGCGGCTATTATCAGGCGCCACAGCAGTATGGCTATATGAACCTGCGCCCGCAATGGATGGTCAACGTAGGTATCCAGAAAAACCTGTTCGATAAACGGGCAACTGTGCGCCTTAATGCATCAGATATTTTCTGGCGTGGCTATCCAAGCGCCACATCTGACTACAAGGACTATACCGAATTTTTTGTAGCCAAACGCGATACAAGGCAGGTAACCATGTCGTTCACCTATCGCTTTGGCAAGCGCTCTGTACCACAATCCCAGCGGCATAATGGCGGCGCCGAGGATGAAAAGAGACGTGCAGGTGGCAGCGGAGCGTAAAGATTTTCCCGCCCTAGATTAGCAAATGAACGCTGTATCTGTTACAGCAAGCCCCCGGAAAGTGCGAGTACTCCGGGGGTTATTTTTGGGCATAAAAATACCCCGGATGACCGGGGTATTTTTATTGCAATGATTGTATTGCTTAAGAATTTGGTTTAGAAGCCTCTTGCTTTTCTTCTTTGTGCGAATCTTTGCACTCTTTTTTGCAATGGCCCTTGTCTTTGCAGCAAGCAGATTTAGCGGTACACTGCTCGCTTTTCTTCTTGCAGCACGACTTTTCCTTAGCAAATGCGCCACCAGACAACATAACTGCAGCAACCAATAATAACGTGAGCTTTTTCATTTTTCGAGATTTAGGTGGTAAAGATAGTGAAATATGCATTATAAACCACCCGAATAGGTGCCGCAAATTGTTAAAAATCCGTAAAACACGGTACCGTACAATACAAAAATACTCTATTCGTAATGCGCTAATACTGTTACACCTCCTTTCACATTATCGCCGATATTTACGTTCACTTTTGTACCTGATGGTAAAAAAACATCCACCCTCGATCCGAAGCGTATAAACCCGAATTCCTCATTCTGTTTCACGATATCATTCTCCTCAACATAGAATTTAATGCGGCGTGCCATTGCCCCTGCAATTTGTCTCAGTAATATGTCCCCTCTGTCATTGCCTATCACCATTGTTGTCCGCTCATTCTCAGTTGATGACTTAGGGTGCCATGCTACAAGGTATTTGCCCTTATGATACTTCATGTACTTAATAACGCCGCTCACCGGGTTGCGGTTCACATGCACATTCACAGGTGACATGAATATGGACACCTGCAACCTGTTATCATTAAAGTATTCAGACTCATACGTTTCTTCTATCACCACTACCTTGCCATCTGCCGGCGCTATTATCTTATTCTCCCCATGCACAAAATTTCTCGATGGGATACGGAAGAATGCCACTACCCAAACCCACACCAGGAAAAGTATAAAAGTAATAATATAAGCCAGCCAGGAAAATTGGGCATACAACAGTTCATATGCTGCCCAGGCAAGGCCCATCCAGAGAATAGTAGCTATTAAAATGTGTACATACCCTTCGCGGTGAATTCTCATTGCTTACAATTGAAATGTAAAGTTAGTTTAAAAAGTTAAGGCTGAAAATCAGTGCATAAAAAGTAACACATACACAAAGGCAAATGGTGTAGCAACCAGCAGGGAATCAAACCTGTCCAGCGCACCACCATGCCCAGGCATCAATGTACCGGAGTCCTTTACATCAGCCAATCGCTTCAGCTTCGATTCCAGCAGGTCCCCTAATGTACCTGCTACAGTTGCACATAATGCCAGCATTATCCAGTCTATTATCCTATAAGTATGCGTAAAATAGCCAACTAGTCCCGCAGCTACAATTGTAATTATTGCTCCTCCAATCGTGCCTTCCCACGTTTTTTTAGGCGAAATGGAAGAAAAAGGGTGCTTCCCAAAAAATGAACCTACAAGATATGCCATTGTGTCGTTGGACCAGATCATAAGTATTAAAACTAACGGCAACAATGAATACTGAACTCTCATTCCACACAAAAGCATTATAGGAAGAGTTATATAAAACAGTCCCCCTACTGACTGCAACATGGCCGAAAAAGAAACCTTTTTAGAAAGCATACTTATCAACATCAGCCCCGAAAAAAGAACCGGCCAAACAATAAAAATAAAAGTTGATTTTACGAAAATATCTCTCACATGAGGTTTAATATACCTATCATCAATCAATTCATCATTAGGTAGCCTGAAGCCTGAAAAAATTAATAGCCCCAATACGGCTATCACATGTATAACAACAGGCAACCACATCGGCCAATAGTGCTCCTTATCTATTTTCCGCATCAATCTGAAGTAATCTCTCAGGCACAGTATATTAATGATAAGGATTAATCCCAAAAACGCCCATTCATTCCACAGCAAACCCGTAAGCATGATAGCCACAAAAACTACCGAGCTCCCTAAGCGTGTAAAAAATACTGGTACGTTTAATGCCATTAATCTTGTTTGTTTTTTTGCATAAAATCCCATTCCCCTTCCTGTGGCTCATTCGGGGGAAAATCATCTGTCCAGTTTCCCGGTAAAGGGGTTTTATTTTTCAACAGCAAATAAAATGACACGCCAAACACCACGGCCCCTGATATCACATAATACCATGGCGCTGAATTACTATTCAAAAACTCTTTTACAGCCACACTATTACTGCCAATGTATGATAAAATGATCTGCGAACCGTTAAAGAACATATGCGCTAATATACTGCACCATAAAGAACCGGTAAGGTTGTAAATAACCGCAAGCAATACGCCTGCCGAAGCAATTGATAAAAAACCATAGATATTGGTATGTGTATAAGCAAAAAATACCGCAGTGATGAAGATCGGGAAGACCATTGTCCTGCTTCTTTTTTTGCCAAAGCGCAGCAATATGCCCCTGAAAAACATTTCTTCTCCAATTGCCGGTATTATGGCAAGCACAACAAAACCCCTTAAAAATGCACCAAAAGAAGGAAAATTTAAATAGGCATTCATAACGCTTTCAGATGCTGCCTGGCTCGCCTTTATTTTAGCCCCAAAATCGATCTGCCCGATAAGGTTCTGCATCCCCTGCAGCAAAGGCATTGCCCCTACCATAACAAGAACAGAAAGTAATAATTGATTTTTTTTTCCAGGTCTTCTCAGCCCTATATATTCATTCGGTTCAGGATGGGCAAGGTAGGCAAACAACCACGCAGGGATCAAAAACATAGATATGCTTAATATTCCCTGCACAATGAGTGCGGTTGCCACCAATTGCTGCGGGCTATTCTCATTAATTTTTTCCATTTGTGTAAGGGTATAAGGAGAAACTACAGGAAGAAATTTAAGCACCATAAAGCTTCCAAACCCCAGGATGGTCATAACCATGAGCAAGAATAAACCTACCTGAAGGGCCCAGGGATATACCCGAAAATACCTCGTGTTTAACATAAATTAACCGCAAAGGTATAAGTATGGACCCATATTGGCTTACTTATTGCAGCTTATGAAGCATGCTCAGGCATGTTTTTTACGCATATATAGCAGAACGTTGCTATTTTAATTAATTTTGCGGGTTATTATTAAAAAGTCGAATGGGAGAAATTGCTGCAGGGCCACTGCTAAGCCAGGTAAATACACCGGATGACCTTAAAAAGCTGAACAAAACTCAGCTTAAACAGGTTTGTGATGAATTGAGGCAGTTTATTATAGACTGTGTGAGTGTGCATGGCGGCCATTTTGGTGCCAGCCTGGGTGTTGTGGAACTGACCGTAGCCCTCCATTATGTTTTCAATACTCCCGACGACCAACTGGTATGGGACGTGGGCCACCAGGCTTACGGACATAAGATACTCACCGGCCGCCGTAGCGTGTTTCACACTAACCGCAAATATGGTGGTCTTAGCGGTTTCCCAAAACGCAGCGAAAGCCCATATGATGCTTTTGGCGTTGGGCACTCATCTACTTCCATTTCTGCCGCATTGGGTATGGCGGTCGCCTCAAAGTATAAAGGTGAGACCCATCGTAAGCATATCGCAGTAATAGGTGATGGAGCAATGACAGCAGGTCTGCCCTTCGAAGCATTGAACCATGCAGGCGTAAGCGGTGCAGACGTATTGATCATTCTTAACGATAACAATATGTCTATCGATCCTAACGTTGGCGCGCTCAAAGAATATCTCACAGACATTACTACTTCGCATACCTACAATAAGTTTCGCGACGAATTATGGCATTTGTTGGGCAAATTGCCAGGTAATAAAGAGTTTCAGAAACTCGCCTCCAAAATGGAAGCCAGCCTCAAAGGCATGGTCTCAAAGAGTAGCAACTTGTTTGAAGCATTGGGCCTTCGTTACTTCGGGCCTATAGATGGTCATAACGTACTAAAGCTTACAGAAACACTTAAAGGCCTGCACGATATTCCTGGCCCAAAGTTGCTGCATATAAAAACAGTAAAAGGTAAAGGTTATGATCTTGCTGAGCAAGACCAAACCCTTTGGCATGCGCCCGGCACTTTTGATAAAATAACCGGCAAGATCAACAAAAAAGTATCCGCAGTACCCGAGCCTCCAAAATACCAGGATGTTTTCGGGCATACTATAATTGAATTGGCTGAGAAAAACCCGCTTATCATGGGCATAACTCCTGCTATGCCGTCGGGCTGTTCGTTAAAGTTTATGATGGATGCTATGCCTGACAGGGCAATAGACGTAGGCATTGCGGAGCAGCATGCAGTTACACTGAGTGCTGGTATGGCTACACAAGGATTGAAAGTATTCTGCAACATATACAGCACATTCATGCAGCGGGCCTATGATATGGTGATACACGATGTGGCGATACAAAAGCTACCCGTTATCTTCTGCCTCGACCGTGCCGGGCTTGTAGGCGACGATGGCCCTACGCACCACGGTGCTTACGACCTTGCCTATATGCGCTGCATACCTAACATGATAGTTGCCGCACCTATGAATGAAGCAGAGCTGCGCAATATGATGTACACTGCGCAACTACCCGAAACAAACGCACCGTATGTTATCCGTTATCCACGCGGACAAGGTGTAATGCCTCAATGGCGTACCCCATTCGAAAAGATACAAACCGGCACAGGCCGTAAAATATGCGATGGCAATGAGATAGCGATCCTCACAATTGGCCACCCCGGCAATTTTGCGGTATCAGCCTGCAAAGCACTTGCTACTGAAGACTTCTACCCGGCACACTACGACATGCGCTTTGTTAAGCCGCTCGACGAAGCTATGCTGCACGAAGTTGCTCAGCGCTACAATAAAATAATTACTGTGGAAGATGGTACTATTGTTGGCGGCTTTGGCAGCGCAGTACTCGAATTCTTGGCTGCTAACAATTACACGCCCGAAGTAAAAATGCTCGGTATACCCGACCATATAATAGAACACGGCAAGCCCGAAGAACTGCATCGTGAGTGCGGCTATGATGCAAAAGCTATTGTTGATGCAGTAAGAGAAATGGCCGGGGTAAAGATTTCTGCAGACAACCTGGTATAACGCCCCATATATTTTCTTACAAAAATAAAGTCATCCTTTTGAATTTATAAAGGATAACTTTATTTTTACATAAATGCATGCTATTTTATCACATTTGATTTGTCGACTTATCTTATTTTGCATAAAATAATGTAATATTATTTTGCAAAAATAAAAACATACTTTTGAAATCATAAAGTTAATCTTTATTTTCGCAATTACATTATGAAAATTACGGTTCGTAAAATAGCACCTGTAATACAGGATGTGCTGAGGATAAGCCCGGTTGTGTTTATCAATGGGCCCAGGCAAGCAGGCAAAAGCACGCTTGTCCAAAGTCTGTTGGGACAAGTTGGCAAAAAAGGACTGGCAGAATATATAACATTCGATAGCCCTATACAAATGGCTGCAGCCTCTGCCGCTCCTGAAGCTTTTTTACAATCCCGCCAGGATACATTGATAATTGATGAAGTGCAATTGGTGCCTGAACTGTTTAGGGCATTAAAAGCCATAGCAGATGAATTAAGGCTGAAAGATAAAGCAAATGCAAATGGCAGGTTCCTGCTTACAGGCTCAGCAAACATCCTGGCATTGCCAAAACTTGCCGATTCGCTCGTGGGAAGAATGAGCGTCATAACACTCTACCCATTCTGCACCGCCGAAGCAATCAATGGAAAAGGCGATGGGTTGGACAGGATACTCAATATGGACTTTGCGGGTATCAACAGCAAAAGATTAAAGGTCACAGACGCCATAAAACTTGCTACCTACCCGGAGATATCGGGTAAAAGTGATAAAGACATAAACGCCTGGTTTGATGGCTATCTCGCCACCATACTAATGCGTGATGTAAAAATGCTTGCCGAGCTGGAAAAGATCTCTGCGCTGCCAAATCTGCTAAGGATATTGGCAACTCGTGCCGGTAACCTGCTCAATGACGCAGACATAGCGCGGGACATGGGATTAAACCCGGTAACCAGCAAATTTTACAGGAACGTTATAAAAATGATGTTCCTCACCTTTGATGTTACACCATGGTACAGGAACATTGGCAAACGGCTGGTAAAGTCGCCTAAAGGATATCTTGCAGATACGTTATTACTATGCCACATGCTTGGCTTCAGCCTTGATGACATTGACAAAAACAAACCTGACCTGTTTGGACACGTATTGGAAAATTATGTAGCTACAGAACTTATAAAACTGCTCACATTCAGTAATACAAAAGCGCAGTTGCACCATTTCCGTACTAGCGATGGCAAGGAAGTTGACTTTGTGCTGGAAAAGCAGGATGGCTCAGTATTCGCTATAGAAATAAAAAGGTCTGAACTGGTAAGCATTAAAGACTTTAAGGGCATACAGGCATTTGCTGATCTCGCAAAAAAAGAATTCATAGGTGGCATCGTGTTATACTCCGGTAAAGATGCAGTGCCATTTGGAAAGAACTTGTGGGCAGTACCTTTTCACATACTTTGGCAATAAAAACAAAACCCGCTCATTGAGCGGGTTTTGTTTTATTCAAATCATTTTCGAACTATGCATAAGCCTCAGTAGGCTCACAAGTACAAACCAGGTTGCGGTCGCCGTGAGTGTTATTCACGCGGGCTACACTCGGCCAGAATTTATTGTGCTTCACCCATGGCAATGGGTAAGCGGCATGTTGGCGGCTGTACGCATGGTGCCATGCATCAGCAGTTATCTTGAACTGCGTATGCGGAGCATGCTTCAGCATATTATCTGCTTTTTGTGCCTTGCCTGTTTCTATATCGTGTATCTCTTTACGTATGCTCAGCATCGCATCACAGAAACGGTCCAGCTCTGCCTTGTCTTCGCTCTCTGTTGGCTCTATCATAATAGTACCTGCCACCGGGAAGCTCATAGTAGGTGCATGGAAACCATAATCAATCAGGCGTTTTGCCACGTCTTCCGCTTCTATATCCGCCGTTTTCTTGAATGGGCGAAGATCAACAATGAACTCGTGCGCACAAGTGCCACCCGGACCGGTGTACAGTATCTCGTAATCATTCGCCAGCCGCGCACGCATATAGTTGGCATTCAGTATCGCATACTCAGTTGACTTACGCACACCCTTTGAACCCAGCATGCGGATGTAACCATAAGATATCAGCAATATACTCGCAGAGCCATAAGGTGCTGCACTCACAGAATGAGCAGCTTCGTTTTCTCCACTCAATGCCACATGCGATGGCAGGAAAGGTGCAAGGTGCTCTTTCACACATATTGGGCCCATGCCGGGGCCACCACCACCATGCGGTATCGCAAATGTCTTGTGGAGGTTCAGGTGGCATACGTCCGCACCAATAAGGCCGGGAGCAGTTAAACCAACCTGTGCATTCATGTTTGCACCATCCATATACACCTGTCCACCATGCTCATGCACTATTTTAGTTATCTCTTTTACCGACTCTTCAAATATTCCGTAAGTAGAAGGATAGGTGATCATGATGCCTGCAAGGTGTTTGGCGTGGTGTGTTGCTTTCTCTTTCAGGTCATCTACATCTATATAACCATTCTCCAATGCTTTCACTACAACTACTTTATAACCAGCCATCACCGCACTTGCAGGATTGGTGCCATGTGCCGATATTGGAATGAGTATAGCATCACGGTGCCCTTCGCCACGGCTTTCGTGGTAGCGGCGAATTGCCAGCAGGCCGGCATATTCGCCATTCGCACCGCTGTTCGGCTGCAGGCTGCACGCATCAAAAGCAGTTATTTCGCAGAGGTATGCTGAAAGCTCTTTCACTATTTGCAGGTAGCCTTCCGCCTGGTTCTGCGGCTGGAAGGGGTGCATCTTGCTCCAGTGTGCCCAGCTCAATGGCATCATCTCACTTGCAGCATTCAGTTTCATTGTGCAGCTCCCCAGCGATATCATGCTGGTGTTCAGGCTCAGGTCCTTATTCTCCAGCATTTTTATATAGCGCATCATTTGTGATTCACTGTGATGGCTGTTGAACACCTGGTGTGTAAGGAAAGCACTGGTACGTGTAAGTGAAGTAGGTATATGTGTCAATGCCATATCCTCATCAATGCTGAAAGCAGATGCCGCATCCGCATTGGTGAATATACTGATGATGTCCAGCACATCACGTGCTGTAGTTGTTTCGTCCAGCGATATGCCTATGCTGCCATCAGCATGGTACTGAAAGTTGATCGACTTCTCCTCAGCAGCCTTACGGATAGCATTAACATCGGCTGCGGCTATCGTTACTGTATCAAAATGTGTTCTGCTGTGCAGCTTAACACCGGCAGCTGACAGTGATTCGCCAAGAGCCTGCGACAGCGCAGCAACACGTTTGGCAATATTCTTCAACCCCGATGGGCCATGATATACGGCATACATCGCCGCTATGTTAGCCAGTAATGCCTGTGCCGTACAGATATTTGATGTTGCTTTTTCACGCTTGATGTGCTGCTCACGTGTACCTAAGGCCATACGTAACGCGCGGTTGCCATGAGCATCAATGCTCACACCAATGATACGGCCGGGTATCATTCGCTTGAATTCATCCTTTGTTGCAAAGAATGCAGCATGCGGGCCGCCAAAACCTAATGGAACGCCAAAACGCTGAGCACAACCCACTGCCGCATCAGCGCCTAATTCACCGGGAGGAGTAAGCAATGTCAGTGCAAGCAGATCGGTAGCCATAACCACATAACCACCTTCTGCATGTACCTTATTTATAAAACCCCGGTAATCCTCAATGCTTCCTTTACAATCAGGATATTGCACCAGCGCACCAAAATAAGTATTGTCAATATCCGCAGTATGGTAGTCGCCTGTAACTATCTCAATACCCATCGGCACTGCCCTTGTTAACACCAGGTCTCTTGTTTGGGCAAACACATATTGATCAACAAAGAAACGAGGGCGCGCCAGGTGTTTCAGGTCTTTGTTCAGCGTATGGAAGAACATATTCATTGCCTCAGCAACAGCAGTGCCTTCATCCAGCAGCGATGCGTTGGTGATAGGTAATGCAGTAAGGTCGCTCACTATGGTCTGGAAGTTAAGCAGGCTCTCCAGGCGTCCCTGGCTTATTTCAGCCTGGTACGGAGTATATTGCGTATACCATCCCGGATTCTCAAAAATGTTCCTCAATATCACGCTTGGGGTATGGGTATCATAATAACCCTGCCCTATATAGTTGCGGCATACTTTATTCTTCTGAGAGATCTCCTTCAGCATATGCAGGTATTCGGCCTCACTCTGTGCTTCAGGTATCCGTAGTTTGTGGTCCATACGGATAGATTGCGGCACAGTACGGCCCACCAGCTCGTCCATATCCTTCACGCCTATCACTTTCATCATTTCCTGCGTATCTGCTTCGTTTGGCCCTATATGGCGGCCTATAAATTCCTCGCTCTGAATGGAAAACAAATTCATATGCTATTTTGTAGTGTTTTAGTATAATAAAATGAAGCGGCAAAGATAATTTAATTGGTGTAATTACGCCCTGACCGGCATCAGTTGCTTTTTATTGGTTGCTAATAAAGAACATCTTGCTATGCAGTATTTTACATATATAGAAAAAAATATTAATTCTATACAAATTATAAAAAATTTGTGGTTGGTAAATAAATTCCTTATCTTGCTACAATCTTAACTATTTTTTAAAACCAAAATATAAATAAAAATGAAACTGAAATCTATTCTCTTATTATCTGCATCCGTATTGATTTTCGGTAATTCTTACGGACAAAGCAAAGTATCTACAGGCGGCAAAAAATATACATTGCTTGAAGAAAGCACAGGTACATGGTGCCAATGGTGTACTGATGGCGCGCAGGTGATCGAAGCAGATATCGTACCACACGGCGCTGATACTAACTATCCAAGGGCGATAATTGCTTCATTTCACAATGGAGGCAGCGATTTAATGACTCTTCCGGGAGATCCATTTGGTACAGGTACTGGATTTATATCTGGTTGGCCAGGAGGAACTGTCGACAGGGCTCCATATTCAGGAAATGTAAGCCTCGGTCGCAACTCGTGGGAATCGGCAGTGATTGCACGTAACGGGCTTACCCCAAATTTCGACGTAAGCATGGAATGTGTATATAACGATTCCACTCGTATACTATCAATTAAAGTGACTGCCAAAGCGTTAGTGGCACTTACAGGAAATTACCGCATGAGTGCATATATCACACAGGATAGCATTCCAAGTAACAATTCAGGCTACAGGCAGCAAAATGCGTCTGGTTTGAACGCCGGGACGACTCCTAGTTCAGCAAACAGTGGTGTGTCATGGTATATTGGCAAAGGCACTACAATTGCCGATTCAACAGTCTATTCCCACATGGCGGTAGTACGTAAAATTCTTGCAACAGATAGCCTTTGGGGTGACGCAGCATTTACTAATACTACAGTTGGCCAGACCGTTACGAAAACTTATACGTACACTTTACCAACTACAGTAAATGGCAGCGTATTCCACTCGAAAGCAACAAAAGTTATTGGGCTGGTAATGAAATATGGCTCTAGTACAAGCGACAGGGCGATAGAGAATTCTATGGAAGCCAGGGTAAGGTGGATGAAAAAATCAGTTGTTAACGTTAATGAAGTATCAAAATCGATGCTGGACATTCGTTTGTTTCCTAACCCAGCCAATAATTTTATCGTAGTAACTGGAATTCTCGAAAATCCTTCTGATACTAAAATAACCATCTATGATATTTTAGGCCAGGTAGTATTGCAGAAAGATTATAAAGCTGGAGGCAGCTTGTTCGGCGAAAAAATATCGTTAGCTAATATTAGCAACGGTAATTACTTCATGACGATCACTAATGAAGGTGAAACGATTACCAAACAATTCGTTGTAGCTAAATAAGGTTCTCTAAAAGATCATGTAAAAGCAGCCAATTGGCTGCTTTTTTATTTATGTTAATTCATTTTAACACTCGCTGGCATGGATTTTTCAGGAATTGATTTGTTAAACCAAAAATTGTTTTTATGAAAACGATACTGATCACATCAATGCTCTGCATCTCCGCGGTGGGTTTTGCACAGCAATACCAGGGAGATGAAGCCACAAAACGCCAACTGATCCACGACAAAGCAATAGCCATTTATTGCCGCACCAATGGCAACATGGAAGGTACGCATATGCGCTATAAAACTAATTATTCCATTGTTCATGCTACCTATCCCGATGCCCCGGCAAATGCAGTACCGGCAAGGCCGTCAGGCGCCTATACTGCCCTGCACGAGCCGCCTTGCTACAAATATGTGAACAGCCAAGGCCGCGAGATATTGGAATGTCCCGGCGCCCGTTTCACACCGCCGCAATGCAGCAACACGGCTACTGCTTTAAACGAGATAAAAGCCAACGGCAATACCATAGGTAGTGACCGAAGCTATTCAGGATACTATCCCGGCTTGCACAGCCTGTACCCACAGGCTCCCGCAAACGCAACAGCAGCCTGGCCTACTACACCCTATACTGCCATTCATAACCCGCCATGTTATAAATATGTAAATAAAAGGGGGCTTGAAGTAACTGAATGTCCGGGGGCCTATTTTGAACCTGAACGCCGGTAATTGATGATATAGTTATTCAACTGCCATAATAATTACAAGAAAGAGGCTGTCTCAAAAGTCCGAGACAGCCTCTTTTTATTCGGGTACCTGTTTTCGTATAAGCAATTCTCAGGCGGTTCAAAAACCTTTTGAGACGTCCTCATTCTATTTTTAATTATAGTGAATAGTATTTGATTCATGCGGATTAATCGATGTCAAAATTAATATTCATCCAACAACCTATGTTGCTTACCGCCATAATATCACCCGCAATCGAAGCTTCACCATTAGACTTAATGCGTACAACACAAATACCGCTAAAATCATTGTAGGATATAAAAGTTCTACTCGCCAAAGGCCTATATCCGGTTGGTAACACAAAGACTACATCATCTGTAACCATTGACGCTCCCAAACTATTATTAGTCACCCCTTTTATAGTAACAGTTTTACTTCCAACCGGTTTTCTGTACCTTATTGGCGATACAGTATCATCAATGTATCCGCCAACATATGAAGGCACTAAATACGGGGTATAGATATTGCTCATAATATTCTCCATAAGACCAACGCCCATGGGCTTCAGGTGAGACCATAAGAATTTTGTGCTGTCATCTGCTGTACCCAATGGGTAGGCACTCAATGCAATATTGTTGTCAAATACAACAGTGGGGGACGAACTATCATAGTATGTCAGGGCAGCATTGTTGGGTATTATCTCCACATACAACCCGTCCACACTTTCATCAACATTGGTCAGTACAACGGTCGATGGATTGAGTACAATTTCCCCATTCCAGAAAATACTGCCGGCGGCAATACTGTAATCGGCCAGCGTGCCGGTTGTAGGTGTTCGTGTAATTGCACATCCCCTTATTGCGAATGGGGTGGTGCTGCTCCCTAAAACTAATGCCAGTTCAGTCAGGCATTCTATATATCCCTGTTGCAGGTGGTTCAGTTGGTTCTGGTCTAGTGGGAAACCACCCGGCTGTGTCAGATCTGTTTTTTTCATTGCTGTTTATTTAGAATAATGTTTTCAAATTATTGGTCAGGGCATTACCTGGTAGTTGGTCTTACTCACCAGCCTATATTTATCTATCACTGCTTTCATCCGGTCCACATCATAAGTAATCCCGGAATCGTGCACAATAAACTGCACGCCGCCGCCTGAGTATAACTCGGTATACAGGTAGAACCACTGTGGATCAGGATAGGCAGTTGAACCAGCTTCAGAGGTAAGCCCGAGATGCACTGGCTTTTCATCCGGCGGGGGAAACAGAAATAAAGGGTCAATATAAGCCGGGTCATCAATGTATATGCTGCGCACTACCGGGTCAAATGTATCATTTAGCACAGCCTCAAGAAAACATACTTGCCCGTTGTGTGCGAGGTCATAAATATTCGCTTCCCTGTTTTTTTTGAAAAGTCCGGCAAGATAAACCACCGGGCTTATCAATACCTTTATCCAGGCATATTGTACTGATTGCCTAAGCCGCACAGGCAAGCTTTGCCAGGCTTTTGCATTGTAGTTAATATCAAAAAATCCCATGATGATCAGTTTTAAAAATGATAGTTATAATGAGTTGCCTTATCAGCTATAGGCATGGTAATGTACATTAGCCGCAAAAAAGGTGTTATCCAATGCCAGGTATCCCGCATCAGGCGTATACCAGTTGGCGATCAGGAACGGCGAATACCCGCCATAAAACGCTTCCGCACTGGTTACCTCGGCCACTTTTACACCATCCACAGCCATCATAGCTGCAATAAAATCATCCAGTATGAACCGGCCATTGAAAGGTATACTTGCAAGAAATGCATTTACTGCATCTTTCACCGGCTCCATTGCAGTACCATCCAGCCTTTGGCCCGAGCTATTGAGTATAAGCGGATCATAGTGTATCTCCATCGTTGGCTGAAAAGTATCCGGGTCATCACTGGTGCAATTAAGGCGTACACCGGCATCTTTTATACGCTGCATGTATGATCTGAATGCAGTGAGCTCAGAAGCAAATAATTTGGTCAGCACACTACCGGATAATTTGGCCACCTTTATGCGTATCTCATTGCCCAGTTCAACAGCCGCAGCAAAAGCCACTATCAGCGAAGGGTCCCCGGCCGGCGCTACCGGATCATATACATCTGCATCAGCAGGAAGCGAAGCGCCGAATTGAAATGCCCGCGACTTGGTTACATACCACTGCAGCGTATGTGCTTTCTCCTTCGCAATAATGCTCTGCACTTCTTCCTTATGAAAATCAAACAGATTCCCTAAGTCGAACATGGCGCTGGCTACAATACGTGTCCACAGCCGCCAGACAGACACCAGGCTTGTACTGCTTAATTCGCTGCTCCCCCCGGTACCAATTACAGGATCGGCATTTTTTGCGGCTATCAATTCCGCCTGCCATTGATCAATTGTCTTTCCCATTTTGTAACTATTTTATCATTTTGCGTTTAATAAACTTCTATTACCATAGTCATCCTGCTCGGCGGCCATGTATAGGTGAGATATGTGTAGTTTGTTCCTACACCAATAGTATACCTGCCTGGCCCAGGAAACGTAAGTATTCTTTTATCAGGGTTAGCGGGATCAAGGGGATCCGGTGAACTTCCCATAGCACCAAGCAGCCATACCATACTATGTGTTGCATACTCAGGATATGCTGATGAAAGATGGCTACGCGTTAATCGTACAGTGCAGGTAGTATCAGTAGCGCTTACCACTTCCATATCCAGGTCGGCGATCATGTACCCGATAGCATCCTGGCTCGCATCATCCAGTATCAGAAAAGGACTATGCATTGCCTCATTACCATACACATCCCTGAATGTAAATGTGCTTGCACCTCCCAGGCCTGCATCCCATACCAGGAAATGGCCTGCAAGCCCTACCCAAAGCATAATATAACGCACGTCCTTATCAACCATCATTGCCTGGCCTGTGCCGCTTGCGTTTGTTCCCTGGCCCACGGTGGGTGGCAAGCCGGTCGTATAATCATAAACAGGCGAGTAATTCATAAAACAGCCAAGATTAGGAAAAGGTATATTGGGAACAGGATGCACATGAATGAAACCCGGCGCTTCTTTCAAATCAAAATCATACCTGCCGGCATGAAGCACCGGTGGATTGGCAGTATTGGGCACATGCTGCAAAACAGGCTTCAGTAATATGCGCGCATTTAAGACAGGCGCCGTTGTATCACCCAGCGTACCAACAGTTACTTCATTGTTGTTCAGATACCGCAGCATATCTTCATTCCCCAATGCCATTGCCGTATCACTTACTGTATACACCATCCCAGTCACGGGAATGTCGCTTATGGCTACATCATTGTCTTTACAAAATTGCATTGCGGCGGCCATGCTACCCGTAGCCTGTATCACCACATCACTCATGCTTTGGTTCGGTTTTACTATTATTTTCCCTGCCATTATTCTTGTGTTATATTGTCCAATAATCGCATCATATATAAAATGCGTTAGTCTCAATTACCCCGCTACTGCCCACAGCAACACTTTTCACATTCATACCATCCTTCAGCAACGCTGTGGTGATTGCCTCAACCAGGTCTTCCGGGTTTTCATCATCCACATAATTGATCGCGCCTACGCATAGCGAAGGGTTTTCGTTGAACTCACCTTTGTTGCAGTAAATGAGGTTCTTGTTGTGCTCTGCCCTGCTCTCTACCACAACAAAATCTCCGGCAACTATTTTAAGGTCTGCACCACCAGTTGCAGTTATAAGCCCTATATCCATCATTTGTTTTGCCATTGCATAAAATTTAAGTACTGATCACCCATGTTTTACTTTTGTGTTTTCAATATCGCTCCTGGACGTACTTACGAGCGTAGTTACAGTTTCTGTCGTCAGTGTTGCCGGCACCCCTGCTGACGATGCTGACCCCGGAAGATAAGCTGCACAAAATGAGTTCCACTTATTGATCAGTGAATTCAATTTATCTTCAATATCGTTTAGCTGGCCCGTCAGTTCTGCTACTTTTACCAAGCCTCCATCCCCACCATCATTCAACTGTATCACATCATCCTTTACCATCACTTCTGATGCACCCACTTTACCATACAGCTTTGTGTACTTATTCGCCTTCAGCAACTCCCACTTACCGGGGCCATCAATTTCTGCAACCAAACAATAACTATCTGCCCCTGGTATGCCATACATACCCTCCACCGCCTGCAGCACAACATTGATGTTTATGCCTGCCGTGTACACGCCCTCCTTATCAACACTCAGCTCCACTGTAGCGGTCATTTCAGCTTCATCAACACTGATCACCTTACCGGTCATAACCGGGATTCTCAGGCCATGGCCACGTTTATGAGCAATGCTGTCTATCAGCTCTGCAATTTTTTTATCATTTTGTCCCATAGTTCATTCATTAGCTTTCTCCTTCAGATACACTACTCATCTTTACCGAAACCCAGCTTTGGTCCAACATCCACTTTTATACGGGCGCCGTTCATACCAAACGATACTTCAGTTGCCTCCACCAGGTACGTACCATCCCGCTCCCGGTATTGCTTATCCTTTATAATTATCCGCCAACCCGGTTCACACCAGGGTTGCAAAAAACCATTGATACTCCCCTCATAGCCTGTATAACTGGCCATCAGTTGCTTTTCCTGCACCATGCGCTCCAAACTGGCAGGATCATGAACATTGCTTACAACTGTCCGCTGTATCGTACCGGCCCCTGCATCCTTACCCGACACTTCCCGTTTTATTCCTTTTGTATCGGTGCTGGCAAAAACAACCTTTATCCGCTCGCTGGCTGCAGCACGCTCTTTGAGACTACTATCTTTAGGCGCATTATAGCCAAGCCTATAGCTGGCTTCCCCTAACGACAGCGGGTCTATACCTTTACTATATGGTGTATAAGTAAAGCCGCACCACAATGTCGTCGGGTCTTTGAAAAAGATATTCAGTGTGCCCTGGCTCATGCGCCTTACCGCCTCTATCAGTTCTACTCCATTGTTCCCAGAAAACTTCACCCCTGCAAGGTCTATATCGTCTTTTACTTCCACCTTTATCCCGGTTGGTTTGCCATCCTTATCCTGCTCCAGCATCTTCAGCAGCTTGCCCGCTTTTATTTCTTTCTCCGACACCGTTACGTTTACATCCAGGCGCAGCTTTCGCACATATCCTTCACACTCTACCCGCAAAGGCATACCAATAACTTTGCTTTTAACAAAACCCTGGAATACAGTACATATGAAACCGCCTGAGTTAGCGTCATTGCCGCCTTTAATGATCGGTGTTTTACCGCCCTTCTCCTGTATGGGGTGATTGTAGCCAAGGTTAATGGTCACAGAGTCGCCTGCCTTAAACTGCTGGGATGTTGTCAGTATTTTTGGTGTTGCCCGGCTGCCCTCCAATATTTTGCAAATACTGGGTAACGTGATAATGGCACTCTCTGCATAACTGTGTATAGAGCGCTTTATGCGCACTTCATGCACACCACCAAACCTGAAACTGCCAATAGTTATATCGCTGCACAATTCAAAAAATGCCACCTTATAAAATTTAAATTTCAAAAAAAACAAATACCAAAATTGTCATCCTGAGCTTGCCGAAGGGCCAAATTCCCTCTCCTTTATGAAATATCTATAAGCGAGAACGGCATTTCGCTATATAGTTCAAGCTCATATGGCCGCACATTCCTCACACCGGGATGTTCGGGAAATTTTAAGCTCCTGATCGTGACCAGCTTTTCAGGGTTGTTGCGCAACAAAATATTCGTAACCTCGCTCACTATCTTTACCGGTATCTTCAGGTTAAACAGCCTGTTCAGCGTATCAAAATCCTCTGCCGGAAAATCGTTACTCTGCCTGTTGATCAGCAACCCTTTTATGTGTATCTTATATCCGCTCACATTCACCAGCTCGCTGACCAACCCGTCGCGCTCGGTCAGCTCGGTATCAACTATATGCGCATTCAGTTCAATGCTCATCACAGGATGCGGCAAATGCCATTTACCTGTATATTGCCCCTCATCACCCTTTACACCCAGCAGCGACCTATATTCCGTTTGCGTACCCGGGACCTTGCCCGAACCAACGTCTATCATTACCGGCAGGTAGTACTTCTTATCTTTCGACCAGTATAAACCTGCTTTCTCTGGCGGCAATGATGGAAACAAAGGTTTGTACCGCTTGCTATCGTGCCCGTACTGCTCCAGCAATAACTCTCCTATACTAAGATTGATCTGTGACATAACTAGTTAAAAGGTTAATTCGTTAAAAAGTTCAATTGCACGCTATCCTGCAGTATTCGCGCCCTCTAATACTTCAAGGAACATACGCTCAAACACCTGTTTTACTTCCTTGCCACCATCTTTTACACTCTGCACATGTACATTAAAATGTTCAACAAGGCTTTTAATATTTATGATAACTTGCTTTGTACCACCACCTGTAATTGCAGCACTCTGCTGGCCTGTATAACTATTGCTGCCAACAGAGCCTCCTGTTACAGTACTTCCAGAATTATTTCCCATTTGCGGATGCACCAAAGCATCAAGTGTATTCAAAATGCGGACCGGAACACCGTGTTTTCCTGTAATCGGATTATAGGTATGCAGTCCTTTGAAGGCCTGTTGTATACTGCCCAACGTCATGCCATTCTTTTTATAATCTGCAAAGGGGTTACCGGCTTTTTCCAGCATATTCAGCTCATTAAGCTGTTGCATAAGCAACCATTGATTCCCCAGGAAATCCTTACCCCAGAGTTCTCTTTGCATATTGAGATTTCCTTTTAATACATATGCATCGGCAATAAGGCTATTATCCTTTGACGTCTTTAAATTCCTTTTCAACAACTCCAGCTTACGATACTCTTTTACATTTTCTGCCAACAGGCCGTCTGCCCCCTGATCGTAGGCATTACTCATCTCTTCAGGCTCATACACACCACTCAATGGGTCAATGCTTAATCTGTCGTTTACATTTAAATCGTCAAAATCTTTACCAGTTTCTTTAACATATTTTGCTGCTGTTTTTAACTTAGCCGCTTTTGCTATGTTGTCCTTTATTAATTTATCTGTCTTATTGAACTCCAGAATATCTTTAGACAACTTTATCCTATTATCGTAAGCAAAAATGACCGCATTTGCCAGTGCGCTCAATTCTTCATTTGTTGTCTCATTCGAGATATGGCCGAAAGAGCGCGGATACTTTTTCTTAAGATCACCTATTAATTGCTCTCTTAGCTTACTATCAGTACCTGGCGGAGTTATGCTATTGACAATTGCGCGTATCTCAGACCTATCCGCAAAAAGCCGTACAGGATCTGTCTTTACCAAACCTGCCTGCTGCATCGCCCAGATGCCACCTTCTTGCAGCCAACTAACTGCGTATGCAATATCAGTTCCGGCCTTTTCTTTAAAGGCTGTCAAACCACCTTGGAACTGTGCATTTTTGCCACCCGGGGTTTCCAAATACCTGTTCATGCCCTGGTAAAACATTCCCTTTTCACTTGTAACATACCTGAGCGCATCTCCAAGCATCTGAAAGCTTACCCTGCCATTCTGCATTGCATAAGTGAGCTGTGAAACATCCGCGCCTGTTTTCGTATTGATAGCCAGTAATGGGTCAAAACCAACAGCTTTGAATGTATTATAGGCATCAGAAGTAAGCCGGCCATACCTGGCTGTCTCTGAAAAGGCACTGGTAAGGTCTTTCATGTGTTTAGTGTCTCCCATTGCCACATCTCCCAGCATTTTCACGTAGCCAAAAATGTTCCTTGCCGGTATGTTACTCCCCATCATATTCTGCGCCATGCCATACAGCTCCGGACCGAAAGAACCGCCATGAATGTATTGGGTTAGATCGTTGTAAAGGCGTGGTCCTTCGGCGCCATCAAGCATCTCAAATCGCAGCTTCCACTTTGCGGCATCCACCCCGGCATCATAGAGCGGTTCCCCAACCTTATATATATACTTTGCAGCATCCCAATAGCTTATTCCACTTGCCTTAACTGGCTTCTTAACAATACGCTTACCCATATCAATGCATTTGCAGGTTACTTTAATAACTTTTTAACTTTGGCCCCTTACTCCACTTAACCGGGCCTCTTCCTCTCTTATATACCTCAGGTGGGCGATGGCCCGTGCCATTGCTGCCTGGTTTGTTTCGAAATCTTTTTCCCACACGCCGTAGTATTTCAATACGGTTTTCCAATAGCCCCGGAAGTCGTGCTGCGGGCCCCCTTTCGACTTCCCTATAAGTTTACCAGTTCCGCCTCGCTATCGAATATAAGATTACGCAGCAATGCATGTACAGTAGGCAGATAAACCGGGCTATCGCGCAATTCTTCTGCACCGCCAACGAAGCATGTTTCTGCCAAGGCTTTCCACTGCTCGCTCACGCTGTCGCTCTGCACGCTTTTGGCGTGGTAGTAGTCCATTTCTCTGAAATCAGGATGCTTGAAATAGGCATATTTGCCTTTCACTTTCAGCTCATACACCCCTGCGGGGTATTTTTCTTTCCACTGCTTTATTTGTTCTGCAGTGGCTTTTCCGGGTAATGTTGTTTGTTTGCTCATGATAATACTTTTTGAATCACAGATTAAACGGATTTCACAGATTTTCCTGCTCCGTTCCGCACCGCCTAACCCCGTCCCACCGATCGTCATCGGGAGGTGCGGGGCAGCGGGGGGCGTAGCGGCCGATAAGGCCAATGCGGTAGTCGTAAAGTCATAAGTCGTAAGTCGGTGACCTATGCATACGGCTTATCAATTAGTCACTCAGCAGTTGCAGGAACAGGAATGGTAGTTCCACTTCCATTTTATCGCTGCCCTGGTCTATGCTTTTTTGAAAGTCGCTTACCTGGCAGCCTACAAGAGTGTCGGTCTGCAATGGGCGTGTGCCCTGTGCTTTCCACACGATAACTATATCAAACACAAGGCCTGTAATGTCGCGTCCGCCAGCGCTCAATGCTGCGGCATTAAGGGCATCGATGGCTGTCTTTAATACTTTGATGCTGCCCTGCGGCTGGCGGTTGCCGCTTTGAATGCTGATGGGCGAATCGCCCTCTGCATAAAGGTGTGTTTTGGTGGTTTTTACTCCATACTTCACACTCCTGATCTTAGTGAGCTGTGAGCCGCCGACAAAGATGGAAAGGTCGCTCCACTCCACATCCTTGCTATCGAAAAACGTTATTGGTACTGATGGCATATTAATTAGTTTTTATTGTCTGAACTGGAATTTTTAGAATTTTGAAACTGTCTGAATGTATTCTTACAACTCAAAGCCGAGGCTTACGTTGATGTAAGTGAGGTAGCCTTTGGGGCGTATCTTCAATACTACATTCAGGGTGCTGGTGGTGATGACATTCTGTTCGGGATCGATAAAGCAGCCTACCGAACTTATCTCACCGTTAGCCAGCATGGTATCGCTGACCTGGTTGATGATCTGCTGCTCCAGCCATTTTGCAAAGCCGGGGCTAGGTTTACCTCCTTCTACTGTTGGTATATCATCATCCACTTCGTTCACAAATGTGGTGTATGCAATAACATGGGCCTTATCTATTACGCGGCCGCGGGCAAGAAACCAGTAATCATCGGTTGTAGCGCACAGCATGGGATCGCCGCTGAAGAAGAAGCCACTAACATTGGGATATGTAACCCAGGTAATGAAATGCTTCTGCGCAATGGTAACCATATCGTTACCTGTGCCGGCGAGCGGCGTGGTTTTAAGATAAGCCGTGGTATTAGAAAGCGGGCCATCTTTAACACGGCTCGCTTTCACCTGCACACTGTTTGAAGCCACCTTTCCCATGAACAAACCAAGGCAAGCACTGGTGTAGGTTGCATCATAACTGATGGTGTCACCAATAAGTATAGCAGCTTTATTATTTGTGGTACCGGTAGCCTCATCGGTAAGGGCGCTTGCCACACCGCTGTATGATGAGCCTCCAATAACAGCACGGAACGGCTTCTGATCGGCGCGGAAGGCAGCTTCCATGATCTTTACACTGTTGGCTGCCGTGTAGACGTCTGCATTCAGGCCATTGGTAATAGTAATGGTGCCACCGGCAACATCTATAGCCTTGTCGTCGGCAAGCAAGCCAAGCACCTTAATTTTACCTGCGGCAAAATTGAGCAGCTTTTTTGCACCGTTGGCATTGGTGTTATCGGCCATATCTGCAATGGTGATGGTGGCTGGCACCAGCATGAGGTAGAGCTGCGTGCCCACCGGCGCCTGGTCGTAAAATTCTTTGCAATGCCTGTATGCAAATGCATTGCCGGTGGAAGTAATACCTGCCGTTGTTACATCGGTAAGCGAGGTGACCAGCATTGGCGTGCCGGCAGTATAGCTGCCCTCTGTGGCCCCGGTAAGCACCATGCCCACTACACGGTCGTTTATGGTAACCGTGCCGCCCAACTGGCCGCTGGCTTCAGTAACGGTGACACTGCCTGCGGTATGGTCGTACCACTTGCGCTTTATGCGCAATGGCAAGGCGCCCGCCATAGCTAACGTTAATAACGTACCGGTTATTGCAAGCCCTGCAAGGCCCATCCCCGGAAGCATGGCCGCAGCCAATGCCATCATCATAAATCCTGTTACAAATTGTTTCATCATAGTATATTTTTTGTCTGAACTCGAATTTTTGGAATTAAAAGAATTAATGGAATTATGGCCACTAATATTTTATTCTCTCTGTTTTACTTCTTGCTTTTCTTTGAAGCATTATTGTGTCTGGCGGAGCAACCGCAGGTACTTCTATTGGAACAATTGTATCTGCGAAAGCTTCTTCCCTCGTAATGCGTGTTACTGTTTTGTCTTTCAGGTTACGCGCATGGGTATTAGCTGTGTCTTCCCTGAAGAAAGCAAGCTGGTCGCCGCCGTTGTCTTCCAGGTGGTCGTTTGTGAAGAACAGTTCGTTCACATCTTTGTGTGATTCGAAATACTGCCTGATGTTTTTTGTGATCATAGATTGGTTTGATTAATGATTATTTAGATTAAACAGCCAGCTTTCTGAAAAAGGCTATGAGAAAGAATATAAGCCAAGCGAGACCAATGATGGCGAACACATTCTTTACGGTTTGCCACAGGCGCATAATTCCGCTTTGCTTTCGTTCCCTAAAAACATCGTGGGAATGCATTGCCACACTATCACTGACATTGCTGCTGATGCTCCACCAGTTGCGGGTTTGGATACTATCGAGTGTATGAGCAACGCTGATGCTGTCTTTGCGGTACCTGTACACAACCATGCGCAGGGAATCTTCGCGGCAGTGTATTTTTATACCGCCCTGCCTGTTCACCGTTACCGTGGCGTGAATATGGCCCTTGCTGGCGGTGAAGGTGCGGCCCTGGACATTACCGGCAGCATCTGTTACCGGTTTCACCTCCACGTCGTCCAGGGCCACAAACACCTCTTCACCGGGCACGGTACCTACACTGTCCCGTATCACCTGTATATGCTCACGATGGCTATACTGCCGCACCAACTGCGTATCTGTCTTCACCAGGCTGTCTGTTTTTTCCTTTCTTACATCATGCACTATAGTTGTGCTTTGCGATTCCCTCATTGTTTTACAGCCACATATCAGCAGGATGCATACCAGCAGCAGCGTGAGCCCAAAGGCACGTGCCATATTTATTATTGCGTTTTTCATAAAATAGTCGTAAGTCATAAGTCGTTTAAAAATTATTCTTTAGTGCGCCAGCCGAAGAACTGGCAGATGAAATATATGAGACTGTTGAGCGCCAGCAGGCAGTTATCAATAATATGCACTACCTGCGCCGGCAACTGCGGGAAACGTGGCTCTATACACATTGCCCAAACACCACAAACAAACATGATGACACGGTACACAGCCTTTACCTGTGGCGGCGTTTCTTTAGCCAGCTTATCCACTCCAAATTCTATTTTATCCTTTTCCATTTTCATCCGTACCAGTTTTGTCATTTTTGTTCTCTTTGTCTTTCTTCTTCATGTCCCGTATCTTGGAGAGATAGTGCCAGGCAGTGATAATGCTCAACCCGAAGCTGCCGAGGCCACTCAGCACGCCTACTAATTCACTGGGAGTAATATGGATAAGCAATTGGTGCAGATCCAGCCGGAGACTATATTTGCTCCATAAACTCAGCGTCCAGCTAATTGCCAGCATGATTATTCCTTTTGTGGCAGGCATTGCAAAGTGATCGCTATGCATTATTGATTGTCGTTGCATAATTTTTAAATTGTATAGTGAAAGCACATAGCTACCGCTAAAGGGGCATGCCCCTTTATTTGCTATTAGTACTAAGCCGGGATTATGCAGCTGTTTGTACTATTGCCACAACATTCTCTTCGTTGGCACGGCGTTTTCTGCCACCCATTCTTTGCAGCAGCGAGTAGATATCGCCATAATACGTTGGATCGCCTTTACGCTCGAAGAATACAGTTGGCCCCTGTGCGCGGGCTACAGCATTCTTTTGCCAGAAAATACCGGCCGCATTATCTGTAGCTGCGCCTGCAGTGCCGTATGGATTAAGCACGGGCGTACCGGCATTAGTGTAGGTAACTACAGATGAACGCTTAAAGATGGTAAAGCCCATCAACTTGCCGCGGATGGCCTCTTCAGCGCTATCAAAAAGCAAAGCGGGTTCGCGGTACTTGCTTGCTATAAGGTCATCAATGAGCTCATTATACATGGCCACATCCAGGATCCCGTAGCGGTCGTTCTGGGGCACGTTGGCATTGTCCATTTTTGTCATTATCGCTTTCAGGTCGTACAGCCCGAACTTGAGGCGATTGCCCGTTGCGCTGGGGGTGTGCGCCGGTACTTCCACGGGCGTTGAAGCTGCATCATTATTCATGATACCGGAAGTACGCACAATATTGGCTGCCGGCGCCCATTTTGTGAGCATGTAATCGCCTATCACTTCATTGAGGCTTTCCTCGTGTTCCATCAGAATGCTCTCGCGTTTATCATAACTCAGCTCCATTGCCTCTGCATTGTCTATCAATATAGGATCGCTGGTGTAGGGCTCGAGGGCATAGGTAATATCGGTATCGGTGCGTTGTACCACAGTTGCGGGGAGCGAGCTGCGGTTGATCACAATGGTGGCTTTTGAACCCGCCTGCGGGATATGCACCACCTTGCCGCCTAATATATACTGGCTCTCATCAACCGAGGCAAGCAGAAACTTATTGTTCTTAAAGAGATTACCCTCAATATGGTTCTGCCATATCTCGGCCTGGATAGCCATGCAGGCAAGGCCATTACTATTGCCCCAGCGTGCAGGTGCGAACGGCTTTAACAACGGCAATGCAATTGCCAGGATAAAAGTGGTGATACCTGCGGTACTACCCAGAACATCGGCGGCAATACCGCCCATCAGTGCAGCCATTGTAAAGGCAGCCGCGAAGCCTGTGATCGAAAATCTTGTTTTCATAGTGATTGTATTGGTTTTAAAAATTGTTTTTAGTCTTTTTGTCTGAATCGTGGATTTATCATTCTTAGCCCCCCTTTGCGAGACCGGTTGCGCACCTACGGAGCGCATTGCCAGGATTGTTGCCCGGACTACAAAGCATTTGCCACCTAACGGGGCAATAACATGTAATGGCGCCTAATTTGAGTGTTTAACATATGCTTACACTTTCATTCGTTTTTGCTTTGTTTTCATTTCTTCGAGTTTTTGGTTGTAGAGGGTTGGGGCATTTTCTTTTAGTGTAGGGAAGTAGCCGCCCTGGTCCAGTTCATCCCAGCTTTTGTCTGCGAGGTAGAGTTCTGTACGGTCGTCGCGAAGCTTATCAACTATTGATGTGTAGCTGCTCATGGTATTCACCACATCGGCCAGCTCATCGGGTTTGCCGGCAAACTGCAGTTCCAGCTTATCGCGCGTTGCTTTGTTGAACTTCCCATCGTTCAAGCCCTGGTCAAGGATGTGCTTTATCTTCTCTGCAGCAGTATGCTCACGCACAGTACTCAATTCGCCTTCTGCCTTCAGTACTGCAGCGGAAAGGCGTGCATTGTCGCCATGCAGGTTGCGAATGCCTGCTATCACAGCATCTGATGTAGCACCATCACCAAGGCTGAGCAATGAAAGCACCTCATGAGTTACCAGCATCATTAATGATGGCTGCTCCACCTGCACCTTGTATACAGAGGTAAGGTCTTCCAGGTTGATCGCATTCTCCTCGTGGTCGAACAGCTCTACCTTCATGGCGTTGCGGTTACCGGGGTTGTCGACCAGGCTACATTCTTTGTTAAACCATTTTGTTACCACTACTATGGGATGCTGCGGGTCATCAGCATTGTCCTCCAGGTGGTACTCGAGAATGCAGAGCTTGCCTACGCTTGCCGAGTTAAGGAAGCCATCGAGCAACTCATTTACCGTGCGCTGTCCACGCGGATGGTCGAGGTTGATAGCGGGCCATCCTACAATGGTGTCGCCATCCAGTTGCACATCATCCCAACGCACCAGCACGCCATCCTCGGGATCGTGGCCATAATAGCCGATGGGGTTCTTAGCGAACTCATCCAGCAGGTAGCCGCTCGTGAGCAGCCGCATACCATACACATTCAGGCTGCTGTCGCTGAGAACGAATTTTTTGTCAATTTTTTGAAATGCCATTGTATTAATTTGAAAATGAGACAATTTGAAAATGCTTCTATTTTTGTTAGTTTTTTCTTCACTTTTTGCCTTTATAATGTTTGGATGGCGGGTTTGTTTTTGTTTGCGGGTATCTGAAGTAAACTTCGCATCTCTCATTCGCTGACCCTGTGCGCCTACGCGCTTTTGCGGTTACTTGCCGCGCTTTCATTCAACCCCCGCCATTTTCCAAACATCATACCGGGCTTGAACGATGTAAAATTGCAACCGAAAAAAAAAGTAAAAAAATCTATTTTCCTTGACGGTACTAAAACAGTACCATGACGGTACTGAAACAGTACCGTCATGGTTTTTTCTTTTTTTGGTGTAAAAACTGCTTCCGAAATTTGTAAAATACAAGCCCCGCGTGGCATTGAAAGAATGAATAAAATTTAAAACCATGGAAAACACAAGCCTTAACAAAGCACAAAAAAAGGAGTATGCGAAAATGCTGTTCTTAAGAGAGGGATTTTCGCCAAAACAAGTAGCTGAAAAAGCAGAAGTACCGGAAAGCACCATATCTGCATGGGCAGCAAAAGAAAAGTGGGAATCGCAGCGAAAAGCGCTCACAGCAAGCAAAGCAGAGCAACTGGCATTTTTGTATGATATACTTGCAAAACTTACAGAACAAGGCAAAGCGGCATTGGAAGATGATGACCCCAAAACCAATCCTGATACGGATTCGATAGAGAAAATATCGAGGTCGATAGAGCGCCTGGAGAAAGATGCAGGCATTGGCAACATGATACAAACAGGCATTGAACTACTGAAGTATGTGCAGGACGAAGATATGGCCGCAGCAAAGGTGATCAACAAGTGGTTCTATATTTTCATCCAAGATAAAATGAGTGCATAATGAGTACTACAGTAAACCAATTGTTCACGAAGCTGAGTGATGAGCATTCGAACATCGAGAGCGCAACACCCGTGAAGCGCAGGGAGAGCGCGGCACAACGGCGTGAACGTGTAAAAATGCTTGAGGAGAACCCAGAAGAGTGGATAAAGTACTATTTCCCGAAGTATGCAAAGGCAGTGCCTGCGCCATTTCATGTTGCAGCTACCAAGCGTGTGCTTGAAAATGCCGAGTGGTATGAAGTGCGCAACTGGAGCAGGGAACTGGCGAAGTCAACGAGGGTGATGATGGAAGTGTTTTATTTGACCTTGGTTGGAAACTATCGCAGAGTAGAGTGCGGAGAAACAGAGCGGAATCGGGAGAGCGAAGAGAGAATCCTGGAGGAAGAGAGCAGCAACGACGAGAGTGAAAGTCAGGCGCGAGCAGGCACCTCACCCCAACCCTCTCCACAAGTGGAGAGGGTGACTTCGCGAGAAAATACAGAGGTAATTTCCATGGTGGAGAGCGAGCCACAGATGAGTGCCGAGAAACAGTGCGAAGACACAGAGCGGGCAGCGGAGGAAGATAGCAATGATACAGAGCGGAGTGCGGAGGAAGAAAGCGGGGACACGGAAATTGCCATGCCATATGAAAGGGTGAAGAAGAAGAATGTGCTGCTTATTTCTAATTCGCTGGAGAATGCGGAGCGGTTGCTGATGCCTTATATGCTGAACCTGGCAAAGAACAACCGTATCATTCATGATTATGGCGCGCAAAAACAATTAGGGCAATGGACATCGACCGAGTTCGTGACGCGCGGTGGTGTTGCATTCCGGGCTGTGGGTGCGGGGCAATCGCCACGGGGATCGCGCAATGAAGATGCAAGGCCGGATATCATCATCTTCGACGACCTGGACACTGATGCCGATTGCCTGAACCCGGACATCATAGAACGCAGGTGGCACTGGGTGGAACAGGCCGTGATACCGGCACGATCCATCTCGAACCCGCTGCTGGTGCTATGGTGCGGCAACATAATAGCAGAAGACTGCTGCGTGGTGCGCGCACAAAAACTGGCTGATCATGTGGACATCGTAAACATACGCGATGAACAGGGCTTGAGCACATGGCCACAGAAGAACAGTGAACCAGACATAGACCGTGTGCTGAGCAAAATATCTTATGCATCGCAACAAAAAGAGTACTTCAACAATCCCATGAACACAGGCAGAACATTTACACAGATAGTATGGGGAAAATGCCCTCCCCTGAGTGATTTGAACTTAGTGGTAGTATATGCAGACCCCGGCACCAGCAACAGGGACATACCGGCGAAGAACAGCGGGCACCAGACATCGCGCAAGGCGATATTTATTGTGGGCAAGAAAGACGCCAGGTACTATGTCTATCATGGCTACCTGGATATTATGAGCCAGGACAACTTCATGCGCTGTCTTTATGAAGCACGCAACTACATTGCAGGCTTATGCACTACTTTCTATGTAATAGAATGCAACTCGCTGCAGGAGCCATTTCATGATGAGGTGATTGCCAAGAAGAACAGCGCTTATGGCGCAACACATGGCGGCGCATTATCACTAACGAAAGACACCCGCCGTAAAACAGATAAATGGCTGCGGATAGAAGCTGAGCTTGAACCACTGAACCGCGACGGCAACCTCATTTTTAACGAAGAAGAACTGGACAACCCGCATATGGAACGGCTTGCAGCGCAATTGCTGGCAGCAAGCGCAACTTCAAAACAAATGGATGGCCCCGATTGTATTGAGGGTGCAAAGTATTTCCTGGATCGCAGGCAGCCTGTGAAGGAAAATGTGGGACAGGTGGAACGGGTGAACCCGAAGAGGTACTGATTAGCTGATGTGATGATTGGCTGATTAGCTAATGACCGAGTTCTGTAGCCAGGACCAGTGATCCTAAAAATGCACAAGCGGTTGCCTGAATTACTGATTAAGCGGATTGTGCAGATTACACAGATTTGAGACATGAATTTCCATTTTTAGAAACAGAATATAAAACCCAAAAACTATGGCATATTTAAGAAAAGAAGACCTCTATACGGTCATTTACCCGGAGATACTGGAGCAGATAACACGCCGGGACGACACCATAATAAACCGTGCAATTGCAAGCGGGATGCAGGAAGTAAAGAGCTACCTAAGCCGGTGGGACCTGGTACAATTATTTGGCGACGATGAGACAGAACCTGTTGTTGCCGATGAGTGGCTGAAGGCCATCACCAAGGATGTAGCGGCATGGTGGATCATCAAGCTGGGAAATCCCGGCATCAATTACGAGCATATACGCACGTGCTACCAGGATTCGATCAATGTTTTGCGCCAGCTACAGGCGGGCAAAATGCAGCCTGATGGATGGCCCTATAAAGACACTACCGAAGAAAGTGCGCCGGACGGGAATAGCGTGGAGTGGAGTTCTAACCCTAAACGGAGCACCCGATTTTAGACTACTTAACCGTAAAGACGCAGAGAAGACCAATATTTAAAAAAAAATCAATTACCAGAAAACAAGAATACTATGGCAAACAGTAAGAGACAAAAACATGTGGCTGCGGAAGGGCAGCTCAATCCTACGCTTTATGCGGACCAGCCTGTAACGGGCGGTGAAACGAAGATCGTTATTAATGAACTGCAGGTGCGGCAGGTGGTGCGCAACGTACTGGAGATACAGGACTGGCGCAATGCACTTACCGGGGCAGACAGCCGCTACAACCCCAACCGGACAAGGCTTTACGATATTTACTCGGACATATTGCTTGACGGGCACTTATCGGGCATTGTTACCAAGCGTATTGATGCAGTGCTGAACAAACCATTATTCTATAAAAGCGCGGATGGCAATGTTGTTGATGCAATGACGAAGTTCATCCGGTCGTGGGAGTTCAGGAAGGTGATGCATTATATACTGGATACTTTGTTCTGGGGCATTACAGGCATTGAATTCGTTCCGGGAGCTGAATTCAGGGCAAGGCTGATACCACGCAAGCACATCAAGCCCAAAACGCAGATCATCTCAATTGAACAGAATTCGCAGGACGAAGGCATCCCTTACACTGCACTTGACAATGTATGGGTGATCGGCGAGGCTGAAGACCTGGGGTTATTGCTGAAATGCGCACCACACGTGATCTACAAGCGTGGCATGTTTGGAGACTGGTCGCAGTATATAGAGGTGTTCGGGATACCGATACGCACTATGCATTATGATGCTAATGACCAGCAAACCAAGCTGGAGCTGAAGCAGGTACTGGATGGGTCGGGATCGGCGCTGTCGATGATGATACCGAAAGGCGTGGAATTTAAAATAGAAGATGGCAAAACATCGAATGGGGACGGCAAGTTGCAGGATACCTTTAACCGGGCACTGAATAATGAGCTGTCCATCATTGTACTGGGAAATACAGAGACAACAACGAGCAGCAACTATTCGGGTGCATCGCTGGCAAAATCGAAAGTACACCTGGAGCAACAGAACGAGATAGCCAAGAATGACATTGCTTACCTGTGCGCGCAACTGAATGCGCCACATTTCCATAAGATACTGCAATCGTACGGGTTGCCGGTTGCAGAGGCTGGCTATGTCGAGATCAATAAGGATATTGATATTGACTTCCTGGCGCAACGGGTGCAGATAGACACCGCACTGCTGAATGCAGGTGTGCAACTGACGCAGGAATACTTCAGGGAGACGTATAATTTGCCGAAACCGGAGGCGGGGGAGACGCTTGTTAATGCGGCAATGTGACAATTCGGCAATTCGACAATGCACACAATTTGATCACCAAAAAAAAATCTTTAGAGAAAATAATTTAAAACCAACCTATTATCATGAATAGTCCATTTGCATTATTATTTCTTGCCATGCAGGAGCGCATAGGCGCAATTATTGACCCGGATACCAGCGATCCGTTATTTGCATTTATTGACCAGGATTACGGGCAGCTTGAACGTACCATCAGCGGGCTGCCTTCAGTATCTTTTCCTTGTGCGCTGATAGATATTGAAGATGCGGATTTTGACAATGCCGGGGATAACACACAAACTGCCACGTTGAAGATAAGCATACGCGTTGGCTTTGCACCGTACAGCAGCACAAGCGGGCTTACGCCGGAAGAGTGGAAACTGCGTGCGCTCGCTTTTTACGAACAGGAACAGGCGCTGCACCTGGCACTACAGGGATGGAGCCCCGGTGAGGTAACTATTACAGAGGAGCCACTTGCCACGGCCGACCTTTCAGATACCTTCGGGCACTTTATACGGGTGCATACACACAGCGAGCGGCGCGTGGATACGCTGCGTATACGCCATCTTACGTATACCATCGGCATGCAGGACTACAGCACAAGGCCTGTGGTTACCATGGCTGAGGTGGAACCGGATATTGAGGATGAGGTTATTTAATGGCTCAATTTGGGAATATGAGAGAATTGGCGCAGGGATACACTTTGCGCCAATTCTTTATTACTGCCGCTCCATCTGGAGCGGAACGGGGGGATCGAATGCGGGGTTGCGGGTGATGGTGATAATCATCGGCCCAGAAAGCCTTGGCGCCAACGAACGGCACCAGGTAGCCATGTGTACTTACCAGTTTGCTGTTCACCTGCATATTATAGGCTTTTACCGAACCAAAGGCAAGCTTAAAATCGCTCTCACTTATATTGAGGTCTTTGTAGCTAGAGATAATGGTTGCACCGGGATGAATTTTTTCTTCCTCTTTTTTTATAGCTTCCGCCCGTTCAATAAGTTCTGCTCCCATACCTTAGCTGAGTCTTCCTCCTCCTTTGCCCGTATTTATTCCTTAATAACTCTTTTGTCCCTGTGCGAGACATTGATATTGGCGTAGAAGTTAAGCTCGTTCCGGTAGTTGGTAGCGTCAAATTTTTTATCCAGGCCCTGGATATCGGAGAGGAACAGTTTTGCATCGCTTATAAAATCGATTTCCTTATTCTCCGTAATATAGGCCCTCATCCTGTCGAGCAGGGGTTGCAGCTCTTTTAATGCACGGGCCAACATTGCGTCGGCGCCGGTACCAGAGGCTATCCTGCCAAGTGCATCTTTGTTATAGCGCTGTATAAGCGCCGTTTGCTTATAGTAATGAAATGTGTCGATGGTATAGCGCAGGCTGTGGATGCCCTTTTCCTTTGGGTAGGCTGCTGAGCCCAATGCAAGAATAGCTACGATAGTGATAAGCAGGGTTTGCTTCATGATCTCCGGCTTTCCCGAAAGATAGTAAAATAATTTTTGATTAGTGTATTTCCAGAATTTTCATTAATGCAATTTCCTCGGCGCTCAGTTCGCCGGCCTCATTCGGTGATGGGCTGAAGAACTTCATTAATGTACCTTCGGTATAATGTTCAATAACAGCAGGGTGGATATAGTACTTTTTGCAAACGGTGCGGGTATTGCCCAGGCGCTGCGCCACCACATCTACCACTCCTGCAACTTTTCTCTTCAGTTCTGCATCTGTATTATAAGCTCCGGCATCGCGGAATGTTTCCAGGGCACATACGGTGCCTACCCATGTGCGGAAATCTTTCGAGGTAAAATTGTCGCCTGATATTTCCCGGATATAATCGTTGACCATGCCGGAGTCGATCTTTTTTCTTTCCCCGTTCTCATCGAAATACTGGAAGAGTTCCCTGCCGGGGATATCAAGGCACCGCCGAATGATCTGTGCCAGCTTGCGGCTTTTCAGTGTAATATTATGAAACACCCCTTTCTTGCCTTTGAAACTAAATACTGCCTTTGTCCCGCTCACGGTAACATGCTGGTTCTGCATGGTGGTGAGTCCGAAAGAGCCATACAATTTTTCGTAAGCGCTGGAGCCTATTCGTATGCCGGTCTGATCAATGACAGAAACTATGGTAGCGAGGACCTTTTTTAAAGGCAACCCATTCAATGCCAGGTCTGCTTTTACCTGTCTTCTTATTTCGGGAAGTTTCCTGCCAAAATCCTGCAGGTGCATGAACTTGGTTTCGCCCCTTAGCGCGGTCCACAACGGGTGATAGAGGTATTGCCGGCGGTTCTTTGCATCGAAACCTGTTGCCTGCAGGTGGCCATTTGGCAGGCTGCATATCCATACCTGCCGCCATGCAGGTGGAATGACCAAACTTTTTATACGCGACAATATATTCCTGTCGCTGATCTTGGCGTTATCCAGTGTATAAGAAAATCCTTTGCCGTGCCTATGGCGTAGAATGCCTTGTTCGCTGCTGTTCACGTACACCAGGCTTGCTGCAGCCGCACATTGCTCCGGGTCGTTGAGCAGTGACTTTATTTTCTTCTTCAACCCTGCGTAAACACTTCCGATCATTCCCATACTCACTTTTTACCTTTCCAAAACTCCACTAATCCTTTCTTGCCAAAAACGGGGTCGGCGTATGGTATAGCCAGCCGGGCTATATTCTTATCAGCAAATGGCCTTTCGTCTTCTTTTCCATAATTCATATCATATTCGCGCCCACCGGGATAACCGCCTACACATATCACATCCTTCTCCTCCCCAAGGTTTTGGTGCGCTACCCCGGCAGGAATGACAACTACATCTCCTTTTTCAATAGTTATTGTTATGCCATCATCACCACCAAGTTGCAAATCGGTCTTCCCCTTTATCACAGCCATTGCCTCATGGGTATTGCTGTGATAATGATGAAAGGTATAAATGCCATTGCGCCAGTTGTTTGTCCAGCCGTTTCTTTTAAATATGGCTTTAGCCGCAGCAGCAGGAAACAGGAAAGGGAGCTGCAATGCGTGCTTATAATGTAATACCGGCAGCACACTATTAGGGAAAATACCATTATCCTTCAGCACATACTCTTTAACTTTCTCTTTCATCATCAGCCATAGATGATAAAATACTGTGCCTAAGCGGCGACCACTGTTTTTTTAATATAGCTTTAACAGGATATTGCACTACCACGTCAAAAAAGCATACTTCTTTCTCAATTTGGTAAGTGATGGCCTTTCTTCAATGATGCGGCGGCTTACATCGGTATGGGTTTCTATTATTTTGCTTATTTGCCGGACGGACAGATAGAACTCATTGCAGAGCGACTTAACAACCTCGTCATAACGTTGGCCGCTGTGAGCGCCATAGTAGTGATAGCGGTACATGATGAGTTCGTTGCGTTGCTCAATAAGATCGGGACTGCGGCCTGCGCTTTTTTTATTTCTCCTGTTTGGGTTCTGATATAGTTTTTCAAACGAACTGCTTCCTCTCATAAGTTCTTTTTTAAGCCTGTATATATATCAACTGTTATTTTCTCCTCAAAGCATCCCCGTTCAAAGAGGGAATTTAATGGCTTGCCGGTAAGAGCAGTAAACAGCTTACCGGCAAGCCATCACTATTTTAAACAACACTCTTTATTGGTTCCAGGAAGAAGGCTTCTTCCTGTACCACCTTTACGCCAAGCTTTTCCAGGCTTTTGGGCCGCTCACGGATGATCTTCAGTTTATCGAGCGTGAGTGTGGTGCGCAGGTAGGGCATCATTGCTGTGCGGCGCGCCATTACGGTGATGATGTCTTTTTCTTTGCAGCCGTCCATGATCACTACCTTGTCTTTTCCTTCCCTGAAACCGAATAAAGCGCCATGCTCTTCAACGCTTTTTGTTATTGTGAACAACTCATTACGATGCCGGTTACAATATTGCTGCACGGTTGCATACTGCTCTTCCATTTCTTTGCGCAGTGCTTCGAATTGGGAGTTGTATTTATTATCCAAAGCTTCTACGTCTTTGTCTCGCTCGGCAGCGAGGAGGCATGCTTTGTTGTCGTTGCTTACGTACCCGGCAAGGGCAGCCTCGTAGGCGGCGCGGGTAATATTGTTCTTTGTTATTGTCTTTATCATTTGATCAGGATTTAAAAATTTAAGAATTTCCAGTATAATTTATGCAGCATGTTTCTTTGGTGCGTGAATACGTTTGTCCACCTTCTTTATCATGTCGGTGAGGATGACGTTGGCGATGGGCCATGGTGTGGTGTCGGTAGTATTCCATATCTGGTAGAACGCCATTGCCTCGCTGTTGCTCATGCGCAGCTTTGCTGTTTTCTGCATGGTCTTCAGCATGTGGCTCAGTTTTAGCCATGTGTCTTTAATGTGCTGTGCCAGCAGTTGCTCATACGGATCCGTCGCATCGTAAGTATCGAGGTGGTATTCGTAAACGTCCCTCAGTTCAGCCGCTACGCTCTCGTGCAGCCTGAATTCGATCAAAAAATCAATTGCCTTTCCCATTGTAATTTGTTTTTAGTGTTTATAATTTCTATTTTTCTGAATTTTATTTTGTTTTTTCAATTTTTCTTTATAATTTTGACATAATTTAAATTTAGAACGCCATCTTCGACCTTTTTCAAGACAAAAATACATATTTTCTGAAAATTTGAAATTATTTATTCAGAATTTTTGAAAAAATATATAAAATATGGCTGATAACAGCGTAAATTCATACTTTATCGATGCGGTAAATTACCTGCTCGATACTAACCCAGAGCTGACAAAGGGAGAATTGGCCAAAAACCTGGATGTTTTACCTTCCACTATTTCGGGTATTCTGAAAAATAAGCAGGGCCCGACCTTGAAGATACTTGAACGGTTGTTTGAAATATATAATGTGAGCAAAGAGTTCATCTTCAACGGAACACTGCCTGTTATTAATGGAGCGCAGCAACAAGCTGTGCATAACCTGCCAATGCCCCCCGATGTGCGCCGCGTACAAAACCAGCCAAGTAATACGATCCCTAAACCGGATATTATTTATAACCTCAACGAACCAAAAACACAGTATAGCACAGGCCATATGCCGCGCATTGTTACGGTGAACCAGGCTGGCATAGACAACATCATCTTTGTGCCGGTGCGTGCGCAGGCAGGCTACCTGCTGGGCCATGGCGACCAGGAATTCATAGAGAACCTGCCATCTTTCAACATGCCGGGGCTGAGGAATGCCACATTCCGGATGTTTGAGGTGAAGGGCGTATCTATGGCGCCGACACTAAGCGAAGGCGATAAGGTAATTGGTGAATGGGTGCCTAACCTGAACGAGATACGCGATGGCCGTGTGCATATAGTAGTGCATAATAAAGGCGTGGTGATAAAGCGCGTACTTAACAGGATAAAAGAGCGCGGCAAACTGTACCTGAAATCGGACACTATAACCTACCGTGCAGACTACCCTATCGTAGAACTAGACCCATCGGAGGTATTGGAGATATGGTATGTGCGGCTGAAGATCTCGGGCGATCTATCGGAGCCATCAGAGTTGTATAACCGGGTTGCAGATTTGGAGATCAATCTACTGGAACTCAGTAAAAGAGTTGAGGGCAATAAATAAAATGCATGCGCGTTTAACTGTAAGTTAGTTTGCAGATTCTTGGCATATCTTTTGCTATACTAAGAATGTCATTCTGCAGCAACCAGTAAATGACAGCGATCAATTATTCATCTTAAAACCATTTTATGAAAAGCAAACTTATGTGCACGGCAGTGCTCTGCGCCCTTGTATTGTCCTGTATTATTTCATGCAGAAAAACACCCGCCAATACATCCACTACAACAACCATAAATAACACAGACCAACTATTTGCCGACCTGAAAACAAGCCCGCAAAACTTTACAGTAAAAGCAGGTATACATAAAACCATTTTTGGTGCAGAAGGTACTATCATTAGCTTCTATCCCAATACTTTCAGAGACAAGAACGGCAATACGGTTACCAGCGGGACAGTGAATATACAACTGACCGAAATGTACAAGCCCGGAAGTATGATCGCCAACAAGGCATCTACCATGAGCGGCGGGCAAGTGCTGAAGAGTGGCGGGCAGGTATACATTAAAGCAACCGTGAACGGACAAGAAGTATATGCCAACAACTACATGATAGGTTTTCCGCAGTCGGCAGTATCAGGAGAAACAATGCAGCTGTTCCACAACGCAAATGAAGATAACAATGTGATACAGTGGGAGCTGCAGGATACAGCACAAAAAGATACAGCCATGGGCAATATAGCCTTTGGCGCTTTAAGGCCGGATACCCTACGCACAGGCGATACCGTATTTGCATGGCTGGGATCTCCTTTCTTCCGATTTGATTCCAATTCCAAGTTCGGATGGACGAACTGCGATAGGTTTTACTATGCAACAACACGCACCGGTTTAAAAGTAAAGCTGCCTGATAACAGCTTTAATCCTGACAATACAGAAATATTCCTGGTGCTGCCCAGCCTGAATGCCGTTATGAGCAGCGACAAAACCTATCTGGGAACCGTACAATACGATAAAACTATCAATACTATGAGGTTAGTAAGTGAAGGGCAGAATGACAACCTTGTGCCGGTGGGACTGGCATACAAGGTAGTGGTTATGGCGACTAAGGATAACAAGAACTATTATTTCGAATCATCCGGCACGACGGTTACTAACCTATCGGTAGATGCTTCATCGATCCATATAGAAACATTAAGCAGTATTCAGGAAAAACTCAAGAACCTTTAAACATAAATACTATTTTTTGTTAAAAGAGGCATAGCTATCTGAAGCTATGCCTCTTTTAAGTTTGACCTATTGCTATTATTTTTCCGAAAACAGTTTTGTACATTTATAAAAACGCACATCGTATGAAGAAGCTACTTTCCATCTTGTTGTTTCTCTCCGGGCTGATGCCCCTCTTTTTAGGTACCATGTGCCTTGCTGCATATCCCAAAGCGCTGGAGATGATAAAACTTGCGGACAGCCCTGATGTTTTCCAGGCCGTATCGCTGTTTGGCGTATGCCTGCTATCTCTTGGAGTTTTACAATTGCTTGCCGGTGCATGGGTGTGGCAGGGCAAGAGTGCGGGTATTACATTGGCAAGGCTTTGCGGCGTGATGATATTGCTGGACGGGATATTGATCTACACGGTGGTGCACAGGCCCGACCTGGGCATAGCCGATATAGTGAAAGGAGCAGTGCTGACGGTGTTTGCGTTTATTGCAAAGAGCGATAAATAGTGTTTCGTGGGTATTTTGGCTAAAGCCATTTTTTTTCTTATACCCCGGCCTGAAGGCCGGGGCTATTTTTTTGTGGATATACTAACTGCCTGTTTTACACGTTATTACAGGCATGCAAACTTGGAAAACGGTCACGATCGTTCTTGTTTCTATTGTTGTAGGTATACCTGCGTTCTTCTATGTATGCCTCTGGGGACTTGGCTCCTACATAATGCGTTGCCGTGGGTGTGAACGATTCAATATAGATAATATTGAATGCCGTACCGGTACAAATATTGTAACAGTTGACAGTTTTTGGTGCAGATATAACGATACAACAAAGACAAAAACCGCCATTTTCTATATGGACATGCCCCGCAATGAAACGAAGGAGTATATCAGTCAAAACAAACTCTTGAAAATAACTGCCCCGTTTCCGTTGTTCAAAGCGATACCACGATGGAATGATAGTATGCAGCATATACCTGCTCAACAACTATTTTACAAGAAGGGCACTTACAAAAAAGAAAGCTGGATGGTATTGTTTGACAGCAGCACAGCAACGGTTTGGATAGAGTTGGAAGGCTAAGTAGCTAAAAATTACACGAAAGTGGTATTGCATGTAATTATATAGATAGAGATATTCGGCTCCAAAAAAATAGTGCTATGAGTAAGCTGATAGCTATCTGCACCTGGATCGGCAGGATAAGTTCTGTGTTGCTGGGTATTTTTATCATTCTGATTGGCCTTATGGTATTAGGCAGCGGTAAAAACACCTCTGTAACAGACCTTATCGGTTTGTTCTTTGCAGTGTTGCTGGTGGTTGGGCTGTTTCTGTCGTGGCCGTGGGAGCTTGCAGGTATCATTATGGCCTATGCAGGCATAGCGGGTATTACTATACTTATGCTTTCTATGGGCGAAAGAGGAATATACAAAATAGCTTATATAGCTATTCCCACTACAATATTGCTGATCTGCAGAATAGCAACGCACAGAAAGCCATTTATAAAAACAATTTAGTGCATACCCTCCGCTTTTTCCTATCTTTATCTGGCAGCGGTATTACATGTATCAACTATTTTCCCGGTTACTGATTATAGCCATCTTATGCCTGCAAGGCTATACCCCATATTCGCAGACGGTAAGCGAAACGGATAAGACAGCCATGCTGTGCAGGATATGGGGTTTCCTGAAGTATTACCACCCGGTGGTGGCACATAGTGGCTATAATTGGGACCAGGTATTTACCGCCCAATACAAAGCAATAGAGCATATCAATACAAAAGAAGAGCTGGATAAGCATTTTTTGTACTGGATCAACAGCCTGGGTGATGTGAGTGCTTTCCCCACACAGGCTACCGCCTACGATACGGCCTGCAATTTTAATACGTCGATGGCGTGGCAAACGGACAGTGCTTTGTTGCCGGAACTGGCGGCTACATTGCAGAATATAGTGCTGCACCGGGCTACAGGCAAAAAATTGTTCGTTCGTCCCCAACCTGTTAATGGCGCTGCAGAATTTACGAATGAGAAGCCCTACAGGGATATGAAAGACCCGGAAAAGGACTACCGGCTGCTGGCGCTGGCAAGGTACTGGAGTATGATAGAGTACTTCTTTCCGTATAAATACAAGACCGACCAGCAATGGGATTCTGTGCTAACGGAAATGATACCGGTATTTGCAAATGCCAGTGATACTGAAACCTATGCACATGCACTGACACAACTCATATCAAAGGTTAATGACAGCCATGCTAATATAACGAACCCCGACGGTGTTGGCGTTGGCTTTAAGTTGTACCGCATGCCGGTGAAATTTAAAGTATTCCCCGACAAAGCAATTATTACCGAGTTACTTAACGAAAAAATTGCCGCAGCCAACGACCTGCGGGTAGGAGATGTGATATTATCTGTTAATGATACGCCGGTTACTGACCAGATAAAATATAAAGGCGCGCTTATAGGCGCATCTAACGAAGCCGTGGTACGGCGTAACCTGGCAATGATACTGCTCAACGGGAAAACAAAAGAAATAACAGCAGATATTGAGCGGGATGGCGTAACCACAACGAGGACAATAAAACGTTATACCTATGAAGAGATCAACTACATAGTACCAAAAAAACAGGTTGAACCATCGTATAAGAGGCTTACGCCTATAATCGGGTACGTAAATATGGGCAGCCTTAAGGCTAAAGAAGTAAAAAAGGTATTAGGCAGCTTCAGCGACATGCATGCCATTATTTTTGACCTGCGCAGTTACCCAAACTGGACCATCTATGAGATATGCAATTACCTGGCGGCAGAAAAAACACCTTTTGTAAAATCCATTTCACCAGACATTAATTATCCCGGCAAATATTTGTGTAATGATGCCACAACTTATGGCGATAAAAAGGAAGCGCCATACAAAGGAAAAATAATTGTACTCATCAATGAGCAAACACAAAGCCGTGCAGAGTGGACTACCATGGCGTTAAGGGCGCTGCCCAACTCCATCTGCATTGGCAGCCAGACAGCGGGCGCCGATGGGAACGTGTCGAGAATAACATTACCCGGCAACTACCAGGTATGGATGACAGGGCTTGGCGTCTACTATCCCGATGGCAGGGAAACACAGCGTATTGGCATAAAACCGGATGTATACGTAGAGCCAACGGTAGATGGCATGCGCCAGAATAAAGATGAAGTGCTGGAAAGGGCGATAATGATAGCTGAGGGTTCCAGTAATTAACCAGAAAAATATTTCTCCCCGTGTGTAATATTTTGCACCCTGATGTAACTAATATTACAGGCACTTAGGGTTTGAAAGAGCAATTCTTACATATAATCAGCCAAAAGAAAGAGGCGTTGTTCAGGATATGCAGGGCTTATGCCACCTCTCATGAAGATGCTAAAGACCTCCTCCAGGATGTGTTGCTGAATATATGGAATGCGCTGGACGGCTTTCAGCACAGATCATCGATCGATACATGGATGTACCGGATTGCTTTGAATGTGTGCATGCGAGCAAGACAAAAGAACAGTAAGTATAAAGACCGCTACCTGACTACAGAAGGACAAAAGCTGGAAAGCCTGCAGGTGGCCGATGTGCCTGCAAAACAATATCATGCACTTTATCATTGTATCTACCAGCTTGGTGAATCAGACCGATCTGTTGTGCTGCTGTACCTGGAAGACCTGCCCTATAAAGAAATAGCGGAAATAACGGGGCTTAACGAAAATAACATAGCCGTAAAAATGACAAGGATAAAAACAAAATTGTTCAACTGCTTAAAGAAAGACCTATGAGCGAACAGGAATTAAAAGACTACTGGAAACAGTATGCAAGCAAGGATACTGTGTCATTAAACAACGAACATCTTACGCAGGAATTAAATGTCTGCCTAAAGAAATTTGAGCATGATATCAGCACCCGGAACCGGCGGGAAACTATTGTAGCTATAGCACTTATCCCATGCTTTATACTGTTGGCGTGGGTAATGCCTTCCGCACTGTCTAAAGCGGGAGCAGTACTGCTGGTACTGTTTTGTCTCTTTGTCATCCTTATGCTCAAAAAAATACAGGCACGCAAACCAACTGATATTTCGCTGCCTGTCTTAAATTATCTGCGGCAGTATAAGGAATACCTGGAAAAAGAAAGGAAGCTTATCAACAATGTTGCCATATGGTATATAACTCCGGCGATGATTGGTTGCAGCCTTTTTGTGATAGGCATGCAGAAATACTGGCTGGTAGGAGCAAACATTTTTATAGGCATTATTATCTATTACCTGAACAGGAATGCGGTAAAAGAGTACTTTGACCCGCTGATAAGCAGGGTAATGGCAAATATTAATATGCTTGAAAAAACAGATTAGCAAGGGCATGATTTTTTGCATTCTCCTGTCATGCCCGAAGGCCCATCGATAGTAATACTGAAGGAACAAGCCGAGCCCTTTAAAGGAAAAAAGGTGATCAGTGTAACCGGCAACTCAAAAGTAGATATACAGCGGGCGTATGGACAAAAGATCACCGATATTAAAAGCTGGGGGAAGCATTTTCTTATCTGCTTTAAGGATTTTACTATCCGTATCCACTTTATGTTATTCGGATCATACCGCATCAATGAAGAAAAGGATGCCGCGCCACGCCTTAGCCTGCAATTCAAGAATGGGCAGCTCAATTTCTACTCCTGTTCGGTAAAAATAATTGAGGAACCTTTGGATGACGTATATGACTGGTCGGAAGACGTTATGTCGGATAGCTGGGATGCTGCAGCAGCAAAGAAGAAACTAAAACAAAACCCTGAAATGCTTGCTTGCGATGCCCTGCTCGACCAGCATATATTCTCCGGGTCGGGAAATATCATTAAGAATGAGGTACTGTTCAGGATAAAGGTACACCCATTAAGCCTGGTTGGAAAATTGTCCGTAAAACAATTCAATTCATTGGTGAAGGAAGCGCGCAATTATGCATTCGATTTCCTGGAATGGAAAAAGAAATTTGAGTTAAAGAAACATTGGCTGGCTCATAATAAACAGGTATGCCCACGATGCGATATAAAGTTTACCCGGGCTCACTTGGGAAAAACGCACCGCAGAAGTTTCTTTTGTACCAATTGCCAGGAATTATACACATGATCACTTCATTACCTGCAAAACCGATTCAATAATATCAACTACATAATGCACCTGAACTTTGAAGGGCTCATCCTCAGCCTGGGTAAGCTTGCCTTTTACCACTACTTTATGATGGTGTACAATAGCATAATAGCAAAACAATTTGTTACCTGATTCAGGAACGGCTGTGGAATAACCTGTTATCCCTATACCCCAATCGCTGTTGAATGAGCGGCACACATTCAATGCCATTTCATCAGCCACCTTTTGCGATACACAGTTGCAGGCAACTGCATGGATCGGCTCTACCAGCAGGTGCCGTGCTTTCTGCCCAATGTTATATGCTGTCAATCCCCCCTGGAAATACTTGCCGGCATCTTTTGCCAATGCCAGCGCCACCTGCATTAAGCCGCCGGTAACACTTTCTGCTACCGCTATGGTCTCATTCTTCTGAACCAGGAATTCCTTTACTTTGTCTATTTGCCTTATATCGAATAAACTATGTATCATGATCTGTTCGGGTAAAAATATCCTGCCACTACAGGTAAATAAGCAACAACCCACCCAAAAAGAGCGAGTTGTTGCGCGGGGGGTATGAACACTAATTACTTTTGGTTATTCAGCTCTTTCTGTAACTCTTCTGCCATCTGCAAGTGATGCTCCAGCACGGGGACTTTGCCTGCAGCCCATGCTTTAAGATCTGCATCTTTGCCATTATCAGCCTGTTTTTTGAACAAGTCCAGGTCCTCTTTATGATCGCTCACCATCATATCGATGTAGGCCTTATCAAATTCAGCACCTTTTTTCTCCTTCAGGTCGTTGATCATTTTTTGCTTATCATCAGGTGGGGCTGCGGGCAGTGTAATATTCTTAGCTGCCGCTGCCGACTTCAGTTCGTCATTTGCTTTACTGTGGTCTGCAGCCATGCTTCTGCCAAAGTCTTTTACCCTCGGAGATGACGCATTTGCTGCGGCATAATTACCCAGCTCAACTTCCATTAGGCCGCCACCGGCAGCATTTACAGCAAACTCAGCATCATTTTCCATTTTTTCGGTCAGCTTTGCTTCGTTGTGTTCTTCAGCAACTTTATCGCTGCTTGTTTCTGAGTTGCCGCACGAGGGCAATAGCCATAATAGTGAGCATACTGATAATAACAAGATGTATTTTTTCATAAAAAATTGTTTAGTGATAAAAAAATCAGGCTTCTTCTTCGGCAAGCTCTTCTTCCTGCACTTCTTCACCACTTGTTTCATCTTCGCTGTCTGCCATTGGGTTTATCATAGTTTCAGCAATTTCTGTAAGCATATAGTCTGAATACTCTTCCTCGAGCAATGTTTTTTCAAGCAGGTATGCTGCCTGGTTATGGCCCAGTGTGAGCGCTACCTGCACAAGGCTGCCGTAAGCCGCTATTTCGTAATGTTCCACCTTCTGTGCAGCAATAATAAGGCCTGCATCGCGTGTCATAGTACCTTCCGGTGTTTCTTCCACAACATGCTCGCCTTCTTTGATCAGGCCTGCCATAGCATCGCATTTTTTACCTTCCGGCTTTTTGCCTAACAGTGCAAATACCCTGTCGAGGCGGCTAATGTGCTTCTGGGTAACGAACTTATGGTCTTCAAGTGCACTCTGCAACTCATCAGTAGTAGCAGCCTGCGACATTTTCTGCAATGCACCCACCAGGGCTTGTTCTGCCCAGTAAACATCTTTCAGCAGGTCTTCAAATAGCTTTTCAAAAGGTGTTGTTTGCTGTTGCTTGCTTGTTTTTGTATTACCAGGTGCTTTTTTTTTCTGCCCATTGGTAGCAGTGCTTTTCTTTGCCGTGCCGGTATTAGAGCGCGAGGTTGTTGCTTTCTTAGTGCTTGTTCTCATAACGTGTTATCATTTTAAAAAGTTAAATAAGAAGTTACCGGCAGGTGCTCTGCCGGTAACTTTAAAAGATCATACTAGTATTGCCTGTTCCTGCGTTCATCATTACGGGATGATGAAGAGTCATTCCGCGATGATGAAGATTCATTGCGGGAGTTACCAGAGCGTTGCTCTCCACCCAACGAGCCAAATCCCCTTCTGCCGCTGCTTCCGGATGATGAACCATTACGTGATGAATTGCCTCCTGAGTTGCCTCTTGATGAACCGCCATATCCACCTTGTGAACCGCCGGAGTTACCCCATGATGAGCCACTATTGGATGAACCACTGGAGTTACCCCATGATGAACCGCCATTGGATGAACGGCCCGAATTGCCATTAGATGAACCACCTTGTGATGAACGGCCTGAGTTGCCCCATGATGAACCGCCTTGTGATGAACGGCCTGAATTACCGTTCGAAGAACCACGGTCGCTGTCCCAACCACGGCTACCGCCTTGCGATGAACGGCCTCCTTCGTTACGGCCTGAGCCGGAACTGCCATAGCTGCCCCCATTGCTGCGCTGGCTGCCACCGTAATTATTATTGTCATAATTGCCGCGGTTCGAAGAATAGCCGCTGCCGCCATAGCGCCCGCTGTCATTGCCTTGTTCGCCATAACCGCTCTCATAACCACGGTTTGTCTGGCTGTTGTAGCCGCGGTCAGTCCTGCTTTCGTAGCCACGGTCCTCGTCCTGGTTTTGCCTGTTACGGCCACCATATTCGCTGCCACCATACCCGTTAGAAGCGTAACTGCCTGCCGAACGGTTGCCGCCACGTGAGCCAAAGCGATTTTCCTCGTTGCGGTCCATGCCCGAAAAACCACGGCCATCGCCACGATTGCCTCCCTGGCCATAATCATCCTCTTCATTGCCTTCATCCTCATCATAATCGCTGCCATAGCTGCCTGATGTTTCATAATCATCATCATACTCATCTGTGTCATTATCTTCTTCATCCCACTCTTGCTGGTTTCCCTGCTCCTGGCCTGCCCTGCTACCCATTCCGGATATCCTGCGGCGTTCATCTCTGTCCATTGATCCAAATCCGCGGTTACTGCTGTTTCTTGTCATAGTTTTCTGCTTTTTTATTAGTGAACAATTGGTTGTTGATTAAATTATCTTTTCTATTTTACTTATTGCTTTGTTTACTTCCAAGTGCCAGCACAGCATAACATTGCACATGCCGGAGTATGTACTAAATGTTTCATCGTTTTTAAGTTTCTGTATTTGCAAGCACAACATCCTCATAAAAGTTGTGCCTTCACATTATCGTTTTCATTTCATTTCCGAGATAATTTTACAAGAGGTAATTGCCAGAATATTACATAGGCAGGTAATGCTGATTTGAGAATTTCACGGATATGATAAAAGCAACAGTTGTGGTTGAAAATCCACAGTGATAAAATCTGCTACAATTGCTGATAACATGTAGTACATAACATATTGATGGTATGATTTTTATACATTTAATAAACGCACCTAATGTTAACGAAGCATTTATTTTTGATTTGTTAATGGTTATTTCATATATTTATATGCCAAATTGTTTCGCAACACTAACAAAATGAAGCAAATCCTGCTTATCAGCTGGCTGGCAGTTATTTCTTCTGGAATAGGTTTCATATTCTGGTACACCGATTGGCAATATAGCCTCCCAACACCCGTGCCTAAAAATTATAATCCTTCAAAAAGAGGTTCTTTTATAGCGTTAGGTAATAAAATTGCAGTGCCGGCAAAAAAACCCGTGTTCATACACTTTTTTAATCCTTCCTGTCCATGTTCACGTTTTAATATGGAACATTTTAAATCACTGGTAAGGCACTATGGCGATAAAGTACACTTTGCAATGATAGTGCTCAACAAAAAAGAAACTTTTACAGAAAAAGAAATACAGGATAAATACGACCTCGATATTCCCGTGTCATTCGATGCATCAGTTGCCGACCTGTGTGGGGTTTACTCCACGCCGCAGGCAGTGCTGCTGGATGAAGATCACCATCTCTATTACAGGGGCAACTATAACAAGAGCCGCTACTGCACCGAAAAAAAAAGCAATTATGCGCAAATGGCCTTAGACACACTGCTGAGCCGCAACGCAATGCCGGTTTTTGATGCGAGCGCTTTTAGTGCTTATGGCTGCCAATTACCAACGTGCCAAAAATAGTTTTATGCAAACAGAAAAATTATTATCAAGGTTCGGCGGGCAGGTAGTACAGGTGGATGCGTTCGTTTCTGATATCAAAGAGCGGTCGGATAAACTGATGAATTACTTCCTGCTGGCGTTTTATGTCGTCGGGCTGGGGCTTGCTTTTTTTTATGATACATGGCTTGTAGCTATTGGCGTAGGCAGCTTATCGCTTGTTGCATACTATTCGGTCAAACTGGCTGCAAAAGGTTCAAACCTGTACCAGTATGTGCTCAGCACGGTATATGGTATTTTTATGGCGCAGTTCATTTACCAGATGCATGGCCTGTTCGAAATGCACTTTATCGCCTTCGTAGGCAGTACCATACTGGTTACTTACCAGAACTGGAAACTGCAGATACCTTTGGCTATAGTAGTGGTGGTGCACCATGCGTTGTTTGGCTACCTGCAGTATATAGGATATGATGAGATCTACTTTACACAACTGGATTACATGACGCTACGCACATTTGTGATACATGGTTTCCTGGCTACAACGATCTTTTTCATTTGCGGGTTATGGGCATACCAATTTAGAAAGAACACTGAAGCCCATATAGAGCAAACATTTGAAATGGGCAGGCTACAGGAAGAAAAACTGCAAAAAGAAGCTCTTGAGCAATCTAATGAGGAGCTTACCAAATCCAATAAAGAACTGGACCGGTTTGTATATAGTGTATCGCACGACCTGCGGGCACCGCTCTCATCGATGCTCGGTGTCGTCGGACTATGTGAAACGGCAACCAACGACCCTTTTATGCAGAAGAATGTGAGCATGCTTAAAATGAGCATAAAAAAGCTGGACGGTTTTATTAATGATATTCTTGATTACTCCAGGAATTCAAGGACAGAATTACACAGGGAAGAGATCCATTTTAACAAGCTGCTTGAGGATATTACCAGCAATCTTAAATTCATGTGCAACGACGAACAAAAGCAAGTAGAGATACGTACAACGGTCGGCAATGGCGTACCGTTCTATTCCGACAAAAGCAGGCTGATGATCATCCTCAATAATCTTATTTCCAACGCTATCCGTTATTATAACCCTGAAACGGAAAACCCTTATGTGGTAATAGATGTGAACATATCAAAGGACGCTGCAAATATCTCGATCTCAGACAACGGTATTGGCATAGCCCGCGAACATCAGAAAAAGGTATTCGATATGTTTTACCGGGTGTCTAAAAAATCTGTAGGTTCAGGGTTAGGTTTGTATATTGTAAAAGAAACCGTTGAAAAACTTGGGGGCACCATGAACCTTACCTCTGAACCGGGAAAAGGAACAAAATTTAATCTTCATATCCCCAATACACAGGCAAATTAACCAAATAAAACAGTACCGTATGCATAAAACAGTAATGGTAGTTGACGATAATGAAGTGGACCTGTTCGTAGCTGAGTTTGTATTGCAAAAAAATTCTTTCTCGAAAAAAATAGTATGCGTGCCATCGGCAATGGATGCACTGGACTACCTTAAAGAAAATGAGAACAACCCGGATGATCTGCCCGAACTTATTTTTCTCGACATTAATATGCCGTTGATGAGTGGATTTGATTTCCTGGAGGAATATGCAAAGCTGTCTGATAACATAAAAAAGCACTGCATTATCATGATGCTTACCACATCGCTCAATGAAAATGACCGCAAAAAGGCTGAGGAGAACCGGTATGTATTCAGCTTTATGAACAAACCGCTTGACCAGCACAAAATAGAGGACATCAATAAAAAGATCCCAGGCTAGGTACCACCATTACCATGTTATCAGAATTTGCTGACAATATTCTTAGCCACTGCCATAAATTCCTCTTTCGAGGTTTTTGAGGTTAGTTTGTTCACCTTCATCCTGATCATTTTTGCCCCCCTGCGTGCCATAATGAAGTAAAAGTTCTGCCCATCGGTATGAAAATAAGCTTCGTCACCAATGCCATCCAGCACATTAATGCCATTGGCTTCATTCGCTTTCCTGAAGTATTCATACAAATCATGTGCTGTCTGCTCTTTTCCATAACGTTCAAACATAAAATAGATATTGCCCGTTTTATTTGTTTTCGCATCTATGGCATTTGCAGTATAAGTTGCGTTATAAACTGTGGTATCATTCTTAACAGAGGTGCCACCTTCAGTCATATGCGCCGGTTCACCGAGAATTTTTTCTGCATCGCTGTTCGTAAAGAGGCTGTCTACGGACATTTCTTTTTTATCCGGGACTGCCGGGGCAACAGTATCTGTTGCCTGCTGTGTATTATTTGCGGTAGTTTGCTGGCCGCAGGCAGCCAGGGCCAAAACAACTGAAATGCAGAGTAAGTACCTCATAAAACGGAAATTTTGCGTGCCACATAAAATTAGCAAATATTATAGTCTCAATCCCACTGTCGTTGAAAGAGTGTTGCTATATTTGTAATAGTCAGTTTGATATTATGTTGCGGTTATTTTTTGTATTGTTTTTATTAACTCCTGTGCTTGTCCACGCGCAGTTACTGCCCAAAGAAGGCAGCCAGCTCAACTACCGGATCATTGGTTTCACCTTCCCGGCAACACTAGATCCCGGCCCTTATACCATAGAGATAGCCATGGGCAATTACAACAATGCAGATTCCTTCAACAGCAATATCATTAAAACAGTAACCTCCAAAACAAACAAAACAATTATTGAAGTACCCGCATTCGCACGGGAATATACCTGGCGGTACAAAGGTAAAGACCAGAAAGCTACAGGGCTGCACCACTTCAGCACTTACTTAAGGCCCTGTGGCGATACTGCCGTAATGCGCCTGCGCGTGGTGCAGGAAGCAGAAATGTATAAGGACGCCTACATTTTCACCGACAACAACCGGACAATGTACAATATGAAGGGCGAACCGGTTTGGTTCCTGCCCAATGTGGCTAACAGGGTAGATGAGCACTCAGACCTGCGCGATATAAAACTTACACCCACCGGCACTATCACTTTTATCAATTCTGAGATGGCTTACGAGATCAACTATGGCGGCGATATACTGTGGGAAGCCAACTATAAAGGCAAAGTAAATAAGGATAAATCTGAATTTTACCACCATGAGCTTACAAAACTGTCCAACGGTCATTATATGGTTTTGGGCAATGAGTTTGTGGCTGTGCCAAGGGAAAATACAGGGGGCTCTAACATGATAAAAATGATACAGTTCGGCACTGTTATTGAATATGACAAGCAGGGAAATGTGATCTGGTCGTGGAAAGCATCCACGCATTTTAAAGATGTGCCTTACATCTATCGCAAATGGCCAAGTGGCAGGCAGGAGAACACTATGCACCAGAATTCGTTCTATTTCGATGAAAAGAAAAAGAACCTTTATGTGAGCTTTAAGAACACCAACCAGGTGGTGAAGATCAAATACCCTGAAGGGAAAATACTGAATATTTATGGTAAACCCTATGTACCCGATGATGAGGAGAACCATCTGTTCTGCGACCAGCATAGCGTGAAACTTAACAGCAAGGGAAACCTGATGCTGTTCAATAACAACATGTGCAACTGGACTGAAAAACCGAAAGTAGTGGTGTTCAAAGAACCACCGCCCGGCAACAACAAACTGGAGAAGATATGGGAATATGAGGCGCCCGCAGAAGTGACCACGGTAATGGACAAGGGCCGTGATATCTATTACACCAGCGGGGGCAATGCCATTGAACTGCCCGATGGTTCTTTATTTATTTCCATGTGCAACCACTATGTGAACCTGTTCATCATTGACCGCGATAAAAAGATAAGGTGGAACGCAATACCCGAAAAATCAACCGAAGATCACAAACAATGGTTGCCTGCAACACAATACCGGGCAAGTATTATCACCGCCAAGCAAATGGAAAAGTTAGTGTGGAGTGTGCAGTAGCTGCTTACTCTACTTCGCCGTCCCGTAATTCCCGTGTTAACTTAGTGAAACCTACTACATTACCTTCCGCATCATGTATTGCAGTGATCACAATGCTGCCCCAGAAGATAGTGCCATCTCGTCTCACACGCCTGCCCACATGCCTCGCTGTTCCTTCCCTCGTTGCGAGCTCAATAAGCTTTTCAGGTAATTTTGCCTGCCGGTCCTCAGGAAGATAAAATATGCGAAAGTTCTGGCCTACAATTTCGCCTTCCTTATATCCTTTTATTTGTTCAACCCCTTTGTTCCAGGTAAGAATGGTGCCTTCAGTGTCTAATAAAATAATTGCGTAGTCCTGTATCTCCGAAAGCATCTTTCGATGCAATTCCTCAAGTTTGATCGTAATATTCATGTACGGATAATGTTGAAAAAATCATGCCATAGGTTTTTTTATTATTTGTGCTTCTTCTCATTATGGCGCTATCACCTATAAGAGACCAGTCCATATAGTGTTAATGCATATCATGCATTAGAAAATAAGCTACTCCATATAGTGCTATTGCTAATGCTTTCTTTATCTTTGTAACAGTCATACTTCCTTTAAACCACTAGCTGAAAAAACTGTTACAAATGAAAAAGCCGTTTTTTTTCAATTCAACGAATATATTAGTGGGCATTCGCTTCATTGCCCGGCTGATGGTAGTGGCGTTGTTTATTGTATTCATCACTTTATTCATTACAGAGCCGGCCAGCCAGAGAAACCTTAATCCTTTTGGACTGGCTATCTACGAATCATTGCTGGTTGTCGCTTTTTATGCTGCCCTCGCAGGGCTTATCATAGCCTTTAGTTTTGAAGGGTTGGGCGGCTTCATGACCATTGCCGGCCTTACCGCTTTCTCTATACTGTATTATATGCTCAAGGGTGCGATGCTGTGGAATATATGGATACTCGGCCTCCCGGCAGTATTGTTCCTTATATGCTGGTGGTTTACTAACTACTCGGCAGATTATGATGTTTACCGCAGCTGATCCCTGCATATTTACTTAATATCCGCCTGTAATTTCTTCACCATCTCAAGATGGGTACGCAATGTTGGTAGTGCTTTTTCTATCATGGCTTTCACTGCCGCATCCTCCACCTGCCCCTTTGCACCTTCAAAATTGCCAATGGCAGATTCATGCCGGTGGAACATATGCACCAACCATGCCTTATCCCATTCCGTGCCCGTTTTATCGCTGATGTCGTCCAGCATCTTCTGCCCTTTACCACTATTGGCTACTGTCGGATAATTGTGTTTTGTTGCATACGCTTCCACCTCAGTTTTTATTTTCTTATGGTCCGCCAGCATTCTTTTTGCATTTACTTTAAGGTTTTTGGATGTCGCTTTTGTCAATGCCACCTGCAACATCTCTATCTCATCGCCCGACCTTTCCATCATTTCAGCAGTAAACGCCGAATCCGGATTTTTGCGCAACGCGGTAGATACCGCCGAACCCGCCTGTGTAGCCACTTCCTCCACTTTTCCCTGGGCATCTTTCAATGCATCTTTAACCGAGTCCGCCATATCTGATACAGTTGATGACGAATCGGAAGTGCCATTATTTCCATTTGTATTGTTACCGCATGATACAGCAAATGTGAACAATACAGATACTATCAAAACGGTGATAATGTTGATCAAACGATAGTTCATAAAAATATTTTTAGTGTTTTACTCATACATAAAAAATATACCAGTAGGCAGCAAGCAACTGAAACAACAAGTTACGTGCTGGCATAATTTTAGTATCCCGATAGATTTTAACATACGATCAAAAAAGATCGGGAAACCGGAAAATTTTACTGTTATGAGCAGTTTTAACCGGATCTTTGATGCAGTGAAGAAACACTGCGAGGATAGCGGGGCAGTAACCGGCAATAACCAGCTTCAGAAAATCGCTGGCGAAGCAGGTGTAACTATAGACAGGTTACACTTTTACCTGGAATGCCTGCAGGAGACGGGCGTGATCAAATATAATGCAACTGAAAAAACTGTAACCCTTACCGAAAAAGGCGCCAAAGCACTCAGGGTATTCCCATAAAAGATAGCTATACCATTACAGCCTGTTTATTATACTTATTGCGGTATTCAATAGGTGTCAGCCCGGTAAGCTTTTTAAAAATAATACGGAATGCCTTGGTATCGGTGTAGCCAACATCCATCATCACTTCATTTATATTTTTCCGGCTGTTCTCGAAGCTGCGTTTGGCAGCTTCTATTTTAATACGGTGTATGTACTCAAGCACAGAGTTATTGGTGGCATTCTTGAACCTGCGCTCAAAACTGCGCCTGCCTATGGCAACCATATCCGCCAATTCGTCTACAGATATCTTTTCGCCTATATTCTTTTCTATATAGTCTTGTGTCTTTTTTATGGCATCATCAGCATGGTTTTTCTGCCCTTTGAACATTGCAAACGCACTCTGGCTCTCCCTGTCTATATCAACGGCAAAATACTTGGAAGCAAGAATGGCAGTTGGGCGGTCGGTGTATTTTTCCACCAGGTGCAATAACAGGTTCCAGTATGAATTGGCTCCCCCGCTGGAATAGATACGGTGCTCTTCAGTTATTACACTGCCATCTATCACCTCCACTTCCGGGAACAGTTCCCGGAACTCATTCTGGAAACCCCAGTGGGTAGAACATTTCTTGCCATTCAGCAATCCTGTTGATGCCAGCAGGAATGCCCCCACGCACAGCGATGCTATTTCGGCGCCCCCTGCATACTGTTGCTTTATCCATGGTATCAGTGCCTTGTTCTGCGCAATACCCGATTGCATATCCCCGAACAGTGCTGGTATCAGCACAAGATCTGTTTTCTTAATATCCTTCAGCTGCTTATCTGTATGCACAGAATACATGCCGCCATTCAGCTTCACTTCTTTTTTAGCGCCCACCAACTGCACATTGAATAACGGCGGCCTGCCATTCATGGCCATGAACTGGTTCACCGCGCTGAACAGGTATTGCGGATCGGCTATTGCCTGCATCACTGAAGATTCCGGAACAAGTATTGCTACATTTTTCATCTCGCGATAGTTTTCTGGGTCAAAGATATTATGCTAATATCAGTAAAGATACGATTTGTCGCAAAACACCCTTGCTTTGTCATTTTTGCCACCAAGACAAATACCCACTGTCGTAAAATACCTCTTTATTGTCATTACTGTGTATCACGCATGCCGCATTAGTGTCGCATCTTTGTGTTGTTAATTATTCATAACAATTAAAAACCAAAAACAATGGCAAACACAGAAAAAGTAACCGTACAAAATACAGTGAACGCACCGGTGGAAAAGGTATGGACACTCTTCACTACACCGGCAGACATTATGAACTGGAATAGTGCATCGCCCGATTGGCACACACCAAAGGCTGAGAACGACCTGCGCACGGGTGGCAATTTCTCTTTCACTATGGCAGCAAAGGATGGCAGCTTCAGTTTCGATTTCGCCGGTGTTTACGATGAAGTGCAAAACCATCAGGTTATTGCTTACACCATGGGCGATGGCAGGCAGGCACGCACAACGTTCGAGCCTTCAGGCAGCACAACTAAAGTAACCACCACATTTGATGCCGAAAGCGAAAACCCGGTAGAAATGCAGCGCGGCGGCTGGCAGGCTATACTTGACAACTTCAAAAACTATACTGAAGCAAACTAAAACACATTCTTTAACTGACTAAACATACACAATGGCTATTCAAAAAATAACACCATTCTTATGGTTCGATAATAATGGAGCAGACGCGGCAAAATTCTACACAACCGTATTTAAAAACTCGCGCATTACCGCATCCAATCCATGGGTCACCCAATTTGAGCTGGAAGGATTGCAGATCTGCGCGCTTAATGGCGGACCGAAATTCAAGCTTGATGAGGCATTTTCTTTTTCTATCAGCTGCGATACACAAGAAGAAATAGATTATTACTGGAACACACTAACCGCAGATGGCGGAGAAGAAAGCATGTGCGGCTGGCTGAAAGATAAGTATGGCCTTTCGTGGCAGGTAGTGCCTTCCATCCTCGGAAAGCTGATGAGCGACCCGGAAAAAGGGCAGCGCGTAATGAACGCATTCCTGCAGATGAGAAAATTCGATATTCAAACACTATTAGATGCTTAACCAGTAATGACAACGATCAATACATACCTTACTTTCAGCGGCAACTGCCGGGAAGCGATGACATTCTATAAAGAATGCCTGGGAGGCCAGCTCACTATACAAACCATTGGCGAATCGCCCATGTCGGATAAACTGCCGCAGCAAATGAAGGACTGCATATTACATGCGGCGCTCACGCGGGGGCAAATGGTGCTCATGGCATCGGATATGACCCCTGATAACGGGCTGGTAAAAGGCAACGCGATTTCGCTGGTATTGCAGTGCAGCAGCGAAGAAGAAATACGCAACAGTTACAAGGCACTGGCTGCCGGGGGCAATGCCACCCATCCGCTGGAACATACCTTTTGGGGTGCACTCTTTGGCGGGCTAACAGATAAGTATGGCAACCACTGGCTGCTTAATTACGAACAAACAAAACAATAATTCACTTTAAAAAACCAAAAACATGAAAAAGACTAAGATCACATTCTGGATCATCACAGCATTGTTTGCTGCTTTTATGATACTGACATCCATACCGGATATTACAATGAACAAAGACGGCATAGCATTCATGGATCACATAGGTTACCAGCCCTATATCATGCCTTTCCTGGGCATTGCAAAGATACTTGGCTGCATAGCCATACTCATTCCCGGATTTCCACGGTTAAAGGAATGGGCATATGCAGGGCTGTTTTTCGATCTCATAGGCGCCACGTATTCACAAATAGCTACCGATGGCCTCTTGCCGCAAATATCGTTCATGCTGCTGCCTATAGCATTGTTAATTATTTCTTATGCTTTATACCATAAGATAAACGGGCAAAGGCTTAGTATCTTTACAGCGCAGCAATTAAAACCCGCAATATGAACAAACTATCTGTTTTTATTTTTGCCACACTTAATGGTTTTTACAAAGGTACCAGTGAGGACATAAGCTGGCACAAGCATGGAGACGAAGAGCACCAATTCGCAATAGACTCAGTTAAGACAGGGAATATGCTCCTGTTCGGTCGCATTACTTACCAGATGATGGCCGGCTACTGGCCCACACCACAGGCACTCAAGAACGACCCGCAGATGACAATGGCAATGAACGCAGCAGAAAAGGTGGTCTTCTCCCGGACATTGGAAAAGGCTGAGTGGAACAATACCCGGCTGGTGAAAGACAATATGTTCGAAGAAATAAAACGGCTAAAAAAAACAGGTGGTAAGAATATGACCCTGTTGGGCAGTGGCAATGTATTGACACAATTGGCAGAGCAAAAGCTAATAGATGAGTACCAGATACTGATAGACCCTGTTGCTATAGACGATGGCACTCCCATGTTCAAATACATCAGCCATACCCTGGAACTGAAGCTTACAAGTACACGTAGCTTTAATAGCGGAATTGTGCTATTAAACTACAAACCCGCATAACGATGAAAAAAGAAACCACACACAACGAAGTAGATGCCTACATAGCAGCCTACCCAGCCGATGTGCAGAAAAAATTGCAGCAGGTACGGAACACCATTCGCAAAGCTGCTCCTGACGCAGAGGAGGTGATCAGTTACAGTATGCCCGGCTATAAGTATCATGGCATGTTGGTGTATTTCGCAGCATGGAAGACCCATATTGGCTTTTATGCCGTACCATCGGGCCATGCAGCATTCAAAGAAGAATTGTCAGCTTACAAAGGAGCAAAAGGTTCGGTGCAGTTCCCGTTGGATAAGCCTATGCCTGTGGCGCTGATAACAAAGATCGTTAAGTTCCGCATGAGGGAAAACGAAGAACAGGCGATGATGAAAGAACTGGCAAAACCATCAAAGAGGAAATGACCATTTTTATGGTAGAAGTATTCAAGACAAATATCACCAGCACAGCAATTGCGGATAGCCTGATCGCAGAGTTACAGCTACTCTTTCCTCATACTGTGATCAACTTCGACCTTGACGATTGCGATAATATCCTGCGCATTAAGGGTGAAAACATACAGCCACTTCATGTTGTAGCCCACCTGGAAACACAAGGGCACCTTTGCGAAATATTACACTAAAGTGTACCTTTTTTGTTAGAAAGGACCCTTAGTTTTGTGTATATATGTTTTCGCATATGCCAGTACTTAGGTACATCCTCGTAATACTGTTCTTTTTACCGAATATCCTGTTCGCGCAAAACGGCGCCGGCATAGAGCAATTAATGACTAAAAGGGTGATCACGCATAAAGATGCTTCTTATAATATTGCATTGCAGCTCCCCCGGCTACACAACGAAAACAAACAGGATACTATTGCTGAACTGATAAACTATACTGAGGAGAATTTTGGCTCATTGCCGGCAATTGTTCCCTATATAATAATAACACAAATAAAGGCAGGGACCTTTAAGGAGACCATCAAAAACCTGCCTCCTTATCTCATGGATTCTGCAAACCGAAGATATAATACGATCCGGAAGTATTCGGATAGTATGTTCTACACGGCGTACCTCTCCCAATATTACCTGAGATGGTATGCCGATAATTTTTTTATCGTCCATGATGAGTCCTATCCGCTTTATTTCAGGGTCACCTACGGTAATTATTTTGCCTTCCTGTCCGCACTCGCAAAAGAAACGCTGCAAAAACCCGGTTTGATGCCTGCTGAAAAGTGGCTGCTCAACTATTTCATTAAGCCAACCAGGGAACAACTAATGCAGGCCCGGGATAAAAAGTATGAAGGGACCGCACTGCGAAGGTCTTTGCAGTCCCCATACCAGGACGATAATACCCACAGCGGGGTTGGCATTGGCCTGACCACCGGTACCTGGATACCTACGGGCAACCTCTCTATAGTAGGCAATCATCCTTTCTTAGGGTACGTAGTTGGCGGCAGAAGCAAAAAATTCATGTGCGACGTGAGGGTGGATATACGTTTTCTCCGGTCGCCAAACACTTACCAGGTTGTTGCCCGCAACCGGGTCTTTAATACCGACCGTTTCTGGGGCCTGCTATGGGGCCTGGATGCAGGATATGAATTGACCGCACAAAAAAAGCACGCGGTAGAAATACTGGGTGGCCTGGGGTGGGAATATTTCCAGGCACTTTCAGGTGCTGTTATGCGGCAAAACAATCTTCGCAACAATGCAGGCAGCCTAAGCACCCTTAACCTCAATGCAGGACTGGGGTACAAATTCTTCTATAGGACAAGAGAGAGAAATGGCAGCATAAATTTCTCCTACGTCAGCCTCTATGGTAAATATAACTTCCTTTACTATAACAATAGCGGCGGCTCAGACCTAAGTGGCGGTGCATTCACCATCGGTATGAATTATGGCTTCTATTCACGTAACGTAAGGCATTACTATATTAACATGTAACGTTATGTTTCTTTCAAAACCTTTTGTAGGTTTGTTACTTACTCAAACTTTATTTTATGCCTGACACCAATGTCATCACCAATGACGATATTAAGAAACTCGCAGCAGATAATGGAGTAGAATATGCTGCATTGAAAGCGGTAATTAATGTAGAGTCATCCGGGAAAGGATTTGACGCTGCAACAGGAAAAATTATCATCCAGTTTGAACCCGTATGGTTCAGGCGCATTGGGAAAAACCCTGATGATGGAGGCGGCCAGCGCACATGGGCTAAAAACAAAGTGGAAAAACAGCCGGGCGAATGGGCTGCGTTCAACGATGCGTTCAGCATCAATCCGGATGCTGCCATGCAGTCAACAAGCATAGGCCTGATGCAGGTTATGGGATTTCATTATCAGAAGCTTGGTTTCGCAACCGTTGGCGCTATGTGGGACCACGCTAAAGAAAGTGAGGCCAACCAGGTGGATATAGGCCTGCGTTTCATCAGGACAAAAGGAAATGAAAAACTGTATAACGCTATGAAAACAAAAGATTGGGCGACTTTTGCTTTTTATTACAATGGCGCACAGTACAAAATGTTCAAATACGATACCCGCCTTGCAGACGCTTATCAAAAAGCTTTAGTCTAGCATTGAAGCCACCCTGTATAGAGTGGCTTCAAAATCGTGCAGCGAATTTATTATTTGTCCCATTGGGACCTTACTTTTTATGCTCAGGATCGTAGGGCATGTCGCTATTATATGTCTGCCCTTCGATTACTTAGCCTGTAGCTCTGTTCCGCCACACTAACTTTCATAATGAAGTAAGAGGCTTACCTCAAAATTCCCACAAAACACGTGCCACCAGTCTATCATTTAGCCTCCTCACGCACTACAGGCGCCACTTTGGTGGCAAATAGCTTCAGCGAATGCATCAGCTTTTCATGCGGCAGTTCCCCCGCAATAGTTTGCGCCAGGAAACGTATATTCCCGAACAATTGATACTCAGCAAGTATTTTATCAGCAACCTCTTGCGCCGTTCCAACCATCAGCGATCCGCCCGGCGCACGCATAAATTCAAATTGATCCCTTGTCATTGGCGACCATCCCCGCTCCCTGCCTATGCGGTTCATCATTTTCCCATACATAGGCCAGAACTCGTCCGCAGCCTGGTCTGAAGAATCCGCAATATAAGTATGCTGGTTAAGGGCAAATTGCAGTTTCGTACTGTCATGCCCTGCTTTCGTGGCAGCCTCTCTGTATAATTTTATCAGTGGTAAAAAATGTGCAGGCTTCCCGCCAAGTATAGCTATAGTCAACGGCAAATTCAGCGTACCTGCCCGCGCTACCGATGCCGGTGTGCCGCCCACAGCCAGCCATATGGGTATCTGCTGCTGGTACGGGCGGGGATAAATGCCTGCGCGCTCAAGCGGCGCCCGGTGTTGTCCCTGCCATGATACGGTTTCATTACTGTTTATCTTCATCAGCAGTTCCAGTTTCTCTTTAAACAGTTCATCATAGTCATCAAGGTCATACCCAAACAACGGGAACGACTCAATGAACGACCCCCTGCCGGCCATTATCTCTGCACGCCCTTTTGATATAAGGTCAAGCGTAGCGAAATTCTGGAACACACGCACAGGGTCGGCAGAGCTAAGCACCGTTACCGCGCTCGATAATCTTATGCGTTTTGTAATTGCTGCAATACCGGCAAGCACAACCTCGGGTGCAGATACCACATAATCTGGCCGGTGGTGTTCTCCGAGGGCAAATACATCAAGGCCAAGTTCGTCAGCCAATGCTGCTTCCTTTAGCAATTCGCCTATACGCTGCTGCGCTCCTTTTGCCCCGCCCGGAATATGTTCTATCGGAATCTCCCCGAATGTACTGATGCCTAACTCCATATTGTCTTTTATAGTGGTAAAGTTATCTTATACCGGCATTTTGCCCAACTGCAGGCCGCCCGGTGCTTAACTGCTTTTTTTGAAAGTTTACCTGACCAAAAACAGGTAGAACATTGTAAATTAACACTTTAGGGCATTACTTTTTTTGATACAAACCCTTACATTTGCGCTTTCCCAGTTCTCAAAACCGGCCAACTACTACTACACATCTGGGAGATTAACGTAAGCGCATTTAAAAAACGGCGCAGGCGTAGTCTCAGATGTTGGGTGCTTGGTCGTACCTTGAGAACTGGACTACTAACCTGCGCTACTTTTTTGCACAAATAGTTTTCCTCCAAGGTACAACAATGCAGTAATTCAGTGGTCTGAAAAATACCCCCTCTCTCCGTATGGCTCAACTGGGAATTCCCGCTCTTACGGGTACAATGCCATCATCATCCTGGTGGCTGTAACTGCCAGCTCGCAAATAATGCTATAACCCAACAGCAGCGATCTTTTCAGGTTCTGAGACGAAAGCACCAGCATGTTTCTGAATGATATGGTGAATGATGTCGGCAGTAATATCAGGATAGTTGGCCCTTATGGGCTGGCCGGTTTCCAGCCAGTTAGCTATATCATCATAATATTGCTCATGCAGTAATTTTATCACCGTGGCGCCCATCAAAGCAGCGCCGGCAGCATTGCAATGCTGTTCATATTGCGCCTGCATAGGTATCACCAGCACTTTTTTGCCCAGGTACATCGCTTCTGCAGGGCCTTCAAATCCTGCACCGCACAGCACACCCGCGCATGCGGCCATACTCTCAATAAAACTGCGGTTGTCAATTTTGCGCACTGTTACATTTCCCGCAACAAAAGGTTCTTTGTTATGCTTGGAGAATACTTCCCACTTCGCATCCTTAAAGTGCGATAGGTGCTTTACAATAGCTGCATCATCATATGCAGGCAGGTATACTGTATAATGCCCGCCATTAGTTGGTGTCAGCTGGCGTATCTCCCTCCTGATGACCGGTGTATATATATGCTCGCCGAAAGACTTAAAATGAAACCCGTAAGATGCAGTAACAGGTGCATAGTTCCGCAGCACCAGCATACCCATAAGGTCTGTGCGCTTGGGTTGTGGGGCATTTGGGTGCAATACTGCACATTGATGGCTCAGGGATATACACGGAACTTTCTTGCTCCGGCACGCCCATGCCGATACCGGTTCAAAATCATTGATCACCAGGTCATACTGCTCCACAGGAAGGTTACGTATATCCTTGATCAGTTCGAAGAGCTTCAGTTTTTTAGCAGTATCTATAATGTCCACCCCGCCACGCTTACCGAAGATGAAACTCAGGCCATACAGCCTGTACCTTACCGGGAAGGGCGCCTGCACATCAGCCTGTATGCCGCTTATCAGCACATCAACATCCCCGTACTTCAGCAACTCAGGATACACATCTCTTGCCCTGCTCAAATGGCCGTTACCCGTTCCCTGTATCGCAAATAATATCTTCATAGAAATTCAAAATCCCGGATTATGCTGCATTAATTCCGCTCTCTGTACTTCGCTCCCGCTCTGCCATTCCGCCCTCCTTCATATTCAGTTCCATCATCAGGCTTGCCATCATGGTCTTGGCAGATTCCTTCCCTTTTTTCTTGTTGATATCTATGGCCTGCGCAACAGGGTCTTCATTATAATTATAGATCTGCCACTTACCCGCCGTATACTCAAGGGCCGTTAAGTTCTCTATCCAGTCGCCGCTGTTCATGTAGGTAACATTGCCATGCTTTGTCTGCACGTTCTTTATTTCGGGGTGATGTATATGGCCGCAGATCACGTAGTCATAATGGTTCTCCGCAGCTATATCGCATACAGTATCTTCAAAGTTGTTGATGAACTTCACCGCGCCCTTTACGCTGTTCTTCACCCTTTTAGAGAGCGATATTTTGCCCCTGCCCATCTTTTGCGAGCAATAATTAACTATGCTGTTAATAATGATGAGGGTATCATAACCTATAGCGCCCAGCTTTGCCAGCCAGCGGCTGTGCTGCATCACCACATCAAACACATCGCCATGAAATATCCACAACCGTGCGTTATCTATCTTCAGCGATAGCTTATTCGTTATCTTCAGCGACCCCAACTGAAAACCTTTGAACCTGCGCACCATCTCATCATGGTTGCCCGGTATGTAATACACAGGCACATCTTTTGCCACAAGCCCTACCAGGTGTTTCACCACCATCATATGGGTCGCAGGCCAGTAACGTTTGGAGAATTGCCAGATGTCGATGATATCGCCGTTGAGCACTACGGCCTTGGGTTTGATGCTCTTTAGGTACTGAAGGAGCTCGGTGGCATGGCACCCATAGGTGCCCAGGTGCACGTCCGACAGCACAACACAATCCACTTCTCTCTTAGCCATTAAGTTGCGCGGGGCATTTGGTTATACAAAATGACACATTCTGTATAACCGCAATGTTATGTGGCAGTTAATTTAATATGAATTAAGTTGATTTTGGCTGTTTTTCCCGGTTGGGCTACACGCATGCACCACCCACGGCAAGTATATCCTGAGCTTCGAAGGGGCACCATTCATGGTTCATATCGCTATTATATAAAGTCTGAAAATAAATTTCACAATCAGCCAAAAAGAAGAGTGTCATGGTGAGCCCCGTCGAACCATGACTGTTGAGCCATAGACATCCTGCTGAAAGAAGCATTGTGAAATTTATTTTTAGACTCAATATAAGCAAAAGAGGGAGGCCCGCAAAAAGCCTCCCTCTCTCTTTGATTTTGCAAGTTAGTTTTTAGCTATCTTACCTATTATAGTTACTTTTTTACCTTCCGTTATGCGGTACAGGTACATACCAGGCCCTCTGTTCTCCATAGTCTTCCTTTTTTAACAAAAAAACATTGTTAACCGTATGTCTCCGACTACGGTTGCGTGGATGCCAGTCTCCCGACTGGCGAACA
>JAJNBJ010000033.1 GCA_021155965.1 Flavipsychrobacter sp.
GTCGTTTATCATTAAAACGATTAGTGAAATCAGGAATGTATAGCTTTTTCATGTGTGCTATTTTTCACAAAGCTATTCAAACTTGTGGGTACACGGTAGGTTTGCAACGAGGATGAACCGGAAAAGCGTTTGCAACGCGATTAAGTGAACAGCCAGGCACTATACCACAGCCGAGAACATGATGGCGCCTTTTGAATGCTGTAGATGACAATTCCGCCAGCTCAATAGATAACAACAGCCATACAAAAGCAAAAAGCCAAATCAAGGTTCCGGTTAGGTATGAAAACCAGCGCCATGCCGCTGAGTAGTGCTTTGCGTAACACAACATAACAGCGTAGAGCTAACCCAAAATCACGCGGAGCGATTTGATTTTGGGCGGCACTTTCTTTTGGTACTTTTCTTTTTGCTGTAGAAAAGAAAAGTACGCTCGCGGTGGACACATAACACAGGAGCGGCTCCACCCTTCCTCAAAATGAGCAAAGAAACGTATATCCACGCAGGACAAGGCAAGCACCAACCCAACATACCCTCCCTTCGCTGGCACAATATTATACCTACGCTATATCTGATGGCAAGTAAGATTTCACTCATCGCTCTGCTAATACTTATCCCCTGGGTCGCCCCCGGCTACTCCATACTTACCCACGAGGCAATTATTGATGCAACCTGGGATAAGACCATACGCCCGCTCCTGCTGCAAAAATACCCCGGCGCCACTGATGCACAACTAACTGAAGCACACGCATATGCCTATGGCGGCTCCCTGGTACCCGATATGGGATACTACCCTTACGGCAATAAATTCTTCACAGACCTTATCCATTATGTGCGCACCGGCGATTTTGTAACTGCCCTGCTCGAAGAAGCACGGGATATCAATGAATATGCTTTTGCCATCGGCGTTTTAAGCCATTACTATAGCGATAAATATGGGCACTCTATCGCCACAAATCATTGCGTGCCGCTTACTTATCCAAAGGATAAAGAAAAATTCGGCCCCGTGGTTACTTATGAGCAGTCCCCCATTGCTCACGTGCGGGTAGAATTTGGTTTTGATATACTGCAAACCGCGCGTGGCAACTATGCATCCGATAATTACCGCCGCTTCGTCGGGTTCAAAATAGCACAACCTGTGCTCGAAAGAGCTTTTCTGAAAACATACGGGCTCAGCATTAACGACCTGTTCAAGGATTTCTCCCGTGCCGAAGGATCTTTCCGCTGGGCAGTCAATGATTTTTATCCGCTCATCACCCGTACTGCGTGGATGACTAAAAAGAGGCAAATAAAAAAGACCACCCCCACCATTACCCGCCGCAAATTTGAATACAAAATGCAGCATGCCCGCTACCATCGAGAATACGGGAAGAACCACGAGCGGCCCGGCATTATGGCAGCAGTGTTAGCTAAAGTAATTTGGGTATTACCAAAAGTAGGCCCTTTAAAATATCTAAAGATAAAAGTACCGGGCACAGAAGCAGAAAAACTGTTCATTAAAAGCTTCGATACCATACAGGCTAATTTTGAGGTGGCCGTAAGAAAATTGGGCACAGGTCATCCCGCTTTTCAGAACATCGACTACGACACCGGCAAAGAGACCATGCCCGAAGAATATCACCTCGCCGATAAAACCTATGGTGCATTGCTGGTCAAGCTTGGAGATCAGCATTTCAGGACCATAACACCACCGCTGAAACAGAACATCATACAGTTCTACAATGGCTGTAATGAAAATATGGCAGCAACTGCCGGCTCTGATGATTGGAAGAAAATATCCACAGCAATTGATCAGCTAAATTCAACTCCCAAATAAACCGCTCACCAAACGCATCCAAACTAAAAAAATTTCACAACGAAAACCGCTACCACAGCGGGTTTCAGAAACCTAAAAAACCATGACGGTACAGTTTCAGTACCGTCATGGAAAATTAATTTTTTCACCCCAGAAACCTTACAGAACTTTGTATGGTTAGTACTGCGCGCTCAATACACCTTAGCGTATTTGCGCCTTTCGTGAGATTATACTCGCAGTAAAAGTTCTTTGAAAATTTGGAAAACAAACACACGTTTAAGGAGGGGACTTCTTTGCGCCTCTGCGCCTTTGCGGTTAAACTGCTACCGATACCTTTTTCGGGTATAATTATACCTTTTCAGGGTATAAATATACCCTTTTATACCCCTTTATACATTATGATAAAACACATAAAATAAGCCCACAGCGCACCACCGCCACATATAAAAAACTAAATGTGGGAAAACGGGCACTTTCCGAAAATTATACCCTCCTCCCTCAAATGTTGCCGGAATGGCACGCAGAAGCATTTGCCAAAGACTCGCGCATCCTGCCAATCCTTAAATCCGAACATCCTGGTTCAGACATTCTTTTTATTTTTGCTCCATCAATGAAACTCACCACATTTCACAAACACACCCTCATCTACGGTGCATCCCTCGCCGTACTCCTGTTCCTCATGAAATGGCTCGAATTCCGCTTCATCATCCTCGACCATGCATTAGAACTTTACATAGGTGCTATAGCCGTCATATTCACAGCCCTGGGTATCTGGCTCACCAAAAAGCTCACCAAGCCCAAAGTGGAAACGGTCATCATAGAAAAAGAAGTCATCATAACCCAACCCGCCACCTCAAATGCAAATTTCACCCTAAACGAAAAAGCATTAGAAAAACATGGCATCAGCACCCGCGAGCTGGAGGTATTGCAACTCATGGCAACCGGCCTCAGCAACCAGGAAATTGCCGAACGCTTATACGTTTCTCATAATACCATCAAGACCCACTCCTCCAACCTCTTCCTCAAGCTCGATGTAAAACGCCGCACACAGGCAGTAGATACCGGCAGAAAACTCGGCCTCATACCTTGATTTTATCCCTCAAAAGCATGAAATTTACCCTGTTACAGATGAAATCACCCAAAAGGATGAACGGATTTCCTGCTGCACAACCCATTTTTGCAGCATAAAACAAAAAACAAACTCGTATGAAAAAAATCGTCATTACCACAGGCCTCATCTCCGGCGCAATCGTCAGCACACTCATGGGCATATCCATGGCATTTTATTCAAAAAACGCCAATATGGACCATAGCATGGCTATGGGCTATGCAATGATGCTGTTAGCATTCTCACTCATATTTGTAGCCATCAAAATATATCGCGATAAAGAGAACGGCGGGGTTATCAGTTTCGGCAAAGCATTTACTATCGGCCTGCTTATTTCACTTATCGCTTCTGCTATATATGTAGCCTCATGGGCTGTAGAGTACAACTACTTCTTCCCCGATTTTATGGACAAATACAGCGCTCACATAGTAAATAAAATGAAAGCATCAGGTGCCAGCCAGATAGCTATAGATAAACAGGTAGCAGATATGGCCATAATGGCAAAAGAATATAAAAATCCTTTCTTTTTTACGCTTTTCACCTTCGCTGAAATATTTCCTGTTGGGCTCATTGTTTCCCTCATCGCCGCACTGATCCTGAAAAGGAAAAACACCATGCAGCCGGCAGTTGGTTGAATATTCTATGGGAGTAAATTGCAAGCAACCCGGCATACCGGGTTGTTTCTTTCTATGCAAAATAACCGCATTCCGGAATTACGCCTCGGAAGTTACAATAATACCAGACAACTCCATCTCGTGCATTTGCAGCTCAAAAGGAGTTGTACTATCCGTAAAGCACCATGCCGCTTTTGCATCGTTCCATGCCATAAAATAAGGAATATGGCTGTTGTTCACCAGCAGCATTCGCTGCGATTCAATTTTTACTATGGCGATATTCAATCCGCCTACATGTACTTGTACCTGCATTGATCTAGTTGTAGAGTGTACCAAAAACGACTTCGTTCACTTCCTTAATAATATTATCAGCAATGTTAATTGCACCTAATACGGAGTCGGCTTTAATAATGGCAAAGATCAAATTCCCCCTATTGTGTTCGTAATAGTATACTCCGCTAAATTCCACTTCATTGCTCAGCAGCAGGTCACAGGCTATCACTTCGTTCCTCACAAAGATGATCTTATACTTATTCATTTTTAGATAACTTTAAAATATGCGTAACAATTCATTAACGCCTTAAAAAATCGTGCCAAGGCCCATCAGTTCACATTAAAAAACTGGCAAAACAGGTGGGACCGGTGAAAATCAATAGTTTCGTAACTTTAGAGTAGCAATATGTCATCAAATACCACGGCGCCTGCGGTGCCGCCATATAATAAGAACGAAGAAGAAGAGAAGAAGCTCATCCTGAGGGAATACCGCGCACTGCTGCGCTCACTGAAAGAAAGCCTGAAGAAGGGGGATAAGGCTATGCTTCGCCACGCTTTCGAGATAGCCGTTGAAGCACATAAGAACACCCGACGCAAATCGGGAGAGCCATATATACTGCACCCGCTTGCTGTGGCGCAGATAGCTGTTGATGAAATAGGCCTTGGCGTAACATCGGCCATATGTGCCCTGCTGCACGATACGGTGGAGGATACAGAAATAACACTGGAGGATATCACCCGCGAATTCAATACCCATATCTCTAAGATCATAGACGGGCTCACCAAAATATCAAATGTGGTAGACCTGAAAGCCGACACTACCGTGCAGGCTGAGAATTTCAGGAAGATACTCCTCACCCTCGCAGATGACCCCCGTGTTATATTGATAAAGCTGGCAGACAGGCTCCATAACATGCGCACACTGGAAAGTGTGAACCGCGAAAAGCAGTTGAAAATATCTTCTGAGACAACTTATATATATGCCCCTCTCGCCCACCGCCTTGGCCTTTACGAGATTAAGAGCGAGATGGAAGACCTTGCGCTCAAATACACCCAACCTGAGATATACATGGAGATAACCCAGGGGCTGAAAGAAACAAAAAGAGAGCGTAGCCGCTACATCAACGAATTCATTAAGCCCATCAAAGAAGAACTGGCCGCGAATGATTTTGAGTTCGAAATTTATGGCAGGCCAAAGGCCATCCACTCCATATGGAACAAGATGCGCAAAAAACATGTCACCTTCGATGAAGTGTACGACCTTTTTGCTATACGTGTCATACTCAAATCGACACCAGAGAAAGAAAAAGAAGACTGCTGGAAGGTATATTCCATCATTACTAACTTTTACCGCCCCAGCACAGAGCGCCTGCGCGACTGGATAAGCGTGCCCAAAGGCAATGGCTACGAGGCGTTGCACACCACAGTAATGGGCCCGGGTGGCCGGTGGGTAGAGGTGCAGATACGCACCGAGCGCATGAACGAGATAGCTGAAAAAGGCCTCGCCGCTCACTGGAAGTATAAGGAAGGAGGCGCCACAACAGCACAGGAAAGTAAGCTGGACAGCTTCCTGAAACACCTACGCGACATACTGAACAACCCCGATACCGATACCATAGATTTCATCCAGGACATCAAGCTAGACCTCTTCACGGAAGAGATATATGTGTATACCCCAAAGGGCGATATGCGCGTGCTACCTAAAGGCGCTACTGCGCTTGACTTTGCTTTTGACATACATACCGAGCTGGGCAGGCGCTGCATAGGCGCTAAGGTCAACTACCGCCTTGTGCCGCTGAGCCACAAATTGGTAAGCGGCGACCAGGTGGAGGTTATCACCTCCTCCAAGCAAAACCCATCAGAGGACTGGCTGAACTTCCTTATAACCGCAAAAGCAAAATCGAGGGTAAAAAGCTACCTGAAGGAAGACAAACGCAAGATAGCAGAAGACGGCAAGGAAGCACTCAGGCGTAAACTTGACCATCTGAAAGTGCCTATGTCTCCCCACAACCTTAACGAGCTGATGCACTTCTTCAAAAAATCATCCTCGCTCGATCTTTGGTATGGTATAGCTGTTGGCAACATAGACCTTAAAGACCTGAGGAATTTTGTTGTGCATGGCGACAAATTGCAGCCTGTACATAAAGAAATAAAGCTGGATACTAAGTTTGCCAACGCCGAGGATGTAGTAAAGCAGAAAGGTGGCAAACCGGCTGAGTTGATCATATTTGGTGAGCGGTCGGATAAGGTATTATACAAGCTGGCGCAGTGTTGCCAGCCTATACCAGGAGACGATGTATTTGGGTTTGTCACCTCCGGCGAGGGCCTGAAGATACACCGTACCGACTGCCCGAATGCAGCACAACTACTTGCTAACTATGGCCACCGCATAGTAAAGACCAAGTGGGCGAAGAATAAAGAAATATCCTTCCTTGCCGGTGTGCGCATCATAGGCATGGATGATGTGGGCGTTATACAAAAGATCACCAACGTAATTTCCGGAGAACTGAAACTGAACATGCGTTCATTAAGTATAGATTCTAAGGACGGCGTTTTTCAAGGCACAATAATGGTATATGTGCACGACAGGGAAGAACTCAATAATTTTTGTAATAAACTCGGCGCGCTGGAGGGCATCAGTACCATAGAGCGCCTGGAGGGCACCGAAGAGTAATTCATTAATTAAGTTTTCACAAAATATCATGCAAAACGCACAACAGCTTTATACAGAATACGTAACCATTATGCAAAAAGCGGCAGATCTTAACTATGCTGCCGCAGTCCTGGGCTGGGACCAGGAAACTTATATGCCTCCAAAGGGAGCAGATTACCGTGGCAGGCAACTGGCTACTCTTGCCACACAAGCTCATGAAATACTCACAAGTGATCCGTTCGGAAAAATAGTACACCAGTTAGCAGGTATGGATGGCTTGGATGATACCCAGTCTGCCAACATACGATTAAGTGTGGAGGATTATGAACGCAACAAAAAGCTGCCCCCTGCCTTTGTGGAGGAATTGTCCAGGCTAACAAGCGAAAGCTTTAATGCTTGGATAGCATCCCGCAGGCAGAACGACTTCAGTGTATTTCTGCCACTGCTTACTAAAATGATAGCGCTGAAAAGAAAACAGGCCGACCTGTATGGCTACAAAGCACATCCATACGATGCCCTGCTGGACGAGTATGAGAAAGGCGCTACCATTGCTATGCTTGATCCCGTTTTCAAAGGCATTAGCGAACAATTGCCGATATTGCTTGATAAAATAAAGGCAGCCCCGCAGGTAAGCAATGATTGTTTTCACAGGCATTTCCCAAAGCAGCAGCAATGGGATTTCAGTATCGATGTACTCAAAGGCATGGGCTTCGACCTTGAAGCAGGCAGGCAGGATTATTCGGAGCATCCATTCACAACTTCATTTGCACCAGCAGATGTGCGCCTCACAACAAGGGTAGATGAAAATAATTATGCTTCATTATTGTGGAGCTGCATACACGAAGGTGGGCACGGGTTGTATGAGCAAGGTCTGCCGGGTGAACAATATGGGCTGCCTCTGGGAGCCGCAGCCTCTTTAGGTATCCATGAATCACAATCCCGGTTCTGGGAGAATTGCATAGGCCGTAGCCTCGGTTACTGGAAGCACTACTACCCCATCCTGCAAAAATATTTCCCTACGCAGCTGAGCGACATAACTGTGGAAGACTTCTTTAAAGCCGCCAACCGGATTGAACCATCATTTATCCGCACCGAGGCTGATGAACTCACCTATCATTTCCACGTAATGATCCGTTACGAGTTGGAAAAAGCGCTGATACAAGGTTCATTGAACCCTAAAGATCTCCGGGAGCAATGGAACGCACATTATAATAAATATCTTGGTATTACTCCTAAAGACGACAAAACGGGAGTGTTGCAGGATGTGCATTGGAGCCACGGCATGTTCGGCTACTTCCCTACTTATTCCTTAGGCAGTTTTTACGCGTCACAATTCTTTGGGCAGGTGCAGAAAGACATCCCAGGCCTGCACGAAAAGATACAGAAAGGCGAGCTGCAACCAATACTGCAATGGCTGAGGAATAAGGTTCATCAGTATGGCCGCCGTTATACATCGGAGGAACTTTGCGAGCGCATAACAGGCACAAAGCTTGACCCGCAGTTTTTCATACAGTATGCTTCGAAGAAGTACAGCCAGATCTATGGCATTTCATTGTAGCATTACAGGAAAGATCAGCGTTTTTTCAGCTTGCTCCACATACGTACCAACAGGCCCGATTGCAGCCTTTTCACCAGTTGCTTGTTCACGGCTATCTTGCTCATGAACAGTTCCTGTGTTATCATATTCGGCATTTTCACCTCAGGAAAATGAGACAGGTCTTTTGAGCTGTAAACGACTGTGTTCTGGCGATACCACCATATTATATCCTTATTTGCACATATTTTGTGCCTGATGATATCGTACTTTTTGTAGCCGCGCTTGTTGAATTTTTCCTCCCAATACTCTTCCCACTGCTCATTAATATGCTCATACCCACCCTGGTCGGGTAAAGCCGCGCTGAATATGATAGTATCTGAAAGGCTTACCAGGAAGTCGATAAGATTGTCTGATCTTTCGTGCGAAATGTGCTCGGCAACTTCAAGGTTCACAACAAGGTCAAACTTCTGGGGCGCCTTTGGCATCTCCTTCTCAAAGTCAATGGTTTGAAACTCGTCATCAGCTATATGTGTAGCTATCAGTTCCCTGTTAGCCCATACTCCGTCATACCCAAGCACCTTCTTTACACCAAGCTGCTTAAATACATCGAGGAAAGCCCCCACGCCACAGCCCACATCGCAAACACTCGCCGGTTTGAACATATCATAAAAAATAGGCACCAGCATGCTCGGATTATGAATATCCTCAGTATGTACGTATTTCTCTCTTTTTTGACTCATGCGTTAAAAACTGTGCGTGAAATTATAACATTTCGGGCATAGGTGAATAGTTATCTCAATTTATTGCTCCCTTGGGAGACTCATTTCTCCGGAGCTTCCTTTTCACATAAATTTGAAATTTCTCTTCAAGCAGATAAGCTACTACAATGAGGACAGCACCATAACCTGCCACTTTTAGCGCGAATACAAGCCATGACGTTGCCCCACCTCGGCCAAAGAAATATATGATAGGCATATGCACCATATATACTCCATAAGATATGCTCCCCAGTACCGATGCAGACTTCAGGCGCTCCTTCAGCCAGTTGTTCACCTCAAAATTAAGCAGCCATAATGCCAGGCTGACCATAAGAATAGCAGAAGGCACCAAATAGTGTTCCCTTATCATGAAGGGTATCCCATAAATTTTTATCAGCATTGCCAGTCTCAAAAGCACCGTCCCATAAATAAAAGCGGCGAGGTATATATAGTTTTTGCTGTACGACCGTGTCAGGGCAAGTATCAGCAGGAACGTGAGCGGATAATAATATAAGTCTGCCCAGGAAATAGATTTCTGGTACCAGGAATACGCCACGTAATCAAAAACGGGGATATGCAGCATTTTCAGTACCGGCCCATACGGATTAAACTGCTGCAGGCAATAAATGAGCAGGAACAACGCAATGATACGTGATGAAGTGATATTCCACCTGGGCCAGGTTTTAATATCCGCTATCATTGCCCCGGTTGCCCAGAACAGGAAACCGATCAGGTAGCTGATCAGCAATGGATTTATCTCGGCATTATGAAAAAACACGAATAATGCCGCAAGGGCTATCGCCAGCGTTATTACCGTTTTCACCAGGCTTATCCCAAAATATGAGAAGAAAATGAAAACGAAATAATAGATCAGCTCGTAATTCAACGACCAGGCAGGGCCGTTCTCGATCATCACATTGTCAAATGGCACGCTTATGAAAAAGAAATTTGAGAGGATCACCTGCCAGTCATACTTGCCCCAGGTAATGGCTACAGTAAACAGCATGGCAAGCATATAGATAGGCACTATCCTTATAAGGCGCTTCCTTATGTAGCTTAAAATGGATCTCTTATCTGTAAGCCTTTTTGTATTGATGCTGATAACATAGCCGGAGAGTATAAAAAACACCAGCACTGCCATGTGGCCGGGAAAATTGTAGTTGAGTAAGTTGCCAAGCGTATATTGCTTATCAAAGTCCAGGGGATGAATACTGATAAGGTGATAACATACAACAGTTAATGCCGCAATGCCACGTAAAATATCTAAGTTCCTGTTGTGCTTACTTTCCATTCAGTAAATTATGATCAATACGCTCCATCAGCCTTGCTGATATTTTCTCATCAACTTTCCGGGCAAACAGGTCTGGGCTTGCAGCAAGTACTTCATAATAGCTATCATCCAGTATCGCAGGTTTAGGCTTGTCCTTACCCCTATCGCTCCAATCCATGTACCTAAGGCTGGAATACTCCTGTTTAAAATGTTCGCCATCCTTTCTTGTCTTATTCCATTCTGCAAACCTGTTATAGTCATACACATTGCTCTTGCGTTCAGAATTCAGGATTATAGTGTGAAAGAAAGTCTCATCCGGCCCTTCGGTATATTTCATAAATCGTAAATACCCTCTGTTCATTGTTATGAAATCAAGAACACACATCGCCGTCTCTGCCGTAATGGCAAACCATTGCGACCCAAAGTAAGGCTCCATATTCTTATAGAACCTGCGTTTGGGCATATACTTCATTACCCGCTTGTGAATACCATAGTACAAATATACTAACCAGGGTATCTTCTTCCTGTTCCTCGGGTTGCTGAAGGCAAAATCGTAATAGTGATAATATCTTACCTTATTCTTATAATTATCCGGGGAGTCGTTTATCCGGGCAAACGAGATAAAATCTTCGTTGTGCGTGCTGAAGAAGTTATTGATAAACTCATTGCTCTTTATCGGGTAATCCTGTCCGCTTAGCAGCACATAATATTTAAAACCGAGACCAGATGAATACGCCAATCGCAACAGGTCGATAGTGCTACGCACCATATTGAACCCCATCCAGTTAACATCATGGTTAGATATTATTATTACGTTCTTCCTGCCTGAAAATTGGGCTTTTATCGCTTCTTTATCTGTGCTTTTTGTATCTATATGGATGTAAAACCATGCGTTAGACTGATCGAGGCGGTCAATTAACCGCAGCAGTTGTTGCGGTTGGTTATGCGCCAATATCATGTAGGCTATATTCATTAATGTAAAATCAGCTAAACGATTGTAAAATAAATATTCCTGAGTTAATAGCTATATTTTTCCGAAATTTGGTAGAGCAGTTATACAGAAATTTGTATTGCATCCGTTATAAATTAAATAAACAGTGATAAAGTGGGGTTAGAACTGGAGCGACATACGGAGCCGCTGGAAACAGAAGAACTCGCTTTCCTGGAAAAAAAGGAGGCAAAAGGCAAAAAGATGTACTATAGGGTCTACCAGATACTTATGGTCTTTAGTTTTGTTGTGCCCTATGTTGCCGCATGGTATCGTGTAGCCGATGGCGCGCCCAATGCTTTTTCATATGCCAAGTTCTTTGTTTCTGCGGGTATCCTGTTAGTCATATCTTCCATTTCCGTGTATGTCCCCTACCGCTACGATATAAAGAAAGTGCAACTGGATATTGTTCATAAAACAAAAACAATAGAAAAAAGCCATGTTACCCGAAAAGTATACTTCCCTTCGCAAAACACTTATTTCTTCTATATAGATTCTAAAACAAAGATGAGTATCGAGGTTTCCGGAGAGGATTTCAACCGCATGAAGGAAGGCGATGAGGTGTGTATAGAATATACGACCCACTCAAAGGAATATCTGGGTTATTTTTAAGGAGGTTTTCTCTTACTTTTGGTTCTGGAAATGTTATTCAGCAATGTAGTGGGCCAGCAACTGGCCAAGGATGGTTTATTGAAGATGTGGCACAATAATGTGCTGCCGCATGCTTTACTGCTTACTGGGCCAGAAGGTACAGGTGGGTTGTCCATGGGGCTTGCACTGGCGCAATTTATTTTCTGCGAGAATAAAAGCGAAACAGATTCATGTGGCCAATGTGCCGGATGCAACAAAGCCTCCAAACTGGAGCATGCCGACCTGCACCTGAGTTTCCCCACCATTCCACCTAAAGCCGGCACTAAGGCTATGAGCAGGTACTACCTGCAGGAATTCAGGGAGTTTGTACAGCAGTCGCCCTACGGCACCACGTTTGACTGGTTGCAGCATATAGAAGCAGAAAATAAGCAGGGGAATATCACAGCCGAAGAATGCAGGGATATTATTGACGGATTGAACCTAAAATCTTACGAAGGGGGAAAAAAAGTACTCATTATGTGGCGGCCTGAGTACCTGGGGAAGGAAGGGAATATTCTGCTTAAGCTTATAGAGGAGCCCCCGAAAGATACCATAATGATATTCATTGCTGAGAATACAGAAGATATACTCCCCACTATCAGGTCACGAACACAAGAGGTGAAACTGGCGCCGATAACCCCTGCCGATATTGCGCTGGCACTCACTACCCGCTCTTTAACTGACCCTAAAAAAGCTGCGCAGATAGCCCATATGGCTATGGGTAGCTACACCGAAGCGCTGAGGCTCACCAGGCAGGGTGATAATGACTTGTTTCCGGAGGTAAAACAGTTATTTAATACGCTATTCACTAATAATGGCATCGCTATTGCCAAATTTGCAGATGAATGGTCTAAAGCCGGCAGGGAACAGCAAAAGAATTTCCTCAACTATGTCATCCAGTTATTGGAACAAGCCATAAAGGCAAGGTACATGCCCGAATCTGCTTTATCGCTGCCAGAGGGAGAAGCGCAGTTTGTTAGAAAGCTGGCGGATACTAAAGTGTCTTTTGAAGCATTAGGCCAAATGGCTGCAGCCATCTCAGATACCATCTTCTACATAGAACGCAATGCCCATAGTAAAACACAATTGCACACTTTAGGTATCCGGCTGAGGCACATTATCCACAATATCCAGGTTACAGTATAGATAAGACACACCAGATACAATAAAAATATACTTAATTCGTTTATCTGTCTGGAGTATATTTCCACAACAATTTAACAAAACAAAATCACCTTTATTTTTAACGCTAGCACACTTTTTGATTATCTTTTTATTAACAGCAATTGAGCTACATTTGTTTGGCATAAATTCAAGTAAATAAGATTATGTTGAGATTCATGAAGAATAAAATTCTGATACCGCTTTTGATCCTGGGATGTATCGGGGCATTCCTTTCATTTAAATACCGCGGAAAAGGCAGGTCATCAGATGAAAAGAGAAAACTGGTACTGGAGGCGGTGATGAAAACCATAAACCAGGTGCATTTCTCCCCAAGGAATGTGGATGATTCTTTTTCGTCAAGGGTGTACCACAAAATGGTGCATGACTTTGACTACGAAAAGCTGTTTTTTACCCAGCAGGATATTAACAAGCTCAAAGTGTATGAATTCAAAATTGATGATGAGATCAGGGATAACTCTATAGAGTTTTTTGATACGCTTGACGCCATATGGTTGCGCAAAATAGACATGGCGGAGAAGTACTACCCTGATATGCTGGGCAAGCCATTCTCGTTCAATACCAATGAAGAGATACAGGTGAACTCGGATAAAGAGCCATATGCCGCCAATGAAAAAGAACTTAGTGAAAGATGGCGTTTATTCCTCAAATACAGGGTATTGGAAAAATACGTCAGCCTGAAGGATGACCAGGATAAGAAAAAAGCCAATAAAGATTCTGTGAACGCAAAGTTCAAGTCAGATGCGGAACTTGAAGCACAGGCAAGGGAGGACGTAAAGAGATTCTACAAGCGTGTATTCACGAGGTATCACAAATGGAAAGACGATGAGCGTTTTACGCTATATGTAAACGCGATCTCTGAAATGGAAGACCCGCATACCAACTACTTCCCACCGGAAGAAAAAAAGGCATTTGATGTGAATATGAGCGGCAGTTTCTTTGGTATAGGCGCTAAACTGAGCCCTGCCAACGATAAGATCACCGTTTCTGAAATAATTACCGGCAGCCCTTCCTGGAAACAGGGAGAACTGAAAGCCGGCGACGAAATAATAATGGTAGCGCAGGGCGAAAAAGCTGCGGTAGATGTGCAGGGCATGGACCTTGACGATGCCATAAAGCTTATCCGCGGGCCCAAAGGCACAGAAGTGCGCCTCACCGTGAAAAGGCCTGATGGTTCCACAAAAGTGATCGGCATAAAGAGGGATGTGATCCAAATCGAGGAAACATTTGCCAAATCTGCGATCATAAAAGGTAAAGAAGGGCCAATAGGCTATATATACTTACCCGAGTTTTACGCCGATTTTAACCACACCAGCGGCCGCAATTGCTCGGATGATATTGCCGCTGAAGTTCAGAAACTGAAAAAAGAAGGTGTTACGGGCATTATCCTTGATTTGCGTGGCAACGGCGGTGGTTCACTGGGTGATGTAGTGGATATCGCATCATTGTTCGTGGGGAAAGGCCCGGTAGTACAGGTGAAAAGCAACCGCGCAGCACCAACTGTGCTACGCACCAGGTCTGATGATACTATCATGTACACTGGCCCACTGGCCATCATGGTGAACGGTGGCAGTGCATCTGCTTCTGAGATTCTGGCAGCTGCACTGCAGGACTATAAACGCGCTGTAATTGTAGGCTCGCTTACGTTTGGCAAGGGCACTGTGCAAAAGATGGTTGACCTCGACCAAATGATAGACCCTATGACGAAGATGATGCTGCGCAACGATACTGATGGCGCTATGGGCACATCCATTGGTTCTATAAAAATGACCATGGAGAAATTCTACCGCGTAAATGGGGGATCTACACAGCTAAGGGGAGTAAAGCCAGATGTAACTATCCCGGATGATTATGACAGGTATGATGAAGAAGACCTCGGCGAACGCCACAGGAAATCTGCATTGCCATGGGACGAGATACCCGCTGCAAACTACAAACCAACAAACAGCATAGGCAACTTAAAACAGGTTACAATGCTAAGTGAAAGCCGCATACAATCGAACCCGGTTTTCAAACAGGTACAGGAAAACACGACCTACTATAAGCGGAAGAAAGAAGACAATCGCGTATCTCTGAATGAAGCGAAATACAGGAAAGAAATGGAAGAAATAACTTCCCGCACTAAAAAACTGGAAGAGATACTGAAGAACAATGAGGTGCTCGAAATGACAAACCTTAATGCTGATATGCAGCGAATAACCCTGGACAGTGCCTCTATAGCCAAAAACAAAGATTGGCTGAAGGCCCTCAGCAAGGATAACTATATTGCTGAAACTGTCAATATCCTGAACGACTTACCAAGGTCTGGCGTGAGCGTAAATATGGACAATAAAATGCGGTAATATCCGGAACATTATAAAATAAAGCCTCCGCTGCGGCGGAGGCTTTATTTTAATCATTTATCTTTGCTTATATCGTATAAATAGTAGATAATGAGAAGAATTGCCATATTGGGTGCAATGCTTTTGTCGGTTTGCATAATACAATTGCAGGCACAGGATAAGAAGAAAAAAGAGACAAAAAAAGCTAAGGAGGAAGAGAAGGGCCCTGTTTTCAATTATGTGGTAGATGACCCAATGGATGCTTTCGGGCCTAAAGATGGTGCCCCACCTGCCCCACGATTCTTCCTGTACCCTGAATTTTATACCTACTGGCCTGTAACCATTAATGATACTGTGTTAAAGTATGAATGCTATGACGCCAACCATAACCCGCTGAACATGGATACTTTACAGAGACTGAACGATGTACACTACATCAACTTTGTAAAGACCTACAACGACCACCTGCAAACCTTCATTGCACAGGACGGCAGTCCAAGGCCTAAACCGGTATCGCAGAAACTGTATTGGTATGAACGCGCCGGGGCCGATCTGTGGAAAGCATTCGACAACCGGAACAATTACACATCCCTGCTGCAGGAACAGGTAAGCAATATTGTCAGGGCCGACACTACAATACTTATTGATCCAATATCGGGTAATAAACAAATGACTGTACGTAAGTATTATAAAGTAGTAGAAATCGAGAAAAGCAATGTAGAAACCCTGGGCAATAATAAAGGGGAGAATATTGACCCCGACAAAACAACCATCACCAGTTTTTACGTGCCGGAGTTCTATTTTCATGAGCCTAAAAAAATAAAAGATACAACACTTGAATTCCTTTGCTACGACAGCAGGGACAGCCTTATACCTGTTGTAACCAATTTTGATTCTGTGCGTTATTACTCCCTGTTCAAAAAATACACTGATTCTGCACATACCTATAACGATAACGGGCAGAAAAAATATTTACCGGTATCGGTTATTATCAAAAGGTATGACCAAACCTCCCCGGAAAAATGGATGAGTGTTGAGTACCCTTCTAACAGGTTCACAGAACTAAAAGGGTTCAGGAGTAAGACCATTGCTACAGATACAGCACGAGTGTATGACCCCGCGACTGACCGTACGCATTTAAATGTGTATAACTACTTTAAAGTGATCAAGAATTGATGAGCTATGCCCATTGCTCAGTAAGTGACCTTACTGCATGTTCATTTCCCGTTAACACTGCCAGCCGGTTGATGACGCGCTCCACAAGTGCATCGGGGCAGGAAGCGCCGGATGTTATCATTAATCTTAGGGGGCTAGAAGCCGGGAGATAGCCTGAAGTGGTTTTCTCGCTGTGCGTATGCAGGCCAAAGTGGTTTATTTCAGTTTCAGAAACAATGCAATGTTCATCATTGATGAAGTAGGTGGGTAGTTTCATCTCGCAAAGTTCCACAAGATGTGAAGTATTTGAGCTGTTATATCCACCTATTACAATGGCAAGGTCTGCAGGGCGCTCCAGCATTGCCTGCACTGCTGTTTGATTATCGTTTGTGGCATAACAGAGCGTATCGCGGGTATCGGCAAACCTTTCACCGGCCTCGGCAGGTGTCTGATAATGGCTAGTAATGAGTTGTTTAAGATAGTCTGCTATAGCCTGTGTCTCGCTTGCCAGCATGGTGGTTTGGTTCACTACTCCTATCCGCTGAAGATGCTTACTTACATCGAAACCTTCAGAGAACTGGCCTTTAAAATCTGTATAGAATTGTTCAGGCGGCAATTCGCCGGTAATAAACCTGCCCAGGCGTTGCGCCTGTTCCATATCCTTCACCACTATTGTGGGAGTATGAGCCTTGCTGTGCGAAAATGTTGCCCTTGTCTCTTCGTGCCCCGGCTTGCCATGCACTACTATAGTATACCCATCATCACCTATTTTTTCGGCCCTGTTCCATACTTTCTCCACAAAGGGGCATGTGGTCTCGTAATGTGTCGGATCTATCCCTTTGTCGCGCAGTATCTTTTCCATCTCCAGCGTTGTGCCGAATGCCGGGATGATCACTACATCATCCGACGTTAAATCGCCCCAGTCCATCAGCATTTTGCCCTTGGTATCCATTATAAACTGAACGCCTAAAGCCTGCAGGTCAGCATTAACCCCCGGATTGTGTATCATCTCGCTGAGCAGAAATATCCTTTTACCGGGGTTCTCTTCAATCGCCCTGAAGGCAATTTCTATGGCATTTTCCACACCATAGCAAAATCCAAAATGGCGCGCAAGTACTATTTGCAAAGTCCCCAATTCCAGCACTGTAGGTGCGAAGTCCTTCTTCATACGGTCTTCGGCCTTGCGTTTTTGTTTAATAGCGCTTATCAGGGGGCTGCGGTAATGCGTGGGAACACTGAAGGATTTCATGCGCTACAAAATTATCGTTTTCACTTTCAATGAATTGTTAAAGGCTTACCTGACAATATTATACCTGAGCAGGCACCAGTCGTGGTGGATATTGTGGTCGGCATGGTCAAGTTTCATCCTTATCATGCCTACGCTGTCATTCACGTAGAACCAATCTGTCAGGCGGGCCCTGCTAACCACACCTGTGGAAACCGTGCCGAAATCACTAAAATGATACACATGGGCTACATCGTAAAATGGCAGGCCATTTACGGAGTAAAAGCTATCTATTTGAGTGAGGGCCGTGGTGTCATACTTCCCCTTTAGGTCGCCATAGGAGTATGGATAAAGAAACAGTGGTTCGAACAGGATCTGGTTCTTCCAGCCATAGTCGAAAGTGGTGTAATTATAATTGGCTATTATTTTGGTGGCGCGGTAATCGAAAACCCAATTTGCGGAATCAGCGGGCGCAGTACCGTCAATATTCACTTCAGCTATAGTAATGAGATGGTATTTATACACAACATAAGTCTCTGACTGCTCCTGGTATTCGTTGCTGCGCACATAAAAGCTATCTATCCTGCCTGTGAGTGAATCTCTGTATATCCAGTAAGTGCCAGGCAGGAAATTGAGGCGTGCTTTCACGGCAGAGTCAATATCCATTTCAACGTAATCACGCCGCTGGTCTGGCTTTTTGCAATTACTGAAAATGGCCACAAACCCGATAAACAATATGCCAACTATTTTTGCCGTGCTCATAGAACGAACTTTTATGGTCTTGCACATTTCTCTAAAGAATCATCAATTTTACTTAAACTACTGACAATCAATTATTTGAAATAATTTTATTGCTCACTTATTGCTCATTGTTTGCTCATATGGTTTATCCCATTTGCGATATTATCAACCGCAAAGCACGCAAAGGAATAACTTGCTTTTATCTCGCTATCTAGGGCTTGAACCGTGTAAAAATACACAATGGCTGAGGGGTTTCAAAATAAATTTTTCATGATAGGAAATCCTTTCCTGCAAAAAAAGGGCAATATTGCATAGAATGCACTGTACAAAAGAAAAGGGCACAATGGCAGCAGGCTATGGATTCCTCCGAGACAGAGCATCCTGGGTTTCTTTTACGCTCCATACCATCTTTTCCATCTGTTGGCGGGTTATGATACTTGCACGGTACTTCACATAGGGTATCCACGAGTTCTTCTGGGGATCATATGTTTCTACTCCTGCACTCCAGTGCACTTGTTTTTTCGTATCAACAATGTACATGCCGTCATATGGAATACCTACGGAAATAAATAAACGCCCCCCGGGCATCAGCACAACATTCCCTCCCCCACCCATCGTTCCTTGCAAATTTTTAATTATGGCGTCGCAGCTAAACTCCCACACTTTTTCAAGCGACCCGCGGGACTGTTTCATTTTTAATACCACAGGGCAATTGAATACTTCTCCAGAACCATTGCCCGGAAGTTTCCTGGTGCTGCACACATACAGGCAATTATCATCGCCTAACTTCAGTGAATGCTGATTGCAAAACATACTGTTTGCCAGCAATTGGCCCAACTGGGGCGCAGTTCCTGCTACCGGGCAGGTATCTTTACCGGGATAAGTAGTCCCGTACTCTGCCAGCACCTTACCCGATGGGTATTCTATCTTGACGATCCTCGATATTCCAACCATACTTAAATATATTACACCGCTCCGTTCATCAAAAAAGAAGGCGTTTTCATGCAGGTCGATGTGGCTCCCGGGAAACGTGTTCTGAAATTCCATCAGGTCTGATTGCCAGACGTAATCCCTGCTTCTCCATGCCCAAACCAGTTTCCCATTTTCGTCAAATTCCTGGAGTGTACTGCTTGAAATCGGTGGAAAAAATCTCTTCCTGCCGTCAGCAGCTAAAGCTTCGCCGGACAAAGGCACTTCTGAAAGCAAAGACATATAATGCCCATTTTCCAACTTGCTGAATTCATGGTGAAATGCGTCGGGGGCTACCATTCCCATGTCATCCCGGTTAAAGCGCGTCCACAAAATTTTCCCATCGTAGGCCACTTCATAAGCGCCCCGCCCTTCGAGAAATGTAAAACTGCCGGAAGGTGAAATTTTTATATCAGATAAAGCGCCCACCATGGAATCTGCGCCCGGAAAGTACCAAACGGGCTGCCCCTCCAGATCGAACATCATTTTCACCCCATCAACCAGTATGTATGTGTCTTTTATTCCCCGGTTCTTTTTGTCGACACGCAATCTTTTACTTTTAGCATCTCCCACAGGAAGTGTGCCGGTAGAAAAATGATGTAAACTGCTCGTTGCAGCAACTGAACCAGAACTCTTATAAATGACCCGCCACGTATATTCAGAGCCGAAAGAGCGCACTTCTGCAATTACGCTATCCGTTGCAGACGATGCAGTATGGGTAATATGCGCTGTAAACTCCTTCTCTATATTGAAATGCCCATTGGCTATTTCGACAAGATACTCTGAAGTTCCCTTTTTGGGCGGAAACGAAAATCCAATTATCCTATAATTTAAAACTGCCGCTTCTGCAGGGGCAAATTGCGCTTGCGCATAGAATGGCAAGACAAAAAATAAAACAACGAAAATCGCACGGTATACCGGTAAAACTGCGAAGTTTTTACAACAGGGTTGTTGGGTCACTTTGAGGAGTTTATGGTTAAAGTAAAAAGCAGAACTCAAATGTAATGCAGCAATGCAGGCAATCCATTGAACCATTTCAACTTGTGGTGTACATCATCAATTCAGGGGTGTAACCAGCAAATTATGCGGTGTATGCGCTTAATTTTAGCAAGAGGACACTCCCTAAAGCAGTAAAAGATCTGTGTCCCGGCATTCACGGAGAATGTTACAACAGACCTCTGCCGCAATGCAGAGAACCGAACACTGCATTGCTCATCATAAAAAAATCAGGATCTACCGTTACCGGAATATTTAGGGATGCCTTATGGATAATGCACTGCCGAATTCTTTACCACTTTGTATCAATTGTTCTAACTGCTGGCGGGTAATGATACTTGCCCGGTATTTCAAATACGGCATCCAGGAATTATTATTTGGAATATAAACATCCACCATTGCGCTCCATAAAATACTTTTGTCTGCATCAACAATATACATGTCACTATACGGAATACCTAAAGAAACAAACAAACGGTTGCCCGGCAACTCCATAACGTTACCTCCCCCCCCGTTTGCCTCCTTCGGCTCTTTAGCCAATGCCTCACAGTTGAGTTCCCATACTTTCTCAAGCGCATGGCCAGCCTGCTTCATTTTCAGTATCTTCGGATAACAATGGCTCCTGCCATCAGCATATTTTCCAGAGTCTTTTTTACTGCTGTAGACATAAATACAGCCATCACCCGATAATTTCAATGCGTGGGGGTTGCCAAACATACCATTGGCCAGCATCTGCCCTAATTCGACACCCCCCGTTTGCGTTGTTGTATCAATACCTGGCGCGGAGGAGCGATAAACAGTCCCATAAGTCGCCAACACCTTTCCGCTGGGATATTGTATCTTCACTATCCTGCTAATGCCTGCCATGCATAAATAGATAACATTGTTCTTTTCATCAAAACAGAACGCATTTTCATGCAGGTCAAGGTGAGCAGCGGAATACTGTTTGTGCAGTGCCTGCAGATCTGATCGTTGAATATAGTCCTGGCTGTTCCATGACCACACAAGTTTTCCCTTTTCATCAAACTCCTGGATAGTACTCGTAAAAAAACGCGGGAAAAATCTTTTTCTGCCACCCAAAGGCTGCTGCTTGACGTCAGTCGAAGGCATATCTGAAAGCAGCGACATATAATGCCCACTGGTAAGCTTGCTGTATTCATGATGAAAAGCAGCGGTATATGCGCCTCCCCGCCCACGTTCATTATTATATTTCCACAAGGTCCGCCCATCATAGCTTACCTCGTAGGCGTCTCCCCGGTCAAGAAAAGTGATGGTACCCGAAGGAGATATTTTCATATCCGTCAGTGATGCTGTCGAATCTACACCTGGCAGATACCATACCGGGTTACCCTCCATATCGAATATCTTATTGACCCCATCAACCAATATATATGAATCCCCAATCCCCTGTGCCTTTGTATCTACACGTAACCTTTTGGCACTCACCCCATTTTCAGGCAGCGCACCGGTAGAAAAGTGATGCAAGCTACTTGTTGCTGTAACAGCACCTAAATGTTTATAAACAACCCGCCATGTATACTCTGCACCAAAAGAAGGCACTTCTATAATTACTTTGTTGGTTTGTGATGATACTTCCTGGCTAATGTGCGAGGCAAATTCCGCTTCCCGGCTGAAAGAACCTGCAGCTATCTCAACAACATACCCTGAAGTTGCTTTTTTTGCAGGAAACGAAAAACCAATGATCCTGTAGTTTAAAACGGCAGTTTCGGCAGGTGTGAACTGCGCACGGGCCGATATGGAAAAAATAACAAATAAAACAAAAGCAGGTATCCTACGTGCCAAATGGGGCAAAAAGCTGCGACTACGGGTTGTTTGGGTCACTTTGAGGAGTTTATGGTAATCGGTGTAATGACAACAAATATATTGTTACAAAGAGCCCTAACCGTTGAACAAATTCAACATGGGGCGTACACCACTAATTCTGGGGTGTACCCCCTAAATAATGCGGTGAATCAATCAATTTGAGGGTAAAATACCTGCGGGAGTAAGCAAAATAGCCACTTCCGGAACATGCTACTGGAGATATAGTATCAAAAATGCAAAGGGAAAACAGGGGCTGTTATGTTATTTTTTCGAAATCTTCTTCCTGATCTTGCTCAAAAATTCATGCGATATCCCTAAATAAGCCGCAACCTGTCTGCTGGTAAGCCTTTGGACAATTTGCGGGTAGGTCGCAATATAGTCAAGGTAAAGTTCTTCCGCAGATTTACTCATTTTCGAGATCACCCTTCGCTGAAGTGCCACTACCCTTTTCTGGCTCATTATGCGGAATAACCTCTCCACCTTGGGCAAAACATCATAGAGATCTTCCTTATCTTTCTTACTGATGCAAAGCACCTCACTGTCCTCTAGCGCCTGTATGCTTAGTTGCGCAGGTATTTGGTTAGTGAAACTGTCTATATCTCCTATCCACCAGCCTTCTATGGCAAAATAAAGCACATGCTCAAACCCTTTACTGCCAATATGATAAACCCTGAAACACCCTTTATTAACGAAACCCTCAAACCTGCAAATCTCTCCTTCCCTCAGCAGAAATTCTTTTTTCTTAAACGTCTTTAATTCAAAAGGTTGGCGGAATTTTTGCCACTCATCGTCAGAGAGACTTACATTGTTCGTTACATTCTTTTTTAAAAGCTCCATTCTAAAATAGGGGTGGGTAAATGATCCGTTAGCTGTTTCAGGTCTGCTTAAACCATGAGTTAAATATACTTTTCGCAAAAACAGAAAACTATTGAACTAGGTCAACTTGTGGAGTATCTCAATAATGATGTGGCAAATGAATTTTGCTATTCCACTGAATGTTGTTGGGAATAAGCATGCAGTCTCAGACCAAATAAAAGATAGTTTTTTGACCATCATTTACAATGCTTTGAAACTCAATACCGAAAAGGCTTTGGTCAATTATTTTTTCGCGAGTGAAAATGCTAAAACCTCTCCAACATCTGAAACGTAGTGGAAGGTGAGCCCCTTGAGATAGTCTTTATTTATTTCCTCAATGTCTTTTTCGTTTTGCTTAGACATGAGTATCTCCTTTATGCCGGCACGCTTGGCAGCGAGTATTTTTTCTTTTATACCCCCAACAGGCAATACCTGGCCACGAAGAGTGATCTCACCTGTCATAGCGATGTATGGCTTTACTTTGCGCCCCGTGAATGCAGAAGCCAGTGAAGTAAGCATGGTGATGCCCGCACTCGGCCCATCTTTAGGCACAGCGCCCTCGGGCACATGCACATGCACATTTACCTCATCAAACTTAGTGTCTGCGATATTGTACTCGATCGCATGAGACCTGAGATAGGACAGTGCCGTGGTAGCACTTTCTTTCATTACATTACCAAGATTACCGGTAAGCGTGAGATTGCCTTTACCTTTTGATAAAGCTGTTTCTATGAACAGGATGTCTCCTCCTACAGAGGTCCAGGCAAGGCCTACTACCACACCCGGCGGATGGCCCTTGGAATAAATATCGTTTGTGAAACGCGGTTTGCCCAGCGCTTTCTCTACCATTTCGAGTGTTATCGTTGGTGCAACCTTCTCATCCATAGCCACCTGCTTTGCAACAGAGCGCATCATTGCAGCAAGCATACGATCTAACTCGCGCACACCACTTTCCCGGGTGTATTCCTGGATTATCTTCAATATCAGCTTGTCAGGAAATTTGAGTGGTACTTTAACAAGGCCGTGTAAATCCTTCTGTTTAGGCACCAGGTGGCGCTTGGCGATCTCAGTCTTCTCCTCGGGTGAATAACCTGAGAGTTGAATAATTTCTAACCTGTCGCGCAGGGCTGGCTGTATATCACTCAGGCTATTAGCTGTGGCTATGAATAACACTTTAGACAGGTCATACTCCAGCTCAAGATAGTTATCGTAAAATGAATTGTTTTGCTCGGGGTCCAGTACCTCCAGCAATGCAGAGCTTGGATCGCCGCGAAAGTCTTTGCCTATCTTATCTATCTCATCGAGAATGAAGACAGGATTAGAGGATTTTATTTTTCTCAACGACTGAATGATACGGCCGGGCATTGCACCGATGTATGTTTTCCGATGGCCGCGCAGCTCGCTTTCGTCGTGCAGGCCGCCAAGGCTTAACCGAACATACTTACGTTGTATAGCGCTGGCAATACTGCGGCCTAATGATGTTTTACCAATACCCGGAGGGCCGACAAAACACAGGATCGGCGACTTCATATCTCCCTTCAGTTTCAGTACCGCAAGGTATTCGAGTATGCGGTCTTTTATCTTCTCCATGCCGTAATGGTCGTCATCCAGCACTTGCTGTGCCTTTTTAAGGTCATAGCTATCCTCGGTATAAGTACCCCACGGCAGGTCGAGCATCAGGTCGAGGTGGTTATAGATCACCGAATAGTCGGGTGTGCTGGGGTGCATACGCTCCAGCTTCTCTATATTTTTCTTGAACAGTTCTTTCGCTGCTTCTGTCCATTTTATCTCTTCCGCACGTTTCTGCAGGTCTTTTATCTCTCGTTCATTAGGGTCGCCGCCTAATTCCTCACGAATGGACTTTAACTGTTGTTGCAGGAAGTATTCGCGCTGCTGCCGGTCAATGTCTGCACGGGTTTTATTTGTTATCTCATTCTTCAGTTCCACAAGCTGCAGCTCTGCCTGGAGCATTTGCAGCAACTTCTCTGCACGGGCAGTGATGTTGTCTTCCTCCAGCAGCGCTTGTTTATCCTGCAACTTGGCAGCAATATTGGATGCCACAAAGTGCATCAGGAACGATTGCTGCTCTATATTGCGTAACACAATGCTTGCCTCATTAGGCATATTAGGCGATTGCTGTGCAATACGTTCAGAGTAGTCTTTAATAGATGCTATGAGGGCGTCAAAAGAAGCATCTTTTTGTGGGTAGATATCTTCTAAGTAGTTAACCCTGGCTTTGTAAAACGGTTCCTGCTGGGTAAATTCTTCTATGCGAAAGCGCATTCGCCCCATGATGAATATAGTGATATTGCCATCGGGCATTTTTATCTGCTTCACCACCTTGGCAAGCGTGCCCACTTCATAGATATCCTCCGGTTTTGGCGCTTCGTTTGTACTGTCCTTCTGGGCTATTACACCGATCCATTTATTTGAATTCTGTGCTTCTGCTATCGCTTTAACCGATTTTTCGCGGGCCACAGTGATCGGGAGCACCACATTGGGAAATAGTACAGTATTTTTTAATGCAATGATAGGTAATTCTAAGGGCAGTGAACCTTTCTCCTGCTCATCCATTTCATCTTCTCCAAGCGGCACAATGGGCATAAATTCCATTTCCTGCTCATTCTGGTTCAGCAACATATCGAACATTGATCTTATTTCGGACATTATGGCAAAGTTACCCCATGTTTATAAATAAAAAGGAGGGTAAAGATAAGAGGCAATACGCATGCCAAAGCATGCAAACCGGTAATTTTTGCAGGAAATATCATTAATTGACCGCAGAAAGAGAATAAAAATGTATATTTTTATATCTTTACAAAAAAGACAACGCATGAATACAAGAATATTCTTAGCAGCCATACTGACATCAAGCTTATTCAGCAGTTCCATATTTGCACAAGACCCCCCCCCGGAGAACCAGGAACAACAAAGCAAACAACGCAAGCCCGACAGGCAGGAGAGTAAAATACCAACAACTGCCACAAATAAAAAATTCCTGGTAAGGCACCAGGACATACGCAAGTTTTATGTTGCAGGGGCAATGGATGGCGCAATCTTCTCTACTGCCATCATACACCATGATGGAGGCACTACACCAACCGGCGAAAATATGCCTAACGTGAATACCATGGGCATTATGCGCTTCACTTATTTTATTAATGGCGGCTTTACCTTCAACTTCAACTTCAGCCCGACTGTTGGCTTGTATACAGGCGTAGACATAAAAAATATCGGATATATAGAGCAGGATAATGGCTGGACAACCAAACGCCGTACTTATAACGTTGGCGCACCGCTTGCTTTAAAGGTAGGCAATATGGGCGACAGGGGAACTTACTTTTTTGCAGGAGGTGGTTTGGATGTAGCTATCAACTTCCAGGAAAAACGTTTTAAAGAAAGGAACGACAAAACCCGTATAAATGAGTGGATGAGCGACCGCACACCACGCACCATGCCTTATGTATTTGCAGGTGTATCGTTCGACCACCACATTACTGCTAAAGTACAGTACTACCCCAACAATTACCTGAATACCAATTACAGGGACCAGAATGGCGTAGCCATTTATCAGGGAACTAATGTTAACTTAATTATGCTAAGCGTTGGTTTTGGCATGAATGTACATGTGAACAAGGATAAAAAGAAGCACAAGCACGGCTGCCATCATTGCCCGGCAGGATGCAATGATAACAAACAAGAACTGTCGGTCACTCTCTGATCTTTCTTCCAGGAAGGGTGAGTTGTAGCGATAAAAGATAAATTCAACCCCTTTTCGGGGTTGTTTTTTTTGTTTACCAGATCAAATTATGAATGCAGAAGAAAACAATGGATGAATTGGGGCGTATTTCCCCCGCAGGCGCAAAGACTGCGGAGAAGTACCCCATCATCATTGTACTTGACGATGTGCGGAGCATGCATAATGTAGGCTCAGTTTTCCGCACCTGTGATGCATTTGCTGTTGAAGCCATATACCTATGTGGTTACACACCTACCCCACCCCATAGAGACATACATAAAACCGCGCTGGGCGCTACTGAAACTGTGCGTTGGAAACATTTTGCTGCAACAACTGATGCTGTAACTACTGCCAGGGAAGCAGGCTATGCTGTATATGCAGTAGAACAGGTGCACGATAGTATAATGCTGAACCAATGCTTATGGAAAAATGAAAAGACCGCATTCGTTTTTGGCAATGAAGTGGCCGGCGTGAGTGATGCAGTGCTAAAAATGGCTGATGGCTGTATAGAGATACCACAGTGGGGGGCTAAACATTCCCTGAATATTGCTGTAAGTGTAGGGGTGGTATTGTGGGAAATAGTAAGAGAAACCGCAACCCGTATTTAGGAGGTTGGGGTTATCGGAATACTTATTGTCACAACCGTCCAGTTAATACCATCGTTACTTTTCTTTTCCCCTATATCGAATAATATCCGCTTATCCAAGATCGCGCTTAACTGATCTATACGCTTGCGGATATTCTCCAGGCCAAAAGACTCATGAGATGGGCGTTTACCCTCTTTAGCAATATGTATCCCTACCCCATTGTCCATAACCTCTATGACGAGGACATTGTTATGCTCAAAAATATGGACCCTGATCTGCCCGTCACCGGATTCAAGCGGATAGATGCCATGTTTGATTGAGTTCTCAACCAATGGCTGCACCAGCAGCGGCGGCACCATTATTTCAGACAGGTCCAGGCCTTCTGCAATATCTATGATGTAATTTAAATGCTCCTTAAACCGTAGTTTCTCCAGGGCAAGATAATTGTTCACCAGGTTTATCTCATTTTGTAACGGTATCAGTTCCTTAGATATATTATGCATATTCTGCCGTATCAGGTCGGCAAATACCCTGATATATTCGTTAGCGGCCAGTTTATCATCCCTGTTCACAAGGCCCTGCACATTATTAAGCGTGTTAAAAATAAAGTGCGGGTTCATTAAGGCATTCAATGCTTTGTACTCTGATCTCATGAACCTGAGCTCAGTATCATGCTCTTTTTCCTTTTTCCGCAATAAGCGTACTACACGATACCTGATAATAATACCCGCTATACTTGCCAGCCCAACACAAACCAGGGTAATAAACCACCACGTAAGCCAGAAAGGGCTAAGAATGTGCAGTTTAAATTTAACAGGGATACAATAATCGCTGGACAATGTTTTTGCCCTCAAGTTGATCACATAGTCGCCCGAAGCAATTCCAACAAGGTTTATCTCTTCTCCTTTAACATCACGCCAGTTAACTTCTCCGTTCTTTGAGACAGAGTATTGGCACTGAACATCCCCGCCGCTGAACGTGAGCATAGAGAATGACAGGGTAATGTTCCGTGAGGCCCCAAATGCAAGGCTTACGTCTTCACTTACAGGCACCTGTCCATTGACTGTTTTAATGCCTGTAAAATATAACTTGGGCGGGCTGGCCCGGGTCAAAAGATCGTCCCGGCCAACAACTGTTACTGATCCCTTCTTAAAGAAATACCAGTTATTACTATCTGAACAGATCACCTCCGCACGTATTGGCAAAAACGCATTCTCAATAGGATACAACGAAAATTTATGCACAGAGTCAGGAGGGTTTTTCGTCAGGATCCGGTAGTAATTATTACTGCTGATCAACACATGGTTGCTGTCAATTTGGTACATTTTGTCCCATATGCAATTACGTGGCGCAATAGTGTCAATTGCAACGGCCGTGCCGGTATAATCTGAAAATATCAACAGCATGTTGTCGTGTGTATACCCTGCCATAAAACCACCAAAAATGCAGAAATATTTCAGTGAGATATTCCGGAACTGTTCCTGGAGAATACCATCACTATTTGTGTTGGCAACCTTGTACATACTAGTGATAGTAGAATACCAGATACTGCTGTCAGGCGCCTGCGTGGCATAAAATATCCTGTCGCCAACATTGCTCTGAATAGTATAGTAATCAGTTCCCGTATAAATTTTTGATTTTCTTACCCTGCGAATATAGCGCGGCATCCTCAGGAAAAAATAATCCGCATATTGGTATACTTCCTTGGCGCCCGCAACAGGCTGAACTTCATTTGTCGTAGCTTTAGGAGAAAGCAAATTATCTATAACCGTGAAGTCGGTGTTATAGAAGTTATAGTAGCTGAGCTTGTCGTCAATAAGAAAGCCAAACTCAGTAGGATAGTCATAATATCCGTGCTTTGTTTTTGCATAATTAAACAAACAGGAAATATTATCATTCTCTATTTTGTACAAATTATTATCAGCAGTGGCAAAAAATAACCTATGATTTCTTACACAGGCATACCTGGCAGTTCCCTTATAAACATCCTTATAAAACTGAGAATGGCGGTACTTCTTTTTCAGAACGTACACTCCGTTATCTAACGTACTTATCCAATAATTCTTCTGATCGTCCTGGGTAATGGCTGACACATTATGGTTTCTAAGTAAGTTCAGGCTGTCATTAACAATTAGCCCGTTGGCTGTGGCAAAATAAACATCACCTCCTTCCATATATATCTCATGTATCGCATTTATGTTTTTAAGCGTTTTGGCTGCAATCGCAAAACTCATATCAAAAGGGAAAAAACAACTGTCGTTATGCAAATAATCCTGGTCCTGGCAGGAAGCAAATGCACCACTGGGCCTATAAAATTCCGTGGGCAGCATCTTCATTTCCAGAACTCTGTACGCTGTATCAATATAAACAATCTTGTCTTTGCATATCAGTCTATATTTATTGTCCGAAACTTTCTCGGCAAAAGAAAAAACGCTGAATATATCCGGCCTGTTCAGCTCTGCAAGATCAAATATTTTAATGGATTCGTTGTGAATGGCCAGGAATTGGGTAGGCACGCTGTAACTTATTATTATAGTGCTGTCATACTGGTTTGAGATGTACCGCATATGGGGCTGAACGAATGAAAGCCTGAGAAATGGTGTATTCTCCGCTGTATGAAATACACCATCTTTATAATAACAAAGCGCACCATTGAATGTCCCCAGCCATCGCCTGCCGTAATGATCTTCTTTAATAAAGAATATCTCGTTATCAGGCAACCCGTTGAATGTGGAAAATATCTCGAACTTTAGCCCATTGAACCTTGCCACGCCTTTATCCGTGCCTATCCATATGTACCCTTTAGAATCCCTGTATACCGAATAAACCACATTGCTGGGCAATCCTTCTTCCACAGTATAATGCAATACCGGGTAATCTTGTGCTGAAGCATGTTTTACAGCAAAAAAAAATAACACGACTGAAAAAAGCCGGAACGCCCTATTCATTATAATAGTTGTTATTTTTTAGAAATTCCAGTAGAGGGGCATAACGCCTCCTGCTGACCGGCAGCGTGAACTCATCTTTGATCACTACCTGGCTGTAATCATCCTTAAGTATCTTTTTTACATGCATGCAGTTTATTATGTAGGATTTATGCACCCTGAAAAAAAGTTCTGATGGCAGCAATTCTTCATAATCTGTCAAGGTACCGCACATAACAATATCTCTCAGCGCATTGTCTTTTCTGAATACCACTTTGAAATAGCTGCCCTGCGCTTCTATAAAGAATATGTCTTTAAAGTCTACTACTTCAACAACATTATTATCCTTTAGCGTGATCTTATAGCTCTTTACCCTGCTGGTTGCTTGTTCAGCTATATCTGCATATGATTGGCTGTTATTACCTGCACTCAGAAGTTCTTTCAACTTCATTTTCTCAATAAGTTTCCCGATAGCCTGTTTCAGTTCCGGAATGCTTATTGGCTTTAAAATATAATCAACGGCATTCAGCTTAAATGCCCTTATCGCATACTCATCATATGCCGTAACAAACACAACTTCGAAATTTACGGGATGTACCCTTTCCAGAAAGTGAAATGCATTTTCATTCGGCATCTCAATATCCAGGAAAACGGCGTCGGGGCTAAGCCTGGCTATCAGTTTCTCGGCCTCCTTTGTATTGGTTGCCGTACCTATCACATGGATATTTACATCAATGTACCGCTCCAGGATGTTCCTCAGGTTAGCGCATGCTTCCTTCTCATCATCCACAATGAGTACATTGATGGCTTTATTAGTACCAGGCATAGGTTATCAGCTTTGAGGGTTAGACCTGCAATACTTAAAGATAGTAACCTTTTGCTAAAACCTTATTTACCCTTAAAATATTCTACGGTAACCTTCAGCCCCTCCAGGAAAGTATATGCCGGGGCATAACCAAGCTGCGTTCCTGCCTTGGAAATATCGGCAAGGGAATTTCTAATATCCCCCGATCGTGGCTCCCGGTACAGGGGCGGCTGGGCATTTCCCAATAATTCGCCAATGGCGTTGTATAAAAAATTGACAGAAAAGTTATCGCCAACGGCAACATTGTATGTTTCTCCGAATGCAGCTTCGCCTTCCGCGAGCATTCCCTTTATATTTGCCTGTACCGCATTCTCCACGAATGTAAAATCACGGGTTTGCCCGCCATCGCCGTTAATATATACGGGCGTTCCGTTCTTTATCCCCTTTATAAATAATGGAATTACTGCAGCATAAGGGCCATCCGGGTCCTGTCGGGGGCCAAATACGTTGAAGTACCGCAGGCCTATCACCTTCATCCCGTACAATTTATGGAAAACTGCCGCATACAGTTCATTGGTTCTCTTTGTAACTGCGTAAGGAGATAATAAATTCCCTGTTAAGCCTTCCCTTTTAGGCAGATTGGGCTCATCGCCGTAAACAGATGACGAAGACGCGTAGACAAAGGTCTTCACACCGGCATCCTTCGCAGCGGTGATGACATTGACGAAGCCATTTATATTCACCTCGTTGGAAGTAACCGGGTCTTTAACCGAGCGGGGCACCGAACCAAGCGCCGCCTGGTGCGTTACATGGTCTATCCCTTCGCATGCCTGCTTACAAACTGCAAACTCCCTGATATCACCATTAATGAACTCATACTGCGGGTAAGAACGAAACAGTTCTACATTAGCATTAAACCCGGTAGCCAGGTTATCAAGCACACGTACCTTATCGGCGCCATTCTTCAGCAAATACTCAACTATGTGCGAACCTATGAAGCCAGCCCCGCCTGTTACAAGAAAGCTTTTACGTGATATATCCTGCGTATGAAAAACTGCCATCCTAATAAAAATAAGCTAAAAGAACAGTAAATAATCCCCCGGCAAAGCCGGGGGCTTTTATGTGTTACCCCTTTCAGGGGATTTCAAAACAGCTTTAAATCCGCAGTCCCATCCTCTTTCCTTTCTTCATCTTCCTGGTATTTTACATACCGCTTTACTTTTTCCTCATCTACGCCAACGGTACTCACAAAATAACCTCTACTCCAAAAATGATTACCCCAATACGGCTTCTGCCTTAAACTCGGATAACTCTTAAATAACCCAAGTTGCTATGTAGTAGAATAAAAAAGAGCATTGATATATGAGTAATTTTGAGTTACCACACTTAAAACACCCATTACAATGCTCAATGAGGA
>JAJNBJ010000048.1 GCA_021155965.1 Flavipsychrobacter sp.
CACTGATCGTGACTCCTGTTTCTCTTCTTTTTCTTTTCATTTTATCTGCGTTAAAGTTAGTGATTGTTAACTTTGACACAGTTTAATTTACGCCCTCTTACTATTTACGAAGCGCGGTATTAGTCGTTAATGTGGATGTTGAGGGTGCCTTTTTTGCCTTTTATATCCACGGTCTTGTAGTTGAGGTATTTGCTGTATTTCTCATAAACGGTGTTTGGCTGCTTTTTGCCATTGATGAATAGCTCATTGCCAGCTTTTCTTAACACGAAAACAGTTGATTTATCGATCAGTTTGTCTTGCTCCATTTCATCGATCATATGGTCGAAATTGCTGCTATTGTATCCGTAGCTTTTATCATCAGCATTATCTACAACAATTATTTTCTTGTGTTGCTTTCTTGCTTTTTGAGCTATTTCCATTTCTCTTTTGGCATCGCCCATTTCTTTCCTTGCCTCCTTCATCTCTTTCCTTGCAATTTCCATTTCTTTCTCTATTTCTTCTTTTACCTGTTTGCGCAATTTTGGGTCTTTGATCTGTTTATCCACTTCGGCCAGGGCTTTATCAATGTCTTTATATATTTCCTGCCAGTCCACGTCTTTAAGCTCTTTGTGAACGTTTGCCAATGCAAGGGCCACATCTTCGGCTACGTCTTTTGTATCTATCAGCACTTCTTTAATGATCTTTTGCACATCGGCTGAGTCAGTAGTGTATTCATATGTTCTTGTATAGGTATGGTCATCCCCATGTTTGCCTGATTCGTTATCTCTTATATATTTAACGATCACTTTGCTGTTCTTGCCTTTTGCAGGTTCTTCAGGCCCATGTATATTCTCGGTTACAACCTCGCCATTATCATCAATGACAATGGTTTTATATTTAACCACTTTTTTTGGCGAAGATGTATCACCTGAGTTGGCTGCCTGCTTTTCTTTTTTGGCTTTTTGGGCAAATGATGGCGTGAAGGTGAACATTGCCACGCTGAATGTGATGGCAAGAATGGCTACTATAATGATAGTGAGCTGGCTGTTTGTGAGGTTACTTTTTTTCATTTCCATGATCCTTTTTATGCGGTTAAACAATTGGTTTTTATTTCCGGTGGCACCAAGGGCGAGATTATTTTCCTGGCGGTTGCTTTCCAATATGGCGAGGGCGCGGGCATAGGGCAGGGGATCGGCGGCGCTTTCCACTACCAGGTCGTCGCAGCAATGCTCCCGTTCCTTGCGGATGATTGATGATATGAGCCAAACGAATGGGTTGAAGAATAAGAGGGTTTCTCCAATGGTCTGCAGTATGTTCAGCAGGTAGTCGTGGCGGCGGATATGGGCAAGCTCATGCAGCAGAATAGCCTCCACTTGCTCGGTGCTAAGGTGGTTGATGGTTGCTACGGGTAAAAGGATGATAGGTTTCATGGCACCCATCATCATGGGTACGGATATGCGGTTGGAAAGAAAGAGTTGAACAGGGCGGGAAATATTGAACCTGGCATGCCATTTAGCAACAAAGTCGGCCCAATTCTGTGCTGGCAGGGCGATACCCTGTGTACGTAGGGCCCTTAGGCGACCTATATTCACCATGAAACGGAACAGCATGAATGTGAGCCCGAGACTGTATAGCAGGATGATGAACGGATAATATTGATGCATACCCGGTAACAACCTATATAGCAGTGAGGTGTCGCTTTGCGGTGCAATAACAGTGGTAACTGTGTTAATGCTTTCACCACCACTGCTTAACGAGGGGCTGGTAATATACACTATGGCCCCTTTCAATTTCTGGAATTGGGCGAACCAGGTATCTGCAAACCAAATGAACAAGGCTGCAAATGAACCCATAGCAAGGTTGTATTTTACCCGTGAGCTGATATTCGGCATTGCTTTCAACAGTATGAATAGTAAACCATATAACAGCAGTCCCTGCCAGAAGGAGTAGAGCAATGCCCATGCAAGCGAGTGTGATAGTAGTGTGCTCATAGTATTTATGATTTGTGATTTACGATTTATGATTTGGGCTTTGAGATCTCATCAAGGTATTTGCGTATTTCGTCCAGTTCTTTTTTGTCTGCTTTGTGGTTGCCGAGGGCCTGCATTACTAATTGTGATGCTGAACCATTGTACACATTATCTATCATCCGCTTCAACAATTGCCCTTGTGTTTTCTCCTGTGATACATTTGCCGTGTACACATGGCTTTTGTTGCCCGTGTCGCGTTTCAGCAGGCCTTTGTCGTGCATTATCTGCATCAGCTTGAGGGTAGTGGTGTAGCCGGCATCCTTGCTTTTCTCCAGCTCGGCATGTATATCTCGCACAGTGCTGGGGCCTTTCTCCCAAAGGATGTTGAGTATCTCCAGTTCGCTGTCGGTTGGTTTTATATTGCTGCTCATAATCTATCTACGAATGATTTCGTAAACAAACCTACGAATATTTTCGTAAATAAAAATAGTGGAGAGGATTTTTGGGATTTTTTAACAAATAGATTAGCGCGCGCCTACCACTCCGATTGGCTCCGACATTCGTCTACGCCAATGTACCCTTCTAAAAACGGGAGGGGAGTTCAATGATCGGGCTGTCTCTTAAGCCTCAACTATGGTTCGACAAGTTCACCATGACAAAGTATATTAGTTAATGTGCTTAAAGATGTTTCTTATCACTTGCACAGAATACCTGCCGGAGATGCTGTTGATAAATGATGGGAAATCGATGGCGGAATGATCATCTGCGGCATCTGATATGGTACGGATAATGATGAAAGGGACGTTGTACTCATAGCATACTTGTGCTACTGCAGCACCTTCCATTTCGACACAAAGGATGGAGGGGAGTTTCTCTGCAAGGTGATGTTTGCCTGCATCGTTGGCAAAGAATTTATCGCCGCTGGCAACATCTCCAGATAACACTTTAGGTGTTTCAATGCCAAAGCGTTGCAGTTCGTCTGTAGTTATTATTTCGTGAAGGCGGTTATTCGCCAGCATATCGCTGACCGCGTTCAGGGCAATAGTGTGTAGCTGTGCATCGCAGTCGAACCAGGTTTTGCCCAGCAGGGGGATCTCATAGCGTTCCATAATAGGGCGGGCATCCATATCGTGCTGTATGCACCTGTTTGCCACCACTATATCGCCTATGTTCAATTGGGTGCTGATGGCTCCGGCCACGCCGGTGAATATGAGGTGGGTTATTTTGAATTCGAGTATCAGTGTGGAAACGGTTGCTGCTGCGGCAACTTTTCCCCAGCGGGAGAAGACGACTACGGTATTAATGTTATTGAGCTTGCCTGTATAAAAGGTGCGCATGCCTATTGTATACTCCTGCTTATCGGTAAGCAGGTTTACCACGCCGGTTATTTCTTCGGGCATAGCGCCCATGATGCCTATGATGTAGGTGGACATTTGTCGGTTAATTATACAGTGCCAATCTCAATAAGGGTTTCGCCACTATTCAGCATTTCAATAATTGTGGTGAAGTGTTTTGTCAGTATCTGCCGCATATGAGCATTGCTGGTATTACCCGCAGTTATCCAGATTATTTGAGGAGGGGAGCCAAAGCGTTCGAGAAGTTTTACAAAATCTGAATTTTTGCTCATTAATATTACATTTTTCTCCTTAGCTTTCTTAAAAATCTCTTCATCTCCGGCGTTTCTTAAATTTAATGAACGAAGAGAGCAAGATTTAATGTTGGGGTATGTTTGATTAATCCACAGTGCAAGAGCAGGGGATAGCTGCGCATCGATCCATATTTCCATATAATAATCGATTAAGCAGCAAGAACAGGATGGTCGAATTTATTGCTTACGTACTTAAGTGCAGCTTCAATATCTTCTTTTTCCAAGTCTGGCAATTCCTCCAGTATTTGTTCCTGGCTAAGTCCGGAAGCAAACAGTTCCAATATGTCGGTAACCCGTATGCGCATACCCCTAATGCATGGACGGCCGCCACATTGCTTTGGATCTACTGTTATTCTGTTTTGCCAGGTATTTGCTTCCATAAACTTTATTTCTATTACAAAGATACAGATTTATATTAGCATGTAATTTCACATTTATGCAAAAAAATAGTCCCGATATGATCGGGACTATTGAAAAATGTAATAGTATAACTATTAAGCCATAGCATTAATCCTCTTTACGAGGCCTGACTTCAGGTTGCTTGCTTTGTTCTTATGAATAACGTTACGCTTAGCCAGCTTATCTATCATAGAGATAACCTTGTTAAGGTCGCCTTGTGCTGCAGCTTTATCTGCACTTGCCAGCAATTCGCGCATTGCATTACGGGTAGTTTTGCCGTAGTAGCGGTTGCGTTCGTTGCGTGTCCTGCTCTGGCGTACGTCTTTTTTGGTTGCTTTATGGTTTGCCATTCAATTCTACTTTTTTAAGGACTGCAAAGGTAATTCAAATATTTTATCAAACAAAAAATATTACAGGAGATCGTAGTAAAGCCAGGCGAATAGTATATTATCTATAATTTGAATAATATACAGTGGATTTTTTGGTCAATTGTTCCTTTTTAGACAGGAAAATGTCCAGCTTATCCTTGGGTATGCGGAAATTGTAGAAGGGGGTAGGGTACGTATTATAAACAAACATATCATAATCGGTATTCCACCTCACCAGTTGCTTCTTGTCCATGCCGGTTTCCTGGGCTACCATATCCAAGTACAGTGGCTCCGTGATGCGCACAATAGCCATGTTCTTCAACTCATCGTCGGTGAACTGTGATTTCTTTTGTACAAAAGTACCCGGTTTTGCACCTGGGACGCTTGATACGCCTGAGGGGACCGGCTCTTCCTCTTTACCAAATTTAGCATCCAAAGGCAAGCTGCCCAGGTTAATGAATTTGCTTAAATTCTCGAAAATACTTGCAGTGGCTATAAATGCCAGCACATGCCCCTGGGTCTCGCGGGGAAGTTGCTCTTTAATATCCCAGAAACTGCGGCTGCCTGTACGCTCTATAGCACGCAATACAGGAGTTGGTCCACAATTATAGGCTGCTATTACCAGCAGCCAGTCGTTCAGGTCGCTGTACAATATTTCGAGGTAACGTGTTGCAGCAAGGGTTGATCTATGTATATCCCTGCGCTCGTCTTTACCACGGTTTACTGTGAGGCCCAGCATTTCGGCTGTAGTTTTCATTAACTGCCAGGGGCCAACCGCTCCTGCTTTGGAAACAGCATTGTAGTTGAGTGCAGACTCAATAACTGCCAGGTACTTCAGCTCCATGGGCAGGTTCTTGCGCTTCAGCTCGTTGTCTATTACAGAAAATGGGGTAGTGCTCTTATTTTGTACGCAACCCAGTGTATTATAGTGGAGTTCGAGGTAGCGGCGGGTGTAGTCGTTCACAAAGTCATTCTTCTCGCCGAAGTATGACTTCTGGCCTGCCAGCGGCACTTTATCATAGCCTTTCTTTTTATCAATTGCAGGTGGTATGTTGCTTGCTATCATTGAATTGCCCGGGGTGGGGTTGGTGCGAATTATTGTTACGGTATCGCCCTTGCCACTGGCAAATGCAGCAGACAGTATGCCCAATGAGCACAAAGCAATCTTTAACCGTAAAGAAAAATAGTTCGACCGGTGGAGCATCTCAACCTGGTAATTTGCGACAAAATAGAAAAACGTAGTAAAAAAGAAACAGGATTGGGGTAAATTCTACGAATTATTGGGAGTATTGTTGCCGGACTGGATCTTGTCTTTATCCTTTATACCGTTCTCTATCTCACTTTTAATACCGTCTTTAGCCTCATTGAATTCACGAATTCCTTTTCCAAGGCCCCTTGCCAGTTCCGGGATCTTCTTTCCACCAAACAATACAACGATGATCAGCAATAAGATCATCAGTTCACCTGCATTCGGCATACCGAAGAGCATTACCGGGCTATGACTTGTTATCAACATACTACACGATTTAATTAATTATTAAACAATACGAAAATTGGAAATGTCTGCAAAGATAATCATTTATTAGCAAAAAGCGTGGAATATCCTGATTTTGGCAATCAAGCCTGAAAATGAAAAGAGTCCCGATTATTCGGGACCCCTTTCCTGTACGATAAGCAGATCAATATTTTTCCTTGAACTTATACTTATCGTCCTTGTCTTTTAATTTATATTTATAGTCGCCCTCTTTGTCTTTGTATTTGAATTTATCATCACAGTCCCTGCATTCTGTGTAGGCGGTACGGTGCATAATGTCCCCCATGCTTTCCTTGCCTTTAAGCAGGCGCTTGTATTCTTGTTTTGTTACTTCTATATATTCTTTTTTAGGGGGCATATAGCCGGTGTAACCACCTTCTTTCTCTACCACTATGCCGGCAGTAACTTCTGTGGGCTGGCCTTTACAGATAACCGCAGTGCCGGTGCCGGTAGTGGTTACTTTATAAGTTACGGGAACGGTCTTCTTCACTGTTTTTACCAACAGCGGGCGAGACAGGCGGCCATCTTCGTACGCAGCTTTGCTCCAACCCGGACCGCAGTCTGTGCAAGGGCATCCCCTCTTGTAGTACACATAGACCTTCTTTTCTGTTTTTTGGGAGGCAGTTACGGTTATTTCTTTTGGTTCGCTGCTCAGGTTAACCACCTCGTTCTCGCATTTGGGTTTCCTGCCGGTATAGTCAGATGCGTAGAAGGCATTACCGCAGGCATTCATCAATGCAACGGTCTGATCGCCATTGGCGCCGGTTACTTTCCACGCTTTTTGAGGTTTGTTGGTCTTCATTACGGAGTAGCTGTATTTATTGCCGCCACCGCCCATATTGCCGGTGGTGCCGGGGTCTACCGAAGCGGAAGAAATATCTGATGCCTGCACATCGCGTGCGCCGTTCTCAAAGCCCAGGTCTCTCATAATGTTATCCAGCTCTTTGAACTGGGCGGGGTATTTCCTGCGGTTGGCATCGCTGTGCATGGCATTAGCAACTGCCTGGGGCGTAGAAAGGCCGCGCAAAAATGGAAATTGGGGATTTTCGCCCAATGTGTAGACTGCTTTGGCATTTTGGGTGTTGTCCACTTTATACAATTTGCTCCGGTTCTGCGCCAGTGCTAAAAATGTGACCAATATGAATGGTGTTAATAACAATAGCTTTTTCATAGCATGATAGTTTGATTTGTACACTATTTATTTCTGAAAGAGCACGTTAAAAATACAGTGCCAGCGAAGGAGTGGGGGCAGTGTTTAACATATAGTTGACAGTTGGCAATTTACAATCCGCAATTGTCAACTGCGGATTGCCAACTAATTCCTGATGCCTTTAGTATAAGTGCGCCATTTCTCTATCACTTCAGCCATATCAGCGGGGAGGTCCGAATCGAACTGTATCCACCGGTTGGTGGCGGGATGGGTGAAGCCCAGTTCTTTAGCATGCAGCGCCTGGCGGGTGAGGATGGAGAAGCAATTGTCTATGAACTGTTTGTATTTGTTGAACACAGTGCCCTTCACTATCCTGTCGCCGCCGTAGGTAGCATCGTTGAAGAGGGGATGGCCTGTGTATTTCATATGCACGCGTATCTGGTGGGTGCGGCCTGTTTCGAGGCGCAACTCTACAAGTGTCACGTAGTTGAAGCGTTCCAGTACCTTAAAGTGGGTGATGGCTTCCTTGCCATGCTCGCCATCGGGGAAAGCATCCATTATTTTGCGGAAGCGGAGGTTGCGGCCAATATGTGCTTCTATCGTGCCTTCATCTTCTTCCATATCGCCCCAGGCGAGGGCTACATAGCGGCGGTGCACGGTATGTTTTTTGAACTGTGCAGCCAATTTGGTCATGGCGGTTTCGGTTTTGGCTATTACTACGAGGCCGCTGGTGTCTTTATCTATACGGTGTACCAGTCCTACGCGTGTGAGGCCATCTACCACAATATTCTGCTGCTGCAGGTGCCAGCTTATCCCATTCACCAGTGTGCCGCTGTAGTTGCCGCAGCCGGGATGCACCACCATGCCAAACGGTTTGTTGATGATCATGAGGTCATCGTCCTCATACACAATATCCAGTGGCATTTGTTCGGGGATGATCTCCTGGCTTTCGGGGCGGCGGGTCTCGTAGATGATGATGGTATCATTAGCCTTTACTTTGTAGTTGGGCTTAACGGTCTCATTATTGACTATGATGTTGCCTTCTTCCAGCGCATGCTGTATTTTGTTGCGGGTGGCGCCTTCCAGCCTGTTCATGAGGAACTTATCTATCCGGAGAGGCTCCTGTCGCTTATCCGTAACAATGCGCATACGCTCCACCGGCTCACCGGCAGCCTCGGTGGCCTCTTCTTCGGGTTCTTCATCGTCCCAAACGTCTTCTATATCGGCAGGTGTGCTCATGCCCTAAATCCCTAAAGGGACTTTCCCTTGTTTTTTGGTAGGGGGCAAAGGTACAATGATGGATGCCGAAATAGGTATAATTTCCGGGAAGTGCCTGTTTTTCCACATTTAGATTTTTATATGTGGCCGGAATGCGCTATGGGGTTATTTTATGTGTTTTATTATAAGGTATAAATGGGTATAAAAGGGTATATTTATACCCCCAAAAGGTATAATTATACCCTAAAAAGGTATAATTATACC
>JAJNBJ010000008.1 GCA_021155965.1 Flavipsychrobacter sp.
ACTTAATTAAACATAAAGAAAAACTCTTTCTTGAAAAACTCGCAAAGAAGCACAATATGCAACTTACAAGTGTCGTATAAGCTACTTGTCATTGGCAGCTTCGAAGGATTGTTGAGGGTTTGCAAATAGTAGATGTTAGTTCCGTGATGAGGCTGTTTCCTATTGCTCAACAATGGTTCGACATGCTCACCATGACATCCTTTAGACTAAAAGGGCTTCAACAATGTTGAAGCCCTTTTTAATTTACCGCTTGCTGGAAAGCATCAATAATCCCACATATCATGTTCCTTGTTAAATAGCTCACCGGCGGCACCCTGCCCGGCATAAAGGGCTTCCATAGGTGTAAGCCCATTCTCTGCAAAGCTCATGCCGTAAGATCCCGCAACGGTGCCGTAAGGGTTGCTCACTTTGGTGATACGGCTGGTGAACCTGCGGGCCTCCAGGTAGTCCACCCATGTTTCCCGAGCCATATCGTTGTTGGCATTCACGGCATAGTATTCTGCCAGCAGGTTACGTATCTCCGGGTAATAAACCCAGAACATAGCCTGCGATCCGCGATAATCGCCACCCTCGCCATAGATATCGCGCACCGGGGCAATGCCCACAATACGCACCACCATCTGCCCCAGGTTGTTGTCGAATATCCAGTCTTCTATAAGCCGGTATTTGGTAACAGTGGAAGGGTCAAAATCCCGGTAGATGATGGTGATTACCTCAGTATCTCCTATAGGATCTACCTGGCGCAGGGTGTCTGGTTTGCCCCTGAGCTTTTCTTCCAGTTCCGGGCCGGTAAACAGCGTAGTGAAGCGATCGTCTGTATTGGCGTACGCTTTTATCTTGCCGGTTTTTATGGCATCAACCAATATCTCTATCAGCATGCCGCCGCCGGTATGTTCATCGCCTGCATAGCTGAAGGCAACGTTTGGTTTCTCCAGCGTGCTGATCTCCCGCCACACCCTCTTTTTCCATAGAATATCATCCTGCCGGATAGGTTGCCAGGGTATGGGTGTACCTTTTGTGTCTTTTATAGGCACATGATCATAGCCGCCATTGGCCGTCATCGACCAGCGCCATGTGAGATTAACTGCTCCCGGCTCGGGGCGCACAATTTCGGGATCCAGGGTTTGTGCAAACAGGTTGCTGCATAACATAGGCAGAATAGCCATTGAGATGAAATTACGTAGAGGCATAGTTGCTTGTTTTAGTGTGAACGGTCCCGGCAATCCTTTTGAACGCCGCTTAACACTATTAATAGCAAACAACCGGATTACGTAACTAAAAATTTACGGGAATATATTTTTGGGGCGATAAACGCCAGAATACGGGCTAAATGATAGTATTTTTTTGTCCTAGGCGAGTATTCTTCTCAGGGACTCGCCTGCATCAGGGCACTAAAGTTGAAAATGTGGCTAAATGATAGTATTTTTACTATCTTTGTAGTGCTGCAAAAACAAATTCGGTTGTTATGAAATCAAGCGAACTGCATCGCAGGATCAGGAAAAACGGATGGGTTCATATCAGAACCGAAGGCAGCCATTATATTTATCAAAAGGATGAGCGCACATACCCGGTACCATTTCACGGGGCAAAGGAAATAGGTACCGGGATCGAAAAGAAAATTATTAAAGAGATGGGGCTTAGGAAATAACCCTTGACCCTTAAAAGCGAAATGATGAAACAGGTAAAAATAGTTATTGAACGGTCATCCGATCTTTTCAGCAGTTACGCTGAAAATGTAGAAGGCATATATGGTGGCGGGGACACCGTGCAGGAAGCTAAAAAATCCATACTTGATGCTATAAAATTTTTAAAAAAGCACAATAAGGCTGAACATATACCGGCTATTCTTAAGGGAGATTATCAACTTGTTTTTAAGTTTGATGTTCAAAGTTTCCTGGATTATTACAAAGGTGTTTTTACACCTGCCGCGTTGGAGCGGATCGCAGGTATTAACCAGAAACAGATCCAGCATTATTCAACCGGGCACAGAAAACCACGGCTAGCCCAAAGAAGAAAAATAGAAGAAGCTCTTCATAAATTAGGGCAGGAACTCATTGCTGTTGAATTGTAGCGTGTAATACCAATTTTAACTTCAAAAATCCGCATTTCCATACTACAATCCTTTGCGCTTCCCCACTGGTCGAAGTGTCCGCTTCGTCTTGAGCTAATGCAAGCGTCTCGCTTGCGTTCCCAAAACACAAGCGCTTTCCGCTCCCCGCTCCCGCTCTCGTCTTTAATCTGGCATTTTCTCGCTGGGCTGAAACACCACCCTTTCTATTTTGTTGCTCACAGGTTTCAGCGCCTGTATATAGGCATACACTGCTTTAAGCTCCACATCATCCATTTTGGCAAAGTTCTCCCATGGCATGGGCGATCCCTTATGAATTCTGCCGGCCTTGAACCTGGCCACAAAGGTCTGCTGGTTCCATGTTGCCATTATGCCGGTTTCTTTATCGGGTGTCAGGTTGGGCGATATAAACCCATACCCATACGAAAACGTATCAGCCGGCATTTTGAATCCCCCGGCCATAGGCACACCTGTAAATTTGCCGGTTTTCAGGTCGCGGTCGGTATGGCAGCCTACACAGTTCGATACGCTGTTGGCAATGTACTTGCCATAGGTTGCAGTAGTATCTATGGTCACTGCGGGTGGTGGCGGGTTCTTAGGGCCCTCCGGCTTTATCATGCCAAAAGCCACAACGGCTTTGCCCAGGAAGGTCAGCTCCCTTGGTTTCACCTCGTTATGCACCGCAGGCTGCGACCTGAGGAACGAGATCACCGCCGTTACATCGGCATCGCTCAATTCCTGGAAGGGCATGAACGGAACCAGTACGCTGCCATCGTGCTTCACAGAATAGCGCAGCGCCCGTGCAAGTTGCGCGTCGGTAAAATTGCCAATGCCAAATTCAGGGTCCGGGGTTATGTTGGGCGCCCTGAAGGTGCCCGGCGGAATGGTTATCTCCCAGCCACCGCTAAGGGGCACTTCTATACCTTTCTTCATATCCCCTATCTTGTCCATGGGTATATGGCACGAGGCGCAGTGTGCCGGGCCATATACAAGATACTTGCCGCGTGCAATAACGGCTGAGTCGGTACTGGCCTTAAATGCAGGCAACGGCGCATCAAATTTTTTGTCCCATGTGGCAAAAACGAAAGTAACAGCTCCTGCTATGACCACGAGCAGCAAAATGAAAAACCACTTAAAAAATTTCTTCATAAAAGTGTAGTGTGTGATTGTGAAATAATTACGAAAAATAATAAAATTCGGATTTCCCCGTGAATGTTTTTTGGAGATTTCATATAGTAGATTACAATGACGGATTGTAATGGTTTTTATCGTTCTGAATTCTGAATGGTTAATTGGTCCTTAACTTCGTCTTATGACAGAGGAAGAATACAAAAAACACATTGATGAAATAAAAGAGTTTCTATACAGACAACATACTATCTATGAACAATATAAGATAGTAGCGTTAGGTGTGGTAAAGGAAACGTTGAAATTTCTTACAGAAGATGTTGTAGAACCAAATAAACTATCTGGTTATCTCATACAGTATTTGGTTTATGATAGTGCAGGAAAGTATGGTAACACAAGTCCTAAGAACGACTACCGAATGAAGTTAGTAACAGTATATCTACAAGGTCTTTTTGTAGCCAGAGATTTAATATTAGAAGGTAACTATAACAAGGCAAGTGCAGTATTAAAACAAGACGTTGAAATGGTTGCGCGATTATCTGAGTTAGCGAAAAGTAAAACAGGTAAATTATACAAACAACCTCATCTAAAGTTTGCACCACCAATCTTTGGTAAATTGTATGGTAGGTTAAATGACATTGCCCATATCTCCAAAGAGGAAATTTTAGAAGAACTTATTACATATAGAGACAAGGAGGGTAGTGGATACTCACCAGTAAAAAAGTTAGACGAAAGATTTGCATTAGAATTGTTCTTAGCTGATAGTAATATTAAGTTAGAACTATTACGGTTAACTTTGATTTTACATCACGACTTGTTTGGTGACGATGAAATATACCCAAAGGCAAGTGCTTACTTTCATCTATTGACACAGTTGGTAAAAACCGTGGTAATTGTTAGTCGCTCTAAAAAAGCGAATGGTTGAAATCCTGGAAGACCCAAAGAAGTGATGGCAGCCGTACTGTTACTCGTTTGCAACGAGCACCCTATGGCAATCAGGAAGCTGACAGACTATATCAAAGGGTAATAACTGAGATAAACAAAACCGATTATCCAAATCTTGTAAGAAGTATTACCGACAATAGGTTTAGCTATTTTAGACTAATATAGCTTGGCTAAAACAAAGGGAATTTATTGATACTACTTGTTATAAAACTGTTGTTTTTATATAACTTGGAAACCAAATACTTATTATGAAACAGTATGAAATAGTAAATGGATGGATTAAGAAAACTGAGGTTCGAGATTTTTATAGTTCTAAAATCTTTTATGAGGCTTTAAAGATTGCATCCATAAATTTTATCGAAGTTTCAGAATACCAAAAGCCCGCACCGGGAAACAAGGAGTTAATCATTAGAATTTATACCGACGATAAATTATTAAGTTTTAGCTACGATGAAAAAGATAGGGCAGAATACAATAGAGATTTACTTGAGATTGAAAAGTTAATTGGTTTGAATTCTTAAATCGGGTGTTTGGTTAAATCTCCGCCGTTGTTGGTCTTATTTCCGTCCCCCGCGAGTGTCCTGGCCGATGTCTCTCTGAAGCTGCGCCATGTGCGCATGCGAGGACTCGGCGGCAATCGGAGAACTGTAGTTGATGTTCCTTGCTGATCGAAACATTTTACCTTGTACACCTCTGTTTCTCCGGTCTCACGCATGGCTATGAAGGCTACTCGGGCGAAACAGAGGTATAATAGGACCTTCATCAAGTAAAAAATTGAACATTTAAACGGATTTTTTAAAAAACAACACCGTAAATTGTATGCTGATAGTAACCAGTTAAATTAACCACATATGAAACGTATGCTCCAGGTGGCATTTTTGATGTGTACAGTTGTGCTTAAGCCAGCTTTCGCGCAACAGACGGTTGTATACCCTGAGGCTGCAGCCTTGCGGGCAACGCTGTATGCGCTTGCTGCCGAACAGAAGAACAGTTTCCGGAATATTAAAGGTGCGCTGATCTATACCAGAGGTACAGTGCGATACTTTAGTGGCAACCTGCATGTGGTACCGGCGGATACACCAAAAGTTTGTGAAGATACCAACCCCATGCAGGTGTACTATAGTGATTTCCTGGCCAGGGGGATGAGCGAACAACGATCGCGGGAAGTGTTTAAGAAGTGGCAGGAACTGATCAAGTCAGCACTGCCCGGATGCAGTATGCGGCCAGACGGGAATCAATATCCCGATCTTGAAAGCCTTATTTTTAACAGTGCAGATGGCAACGTCAATTTCACGCTTTACAGGAACGGGACGGGGAATGGGTGCCAGGTATCCCTTACTTTTATGTGTAAAGGCTGTTCGGGTTCAGCGGCAACGAATGGTGTCTCTAATAACAATACGCAAGGCAATAAAGTTCAGTCGGTAGATGCTGAAGGTGTGCATATTGACGCAACAGAATTTGCACGGCAGCTCAACCAATTATTGGCCTATGCAAAAAGCGGCTTTAAGGAGATCAGGGGTGCCAAAGATAAATCGGAGTACGTGGATAAGTACAGCACCTCGTTTAAGATCAATGGGGCAATAAGCCAGGAACTTATCGATTTTCCTTTCCTTGGCGTGTCTTATAGTTCTGTGTACATGGAGCCAGTCTCCGGCACCCGTGGAAATGCCCTCTTTGAACAATTGCGAAAAATAGTTGCCCAGTCGCTGCCTTCCGGGTTTGTTGATGAAGGAGTAAAAGATGATAACAGGATGCGATTTGCGACCTACTCTGCAAATAATCAAACGCTCTTTGTGGAAATTAACAGATCGAATCTTACCAAAACGCTCACCCTTACTGTGCGATACAAACCTACGTATTAGGAGATGCGGAGAGCCCGAATCCCGCACTGGTACTCGTTTGCAACGAGTATCACATGGCGGCGCGTTTGCAACGCTCGTTTACAATACAGGTTTTTCCTGAAGATCCAGAAATTCTGCAAATCCTGCTTCAGACAATTACAACACTCAATTCTATAAAATTCAACCAATTCTACAAATTCGAGTTCAGACATTTTTTGCATTGCAAAAACAAATATTGACCAATCAAACCCGCTACCCTCGCGGCTTTCAAAAAGTCAAAATACCGTCACGGTACAGTTTCAGTACCGTCAAGGAAAATAGATTTGGAACCCCCTGGCCTCATTTCGTAACTTTACCTGGATAGCCCTCCGTTTTCAGTAGCCGTAGTTTTAACGAAGGTTACAGCGAAGGAGGGATACCCAAAAAATTTCGGGTAAGCTCTTTGACATATTGTATTATGAACTTCGTGCCTCTCTTTGTGGGTTAGTAGGTTTTTTTCTCCAAAAAACTACTCAAGACCTACAACTTATTTACCTGCCGAAGCTTTTTCGCGAAGGCATGGTTTATTTGCCGTAGCATTTGCGCAGGCACGACGACTTAAAAAATATTTATACCCTTTTTTATACCTTTTTAGGGTATAATTATACCTTTTGGGGGTATAAATATACCCTTTTATACCCCTTTATACCTGAAAAGAAAACACATAAAATAAGCCCATGGCGCATTTCCACCACATATAAAAAAGTAAATGTACCAAAACAGGCACTTCCCGGAAATTATACCCTCCGCTCTGTTTCTCCGGTCTCAGCCGCCGTAGCTTTTTTAGCGAAGGAGGCTCTCGCCTTACACAGTTGCTTCCACCTTGCTTACACTTCTATAAGGAAATGAGCTGTAAATATGCCTGCGTGCAAATCTGCCCAGCGCCGGTGCGTTCACCATTTTCACATATAGCGCTTTGGGTATGCCAAACCACTCATAGCTGGTGCCATCTACGAAGTTGATCTGCAGTGTTTCATCTTTGTATTCAAAATCTGTGATCCCTGAGGTTGTGGTAGTGGCTGTGAACGCAGCAACGGTCTTTGCCCGTGTTTCCGCAGCAATGCTCACCAGGAAATGGTATGCCTCTATGATATGCCTGCTTTTGGCTTCTGCCAGTTCGGCATTATCCGGAAATTTATCAGGGTGCCATTCTTTCATCAGGTCACGGTAAACGGCTTTCAGCTCCTGCAATCCCACATTTTCGTTCACTCCCAGCAATTTCCTGTACCCGATGATCTTTTTCATTTTATATGATCTGTTTATGTAACAAAAAAATCGCCCGGAGGCGATTTAAACCTTAGTAGTCGCGACAGGAATCGAACCTGTATCAAAAGTTTAGGAAACTTCTATTCTATCCATTGAACTACGCAACCAGTTCTTTAAAAAGAGGAGCAAAAGTAAGGCATTTTTCACATTCAATCACATTCTTCACATTCTATCACATTAAGATGCTTTCCTCCACCGCAGCGTCTCCATCATATGCATCACATCCCGCTCCAGGAAATCGTAGGCCGGCTGCAGCGAATCTGCATTGGGGGTAACATCAAAATAAAGCGCCCCGCGTATAAAGTGTTTTACAGAATCGGTAGCTGTGAACTGGTATTTCGATGCTGCATCGCCGCCCAACTTATAGGTCACTACATATACGTTTTGCCCATTATCAAAAAACATATTATCAATATACTGCGCTTTATCGTGGTGGAAAAAGGAAAGGTCGTATGCCCTTTTTACCAGGTAGCTTAGCGGCTGATTTGCATTAATTTCTTTATATGTGAAGTTGATGATACCACCCAGGCTGGGGAAATTGATGTTTATCCAGTACGGGTTATCTGCCTTTTCCTCAAAAAAAGATGAGTCGGGTGTTATTTCTGCATAAACAGGATATTCAAATGTATACGGATAACCTTCTTTATCAAAAAGCCGGTAAGCATGTTTTTCGGGGGTATCTATCTTAAAGTAGCCCGGTGGCTTAGGCGGATATACCGTTGGTTTGCACGAAACCGCGAAAACGATCAATACCAGTGAGATAGCTATCCTGTACATCGGCCCCAAAGATAAGATGATTTACCAACCGCCGGAACTGCCTTCGGCTAATCGCCAAAATAGACTAAATTCGCAGCCACAAAACAGAATTTTTTATGGCAGACCAACCAATAACTCCCGAACAGCAACTGAATATTGAATTGACAGAAGAAATGGCCGATGGCGAATATGCTAACCTAGCTATAATCACCCACTCTTTTGCAGAATTTGTAGTAGATTTTATAAATGTGATGCCCAATGTGCCCAAGGCTAAGGTGAAATCGCGCATAGTAATGACCCCACAGCATGCCAAAAGGCTTATGAAAGCGCTGATAGACAATGTGAAACGCTTTGAAGCACAATATGGCAATATAAAAGACCAGGAACAGCAAACAATGCCGTTCAATTTTGGCGCACCAACCGCACAAGCATAAATTTTTGAATGAATAATAAAATACTCATACTCGATTTCGGCTCACAGTACACCCAGCTCATTGCGCGTAGCATACGCGAGCTTAATGTGTATTGCGAGATACAGCCATGTACCAAACTGGTAACTTACGACAGCACGCTGAAAGGTGTTATCCTCTCGGGCAGCCCGTTCTCTGTGAACGATCCCCAGGCGCCACAGCCCGATATTAAGGCTATAGCTGATAAACTACCGGTATTGGCAGTGTGCTACGGCGCCCAATTGCTGGCAAAGCAGGCAGGGGGTGAGGTAGGCAAATCGACCCACCGCGAGTATGGCAGGGCACACCTGCAGGACGTAGTGCATGACCCATTCTTTGCTACAGTTACCAATGGCTCCCAGGTGTGGATGAGCCATAGCGATACCATTAAAAAACTGCCTAACGACTGTACACTGCTTGCGCGCACAGAGGCTATTCCTGTAGCGGCGTTCAAGACAGGAAGCAGTTTTGCAAAAAATACGGTGTATGCTATCCAGTTCCATCCGGAGGTTACGCACAGCACAGACGGCAGGCAGTTGCTTAAGAATTTCATAGTAGATATCTGCCAATGCGAGCAGGACTGGACACCGGCAGCGTTCATACACGAAACGGTGGAGCGTATCAAAGAACAGGCCGGCAACAGCAAAGTGGTAATGGCACTGAGCGGTGGCGTTGATTCTACAGTTGCTGCAACCCTTATACACAAAGCCATTGGCGAGAACCTCTATTGCATATTTGTTGACAACGGCCTGTTGCGCAAGAACGAATTTGAGCAGGTGCTGGATGGCTACAAACACCTGGGTTTAAATACCAAGGGGATAGATGCCCGCAACCGCTTCTACAGCGAGCTGGCGGGGGTATCAGATCCCGAGACGAAAAGAAAGATAATAGGCAAGCTGTTCATAGATGTTTTCCATGATGAGGCGGTGAAGCTGAAAGACGTCAGCTTCCTTGGCCAGGGCACTATTTATCCCGATGTTATTGAATCTATGTCGGTGCATGGGCCTTCACAAACCATCAAATCGCACCACAACGTTGGCGGACTGCCGGAGATAATGCACCTCTCACTCATAGAGCCACTACGTTCTTTGTTCAAAGACGAGGTACGCAGGGTTGGCCGTGAACTGGGCATTGACGAGATATTCATAGGCCGTCATCCCTTCCCCGGTCCGGGATTGGGAATACGTATCCTTGGCCCGGTATCAGAAGAAAAAGCAATATTGCTGCAGGAAGCTGATGCCATATACATCCAGCATCTGCGCGACAGCGGCTGGTACCACAAAGTCTGGCAGGCAGGCGCTATACTGCTGCCTGTGCAAAGCGTTGGTGTAATGGGCGATGAACGTACCTACGAATATACCTGCGCCCTCCGCGCGGTAACATCGGTAGACGGTATGACCGCCGACTGGGCACATCTGCCCTACGATCTGCTGGCACGTATATCCAACGATATTATTAACCGCGTTAGGGGTATCAACCGCGTAGTGTACGATATCAGCTCCAAGCCACCGGCTACTATTGAGTGGGAATAGTACTATATAAGGATAAATGTATTATCTTTTGCCCCTGAATTATGGTAAAACATAAAGTCATCATAGCCTTATTGTTTACTTTCCTGGCAAGCCCTGTATATACCTTTGCCCAGCAGAAGAAGGATAAGCATGTTCCTGAGCAGGAGCAAAGCGCCCCACCGGAAGAGGAACCTGTTCCCAGCAGGCGCGAGGAAAAAAGAAAATTAAAAGAAGAACGCCGCAGGCAAAAGGAAGAAGAACGCCGAAAAGAGGAAGAGGTACGTGAAAGGTACCGCACACGTGCACGGCCTGCACCAGCTACCAATACAGGATTTAAATACCCGCCAACAGAAATTAAATCCCGCTACCGGATTCATGTGCTGGCTTCGCTTTACCTGGATGAACTGGTACAGAAAAGATCAGCCGCTAAGATAATTCCTGAAAAGGCGCTGGCTGGAGTATCGGTTTACGAAGGGGTGAGCATTGCTGCAGACAGCCTTAAGCGTGCCGGGTATAACATAGATATCTATGTGCATGACATTACCACCGACGGCGAATCAATAGATTCACTTATCGCCAAGCGTACAATAGATTCTGCCGACCTTATCATCGGTGCTGTAAAGTCTGATGATATTCTCCGAGTTGCCGATTATGCCAAAAAGAAAAGAATAAATTTTGTGTCCACGCTTGCTGATAATGATGGTGGCGTACGAAACAACAAATACTTCACCTCACTGCAGCCCTCCCTAAAAAGCCAGTGCCGCCGCATAATGAACGAGGTGACCAATAAATTCCCCGGCACTAATGTTTCACTGCTCTATCGCACAACATCTGCAGCCAACGAGAATGCTTATAAATACATTATTGCCAATGATGAAATAGTCTTCAAGCAGCGCCAGTGTAATACCCTTCCGGATAAGCAGGAACTGGCTGCCATATTCGACCTCACCAAACCAAACATAGTTATTATACCTATTATGGAGGCCGGTTTTGCAGATACGCTGCTCCGCAAACTGTCGAAAGATTTTCCCACAACTCACTTCGAGATATACGGCATGCCCACCTGGACAACTATAAAAGGCCTCCGCAAAGAGAATATGTTCCAGAACCTTGGTGTGAACATTCCCACATCATGCACTATTGATCTCACTTCACCGGCAGCAAAATATGTAACCCGCCAGTACAAAGAGTTCTTCGGCGGCAAAGCAACAGAGCCTGTTTATTGCGCCTATGAAACTATGATGTGGTACGCTGCCCTGCTGAAACAATACGGCACCATGTTCAACACCGGCTACAGCGATAATACTGCTGCCCCCTTCACCAAGTTCACCATCCGCCAGATCCGCGATGCAGATGGCCACATGCTCTACAACGAGAACCGCAATATCATGATGACCAGGTTTGAAGGTGGTGTATCGCGTACGCAGTAAAAGTTATTTTACCGCATTTTCCGCGCCCTCATCCTATACACCACCATCACCACACCCGATACCAGCACAATACACCCTAAAATGGCAATGTAAATATGTACATCCTGCAACAACCACGCCAGCAATATCAGCACAACGTTCATCAACACAATAACACCCACGGCCTGTGTATGCGTGCAACCAGCATCCAGCAGGTAATAGTGCAAATGCCGCCTGTCTGCCTTTAGCGGAGAAATGCCCTTCATGCCCCGCAGTACAAACACCCGTATACCATCATAAATAGGCAGGATTAACAACGCAATGAAGAATATAGTGACTTGTTGCATCGTCATTAGATCAGATTGTCCCTTATATACCGTTGGGTCAAAATAGTACTCCAGGAACAACAACGAAAAGCAAAAGGCGTTAAATCCAAGAAACATTGAGCCTGTATCTCCCATGTATATTTTAGCAGGAGAGACATTGTAATATAAAAGTCCGGAGGTAGCTCCCATCAACGTAAAGCAGATAGCAGCCGCTCCCATATTTCCTATATAGGCAAACAGTCCACCAAACACCCCCATATACAGTATACCTAATGCACATGCCAGCCCGTCTATACCATCAATAAAGTTGAACACATTAACGAAAAAAGTACAGCTAAGGGTGGTAAGTATAACATCCAGCCAATCGTAAGCAAATAAGACATCATAATCAAAAGCAAGAAAGAAAAAACGCATCCTCAAATTCGCGAAATAAACCAGCATAAAGGACGCGATGAGCTGCGCCAGCAATTTCTTCGCAGGGCGCATATTCGTCAAGTCATCATAAAAACCGGTGAAGAAAAGCAGTGCCGATGATGATAGCAGCGCAGGCAAATAATCCTGCCCCTTTGGCCACGATAAAAGCGCTACAATAATAAAACCCGTAAAAATGCCTATACCGCCCATGCTGGGTATGCCTGCGCCATGTATCTTCCTTATCCTGTCCGGCACATCATATATCTTCATGCGCCCGGTAATGAAGATGGTCTTCTTCACCGCATACATACTGATGACAGCAGATAAAATGGCTGTGAGCAGGTAAAGTAAGTATGGGGGTAATGATGATAGCATGCAGTGTATTATCCTATCCTAACGTTTTGATCCAGAAATTGTTTTGTAAAGGCATACAAATTAAAATCCTCATTCTTAAGAGCTGCGGCCAGTTGCTCCTTTATACGGTTCCTGTTTATGCCTTTCATCCTTTGCGCCTGTATCAGCTGCCAGCTTTTTTCGGTTAGCAGTTGCAGGCGTTTTTCAGGCATAGCTTTCTGTCCATCGAAGAATTTGGTTATTTCCGCTGCCAGTTGTGCTACACCATTGTGCTCTGTAGCCACTGTTTTCACCACGGGTATTTCGTTGTCGCCATCCGCTTTTTCATGTGCCAGTATGCGCAGGTTGTGGTACAACCCCTCGGCATCTGCATGGTCGGCCTTGTTCACCACAAAGATGTTGGCTATCTCCATAATGCCCGCCTTCATGGCCTGTACCTCGTCGCCTGCCTCGGGTACCAGTGTCACTACAGTGCAGTCTGCCAGCCCGGCTATTTCCACCTCGCTTTGACCCACACCCACGGTCTCCACCAGCACCAGGTCAAATGGGGCTTCCTTCACCAGGTCGGTCACCTCTATTATTTTGGCGCTCAGCCCGCCCAGTGCCCCGCGTGTTGCCAGCGAACGTATGAAAATATTCGGGTTAGTATAAAACTCGCTCATCCTTATCCTATCCCCCAGCAGTGCGCCGTAATTAAAAGGCGAGGACGGGTCTACTGCAATAACTGCGATTTTTTTATTTTCTTTGAGCCAGTGGTGCAGCAGTGCGTTTACCAGCGTACTTTTGCCCGCCCCCGGCGGCCCTGTGATACCTATAACCCGTGCATGGCGGCTCTCATGAAGGCCCAGCAACAGGGATTCGTAACCATTGAGCTCATTTTCCACAACGGTTATCCCCCTTGCCAGCGAGAGGAAATTCCCCTCCCGTATCTCTTTATGAAGCAGTTGTATATCGCCTAGCACTAAAATTTAAATTTAACCGTTCTTAGAGTAACAGCATATAGTGGACAAAAGTACTTTTCTAAACAATAAGTTTTTAAACAAATCCAATATTGCATTATTCTGCATATTGGCAATGGCAGTTGGTTTCCTTTGCGCCCCCGCATTATTGTCAATAGCTATGATGCTTTATGGCGTTAACGGACTGTGGGGCACACATCCTAAAAAATGGTTGCGCGATAGATGGTGGCTGCTGGGCATCGGCTGGATTGCCTGTTACGCTATCAGCTATTTCTGGAGCGCGAATAAGGAAATGTGGAATATTGGCCTGCAGGTAAAACTGCCCTTCCTGCTGCTGCCACTGGCATTTGCATATACACCCCGTTTTACTGCAGCACAAATGCGCATACTCACTTTAGGGATGGGTATCATATTACTCGCAGGCGTAGAGTATAGCCTCTCATTCCTCATCACCGACCGGGAAACCTATTTGCATGGCTACAAGGTCTCACACATTCTGCCTACACCCTCCCGTAACGACCATGTCAGTTTCAGCCTCGGCCTGGTCATGTATATCATCTGGGCCATCTATAGCTGGAAATTCCTGGAGACCCGCCTTATGAAGGGGTTCATGCTGGCAATTGTTGTCATTATAGCATTATACCTGCATGTGCTGGCTGCAAAGAGCGGGCTGGTGGCACTATATATTTTCTTATTTGCCTGGAGCATATACCTGGCATTTGGCAGGAAAAAGCTTTTGGGTATTGCTATTATTGTAGCCATCCCGCTCTTTTTGTTCTTTTCCGTTAAATACATTCCAACCTTCAGGGAACGCAAAGAGTATATAGTGTATACTTACTACATGCTCATGGCAGGCGACAAGTCGGGTAACTACGGCGATATTGGCAGACTATGGTCCTACAGGCTGGCGGGGGAGATACTGAAAGAACACCCCCTCACCGGCGCCGGCTCGGGCGATATACTTGATGCCATGAAACAGGGCTATGATAAATTCTATCCCCAGGTAGCCGACCGCGACCGCCTCGTGCCGCACAACCAGTTCCTGATAGTGGGTGTGGCTGCCGGCATTCCGGCAATTATCCTGTTCACCCTATGGGTATTTACCCCCCTAACCTGGCTGCGGCGTAACAGGCAAAGCTTCTTCTTCTTTGCAGCCTGGCTGGTGTTTATGGTACACCTCTTAATAGATACTGCCCTCGAGGTGCAGATGGGTGTTTACGTTAATTGCTTCTTCCTGCTGCTGATGCGGAAGGAGTTGCAGCAGGTAGGAGAGAAGACAGAATTGGCCACTTAATAGCAATAGGAACGTATAATGCCGAAGAAAGAGAGAATTATACTGCTTATTTCACTGCTTATCGCATTGATAGTAGTCAGTTTAGGCATTTATTTTGATGGAGATCCGCCTGTCGATTCACTTATCGTTAAAGTCGTTGAATTTTTATTTCTTGTCTTAGCTGTTACAGCGCTTTTATTCGGGTTAATGTATTTTTTTGTTTATTGTTTTGATCGCCTTAATCGAAGTAAATAGCGAGTGATACTGAAAATACTATTCTATTCGACGGTGAAGTTTCAACAGAACTTATTCCCCCTTTAGCGTAGGCTTGTGTGCAGACCGAAGAGAGGCAGGGGATGTCCCACTCGCGCAGGATATTTCTAAAAACAAAAATGCCCCCGATGCACCGGGGGCATTTTCTATAACTTTTTTTTGATAATTATGCTGTCACGCGGTCTTCAGCCGTTACAGGCGCTGCAGAGCGTATCTCCTCGCTGGCCTGGTCGGCATACTTCGCAAAGTTCTTCACGAACAGTTGCGCCAGTTCACCTGCTTTCTTATCGTAAGCATGTTTGTCTTCCCATGTTGCCCTTGGGTTCAGTATCTCTGCAGGTACATTCGGCACATCTTTCGGCATCAGCACGCCAAATACAGGGTGTGGTTCATAGGCTACGTTATCCAACTTGCCGGTCATAGCCGCGGTTATCATGGCGCGTGTATAGCTCAGCTTCATACGGCTGCCCACACCATACGAGCCACCGCTCCAGCCGGTATTTATCAGCCATACGTTCACGTTCGGGTCAGCTTCCAGCTTTTTGCCCAGCAGCTCTGCATATTTTGCAGGATGCAGCGGCAGGAACACACGGCCAAAGCACGCAGAGAATGTGGTCTGCGGCTCGGTAACACCTACCTCGGTGCCTGCAACTTTTGCAGTATAACCGCTGATGAAGTGATACATAGCCTGCGCCTTGGTCAGTTTAGATATAGGAGGCAGTATACCGAACGCATCACATGTCAGGAAGAATATATTCTGTGGCTGTCCTCCGTAAGAAGGTTCTTTTGCATTGGTAATAAAATCAATAGGATAAGCAGCGCGTGTATTTTCAGTTACACTGGCGTTGGTGTAGTCCACTTTTTGTGTACCTGGATAGAACCTGGTATTCTCCAGGAGGGCCCCTGGTTTAATGGCGCCATATATCTGTGGTTCTTTTTCTTCGGTCAGGTCTATGCATTTTGCATAGCAGCCGCCTTCAAAGTTAAATACAGAGTTATCTGCCCAGCCGTGCTCATCGTCGCCTATCAGGTGGCGCTCGGGGTCAGCGCTCAGGGTGGTTTTACCCGTACCGCTCAGTCCAAAGAACAACGCAACGTCTTTATTCGCCCCCTCATTTGCCGAGCAGTGCATACTCAGTACTTTATGGTTGTGCGGCAACACAAAGTTCAGGACACCAAATATGCCTTTCTTCATTTCGCCGGTATAGGCAGAACCGCCTATCAGGATGATCTTACGGGTAAAGTTCACGATCGTAAAGTTGCCCTGGCGTGTGCCGTCTGTTGCCGGGTCTGCCTGGAACCCTGGAGCCTGCAGTATCAGCCAGTCGTGTCTTTGCGTTTCTATCTCGCTAGTTGTCGGGCGCAGGAACAGGTCGTTGCAGAACAGGTTTGCCCATGGCGTTTCGTTAACCACCAGTATGTTCAGGCGGTATGCCGGGTCTGCACAGGCATAGGCATCGCGCACATATACTTCCCTTCCTTCCAGGTAAGTACAAACTTTCTTATATAAACGCTCAAAATGCTCCGGTGCTATCGGAATATTCACATCACCCCAATCCACGCTATGCTCGGTTATAGAGTCTTTCACGGTGAATTTATCCTTGGGGGACCTGCCGGTGAACTTGCCGGTATCCACACATAATGCGCCTGTATCATTCAGCACGCCTTGCCCCAGTTCCAGGGTCTTTTTCACGAGGTCAGCAGGAGAGATATTCCAATGTGCCACTGCGGCGTTAATACCCAGGTCAGCCAAGTTAACTGATGGGTTCTTTTTGCCATGCTCTTGCATATGTTATTTTTTTATGAAAATAAATAAAACAGGCAGCAAAATTAACAATTTACTCCTATAAACGGGAGGTTATTTTTTCCACAAATGGCATTTTCATGCTATGAAATATTTATCTTATATCGCATGTGAAAGTTCATTACAGGGCTTTACATGTTATTGCGAAAATTATTCCAATATGAACTGCCCTTGCCCAACGCAACATTATTCTTTTTCCAGCAAAAAATTTATATTTTGGCTTCATATTTCATAAACATCCAACTAACATAACATGAAAAAATTCATTTTATCAATGGCTGTAGTTGCATATACTATAGCAGGCTATTCACAATCTTCGGTGAAAGAGTATTATGACGATAAAGGAATAGAAAAAGTAAAAAAAGCGATCGTCAAAGAGCGGGAACCCGAAACCGGCAAAAGCTTCAAAGATGGGCATGGTGCCGTACCATACCTTACCTCGCCAAAGCAGATACCGGAAACACTGGCGCTCGTTACCTTCTATGTTTATGATAAAGGCACACAGGTTACCAGCCCGGCATTCATCACCACCTATTCGCTTTCCGAGAAAGGCGGCAACTATTTTGCCAACCAGATACATAAGGCAAGCATCGATAAACTGAAAGAAACATTCAAAGCGCATGGCATTGTACTCCTTACGCCCGATGAATACCTCAATACTCCTGAGAAACGCGAATTTTATTACAAGCAGTTCAAACCCAATGTATCAAAATTGGGCAGCGTGCTCAGCGGCCTCGAAAGCGGCTCTACTGATATTGCTGTATCTGCCGATCATTACCGCGCCTTAGACGTAGCAGCAGCCGGCGACTTCAGGCGCTCCGAATCACTCAATGAGCTGGCGCAAAAACTTGGTGTAAATAGCACGCTCAGCATCTGCTTCGAGCTCATGGCCGAGCGCAGGGAGATCAGCATCAATGGTATTAAGTGGTCAATAAACGGTCCAAACCCCAACCCCAAAGAGGATAAAAAATATGTAGCGGAGAACATGGGCAACGGCTATTATACAGGCCAGGTATATTATAAGGCATATACTTACTTCCCCAACAGCATTCGCCTAGCAAAAGAAAATAAGAAAGCGGTTTCAGAAGAGAACTATGCCGGCATTGATATGGTGCTTGCAGCATTCGTTGAGAAATCAGTAGACAGTTGGAAAGAGGCTATTGAGAAGACCTCAAAATAAGTTGGTCAATACCCGGCATTTTGGTCAGGCATGCTTATGTTCCACTTTCCGGTACGTATAAGAGCCGTGGTCGAAAGTCACTTCCACTTCTTCGAGTTCAAAAAGAGCGGTTATTTTTTGGCCAAGCCACTTAAAGAAACGCACTGCTTTGTTCGGAACTCCTTTCCCTATGCCTTTCTGCTGTTCCATATAAAATAATTTTGCAGGGTATTGGCTTATTATTATTAACGGTTTATGGTTTTATTTTATTGTTAGCTCCAGGTGCTACTTATATTACCCCAGGCAACGTAAAACTATATACAATATATATGCCACGGATACTACTCCATATTGTATTTCCCCACATTTTACCAAGCATGTGATTACAATTTAATACATTCATTTGGTTGGCAAAGGTTTATGCCCTACCTTTGCAGTCCCAAAAAAATTCCGGCTATCTCATGCAAGTGGGATACCCAGTGTTCCGGCCGGATGAGGGATTAACTTTTAAAATTTATTTATGGCAACAGAAAACAAACTGCAGAGTTATGAGCTGATGGTCATCTTCACCCCTGTGCTGTCGGAAGATGATTACAAAAACGCTCAGAAAAAGTACTCAGATTACATCAAAGAACACGGCGGCAACATTGTTCACCAGGATGCATGGGGCTTACGCTCACTCGCTTATCCCATCCAGAAAAAGACCACCGGCCTTTACTTCGTGATGGAATACGAAGCGCCTACCAACACTAACGCTACGCTGGAGATCCAGATGAACCGCGATGAGAGTATCATCCGTCATATGGTTACCCGCATCGACAAGTTTGCGGCAGCTTACAACCAGAGAAAACGTAACAAACTCGCAACCGAAAACGCATCTTAAAATCTTCTGAACATGGCAAAGCAAAACGAAATAAAATTCCTTACCTCCCAGCGTGTTGAAAAAAGGCCGAAGAAATACTGCCGTTTCAAGAAAATGGGCCTCAGGTATATCGATTATAAAGACGGCGAATTCCTGAAGAAATTTCTGAATGAGCAAGGCAAAATGTTGCCCCGCCGCATTACCGGTAACTCTCTGAAATTCCAGCGCAAAGTTTCCCAGGCGATAAAGAAAGCCCGCCAGATGGCTATCTTACCATATGTAACTGACCTTTTAAAATAGTCGTTCGAAGCTCACGAAGATTTTAAAAATTAAAAGTTTAAACTATGCAAGTAATTCTTATAAAAGACGTAGATAACCTGGGCTCTGCCCACGAACTGGTTGAAGTAAGGCCGGGATACGCCCGTAATTACCTCATTCCACAGAAATATGCCATTGAAGCCAGCACATCCAATACTGCCGTAATGGAAGAGCGCCGCAAACAATTGGCTAAAAAAGAATCCAAGCTGCTGGCTGAAATAAACAATGTAATTGCTGTGCTGAAAGAGGCCCCTGTAAAAGTAGGCGCTAAGATCGGCGTTAGCGGCAAGATATTCGGTTCTGTTACTTCTATCCAGCTTGCACGCGCCATCCGCGAGCAGAAGGGTTATGAAATAGACCGCCGCCGCATCACCATCACCAGCGACGTGAAAGAAGCAGGCACCCACAAAGCCAGCATCGACTTCGGCAAAGACAACACAGTTGAAATTGAATTTGAAGTAGTAGGAGAATAATATCTTCTGTACTCATAAGAATAAAACATCCCGCAATTGTGGGATGTTTTATTTTAGGCCCTTTGAACACATTATTTTACTGCACCCTTTACCGTACTTTATTGTTGTCATTTATCCTAACAAAACAATTTTTTAGGCTTTATTTCCAGCTTGATTAACAGATACAATATTTATTTACTATTTTTCGTTTCAGACCAAATTTCAATTTATGAAACGAATTGCTGTTGCTGCTGTTATAATATTCGCAGCCTTCACAAAAACCTTTGCTAAAGAGGATGATTTTGCTGTTTTTGCCCGCACAAAAGATAGCCTTATGCATATTGCTTTTTACGACAAAGACTTTGCTGCTTATAAAAAGTATTTCAACGAATTTTTGGCAGCATACAATAAGCAGGATACAAAAAATAAAGAAGAATACCGATCGCAACTTGAGGATGAATATTATTACCTGGCAAGAGCATACGCAGTAAAGGGCGATAAAGTAAATGCGCTTGCAAGCCTGGAAAAGTCGAAATACTACGATCACAAAGAACTGGTACGCGAGAACGACTTCAACAATATCCGCAAAGAACCAAGGTTCATGAAATTCCTTGCGACAGCAAAAAACCAGAAATCAAAATACCAGTTGATCATACAAAAGGAAGCCTCTTATAATGATGCTGAGCAAAACAGCCTCCCACCATTCACCTACCAATCTGCAGGCAACCCTAACCTGGCAGCATTGAAAAACAGGTATGACCTTGATTCAATTGCCGGTGAGGGCAATGATGTATCAAAAATTATCAACCTCATGAAATGGGTACATTACCTCATTCCACACGATGGTTCTAAAGGCAACCCTGAAGTGAAGAACGCCACCAGCCTCATCAGGGAATGCAGGCGGGATTGCAAAACGCTCAACTGCCGCGGGCTTGCCATAGTATTGAACGAAGTATACCTTGCTGCAGGTTTCAAATCACGTTTTGTTACCTGCTTGCCTAAAGACACGGCTGACAATGACTGCCATGTTATAACTATGGTTTGGTCCACCTCTTTAAATAAATGGCTGTGGATGGACCCGACTTTTATGGCTTATGTGATGGATGAAGAAGGCACGCTGCTTGGCATCGAAGAAGTACGTGGGCGTATTGCACATAACAAGCCTCTTATCCTTAACCCCGATGCCAACCGAAACCATGCCACCAGCCAGTCCAAAAACTGGTACCTGGACTATTACATGGCCAAAAACCTTTACAGGCTGGAATGTGCTATTTCCAGCGAATACAGTTATGAAACAAAAGGCGATGGCAAAACAAGGGCCTATATACAACTGCTGCCGGGAAAAACTATACCCGAAACTGTTGTGAGTAAAAATGCACATGGTGTTGACGTGTACACAAGATATTATACCAATAGCCTCAAAACATTCTGGGCAAAACCGGAAGGTATAGTGGTTGCAGCGAAAGCCGGCAACGGCCATACAGCAGCAGATTATGAAAAAGCAATGACAAAGTTTAAAGATTGTTATAATAGTGGATCAGGAAATTGTGTAGACAAATTGCTTGTTCCTGAATCCAAAGGGTGGATAAACGATAAACATCTTAAAGAAATGCAGAATGAATATGGTAAGATACTTGCCGTAAAATACCTCAGTATGGAACTAGATAATCCATACCAGGATGTGGCGCTTTTTCAAATGACCTGTGAAAAGTCGGTGCATTGTATGGGTATCTCGCTTGATGAAAACAGCAAGATCGGGACCTTGCGTTTCAAAACCACTTCAAATTATATAGACTGGGTGCTTGCGAAGGCTATTGATAAAGAGAGAAATCGGCGATAACTACTTCAAGAAAAATAAATATATAATATGCATCATGCTAACTCCTTTTGATCCTTCAAATCAAGGTTCCGACAATTTTTGTACCTTTGCGCCACTTAAAAATTGACAATGAAGGAAGTATATATCATATCCGCAGTACGTACACCGATGGGTGCATGGGGTGGGGCATTAAAAGATTTTTCGGCTACTAAACTGGGAGCGATCGCTATAAAAGCAGCAATTGAAAGAGCAGGTATTAACGCTGCAGAAGTGAATGAAGTATTGATGGGGTGCGTAATGCAGGCAAATGTGGGCCAGGCGCCTGCACGCCAGGCAGCACGTTTTGCCGGGGTACCTGATAATGTGCCCTGCACAACCGTAAACAAAGTATGTGCCAGCGGCATGAAAGCAGTAATGCAGGGTGCGCAGGCTATCCTGCTGGGTGATGCTGATGTGGTAGTAGCAGGCGGCATGGAAAGCATGAGCAATGTACCTTTCTATAATGAAAACCTTCGCTGGGGCAGCAAGTACGGAAATGTCACCCTTATAGATGGCCTTGCAAAAGACGGCCTTACTGATGTGTACCACAACTATCCTATGGGCAATGCTGCAGACCTCTGTGCAAAAGAATGCAACATCAGTCGCGAGGCGCAGGATGAATTTGCCATCACCAGCTACAAGCGCAGCCAGGCAGCATGGGATGGGGGCAAATTTGATAATGAGATAGTACCCGTGGAAGTGCCACAAAAGAAAGGCGACCCGATCAAAATAGCAAAGGACGAAGACCCATGGAATGTGAAGTTTGATAAGATAGCGGGACTTCGCCCGGCGTTTACTAAAGAAGGTACAGTTACCGCAGCAAACGCCAGCACAATGAATGATGGCGCAGCAGCACTTGTACTCATGAGCAAAGAAAAAGCAGAAGCCCTGGGCCTGAAACCGATAGCTAAAATAAAAAGCTATGCAGATGCAGAGCAGGCACCTGAGTGGTTCACCACCTCTCCTGCCGTAGCAGTGCCTAAAGCTGTTGCAAAAGCAGGCCTGAAAATGGAGGATATCAACTTCTTCGAGCTGAATGAAGCGTTCAGCGTTGTGGGCATAGTGAACATGCAGAAAATGAACCTGAAACCGGAACAGGTAAATGTGAATGGTGGCGCAGTATCACTGGGCCATCCGTTAGGCGCAAGCGGTGCACGCATTATCGCTACGCTTATCAGTGTATTGCAGCAAAACAACGCCAAATATGGTGCAGCAGGCATCTGTAATGGTGGTGGCGGTGCAAGCGCTGTTGTTATTGAGCGCATGTAAACAATATTTTCTTTTTTAGTCAAACCCACGGTTAAAAACTGTGGGTTTTTATTTGGCACAAATATTGCAACATACCGGTAGAACCTTAACCTCTTAGAAGTTATACCTTATGATGCAATATTGTCGCCGGCTTATCCAGCACCCGGGAAAGTTGTTATGTATCTATGTGCTCATCGCACTCGTCGCCAGCATTCATGTGCTGCTTGTTCCGCCACATTTATTTTTCGGAAAACCCTATACCGATTACAATAACTACCTGATCTTCAAACAATCTTTCCACCACCTCCTCTCACACAAAAACCTTTATCTCCCCTACCCTGATGAACAATGGGACCTGTTCAAGTATAGCCCCACTTTCGCTTTGTGCATGAGTGCTTTTGCTCATTTACCTACTTACATCGGCCTGATACTATGGAACTCCCTGAACGCAATAGCCTTGTACTGCGCCATACGCCTGCTGCCTATGAGGAATACCACCCGCAACATCATGCTCGTATTTCTTGTTTTTGAATTGCTGACCAACATACAGAATGCCCAATGCAACGGCATACAAGCCGGCTTGCTGATAGGGGCTCATGGTTGCCTGCAAAGAGGTAAGGCCATTGGGCTGCTCTTTGCATATGCATTGCTGCCTTCATAAAAGTATATGCTGTGGCCGGGCTTTGTCTGTTCCTGTTCTATCCCGGTAAAATGAAGGCTATTGGCTATACTATACTGTGGACGATATTACTTGCAATAATGCCTCTTTTCACCATTGCTCCTCAATCACTCATTTGGCAATACCAAAACTGGCTCCAGCTCATGATCCCGGACCTCTCAGGTTCCTACGGCCTATCTGTGCAGGGAATGTTATACAATTGGTTTGGTGTTGGCCATGCAGTTACTACAGCCATTGCACTACTATTATTTGTTATTCCCTTCCTGCGGTCCAGGTTATATGGCAATGAACAATACAGGCTCACGATGCTGTCTTTCATGCTGGTGTGGATGATCATTTTCAATGTCAAAGCCGAATCACCTACCTATATAATCGCGGTCTCCGGCATAGCCATATGGTATTTTTCCACTCAAAAGAGATCGTTGCATCACATTGTCCTCGGTTCCGTCCTGCTATTCACCTGCCTGTCCACGTCCGATATTTTTCCAGCATTTATCCGCGAGCACTATTTCGAGCCGTATTTTGTCAAGGCAATACCTTGTGTGGCAGCATGGTGTTTTATTTTTCTGCACTTATTAAAAATGCAGTACAGCCAATCTGCAGAGGTATAATTACCCGATCCCTTTTGCAGGTAAATTGTATTTTAGCAGCCACATCATGTGGCAATCTGTTAAAGCGCTCTTACTCAAGCCCGGCTTTTTGCTGGCAGTTTTTGCTATCAGCGCCATATTTATTTCCATACAGCTTATATCTCTTGGCACACATCCGTTTGTGATGCCGCCGCTCAGCCATATACCTTTTGATATAATGAACCAGCCCGAATACCTTAGTCAATTCCTGGGCAAGAACTTTACTGAATACAACAACTACATCATCTTCAAGCGCTCATGGTTTCATCTCATCAGCGGATCCAACCTCTATGCTGTCTATCCCGATGAGCAATGGGATTTTTTTAAATACAGTCCAACCTTTGCTTTATTCATGGGTTCGCTGGCCTACCTGAATGATTACATCGGCCTCTCTGTCTGGAATGTGCTTAATGGTGTTACATTATTTCTTGCCATGCGCATGCTGCCTTTTAATACCAAAGTACAGTGCCTGCTCATGTGGTTCATAATCAACGACCTGCTTACTTCCTATTCCAATGCGCAAAGCAATGGGCTGATGTGTGCGCTTATTATAGCAGCATATGGCAGCATGGAACGGGGTAAACCCCAATGGGCTACTTTATGGCTGGTTATCTCTGTTTTTATTAAGGTGTACGGTATCATCGGGTTTTGCCTGTTCCTCTTTTACCCCCGTAAGCTCAGGTTTATAAGCTATGCCGCCTTATGGACTATTGTCTTTGCTGCGTTACCACTCATAGTTACGCCGCCACAAACCCTGCTATGGCAATACCAAAACTGGCTGGCCCTCATGAAGGCCGATGCAGCTGCCACCATTGGCCTCTCTGTTACAGGCTGGCTGCACACATGGTTTGACCTTAGTTCCGGCTATACTTATGTTACCATCACAGGTATGGTATTGTTCTTAGTCCCTTTCAGCCGTTTCCGTATGTACAGCAATGCCACATTCAAGTTGCTCATCCTTGCCTCCATGCTCATTTGGGTCATCATCTTCAACCACAAAGCCGAATCCCCCACCTATGTGATCGCTGTTGCAGGGGTTGGCACCTGGTATTTTGCCATGCCCCGGGCACAGTGGCGCACGGCACTCCTCTTCACGGTACTCATATTCACCTCCCTTTCCAATACCGACCTTTTCCCACCCTATATAAAACAGCACTTTTTTACACCATATACCATTAAGGCAGTGCCATGCATCATTGCATGGTGCGTCATTTTTACGGAATTGATGCTGCTTAAACCCTCCCAAAGCACTTTGGAAACCTCCAAATAGCCTTTTACATCAAAAAAATGGCCCCTTATATACCCTTTTGGGAAAAAATTACCGATATTAGCTGCCGGTTTAGAGCAAATACTTTTAATTAGCCAATATGAATAAGATATTACGCATTGTAGCGCTTTTATTGATACTCGTTAATCTCAGCAGTTGCTTCCAGGGCAAATGGCAAAAGTATCGCAAGAACACCCACTACATCAAAAAAGGGAAGAAATACCAAAAATACCACTCCCGCCGCAACGGAGATTGGTAAGATCCACACTTTACGAGGTTCAGTTATTGTTTTATTTTTTTCAATTATAGATTATTTTATTTATTTCTATGCGTTTATACGTATAGCTAAAGTAAATATTAATAGTTATATTTGTTATACACACACTTATTCAAAACACAAATGGCCGAAAGATCAGACCTCGATTTTTTAGACTATTACCAAACCTATTGTGAGCATACGATCTGGTTCAGGAAGATCGTTTTGCGCGACAATACAAAAAACTACATTACTGTAAAAGATATTGCCGGCGAGTTTATTGCCGAGCGCAACCGTATACTGCTATACATTCCCAGAGAAAGAAGATTCAAACTCAGGCGCAACCTTAATAAGATAGCTACCAGCTACTATACACGCATTTCCCATTGGTCCAAGACACAGAAGATAACCATTGATATGGTATAGCTTTCTGAAAATACCGTTATTTAACGGTACTAAATACCGTTGTTTATTTTCGTGCTGTACGAATGCTTGTCTGTAAATTGCGGTAAAATAGATCGTATGTCGTTTGTAATAGCCAGTGCCGATTTTTCATGCTACAGGTCAGAAGACAGAACTAACATTTATTCCAAGCTACAGGAGAACTGGATCAACCTTTCTGCCGATGCCGATAACAGCCATACCATATGGCTCAGCTCGGTTGCTGAAGACGTACAGGAAACGGAAGCAGTGGAGCTAACCAAAAAGAAATTCTACTCATGCTGCAAGCCCAATTACCGCCCCAATGTTGTTTTCAAATGGGGACAGCCAACAGGTGCAGCCTGTTAACTAATAATTGTGTGTGTAACGGATGCACTCGCCTTTCACCATGCATCCAAACAAAAGGGCCCACATTGTGGGCCCTTTTTATATACTATAACTTTCGACTAGTACCTGTAATGATCTGTCTTGTACGGGCCTTCCTTTGGAAGACCAAGGTATTCCGCCTGTGTGTCTGTCAGTTCTTCAAGCTGAGCGCCAACCTTTGTAAGGTGCAGGCGCGCTACTTTCTCATCAAGGTGCTTAGGTAATACATACACCTTGTTCTCGTAGCGGTCGTGGTGGTTCCACAACTCTATCTGCGCCAAAGTCTGGTTGCTGAACGAGTTACTCATCACGAAACTTGGGTGGCCTGTAGCACAGCCCAGGTTCACCAGGCGGCCTTCTGCCAGTACGATCACTTCTTTGCCATCTATGTTATACAGATCAACCTGTGGCTTGATGGTGTCTTTTGTGTTGCCATAGTTCTTGTTGAGCCATGCCATATCTATCTCGATATCGAAGTGGCCAATGTTACAAACAATAGCTTTATCCTTCATCAGGCGGAAGTGCTTTTCCGTGATCAGGTCGCGGCAACCTGAAGCGGTAACGATGATATCTGCTTCTTTCACAGCATCAACCATACGCTTCACTTCAAAACCGTCCATAGCAGCCTGCAATGCGCAGATCGGGTCTATTTCTGTAACCATAACACGTGCACCGGCACCACGCAGCGACAATGCGCTACCCTTGCCCACATCGCCATAACCACCTACTACTGCTACTTTACCTGCCATCATAACATCTGTAGCGCGGCGGATAGCATCTACCAGGCTTTCCTGGCAACCATATTTGTTATCAAATTTCGACTTAGTAACCGAGTCATTTACATTGATCGCAGGCATTGGCAATGTGCCTTTAGCCATACGCTCGTACAGGCGGTGAACACCCGTAGTTGTTTCTTCGCTCAGGCCTTTGATATGCTGCACCAGTTCTGTGTAGTTATCCAGTACAATATTAGTAAGGTCACCACCATCGTCCAGTATCATATTCAACGGACGGTCTTCGCTGCCGAAGAATAAGGTCTGCTCTATGCACCAGTCAGCTTCAGCTTGCGTCTGTCCTTTCCATGCAAAAACGCCTATGCCTGCAGCGGCTATAGCAGCAGCAGCATGGTCTTGCGTAGAGAAGATATTGCACGAGCTCCAGCGAACTTCAGCGCCCAGTTCCACCAGTGTTTCTATCAGCACAGCTGTCTGGATGGTCATATGCAGGCAACCTGCTATACGAGCGCCCTTAAGAGGCTTTTTAGCGCCATATTCAGCGCGGATAGCCATAAGGCCCGGCATTTCGGCCTCAGCCAGTCTTATTTCTTTACGGCCCCACTCTGCAAGGCTGATATCCTTCACCTGGTAAGGCAATTTGAAGTCGATTTTTGAACGAGTCATTATGCTCATAGACGATTTTTTATTAAAATGTTCGCAAAGGTATGAAATTAATTAATGCAAAAAGTTAAAAACGCCCGATTCAGCCCATTATTGTGGGACATTTAGGTTAAAAATTCTTAATTGGAAAAGGTAGAACGCAGGATGATTAATTTTAGGTATGCTCCACTACCGAAAAGCCATACTTACCGACATCACATCATTGGTATCCCTCCGCATAGAATTCCTGAAAGAGGTGATGCATACAGATACTCCCGCTAACGATATAAGTGCTGGCCTCGAACAATACTTTACAGCACACCTGCAACAAGGCGATTATATAAACTGGCTGGCACTTGATGGCGATACGATCATCGGCACAGGGGGTATTTGTTTCTACAGCATACCGCCAAACTTCTTTAATCCCTCCGGCGACCGCGCCTATATACTCAATGTATATACCCTGCCTGCATACCGCCGCCGTGGCATATCTAAAGAAATATTTTCCAGGCTCATGAGCGAGGCCGAACAACGAAACGTACGCCAGGTATCGCTTCATGCAACACCGGATGGCGCCGCACTGTATGAGCAGTTTGGTTTTAAACCAAAGGGCAACGAGATGGTTTGGGGAAAACATATCTAGTTATCCTACTTCTTATAGGCAAGAAAGGTCATGACCACGCGAGGTCTTCCCGGTGATTTTCAAAAAATATTTTGGCATTTCAAAAATCAATCGTAATATTGCAATTAAACAATGAAACATGGGCGCTACTAAAACAGATCTGTTCACAAAAAAGCAAAATGAACTGGCAAATATGGCAAAGGCAATTGCCCACCCTGCCCGCATTGCAATTTTGCAGCAACTGATCAAAACAAGTGCCTGCATATGCGGGGGGCTTGTTGAGGAATTGGGATTGGCACAACCAACAATCTCCCAGCACTTAAAAGAGCTAAAAAATGCGGGTATCATCCAGGGCACAGTGGAAGGCACCAGTGTTTGCTATTGTATAAACCCAAAGGTGTGGAAACAGTACCAGCAGTTTTTTAATGAGTTTTTTATAGAGATGAAAAATAATGACGAATGCTGCTGATATTTTTTTGCATTGAATGAACGCTATATTGCAATAAACAGATAAATAAAAATTAAAAACTAATTTTAAACAACAATTAAAAACCAATCAAAATGAGTACCGAACAAGAATTAAAAGACATCGTAAGACAAAAATATGGTGAGATCGCTTTGCAAGACAAAGCAACAAATGCCAGCTCCTGCTGTGGCTCGGGATGTTGCAGCACAGAAGTATACAACATCATGAGCGATGATTACAGCAAGATGGAAGGGTATAACCCTGATGCCGACCTGGGGCTTGGCTGCGGGCTGCCAACAGAGTTTGCACAGATCAAGCCGGGGGATGTTGTAATAGACCTGGGAAGCGGTGCAGGCAACGATTGTTTTATAGCCCGTTCACAAACCGGCGAAACAGGAAAAGTTATTGGCATCGATTTCACAGAACCAATGATCGCAAAAGCCAGGGCAAATGCAGAAAAACTGGGCTATAACAATGTTGAGTTCCGGCTTGGCGATATTGAAAAGATGCCGGTAACTGCCAAAACTGCCGATGTTATCGTAAGCAACTGTGTGCTCAATCTCGTTCCCAATAAAAAGAACGTCATCAGCGAGATGTACAGGGTTTTAAAGTCAAACGGGCATTTCAGTATCTCGGATATAGTACTAGTTGGTGAATTGCCGGATAACCTCAAAAAAGCTGCTGAAATGTATGCCGGCTGTGTTAGCGGGGCTATTCAGAAAAACGAGTATCTTGACCTCATTAAGCAGGCAGGTTTTGAAGCCATAACCGTACAAAAGGAAAAGCAGATCACTATTCCCGACGATATTTTGAGTGCTTATTTAAGCCCTGCGGAAATAGCTGCTTTCAAAGAAAGCGGGACCGGCATCTTCAGCATAACTGTATTTGCACGCAAACCCAATTGCTGTGATACAGGTTCAGCCTGCTGTAACTGATAGCGTATGAGAAACTATATAGCAGAACTGATCGGCACATTTGCACTTGTCTTTTGCGGCACCGGTGCAATCATCATCGATCAGCAATCAAACGGGGCTGTAACGCATGTAGGTATAGCCATAACATTTGGGCTTATCGTGATGAGCATGATCTACAGCCTGGGAAATATTTCAGGGGCACACCTAAACCCTGCGGTCAGCATTGCTTTTGCTGCCGCAGGGCGGTTCCCTGTAAAGCAGCTCCCTGGCTATATCATCAGCCAGCTTGCGGGTGCCTTGCTGGCAAGCCTTACTTTAAAATTCCTTTTTCCTGCCAATGATTTCTTGGGGGCTACCATGCCCTCAGGCGCCGAAATACAATCTGCGGTACTGGAATTATTGCTGACTTTTTTCCTGATGCTGGTGATTATTAACGTAGCAACAGGCAGCAAGGAGCAGGGAATGTTTGCAGGTCTTGCAATAGGTGGTGTAGTAGCATTGGAAGCCATGTTTGCAGGACCCATTTGCGGCGCATCCATGAACCCAGCCCGTTCTATTGCCCCAGCCATAATGTCCGGACATACAGAGCATCTGTGGGTGTATATCATTGCTACCATTGCCGGTGCGGTCCTGGCAGTTCCCACATGGAAATATCTTGCTAACGTTAAAAATGTTACAAATGAAGATCGCACTTTTTAGCGACATACATGCTAACCTGCCGGCACTGGAAGCATGCCTTGCAGATATCGAAAGGAATAACCCCGATGCGGTTTATTGCCTGGGCGACCTGGTTGGCTACAACATATGGCCGAACGAGGTCATAAACATGATCAGGAAGCGGGGCATTCCCACTATTGCAGGAAATTATGATTTCGGCATAGGCAGGCATAGTGATGAATGTGGCTGTGCATACAAGACCGATGAAGAAAAAGAAATGGGAAAGGTATCTATCTCCTACACCAACGAAATTGTTACGGAAGAAGAAAGGAACTACTTACGCACGCTACCTGCACACATAAGAGTAGAGTTTCAGCTTAACGACGATAAGCTCAATTTGCTTTTGGTACATGGCAGCCCAAGAAAAATAAATGAATATCTTTTTGAGGACAGGGACGAAAAAAGCTTACACCGCATAATGGAACAGGCGGATGCGGATATTATGTGCTTCGGGCATACACATAAACCATATCACCGCATACTTCCATCAGAACTTGACGGCAAAACCCATTTCAGGCACGCCATAAATATTGGTTCCGTCGGCAAGCCAAAAGATGGAAACCCAAAAGGATGTTACGTACTGCTCACCATAAAAGAGGATGGCAGCGTTGTCGACACAAAATCAATACAGGTGGAATTTATGCGGTTTGAGTACGATGTAGAAAAGGCTGCGCAGGCCGTTGAGCACAGCTCATTGCCAGGTAAATATGCTGATATGCTTCGCAAAGCTTATTGACAAACTAAAAAGGGATTAACGCCGAATAAGCTGCTCATATTTTATTGCTGAATCAACTTTTCCCATTTCCCTGTATGATTTTGCAATTACTTCATATATAGGCGTATAATTTTCTTGCGGCACATTCATTTCCTCTTTAAAGTTTACGATTGCCGAATCGAATTTATGCATACGTAAATAAGAGAGACCAATATTTCGATAATTACCTGGTATGTCAGGGCGTAACTGGGTTATTTTTTTAAAGTAAATAATAGCATCAGAAAATTTGCTGCGTTCAAAATTTATTACGCCAAGACAGTCTAATACCTTACTGTTAGAAGAATCCAGAAGTATTGCCTTTTTTGCATAGGCCTCCGCTAGGTCGAACATGTTTTTTCTAATGTAAAGTTGACTTAACCCTGCATAAGCATCTGCATAATTGGGATATATTGCAATAGCACGTTCAAAATAGCCAATCGCTTTTTCAAGCATGCGAGATTTTACATCTGATCTTAAGTTTTCATTACCCAAATTGTTACTAAGCAGAACTCCCATGTTGCGATGCAAGCCTGCGTTTTCAGGAGCATTCTCAATATCAGCTTTGTACAAAACATAATCATTTTCCCAGTCTTTATTACGGGAGATTGTTATGCTTACGAAAATTATTACAACCGGTACAAGCAGGAGTAATGCTCTTGTGTTTGTTAGAATAGAAAGCCTGTGAACACCATTCTCTTGTTTTATCGAACTGGAAGACAACTTTTCGATAAACAGCGCAATTAATAAACAAAAACCAACGGAGGCAAAAAACAGGAACCGTTCAGCGAGAATTGCTGGAATGAGAAAAAAAACATTGGAAAACAGTGCGATCGTAACGAGGTAAAATAAAATGCCAAAGGCCAACATGTCATTCTTAAATTTAACTAACCGATACAGTCCGTAAATAGATAGGAACAAATAAAGTACCAGGGACAAAAGCACCCAAATTTCATCGAAACTTGCGAACGGAATTGTAGAGAATGAATAACTGCTTACAAGAGGGTAAGGAAAAAACAACAATTTTACGTAATAACCACAGCAAAGTACTGCAGTTGCAAGACGAGAAGCACCAGTTGGTGCACTAACTAATTGATTATGAATAAAAGGTATAGCAGTTTCATTGTCAAAAGGAAGCGTTCCTTTCAATATTATCGACCTGATAAAAAGGAATGCAGTAAGAGTTATCACCGTAACTGCAACTATCTTAATGCTATGCTTCCGATTTCCAGAACGATAAAAGAAAAAAATCAATGGAATGACTATCAAAAAAGAAATAGACGTTTCTTTCGACAAAAGCGACAAAAACAAACCTAAACCACCAATAATTAACCGGATATTTTTCCTGTCTTCAAAAAATGCTAAGAACGAGTTAACCGACCAAAATGCAAAGAAAAAGCATAACAACTCATCACGGCTTTTTATATTGGCGACAACCTCTGTGTGTACCGGATGGACAGCAAAAAGTAAAGATGCAATAAAGGCCACTGCAGTCTTTTGTTGCTCCATAAGTTTGTCAAAGAATAGAAAGAGCATGATCACACAGCCCAAAAACAGGAGGATATTGATCAAGTGTCCGGTTACCGGATTATTCCCGAACAACTCATTTTCTACTGCAAACATCACTAATGCAAGAGGGCGATAAGTATCATTAGCTTCTGTTACAACCCCTTGCATATGGGGCGTTGTTAATAACGTAGGAATGCCACTGACACCCATGTTGACAAACCTATTGTATGAGATAAACAGATCATCATCTCCAGCGTACCCATTGCTCAGGGTATTTGCGTAAACAAGAAAAGATAATATACCCAGGAAGATGCAAAGTATTATCTTAGTCGAGATGCCCTTGCGGACGATCTCAATTTTTTTCTCCAGTGGTTTATTTGTTATCGGAACAACCTTATTGATTGGATTTTGTTCTTTTTTCTTAGTCATGTAGGCACTTGGCGAATAAGAAAGTAAAATACATTCTTCTGCATATTGCTCAAAATATTTTTACGCAAACTATTTTTATCCTCCAAGCCGCCCTCAAAATAAAAAATAGTACAAGCAAAAAAACAGTCTTTTTTTGCGCTACAAAACCACTAAAAATTGTGCAAAAGACCCTACCGTTGCTGCTGCTGGTACCTCTGCTGCATTTGCTGTATATACTGCTGGCGTTGCTCGGGCGTCATGTTTTGTATATCCTGCGGGCTTGGGGCTGTGTAGCCACCGGGCATTTGTGCCCCCACCGATTTTTTATACCCGGCCAGGCTCAGCAGCGCTGCATTAATGTCGCGCCTTTCGGCCTTTACCAGGTCCATCTGCAACTTTTCTTTTCCCTCCCCGTTCACCAGCATGCGCACCACAAAACCGTCTGCGCCCTTCTCCTTCAGCTTATTAAAAAAGCCCGATCCACCCAGGTACTGGCTTTTCACATCTGTATATCTTGAATAATCAGCAATGTCTTTCGATAGCCACATATCCATCACCTTTTGCGTGCGCTTGTTCTTCACCTTTATGTGAACGCTGTTATAATTATTCACCCGCTCATTACCAACCACGGTCACGTCATAATCATCACGGTCACTATTCTCTCCCTGCGACTGGCCCATACTCATTTCAGAATAGGTCTTATCCCTGTCATTGAGCATATACACCGTATTAGGTGTGCTGTTCAGCAAAAGCGTGATCACCGAAAAACCACCACCGGCATTCATGGTCATCTCGCTCCGGGTGTCCCCGCCCGAACAATACGACTTACTGACACCATTCATGGAGCTGGATGTGATCTTGAATTCGAGATATACGCCATCTTTTGCAGAAACATTGGCACAGAAAAAGAATGCGATAACGCAGAGGTAGATGCTTCTCATAACAGTATGCTTTAAATGTTAGACAATGAACCTGAATATACAAAATATTATTACCGTTCATTTACATCCTCATCTTCCACATGCCCGCTGTGCTCACTGGATTCAGCACCTTTTTCAAGGTCTTTGCGGTCTGCGCTGGTAGGGTCGGTCGCATCACAATCGTTAAAGCCATCCGGCGCTTTAAAGGTAGCTGCGGGGTCTATATTCAGGCTTTTATCTGCCCACACTCTTTTCATAAAGAGCGCCCATATAGGCAGTGCCGAAGCAGCGCCCTGCCCCAGATCCTCCCGCCTGAACCGGAACTCACGGTCGTCGCAGCCAACCCAGGCGCCTGCCATCAGGTCGGGTGCATACCCCAGGAACCATGCATCTGCCTGGTTGCTGGTTGTTCCGGTTTTGCCGGCAATATCAGCAGTAACATTGTATCTAAACCGCATGCGGGCGCCGGTGCCGCCACCCGCAACTACATTGCGCATCAGTTTCACCATCTTAAATGCTGTATTAGGGTTGATCACCTCCTTCTGCACCGATGCAAAGCTCTTCACCAGCATACCATTCTTATCCTCTATCTTACTGATAAAGAAAGGCTGAGTATGAACCCCTTTACCGGGAAACATGCTGTATGCACCCATCATCTCGAACAACGAAATGTCTGATACGCCAAGCGCCATAGAGGGCACTTTATCTATCCGGCTGGTAACACCACATTTATGGATAAAATCTGCAAAAGCTTCTATTCCTACCTGCTTCAGCATATACAGCGCCGCATTATTGATAGACTTAGCCAATGCAATTTTCATGGGCACTTCAGCAGGATATACAACGGGGTTATCTGCATCATACAGCGTTGTCATAGTAGGGAATTCCTGCGGTGCAGTGGATACAACACCACATGGGCTCCATCCGTTATCAACAGCAAGCGAGTACAGCAAAGGCTTGATGGTAGAGCCTACCTGGCGCTTTGTGTTCACGTTCACGTGGTCATACATGAAGTAGTTATGGTCTATGCCGCCTACCCAGGCTTTCACCTCACCGGTTGCGGGATCCATTGCCATAAAACCACATTGCAGGAACAGCTTCATGTACTTGATCGAATCAATAGGGCTCATCACGGTATCCTTATAATGCATTTTGTTCCAGGCAAACACACGCATTTTTATCGGCACGCGCATCATCGCCATAGCTTTTGCTTCCGACATATCCTGGCTGCGGAAATTCTGGTACCTGTCCGACTGCTTTATGGATTGTGCAAGTATATTCTTGATAGACGCCGACCTTTCCCAAACCGTTCCGTCTTTGTAGCCGGCCTGCCCTATAAACACAGTCTGCCAATTGGAAAGATGCTCATGTACAGCTTCTTCTGCATAACGCTGCATGCGCACATCAAGTGTGGTCCATATTTTCAGCCCGTCTTTGTATATATCGTACGGCGTGCCGTCAGGCTTCTTCATGTCCTTTATCACTTGCTTCACCTGCTGTTCCACTACCTGTCTGAAGTAGGGCGCTATACCGTCGTGGTAATCTATTTTATGATAGTCAAGCGGAGTTTCCCCGTCTTTTAAGGTCTCCACCTGTTCCTTTGTAATATAGTTGTACTTATACATTTGCTCCAGCACCACATTACGCCTTTCCCTGGCCCTTTGCGGGTGGCTGCGGGGATTATAAATAGTGTTCCCCTTCAGCATACCAACCAGTACTGCGGCTTCATCAACCGAAACGCTGTCCGGCATTTTATTGTAAAAAGTGAGTGATGCATTCTTAATGCCAAATACATTATCGCCAAAAGGCACTGTATTCAGGTACATGGTGATGATCTCGTTCTTGGTCAGGTTGCGCTCCAGCTTCACAGCAAGCACCCACTCCTTAAGCTTCATAAATGGCAGCCACCAGGCACTTTGGCTCTGCCTCGGGAACAGGTTCTTAGCCAGCTGTTGCGTTATGGTAGATGAACCACGTTTTTTCCGTTCCAGTATATAAACAGGAATTGCAATGGTAGCAATAGGGTCTATACCGGCATGCTCATAAAAACGGGCGTCTTCGGTAGCGAGCAGCGCCTGTATAATGTTGGGTGAAATTTCTGAGAACTTACTGTTCGACCTGTCTGTAACATAATAACGGCCAAGTAACGTGCCATCGGCTGCATATACATCAGACGATATGGCGCTCTGCGGGTTTTCCAGTTCTGCAAGCGATGGCATATAACCTACCATGCCATGCTCAATTGCAATAACCAGCGAAATAAAAACCAGGAAAAAGAAAATAAAAGTTATCCAAAGGGCACGTATCCACTTCCTGCTTTTGCGCGGTTCAGCCTTGTTCTCTGCCTGTTTGCTTTTATAAATATTGTTTGGCCTGTTGTCCATGAATAGCTACAAATTTACATTTCTTTTTCATCCTCTGGCATCACAAAAAAGCTGGCGCTCCTTACTGGGTTCAGGAAGCCTCCCAAACGCTTACCCCTACCTATTTTACTACGCACAGTTTTGAAGAATGGCGTTAAGAACCCGGAAACATATTGCTGTTCCTGCACATTTAAAGACTGCTTAGCGTATTTTTTCTTTAAATATACATTCATAAAGGCCGTGAGCGATGTTCCCAGTTGCGGGTCCACAACTTCACGGGCATATTGCATAGGCGTTTTTGTGCCCCGGTTTATACCTGCCATATGCAGGTAGTAGGTGGCCGCACGGTATGCCCAATATGGTTTATTGCCATCAGCACGGGCATTGTTGTAACGCATTATATAATACAGCAGTATTAATTCGGGCAGTAAAAGCAAAAACAGCAGTATAGCACCAATAGAACCTAATGCTATCCATAACATTTGCTTCTTAGATACCGGCTTTGGCTTGGCCGCTATCTTCTGCTTTTCCTTTTGTTTTATTGCATCTTTCTTTTTCAGGTACACCTCATCAATAGGTGTGTATTCCGGGAAACGTTTAAGTATATCATTGCCTTTGTCCAGCGGGGTTGCCTCAATTTTTTTCATGGCATCCGCATAAGATACTGCTGTGCCTTCATCTCCCTTTTTCATTGCACCTAAAGGCATAGCAACGCTGTCCCTGTATATCACCGCCACTTTCATATCCATTTGCACGGTTACAGGTGCAGGCAGCTTATACTCCTTGTCATGAAACACAAACTGCTTCACAGACATCTGCAATATCTTCTTAATCGTGTCCACGCTTTCCACTATGCCATCTGCCGCCAGCCATGCTTTAGGCGGCTGCATAGGTGGTGTGCCATCCGGTTGAGGCGTAGGGCGTTCTTCGTTGTCATTGCCTACCGTGGTATCAAAATCCAGCCAGCCATAGCCCGGAAAATACACCTGCACCCATGCATGCGCCTGGTTGGCATAATACCAGTACCACCCCTTGTTTTTATCGCTGCGGTCTTCGGTAAGGAACCCAACAGCTATACGCGATGGTATACCCAATGACCGGAGCATAAATAAGGTAGCGCCAGCATAATAAGCGCAGTATCCTTTATGGTTCTCATTCAGGAAGTACATGAGCTTGGAAGCACTTGGCAGATCAGGCACACCCGGGTTATCGGTATATTTATATATACGTTCGCCATTCTCATCCTTTGCCAGGAAGTAATTCCTGATGGCTATAACCTTATCAACGGGTGTACGGGCAGTATCTGTTATTTTATGGGCCAGCGCAGTTATAGAGCCGAATTTTTCATTGCCCGGCATGAACGTATAATACTGCATGAACTTACTGTCCATACCTTTATAATCTTTTACCTCCCTCAACACCTCGAACCTTTGCTCCTGGAACTGCTGGATCTGCGGGTTCTGTGCATTATAAACAAAGTATGCACTGTTCAACACCGAAACATACCCTTTAGCACGGAAGGCTGATTTGAATTCATTCCTGAAGTCTTTTTCAATAGTTATTGGCTGAACGAAAAAACCAACATTAGGCGCAAGGTAGGTGCTTGGCGAAAGCATTTTGCTATATACTTCGATCTCCACCGTTTGGCGCAGTTTGGGGCCAAGGCTGTTCTTGATAACAGATGAATCTACCCGGGTAGAGAACAAGGGTATTTTCGATGGGTCGGGTTCAAACAGGTCGTTGTATGGAATTGTTGAATCACGCTCAAAAGTCTCGGTGAGCGTATCGAACTTAGTGAAGTAAAATGCGGTAAGGTATAATGGATTGGGAATTTCCGTTCCGGGGAAAAAATTGTCTATATGTGCGCAGAATAGTAACTGTTTGCTGCGGCTGAGCGCACTGCTTAGCCTGGAGTAGTCTTTAAGATCAAAGGTACCATCCTTATTTTCCTTAAGCATGCCGCCCTTGCCTTCCTTACCTCCGCCGCCATAGTTGCTAACCACCTCTTTTATCTGGCCGGTCATTGCCCAGATCACGCCACCGAGGATCAATGCAGCTAATAATCCAAAAATTGCCAGCCTGCGCGATAAATACCACCAGAATTTTTGCGACTTGTCCTTGTAGTTATATATCTGCTCTGCTGTGAAGACAATGTAGATAGCATACAGAAGTGCCGGGGTGAATGCTTTCAAAAAAGCCAGCGCCGAATCATTGTTTGCCTTTGCTATCAGTAATATGCAACCTGTTAGCAGCGATGCCGCTATGAATACCGAAGCGTACCGCAACCTGGTAAAGCCCCAGCCAACAAGCCAGCCGAAAGAAAACAAATAGGCAAACACCTGGAAACGCCGCGCAATAAAAAAAGCATCGAACTCGCCTATTGCATATTTATCTATTCCTTTATAAACAGAATACAGTGCAATGATGAGTATTAAAAAAGTAGGAACGAACCGGAACCTGAATGAATAAAAAAGTGTTGCCAATCCCATGCCTCCTGCCAGGTATAATGTCTGCTGCATTGCCTGGTTCTGCAGTATGGAAAAATGTTCGTTGATATTGACCAACAGAAAATAACCTGCCGCAGCCGTTGGCAGTACCAGGAAGATGAGCTTTGCAAGCATCTCGTTTATTGGCGCGGCACGTTCGATCCTCATAATTAAAACCGTATTACAGGCTTTTCCTTTTCTTTAATGGATAAATATAGTAGAAAATTGCAGGGTAATTTGTTAAAACTCGCCGCCTTAACCTGCATTCATATAAAATTCACACTATCATGTAATCGCCTTAGAACCCGCTATGAGATAATCCTTTGGTAAAGAGCACAAAAATTATCTAATTTTATGTACGTATGGAACAGATCAAATGGACCGCAAGAAAATTTACATTCGGGTATGACAAAGGATATACCCCCTTCTTCCTGGAACGTTTAAAAGCTACTGCTCCACGGCTTGAGGAATTATTTAGTAATACTGATGAAGTCAATGCTTCTAAAAAAGCCGGTGAAGGCTGGTCGGCAAAAGAGCACCTGGGGCACCTTAGTGATCTCGAAATATTACATGATGGACGAATTGATGATTTTATTGCCGGTGCGCCTATTTTACGTGCAGCCGATATGAGCAATAAGGCAACTTACGCCGCTGAGCACAATGAGCTATCCATCTCATATTTATTGAACCATTTTCGCGAGGGCAGGAATAATTTTATTAAAAGGGTACAAACCCTGGAGGACGACTACTTCAAAAAAGTATCATTACACCCCCGCCTACAGCAACAGGTAACAATTACAGATATTTTGTTCTTTATTGCCGAACATGACAACCATCATCTTTTACGCATAGCAGAAGCTTTATAATTGCATCATTGTTTTAAATCACGATATGAATAAATCGGTCATTATCCTCATCAGTATCATCTGGCTGCTTTGCTCCATATATTATACGCTGGCAAAGATCAACGATCTGCCATATGCACAATATGCTATGGCGGGAACATGGGTAGCTAGCTTCCTGTTACTGGGATGCATCATTATTTATATCAGAAAGCACAAACGCAATAACCGCCAATAGCGGTTTATGAGCTATCTGGTAAAAATTGAATATTTTTGCAGCCGCCCCCTTACATACTGATCTAATTTTATACTTGCTATGAGAACATGCTTACTGGCCTTACTGGGAATATTGCTTACCTCACAACTATTATTTGCACAAAATGAACAGGTAAAACTGCTTGTACAAAGCCCGGATGGGAAAAACGTAAAGCTTGTTTGGTTCCTGTTAAGTGGGAACAAGGATATTACAGGGTTTGATATCAAAAGAAAAGAAGGCCTGCAGGATTGGGTGAAACTGAACACAGAACCTATAATACCCGGTGTGTCCATGAAAAGAAGTTTCCTGGCTCTTGGGGCAACTAAAGGCGAAGAAAGTGTTTTAAAGTCACACCTGTATAAACACCTGGCAAGCCGTAAACTGAAAGAAACTGATGCCCAGTACCTCCAAAAATTGCTTGGCGACGATAAAATGCTGCAGGAAGTGTCAAAAAAAATTGCTGCAGATTATGAGCTTGCATTAATGCATGGCTTTGCATACCTGGACCATACCATCACTAAAAAGACAGATTACCAGTATGGCCTTTTTGTTCAGGGTACTAATCAATTACTTGCTAAAGTGACATGGAATTATGGAGAGATCGCCGACCTGAACACTATCCAGGAGATAACCTCCAGGGCAACTGCCGGTACCAGCGGCGTGCACGTGATATGGAATGCATCCCTCAGCAAAATGCAAAATGCCAGTGTTGCCGGTTTTAATATTTACAGGCAAGGCATACGCCTGAACTCCAACCCTATAACCTCATCAAATCCAACCGATCTATCCGAATTCTCATGGTTCGACAGATCAGCAAGCAGTTCAGTACCGATCCAGTATAGCATTAGTGCGGAATCTATCTTTGGCATAGAAGGTATTATAAAGTCTTATACTTACGATCCCGCCGACCATCCTGCGCGTTACGCGAAGGCGGAAGTTATTGATGTAAACTCTTTAGGTTACTATTTCAAAGATGGCATCAGTGTTAAGTGGACCTTCCCTAAAGAGTATGAACGTTTCATAAAAGGTTTTTACGTCGAAAAAGAAAACATGCCAAATGGGTTCAGCCGTATATCCACACTTCTGGAACCAGCTACACGGTCGTTTGTTGACAAAACACCATCTCCCACAAGCGTTTACCTGCGCTTCCAGGTTGTTGCGGTGTACAATGACAGAACGTTAGAACCCGGTATTGAACGCTTATACAGCTATTTCCCGATCACTGAACCGCCCCGTCCCCTAAACCTTTATGCAGACATACCAGCAACCGATAAAAAAATTATGATCGGTTTGCATTGGAATAAACAAATAGCCGGGGATTCTATTACAGATCACTACAAAGTTTACATCAACGAGCCGGGAAGTGAAAGATTTACGCTTATAAATGAAAATTTCCCTGTCAAGGGCAACAAATATGTTTATCGCGTACCGGATGGGATATCAAAGGTGTACCGGTTTTATATTACGGCAGCCAGCAAGGTGGGAACAGAAAGCATCCCGAGCGATACTGTTTCTATGCAAACACCAAGTTCAGAATTACCCATCCCTATCATCACTAAAGCTGTAAGCGATAGTGTTAAAATAACTGTCCAGTGGCAATACCCGGAGATCTCCGATCTGAAGGGGTTTATATTATTGCTGAACAACAAAGTTATAGCCGGCGAAAAAGAACTTAAAAAAAATACCCGCCAGTTCGTGGTGATCAAATCTGAGCCCGGCAATAATACCTTTACACTTAAGGCTATATCAGAGGGCGGCGGCGTAAGTGAAATATCTTCCCCGGTTTCAGTAACAATACCGGCAGGCACAAAATAAACGATGCTCGTGCAATAAAAGAAAACGTCCCGGTTGCCGGGACGTTTTCTTTTTCTTTTAGTTGACCCTGTTTTCTGATTCGGGCCATGAAACTTTATATTTTACTACATAGATGGCGATTATAGCAATCAAAGGAAAAATAAACCCCAATAGTCCCCAATTCAACGTGCTCCTGTTTAATTCCCTTGCTTTTTTAATGCATATCATCGTTACAATAAACCTGAATATCGAGTGGATGATCAGTATTTCCAGAGTGTCCATAACATACCGTTTTTATCAGTTAATGTTATGATTAGTTATAGTTAACAGTTACCGGAACACCAGTAGCGTTAGTGTAAGAACCTGAAGCTTGTCCTGAAGCTACGTTCAGGGTAGCGCCTACGTTCAAAGTCTGTGTGCCACCGCTGCTCAAAGTACCTGTTGAAGAAGGTGAGCTGGTGAAGCTATTAACGGTCATGCTGTGAGAAGCGCCATCAGTTATTGTGCAGCTTGAAGGCAAAGTGATAGCGTAAGTGTAGCTTGCCTGGCCCGATACTGTGAAAGAAGCAGCAGAAACAGTACCGTTTGTAGCTGGCAGGGTAACACCACCGCCACCGCCTGTGGTACGGGTGCCTGCAGGAGCCAGAACAGCAGTACCTGAAAGAGTAGCAGAAACAGCCACGTTACCGAAGTTCATATCCACTGTTTTAGAGATAGTGATAGGAGTAATGATGTTTGCAGAAGCAGAAGCGGTTGCAGTAGCCTGTGCGAAAGAAGAATTAGCAGTTACGATTGCGATTGTTGCGATTGCAATTGATTTGATGATGTTTTTCATTTTAGTTCGTTTTTGTTTGTTTGAGTTTGTTTGTTTGATGCAGAGAGTATTACCAACGGCATGCCAAACTCATAATATATTGAAAATCAATTACTTAATTTTTTAAATAACAGCGAAAACGTCCATGAAAAGGACGTGTTTTCCAAAAAACGGAAAAATTCAGATTTAGGAATAAGAGGGGGATTGTTAGAGGCCGTACTCCTTGGTCATTTGCTCAACTACAAGGGCAATGGTTTTGTGTAGTTTATTTACCAGCCTTTCTATTTCAGCATCCGGGTCTTCCATAAACTCGATCTTGACGATATCGTCCCTAAGCGTATTTATACCCAGGTTAGTGATAGAGGGTTTCATGCGGTGGGCATAATATTTAACTGTAGCATAGTCGCCCGTTTTGTACGCCTCAACCATTTTCTCTACCGCGGGAGGCGTTTCGCCGATAAATAGGTTGAGCATTTTTTTAATGAAGTTTTCGTCATTTCTGCCCATTACCAGTAGCTTACTAAGGTCGTAGAGGGGCCCGGAAGGTATTTCCTGGGCTGGATTTTTCAACTCCGCCTGCTCATCTTCCCGTACCCGCGCCGGTTCAAATTTAGGTGCAGGGGCTTCCCCACTTTTGTTCAGCCATTTGGCAATAGGGTTCACCAGGTTCATTTCATTATATGGCTTAAAGATAAAATCGTTCATGCCGGCTTCTATGAACTGGTGTTCCTTACCTTTAATGGCATTCGCAGTTAGGGCAAGGATGGGTATTGACTTATTGATCTCGCTCCTGATGATCTTAGTGGCTTGTATACCATCCATCACCGGCATCTGGATATCCATCAGCACCATGTCGTAGCTGTCCTTCCTCATCATGTCTATTGCCTGTAAGCCATTTTCTGCCTCTGATATGATCGCACCATAGTCTGTAAGAATAGTATATGCCAACAGCCTGTTCAGGCCATTGTCCTCTACCAGCAGTATTTTCTTATTGCTGATATTGCCGGTGTCGGTTTTTACGGTGCGCTTCTTCTCAAATACTTTTGCCGTTCCTTTCTTAAAGCTGAACGTAAGCGAAATGGTAGTGCCTACATTTTTCTTACTGGTAACGGAAATAGTGCCGCCCATCAATTCCATCAGTTGCTTGGTAATGCTCATGCCAAGCCCGGTACCACCAAACTTACGTACAACCGTTTCATCCTCCTGGGTAAACTTATCGAAAATGGTATTCAGGTATTCTTCCTTTATACCTACTCCGGTGTCTTCAATAATTACCAATAGTTTCTGCCAGTCTTCTTTTTCTTCAAGCAAAAACGCTTTCAGGCATACTGTACCTTTCTCAGTAAACTTTATCGCATTGCTCACCATGTTCATGAATACCTGGTTCACCCGGAATGGGTCGCCCATCAGCACAGGTGCAATGCGTTTATCTGTTTCCTGGTAAAGCAGCAAACCTTTTTCTTCAGCCTTATGTGTTAATATACTCACAACCTGCTCTGCAATTGTCTCCAGGCTGAAGCTTATATTCTCCAAAGTGATCTTGCCCGCTTCGATCTTTGAGAAATCGAGTAGGTCATTGACAATACCCAACAGGTTGGTAGAAGCACTCTCGATTCCCTGCAAATAATTTTTTTGCTGTGCATTCAACTCACTCTTACTTAATAGTTTCCCCAAGCCCATGATCGCATTCAACGGCGTGCGTATCTCATGGCTCATATTGGTGAGGAATATGTCTTTTGATTTGGAAGACCTGTCAGCAAGCTGCTTTGCTTCCTTAAGTTGGCCTTCCATTTTCTTCTGCTCGGTAATGTCCAAATGAATACTAATTGTGCCTACAACCGTTTCATCCGTATTAAACAGCGGGGTTGCGCTGGTAAGCCACCACTTATTCTCGCCGTTTTTTGTTTGTACAGCCAGCTCATAATTTGTATGTATCCCATAGCGCTGTTTTGAGAGCTGATCGCGAGTGCGTTTTAGACTTACACCACGTAAAAAAAGATCAGTGGCTGTTTTTCCCATCAACTCTTGTATCTCATAGCCACTCATGGTACAGAACCGTTGGTTGGCATAGATAATATGCTCATCCTTATCCAATTCTATCATACCAAGGTTCATATTCTCTATGATACCCTTGTATTTTTCTTCTATTTTCTTCCGTTCAGTAATATCCACTCCATAACCTATCACCATTTCTACTTCACTTTTTTCATCGAGTACAGGATACATTCTGCGAAGTTGGTATCTGGTGTTCCCATCGGCAAGCTGAAATGTTTCTTCCCATTCCTGCTGCCTTTTTGTCCGCTTTACCTCGTTAAATATTCTATTCCTGTTTTCAGCCAGCAACATTGGCTTATTTGTATGTATACAATACTCCTCGTTAGTATGGCCTATTATCCATTTGCGGGTTTCCGGGTTAACAATAGCAGTAGGGTTAACATAAACGAATCTGTGCTCAACATCAACAACAACAATATCTGCAGGTATATTATTTAAAACCTGTTCATAGAATTTTTTTTGGGCTTCAAATGTATCTCCAATGGTTTTTTGCCGGGTAATGTCTGTAAACCTCCATAAATGTCCCCTAAACACCCCATCTTTGAATATAGGAATAAAGTCACGGCTATATATCTGGCCGTTTATTAATTGTATTTCTTCATGTAGTACTGCTTTTCGGTCCTTTACTATTTTTTCGCCATTGGCAATATACTGATCGAGGTCTTTGAATAAGTGTTTGGTTTGATCAAGGAGGTTGGGCCCATAAGTGCCAATAAGAGTGGCGGGCTTTTCTTTTATCCCGAATAACTTGCAAAAAACTTCGTTAACTATTACTATATTCCTGTTCTCATCTACCACAAATACACCATCATTCAGGCTGTTGATCAGCTCGTTAAAACGAATGTTAGCATCAGCCAGTTCATCAGGGCGATCTTCCCTTGTATTTCCCGCCACTTTCTTTCTTAATTCTTCGAGTTCTTTATTCTGAGCAGCAATACGGTCTTTTGCTGCTTTAAGAATTGCCCGTTCTTTTTCAAGTTGCTCCTGCAGTTCCCTTGTGGTCATAAAACATTTAGTTCAGCGTTAGCTCGTTTGTCTGGATCATTTTGTAAATGGTAGACTTCCCGATATCCAACTTATCTGCAACTTTGATAACGTTGTTATCGTACTTCTTCAGGAAGTGTTTTATGATGTCAATGGTGTATTCTTTCAGTGTCTTTTCCATGTCAACAGAGAAGTCGCCGGAGCCTGATGCAAAATGCAGGTCATCTTCTTTAATAACACTGCCATCGCACATTACAGCAGCAAGGTCTATAACTGCTTTTAATTCCCTTACATTACCGGGGTACCTGTGCTTCATTAATTTTTCCTTGGCCTCGGGCGATATACTTATGTTGCCCATTTTGTTGCTCTTGCAAAACTCATCGAGGAAAAATTTAGCAAGCACAAGGATGTCATTCCCCCTTTCTCTCAAAGGCGGCAGGTCTATTGGCAGTCCCATCACGCGATAAAAAAGGTCTTCCCTGAAGGTGCCTTTTTTTACCTCCTCCAGCAGGTTTTTGTGCGTAGCAACAATAATCCGCACATCAAGTGTTACTTTCTCATTGCCGCCTACACGCACCAGTTCCCTTTCCTGCAATACGCGCAAAATTTTGCTTTGCAGGCTCAGGTCAAGTTCCGCTATCTCATCAAGGAAGATAGTTCCGTTATTGGCTTCTTCAAACTTACCCGCCTTGCGTGCAAGCGCACCGGTAAAAGCCCCCTTCTCGTGGCCGAACAGTTCGCTTTCTATCAATTCGCGGGGAATTGCCGCCATATTCACTGCAACAAAAGGTTTCTTTTTCCGGTCAGAATTATAATGGATAGCTTTTGCTATCACTTCTTTACCTGTACCTGTTTCACCGGTCACTGAAACGTTGATATTTGTACGGGAAGCTTTTTCCAGGAATGAGAATGTTTTCAGCATTGCCGGGCTGTTGCCTTTTATTGCTTTGTTGAAATCATACTTTTGCCCCAGTTCTTCTTTCAGGTCTTCCACTTCTTTCTTTAAAGACTGATGCTCTTTAATCCGTGTAACAGCATTCCACAAAAGTTCCTTGGTGTTATCATCTTTGATGAAATAATCAGAGGCCCCATTCCGCAGCAGGTCAACTGCTGTACTCACATCCTCCTGCCCGCTGATAACGATCACCGGCACATCGGGCATTTGTTGTTTTATTTTCTTTAAAAGGTCTCCGCCATTTATGTCAGGCAAAGAATAGTCGATACTGATCAAACCAGGCCTTTTCGATAGATTGGCAAGGCATTCTTTTCCGGTAGTGTATCTGTAAATTTCATGATCAGGATTGAGGGAGAGGTGGTATCCGAGGATTTCGCCATACCATGGGTCATCTTCAACAATAAATATTCTGAATTGTTCCATTAAATGGAAATTTTTATAAAAATAACTGTTTTACATTAATAACAAAAACTAAATATTGATAAAATTTATTCAAAGTCTTAAAAAACATTTCGATAACATTTAATTTCCTGTTTCTGGAAAAAACATCTACATGGTGGAATTTTATTGCCCTGCTATCAAGCATTTGTATTGATAATCAACAATTTAAAAAACTGGCACATTATTGGATAATAGTTTACAAAATCATGGACATGCGCACCACAAAAAATATGAAATTCTTTATTGTTGACGACGATCCATTTTCAAGGATGCTTTATCGTCAGCATTTGATAAATCTTGGGTATAAAAACAGTAGCCTTTTTGACAATGGCTCCGACTGCATTGACAAAATAGGCCTGGAGCCGGATCTCGTTCTGCTTGATTATGATATGCCTGTGTGTAATGGTGTTGAGGTGATAAAGAGGATCAAGAGGATCAATCCCCATATCCATCTGGTAATTGTGTCAGGAGTAAATGACGTTGAGGTAGCCCTGGAAGCAAAGAAACATGGGGCAATTGATTATATAATAAAAGGAGAAAGTGACCTTGAAATGATCAGTAACGTGATCAGCATTATTAATAATTAATAAATTCATTTGTTAAACATTAACATTTTATAAAAAATTCGCTATCTTTGAGGTTTCAACGCTTGTGGAAAAATATTATCTTGAGCGGAGAATGCGTGGTGTAGTTTTGGTGTGTAGTAGTGTGGAGCATTCTTGTAGAAAACCTGAATATGCGAAACATGAAAAAGAAGAACTTATTATTAGTTATATTATCAGTGCTGATTGCATTGATAATAAATAATAATTCTTTGGCACAATCAGTAGCAACGGCCGGCGCATCTGCAAATGTTATTATCCCCGTTAGTGTTGTAAAGACCACGGATATGAACTTTGGCAATGCAGCGGTATCAGCAGTGGGGGGTGGTATCATAACGCTGGCACCCGGAGGGACAAGGACAAGTGGAGCTGGCGTTACGCTTCCTGCAACAGCAGGAACAGTGGCACCAGCGGGATTTACAGTTACAGGAGCGCCGGGTTATACGTTTTCCATAACATTACCCTCCAGTGCTGTAATTACCGGCCCAGGTTCGGCAGCGATGACCATTAATGGGTTCACCAGCTTGCCGTCAGGTACGGGTACACTAAATGCAGGAGGTTCGCAAACGCTTGCCGTAGGGGCATCGCTCAATGTTTCTGCTGCCCAGGTGCCTGGCACCTATACCAATGCTACCGCTGTGCCTGTAACAGTAAATTACAATTAGAACAATTGAATTGTTTTAATAAAGGTTAGGTTGGTTTAAATAGTATTTTCATGATCAGATCAGTACCGCTGGTATTTTTATTCAGGTTCCCTATTTATATAATATGCATTGCGGGAAGCTTACTGTTTTCTCCAACAACGTCTTCAGCTCAGGGCGACCTGCTCATCTCTCCGTTGCGGATAGTATTTGAAGGCGCAAAAAAATCTCAGGAGATCAATCTTGCCAATGTAGGAAAAGACACTGCAACATATGCCATCTCGGTTGTGGATTACCGTATGAAAGCAGACGGCTCTTTCGAGCAAATTACCGAACCCGATTCCGGGCAATATTTTGCAGGCCCATACATAAGGTTTTTCCCAAGAAAAGTGACGTTGGCCCCTAATGAGGCACAGGTAGTAAAGTTGCAAGTGATTAAAACAGCCCAGATGGCAGATGGAGAATATCGTTCTCACCTGTACTTCAGGGCGGTGCCCGATGAGAAACCCCTTGGAGAGCAGGCCAAAAAAGATACCGGTGGAATATCCATCTCCCTCAAACCTATCTTTGGCATCACTACACCTGTAATACTCAGGGTGGGAGAAAATGATGCGAATGTAATTTTATCCGACCTGGATTTTACCATACCGAATGATACACCAAGGCTAAGCCTGTCATTCAACCGCACAGGTAAAATGTCTGTTTATGGAGACATTAAAGTAGACCATGTATCTCCTTCCGGAAAATCCACACAAGTAAAAATAGTAAAGGGCGTGGGGGTATACACACCAATTCCTGCAAGGCGGTTTGCCATGGAGTTGGACAGGGATAAAAAAGTGGATTACCATAAAGGCAAATTGCACATCACCTATACTTTGCAAACGAGCGATAAATCAGAGAAAAAAGCGGAAGCGGACGTAGAATTAAAATAATTACCATAAACCAGCTTATTTAAAACAGTAGCAAAAAATGAAAAAGAAGATAACATACCTTATTACGTTACTTCTTTGCTCTTTTGGGGTATCTGCCACTACCTATTATAACATAGCCAATTCCACCTCACTGCAGTCAACCACCCAATGGGGCGTAAATACAGATGGCAGCGGGGCACATCCTGCTAATTTCACAACATCCGGCGATGTTTTCAATATATATAATGGCACAACAACCAGCCTCAGCAATAACTGGACACTGGCAAGCGGGGTTACAATAAATATAGGTGACGGGACTTCTGCAATTACCTTTGAACAAAACAATGAGAATATAACAACCACTTGCACCATCAATGTACGCGCGAACGCCACATTCCTCATCGAAGACGTAACAGTGGGGCAATTAGGCACACTTGCTGCAACGAGCACTGTAAATTATGGATCTTCGGATGCCCACATTATACAGGCTGTCTCTTATGGGAACCTGATATATTCCAGTACCAGCACCAGTGGTTTTTTTGAATCGGGTACCGCAACCGTGAATGTAAGCGGGGATTTTACAATTTCTGACGGGCGGATTACTGTGAACAATACAGCATCTACAACGGTCACCGTGAATGTAAGCGGGGATTTTACAATATCGGGAGACGCACGTATTATCCTTGCAAGCAATTCTACCGCCAGCAGCACCATTAATGTTACAGGCACAGTGTCTGCCAGTTCTACATCTACCCCGGTAATCAATTTTTGTTCTGTGACCTCCTCGACAGGTGGTGTCTCTATTTTCCAGGCAAATGGGAATGTGACCCTGAATGGCACCAACACAAACATTATTGAATGGGGTAACGGCACAATAAGCAGTAACTATTTCGGGGTAAAGGGCAACCTCACCATAACAGGCTCAGGCAGATTGAATACAGCTTCATCAACGACCCCTGCAATCGGGTTTATTTTTAATGGAACAGGGATACAGACTCTAACAAATAACAGTACAGGCTCCACAAGCAGTACGGAATGTTCATACCAGGTCAATTCCGGGGCGTACGTCAGATTGGGCGCTAACCTTGTTCTCGGAACCGGCACAACCATACATTCCGATATTACCGTACTAAGCGGCGGAACACTTGACTGCCAGGGATACAATATAAGTGGGGGATCTACCGGTGGCGGAGGTTGCATTGTTAATTCCGGCGCACGTTTAATTACCGCCCACACCGGCGGCATCAATTCAAGTGTCACTGCCACAGGGTCAACATTCAGCAGCGGGGCAAACTATGAGTTCAATGGCACGTCGGCGCAAGTGACGAGCACAGGGCTTCCGTCTTCAATTGTATCACCCGGCTCATTGACCATAGCCAACAATGCCGGGGTAACACTTTCCCAATCTACATCATTTTCTTCAGGTGCAACGTTAAACATGGAGGACGGTACGTTTACCATCGGATCCAGCTTGTCCATGTCCAGCGGCTCAAATGTAGTGAGGGACGATGGTGCGCTCAGTGCCACTCCATCTACCTATAGTGGTGTTAACCTTAGTTATGCGAATCTTGGCATTAATACCTCTGCAATTACTACCGCAAATGAATTTCCGGCTTCGTTCACGGGAAACGTAACTGTAAATAAAACAGGGGCAACAATAACATTAAATAATACAAAGACGCTTACCGGTGCCCTTACACTTACGGCAGGCACCCTTGATGCTTCATCATCAAATTATGACATATCGCTAACCAGCAACTGGACAAACAATGCAGGAAGTGCGGCATTTACTGCCCGAACAGCAACAGTAACGATGAATGGCTCAAGTTCGCAAACAATTGGCGGCAGCAGCGGCACTTCTTTTAATGACCTGAAAATAAATAACAGTGCTGGTGTGACACTGAGCGTTGCAACAACTTTTGCTTCAGGCGATACATTGAGCTTGCAAAATGGTGCATTTACCGTTGGCAGTAATTTATCTATGATCAGCGGCTCTAACCTGATACGCGATAACGGCACACTTAGCGCCACTCCTGCTACATACAACGGCGTGAATCTCACTTACGCCAACCTTGGCAATAACGCATCTGCAGTAACCACCGGCAACGAATGGCCGTCATCTTTTAACGGAAATGTCACCATCAGCAAAACAGGCGCTACCATTACGCTGAATAATACAAAAACTGCCACAAGCTCAATTACCCTTACCGCAGGCACACTTGATGCGTCAGCTTCTAATTATGGCGTATCATTGTCCGGCAACTGGACAAATAATTCCGGGGGTACTGCATTTACGGCAAGAAGCGGCACAGTAACTTTTAATGGCTCATCTGCACAATCAATAAGTGGTTCTGCAACAACCTCATTTAATAATTTCACAAACAGTAACAGCAGCGCCGCTGTTGCTGTAAATAGTAATATAAATGTCAGCGGCACACTGAATATGAATGGCGCTGCCACTCTTTTAACACCGGTATCAACGGTTGTTATCAACTCATCGGCAGCAGTGGGCACTATATCTGGTAGCGGGACTATACAAGTTACAAGGACAGCCGCTACCGCTGATTATGTGAACCAGTATAAATTTTCAACGAATACACTTACCGGCATGACCGTTGATTATGCCGGCGCCGGTACACAGGCAATTAACAGCACTGTTGGTACTTATGGCGGGATCAAAACAAGCGGCAGCGGCACAAAAACTTTAACCGGCGCTATTACCGCAGGCAGCAATGGCATAACCATTGGCAGCGGCACAACCCTGGATGTATCCTCATCGAACTATCAGGTAACGAATGGTGGTAACTGGACAAACAGTGGGACATTTACCTCCCAGTCAGGAACAGTTGTATTCAACGCTACAACTACGGGCAAGACACTTTCAGGCACAATGACCGGCAGCAATAAATTCTACAATCTCACTTTCAACGGAACTGGCGGCGCATGGTCATTTGGCTCCAACTCTGCCGATATTGGCAATAACTTTACGATAACCACCGGAACTGTAACCGCTCCATCATCCACCCTGCAGGTAGCAGGAAACTGGAGCAACAGCGGCACTTTTACCAACAACAGCGGCACAGTTACTATGAATGCTACCTCAACAGGTAAAACGCTCTCAGGCTCAATGACCGGCAGCAATAAATTTCACAACCTGACTTTTAATGGCAGTGGCGGGGCATGGTCATTCGGTTCAACAGCAGCGGATGTTGGCAATAATTTCACCATTACTACGGGAACCGTTACCGCTGCATCATCTACCTTACAGGTAGCAGGCAACTGGAGCAACAGCGGCACATTTACACATAACAGCGGTCTCGTAACATTCAATAAAACCGGGGCGCAAACTATCAGCGGTTCATCATCAACGGCATTCAACAGCCTGACGATCGGTTCTGCCAGCGTTACAACATTGAGTACCTCGGGGCATACAGTAAGAAGCATCCTTCAATGCAACGATACGCTGAATGCAAACGGCAACCTGACGTTATTATCCTCCTCAGCCCAAACAGCATTGATAGACGGTGCAGGAACGGGGAAAGTGCTAGGCAATGTAACCATGCAGCGTTACCTTGATTCAGCTTATGGGTACAGGTATTTAAGCTCTCCATTCGAGGCGGCCACTTTGAGCCAGTTGTCCAGCTATATTAACTTCTCTTCAACATTCCCTAACTTCTACCGTTATAACGAAAATGTGAATTATAACGGATGGGTAAAAGACACCCTTCTGACAGATACACTGCAACCTTGCCATGGCTACGCAGCAAATTACGGCGCATCCACTTCCTCGGTTACTATTTCGCTTAACGGCACAGTAAACAACGGCAGCTTATCAAGGACTTTGTATAATAACAACCAGGCTTATACGCAAGGATTTAACCTTGTAGGCAACCCATACCCTTCCCCCATCAACTGGACAGCATCAAGTGGCTGGACAAAAACGAACATTGATAATGCAGTGTATTACTTTAAGCATAGTGACACCAACCGGTATTATGGCCGTTATAGCTCTTACATAAGCGGAGTGTCCAGCGATGGCATTGCGAGTAACATTATCCCGGCTATGCAGGGCTTCTTTGTGCACGTATCCAATGGCTCTTACCCGGTAACAGGAACGCTTGGCTTCAGTAATACTGTAAGGACCACTAATCTTACCCCATATTATTTTAAACCCACAGCCGACAGGCCACTGGTACGTCTGGATGCAGGCTTTACGAATAACAGCAATAATACAGACCCTGCCGTGGTCTATTTTGATGATAACGCAACCGCCAATTTCGACTCTGAACTGGATGCCCTTAAACTGATGAACACTGACGCAGGTGTGCCCAGCCTTTATTCCCAGTCATCAGATGAAAAGACCTACTCTATACAGTCATTAAAAACATTCACTGATAGCGTGACCACAGTGCCACTGGGGTTAAAGACCGATCATGACGGCTTAGTGAAATTCAATGTGAGAAACATCGAAAACATTGCACCCGGTATGCACATATGGTTTTATGATGCGCAAACAGGCATTGTCCAGGACCTGAAAACTAACCCGCAATACCAGGTGCAGTTAACCTCTGGCAAGTACGAAAAGAGGTTCTACCTCCAGTTCACCGAAGGCAGCTTTACAAATATACCTGGTGTAACCGGCGAGTTAAATGCATTTAGCTCAGGTGGGAATTTGTATGTTTACCTTATTGATGACAAGGCAGGGCTGACGGTTACAGATGTTTCAGGGCGCGTTCTTGTTGCGCAGGAACTGGAAGGCCAGGGCTACCATGAAATAAAACTACACCCGGGAAGCGGTATATATATTGTAACGCTCTATTCAAAATCCGGAAAACGATCTAAAAAAGTATTTATAGGCAACGACTGATCTTTTATGAACGCACGGTATTTATCCGGAAGAAAAATATTGCTCACAGTTTCAGGGATATTTGCCTTGCTGTTATCAGTGCGTACAAATGCACAGCAACTCCCGCCACGCCCTATATCTGTATCGTGGAACCCATCTTTAGGGTTGCGTTTTGGCGCTTTTTTTGCCACCACATCCGGTGGCACGGTCAGCGTTTCCCCGGCAGGTGTGCGTACTGCCACGGGCAACCTGATATTGGCTGACTTCGGTTACGTCTTCGGCGCGGCGAGTTTTGAAATAGTTGCTGCCCCTGGCACACAGATCAATTTGCTGAACGGCCCAACTGTAACGCTTAACGGAAGTGCGGGAGGATCAGTATCTTTGACGCTTGGGTCTTCGTCGCCGTCATCGCCTTTTGTGACAACAGCTACCCCACCTGCTGCCAATATCGTGAACATCGGGGGTACACTCACTGTAGGTAGTTCTGTGGCGAGCCCGCCCGGCGCTTATTCCGGATCTTTTTACCTTACATTTTTCCAGGAATAAGCACTGGACCCTATAAATGATGCGTAAAAAGGAATGACCGATAATATTACTGCTTCTGCTCAAACACACATAACGGGTACAGGCCTTGTCCCCTGGTGGAAGTTAACCCTCTTTATTTTACTTGCTGTCTTTCTGCCACAATGGCTTCATGCACAAAATGAAGAACCGATGGGCGATGAAATAACCGTAACACTTGAAGTAAAAGGCGTGGGCAATGTTGATGTACCTGCAATGTATAACGATAAGGATGTTTTCCTTTCTGTCACAGCTGTTTTTGATTTCCTGAAGATAAAGAATATCCCTTCCCCTACATTGGATACGGTAAAAGGGTTTATACTGACAGAGAAAGATGCTTTCCTTCTGGACAGGCCACACAACCGCATTTATTACCAGGGTAAGGTTATTGACCTGCAGGATGGCTTTATGCATACCGAAACAAGCCTGTACCTGAACCTGAAGTATTTCAAATCGGTTTTCGGGCTGGATGGAACGTTTTACTTCCGCAGGCTTGTGGTGACCATGAGCTCCGATTTTGAATTGCCCATCATCCGCGAAATGCGGCAGGAGCTGATGCGCCGCAACCTGAACAAGCTGAAGGGGGACCAGAAGGCCGATACCTTCATCAATTTGCGCAGGCCATTATTTCACCTGGGCGCTGCCGATTGGGCGGTAATGTCGTCGCAGCAATCCCAGGGGGCAGACCAGACTACTTTAAACCTCGGGCTGGGTGGCGCACTCCTGGGCGGCGAAGCAAATGCCTCATTGAACTATTACAGCAACCAGGCATTCTCAGAAAAACAGCAATTCTATCAGTGGCGGTATGTTAACAACGGCCTTAGTGCCATGAGGCAAGTCATAGCTGGTAAAATATTCACCCAGGCTACCTCTTCATTGTTTGCGCCGGTTGTTGGTGTGCAGGTAACCAATGCACCAACCACCTACCGCCAGTCCTACGGTACTTACCGGCTGAGCAATACCACAGAACCTAACTGGATAGTGGAGCTTTACGTGAACGATGTGCTGGTTGACTACACCAGGGCAGATGCTTCCGGCTTTTACTCATTTGACGTGCCGCTTTTTTATGGCTTCACAACCGTGAAGCTGAAGTTTTACGGGCCATATGGCGAGCAGCGCACCAACCAGCAATACATCAATATCCCATTCAACTTCCTGCCCAAGGGTGAATTCGAATACTCCGCCAGCGCCGGCATTGTTGAAGATGACAAGGGCAGCCAGTTCTCCCGGGTGAACATGAAGTACGGCCTGTCGTCGAAGATAACGATGGGAGGTGGCGTGGAGTACCTTTCCTCAGTTGTTTCCGGCACTACTATGCCATTCATCAGCACATCTGTGAGGCTTACATCGCGGATGCTGTTCTCGGGTGAGTATATGCATGGTGTCCGGTCAAGAGGTTTATTGAGCTACCGGATGAAGGGGGGCGCACAGATAGACCTCGACTATACTAAGTATGCAAAGGGCCAAACCGCCATTTACTTCAACTACCTTGAAGAGCGAAAAGCGGTCATTACAGCGCCCATCCGCACGAAGAAGATGTCGTTGTTTTCCCGGCTCACGCTCGACCAGATCATTGTACCCAACACCCAATACACCAACATCGAATGGGCCATGTTAGGGTTCTATAAGAAAGTGGGCATCAACTTTACCACTTATGCATCTGTTATCCCAAGGCAGGCTGAAAAAGTCCCTTACCTGTATAGTATAGCTTCTGTTACCGTGCCGTTGCCGTTTAAAATTTTAATGACCTCGCAAGTTCAGTATAACTTTAAGGAAGGCACGCCTATTTTTGCACGGTTCAATTTCGAGAAGCATTTGTTCACCAAAGGGGTACTCACCTTTGGTTACCAGGAATACTTCAATATTAACCAGAGGAATTTCCTCCTGGGGCTGCGGTACGATTTCTCGTTTGCCAGGGCTGCTGTTTCTCTCCTCTCCGGCAGCGATGGGTCCTACAGCCGCGTTGAGGCTGCTTCCGGAAGCCTGGTCTTTGATGCCAGGTCGAACTTCATCAACGCCAACAACCGCACCAATGTAGGCAAGGCCGGTATCCTCATCAGGCCGTTCCTTGACTTTAACGGCAACAACCAGTGGGACAAAGGCGAACCCAAAGCACCGGGGCTGAAGATACGCATCAATGGCGGGCGCGTGATCAATGACGAGCGGGACACCAGCATACGCATACTGGACCTCGAGCCCTACTTCAAGTACTACATAGAGCTGAACAGGAGCAGCTTCGACAACATATCGTGGCAGGTACGCAATACAACACTTAGTGTTACTGCCAGCCCGAACGGTTTTACACGCGTGGAAGTGCCCATACGTGTAGTTGGCGAAGTTTCCGGCAGTGTATCTGTACAAAACAAAGATACCGATAAACCCAGGGGGCAGGGACAGATCAGTGTTGTTATTTATGACAGCAGCAGTATGGTGGTTGGCAAGGCCATAACCGAATCGGATGGGTACTTCAGCTATCTTGGCCTGGTGCCGGGGTCTTATACGGTAAGGATAGATTCCGTGCAACTGAACAACCTGCATTATACCTCGCAGCCCGGCGCTATACCTGTTACTATCAGATCGAACATGGACGGTGATGTGGCAGATGGGCTGGAGTTTGTGTTGACCTCTACAGCCAAAGACACTACGGGCAAGCTTGTTGAAAAAGAGACCGTGACAGATCCTGTAAAGAAAGATACTGCTGAATTGCAAAAACCAATTGTTAAACAGCCGGTGCAGAAAGACACTGTTGTACAACAAAAGCCGGTTGTGCAGCAGCCAGTGAAAGAACCCAAGCCTGCAGAAACACAACCTGCCGGTGAAGTTATAGGCGAGAAAGGCAGCTACGCAATACTTGTGGAAGTTTATGGCGATATAACCCCTGCAGCTATACTGAAAACGAAGATCATACATGCCTACAAGGTGCCTGTATCTATTATGCAGGACGGCATAGACTACAAGGTAGAGATGGTTGGGTTTAAGAGCAGGGCCGAGGCCGCCAAACACCTGCCGCGACTGAGAGAATGGGGCTTCCCAGAGGCGCTGATCATTAAGCTGAAGGAGCATATCCTCAGGTAATTTTGTTGCGCAATCGTCCAATTTTTTTTGTAACAACATTGCTATGTGTAATTGATTGACCTATTGTGTTATCTGCATTTATTTTTGCGCACTATTTGCGCATCTGTTGCGCATTTTATGATTGATTATCAATAGCTGCCCTAAAACGGGTTTCCGCTTCAGGGCCTCGTTACAACGCTAATACTAAATGACCATAAAAAACCGGCATTGAAATTTTCACGCAAAGGCGCAAAGGATACGCAAAGCACGCAAAGTCCATGCCGTTTTTAATGTTTAAATTGTATAATATTTCAAAGAGCTTTTTGTTTGTGAGTAAGGCCTCACGCAAACCTGCCTGGCAGAAGGGCGCAAAAACTTTACTAACCATGTAAAGTTCTGCGGTATTTTTTGCCGAAAAAATTGAATTACCATGACGGTACTGAAACTGTACCGTGGCGGTACTGAAACTGTACCGTGACGGAAAAATGTCTTCGCTGTGGGTACGGGTTTGGGCTGATTTTGGTGTTTAAAAAATTGTCTGAATCAGGATTTGCAGAATTAGAGGATTTGCAGGATGCGTGTGTGTGCTCAGTTCTTTGGTTGGACTTTTTGCAAGTGCTCAGCTATTTTCCTTTATTGCGTGAGGTTGCTTCGGAGCACGGCTATACGCAAAGCCCTGCGTCTCCTCGCAATGACCGGTGTTTTTTTTACTCTTTGAGTATTTTATTTATGGTGCGGTTGCCGTTGGGGGCGGTGAGGTGGAGGAGGTAGATGCCGGGAGGCAGGTGCTGTATGGATATGGTGTTCGTGGCTTCTTTTAGTGTGCCGGAGTGCAGTGTTGCGCCTACGAGATTTACTAATTGGTAGGTGGTGTTGGGTGTTGTGTACTGGATATGGAGGAGAGAGGATGTGGGGTTGGGGTAAATGGAGATTTCTCGTGAAGGTAGCTGTTCTACGGTTCCTAAATAATTGCATTTGGGGAAAGTTATTTTACGTACCACCCAACTGTTTTTTTCCGGTGTGTATATATTACCACATGAATCTAAAGCTATGCCCGCCGGGAAAGCTAGTTCAGCGGCTGTTGCGGGCCCGCCATCGCCACTGTACCCACTAGTGCCGGTCCCGGCAATTGTATATATATAGCCGCTAGCATTCACCATCCTAATTCTATGAAAGTAAGATTCTGCTATAAAAATATTGCCAAACTTATCTATTGTAATATAATTGGGTCGTACACCAGCGGCAGTAGCCGGACCTCCATCACCACTATGTCCACCTAAGCCATTGCCAATAAAATAACTGATTATACCCGACGACAAGTTTATTTTAAATATCCTGCTATGATCATTGGACATATAAAGAATATTATTGGCCTCTACTATCCCCATAGGATTAATAGACGCCGATGTTGCCGGGACTCCATCAGAGCCAATGCCGATACCAGCGATTCCATTACCTGCTACTGTAGAGATTATCCCACCAGGCGTCACCTTCCTGATTCTATAATTAACGCCGTCAGTGATATACAAATTTTGATTGTCATCAAAGCATAGGCAATTTGGTGTATTTAATTTTGCATTCGTAGCGGGACCTCCATCGCCGCTAAATCCAGCTACCCCTGTACCAGCGAAAGTTGTTACTATACCTGTCGTTTTATCTATCCGGCGAATACAATTATTGTAAGCATCGGCAATATACATATTGTATGAAGAATCAAATGCTAAATCTGAAATATGCGCGAATGTAGCCGCAGTTGCAGGTCCACCATCACCCGAATACGCCGAAGCACCTGTTCCAGCAAAATTGGTCATAATTCCACTTGCATCTATTTTCCTAATGCGTTTGCCATAAGCTCCAAGGCCCAAATAGTAGTTGCCACTTTTGTCGAATAGTATTTTTGTTGGGTAATTAAATGAAGCCGCAGTTGCAGCCCCCCCCTCCCCAGTATTCGCCTGTATGCCGTTACCCGCAATTGTAGTAATTATCTGTCCCTGCGTTATAACAGGCACAAAAAACAGCAGTATAAAAAGCAGCTTTTTCATGTAGGTAAAATTAGGGCAGTGGCAGGCATTAAAAAATAGGTATAAATACCTATTTTTTGTGTGAGGGGATTGTTGTATGGGTCTGAACTCGAATTTCTGGAATTTTGAGAATTTTTGGAATGGGTGTTGATATATGATGCAGATTTTCAGTGTTATCTTCCCATTTTGGGAATTATTTGTATCTTTGTTGTGCATGAGGGTCATAGCTAAAGGTACGATCAGGTCGTTTTGGGAAAAACCGGAATACCGCGATGCGGAACAGCAGCTAAAAGCATGGTACAAGGCTGTTACTGAAAGGGATTGGCTAAGCCCGCATGAGATCGTTGGCCATTTTACGGATTCTGAGCAGGTGGGCAATGGCAGAATAGTCTTCAACATATGCCGTAATAAATACAGGCTGATCGTGTTTTTCAGGTATGATATACATGTAGGCTTTATAAGATTTATAGGGACGCATAAGCAATACGATAAGATAAACGATATTAAGAACATTTAAACTGCTCCAAATGAAACATAGCGCAATAGAAGTGAGGCCGATAAGGACAAAGAAGGATTACGAGCAAACTATGAAAACCATAGAATCGCTGCTGGATTGTCCGCCAAAATCGAAAGAGGCGGAAATACTGGAAGTGCTTTCTGTTCTTGCGGATGAATACGAGAACAAACATTTTCCTATTGAGGCGCCAGACCCTATAGAGGCAATAAAATACAGGATGGAGCAACTGGACCTGTCGCAAAAAGACCTTGCAAAATACCTTGGCGGAGAGAACAGGGTATCGGAAGTATTGAACAGGAAGCGGCCGCTAACCCTGAAAATGATAAAGGCCCTTTACCTGCACCTGCATATACCTGCAGAAACTTTGCTTGCATAGGATTGTCCTTCGCGAGTGGGACATCCCCCGGTCTGCGACCACCCCCTTCGCTAACACACAAGACCTGCACACAAAGGGGAATACGTTCAGTTCTTTGGTGGGCTGTTTGCAAGTGCCCAGCAATCTGTCCATAGCGAGTGGGACATCCCCCGGTCTGCGACCACCCCCTTCGCTAGCGCACAAGGGCTGCGCGCAAGGGGGAATATGCTTGGTTCATTGGGAGCTGTCGGGCCTATTTCCTTAATTGCGTGAGGTTGCTTCGGAGCACAGCTATGCACAAAGCCCTGCGTCTCCTTCCAATGACCGGAGTTTTTACAAAAAGATCGGGCTGCCAAAAGGCAGCCCGATCTTTTTGTTACTGTAACTTTTATTATTGCTCAACCACAACGTGGAATACTTTGTGGTCGTTGTTTGTTTTTACATTCAGTAAGTACATGCCGCTTGCAACATTGCCCAGGTTGATGGACTCGTTGAGGTTGCCATCCTGTGCAACAGCTTGCGCAGTATGGATGGTCCTGCCGGCCATGTCTGTTACCAGGATAGTTACATCAGTATTCACTGCTTCAGCAAATGTGCCTTTCACAGTGAATATGCCCTTGCTTGGGTTGGGCGATACACTGATCTCGGTATTGGTAACAGCAGTGGTAGTTGCAGAAGAACCGGGACGGAAGCCTGTTGGTGTTACATAGCAAATGCGTGTACCCACACAACCCGTAGGTGCTGTATATGATATAACCACAGTACCTAACGATACACCACTAACGATACCTGATGTTGAACCAACGGTTGCAACTGCGGTATTGTTGCTGGCGTAAGTGCCACCTGAAATGGAAGAAGTAAGTGTAATGCTTCCACCCGGCATCATGGTATAAATAGAACCCGTAACTACCGGCAGCGGGTTAACAGTTACTACAACCGAACCGGACATTGCGCTTACGCAACCTGTACCCGATGCCGTAGCAGTAACCGAATAAGTGCCGGCGGTTGTATATAAGCCAAAATCCAATGAAGATCCCGTGCCTGACATAGAATATGTGGGGGTGCCGTTGCGGAACAGCTTGTAGCTTATGCCGGTGTTGGACCCGCTAAGATAGATATGCACGCCTGTGGTGCCGGTGCAATACCCACCGCCGCCGCTAACCGTATATACCGATGGGTTGGCATACACATATACAGTAGCGCTGCCGCTCATGGTGCTTGTGCAGCCTGCACCGTTTGTGGCCACAACTGTATAAACGCCGGCAGCTGTCTGCAGTCCGAAGCTCACTGCGCCGCCTGCGCCTGTAACCGGGGAACCAACAGGAGAACCGCTGAGATATAACTGGTAGCTTACGCCAGTGCCCGAACCGGCTAAGCCAACTGCCACGCCGGCGCCACCTGAGCAATAACCGCCGCCGCCTGTAACTGATACCGGTGCAGGAAGCACATTAACGGTAACACCCACGCTGCCGGTCATATTGGTCATACAGCCGCCGGTAGTTGACGTACCTTTTACGGTGTAAGTGCCGTTAACCGTTTGTGCACCAAAGCTGATAGCAGAGCCTGTGCCGGCAACCGGGCTGCCTACTGTTGCAGTTCCACGGTAGAGCTGGTAGTTAACACCTGCATCAGAGCTTGCAAGGCCAACGGTAACGCCCGTGCTGCCTGAGCAATAGCTGCCGCCACCTGTAACTGTATAGGCTACAGGCGCAGTATTTACTGTAACGTTAACGCTGCCGGTCATTGTAGCAGTACAACCGCCGCTGGCTGAAGCAGCTATAACCGTATATGTGCCAGCCGTTGTTTTAAGGCCAAAGCTAAGGGCTGCCCCTGTTCCTGCCATTGGTGCGCCCGAAGGAGTAGCGCCAACATATAGCTCGTAGTTAACCCCCGCTTGTGAACCCGACAGGTAAACAGGAACCCCTGAACCACCTGAGCAGTAACCACCGCCACCGGTAACTGTATAAGCAAGCGGTGTTGCAATAATGGTAACTGTTGCGCTGCCGGCCATCGTCCTGAGACAGCCTGTAGTTGGATTTGCTGCCTTTACAGTATAAGTGCCTGCAACTGTCTGCGCACCAAAAGTGATAGCAGCACCTGTACCGGATACCGGAGAGCCCACAGCTGTGGTGCCACGGTATAACTGGTAGTTTACACCTGAGTTAGAGTTGTTAAGGCCGACTGATACACCCGTACCACCCGCACAATATGCGCCACCACCGTTAACCGTATCTACTGTAGGAAGCGGGTTAACTGTTACTGTGACACTGCCGGTCATTGTGTTTGAGCACAATGTGCCGGTGCTGGTAGCCACAACTGTATAAGTGCCTGCTATTGTATGCAAGCCAAAAGATAATGCAAACCCTGTGCCCGATACAGGCGCGCCAACCGCTGTTGCGCCCCTGAATAACTGGTATTGGGTTGCTGTTGATGAGCTTGCGAGGCCAACTGTTACACCAGTGCCGCCAGCGCAATAACCGCCACCGCCGGTAACGGTATATGCTGTTGGCAATGCCGCAACTGAAACTGTTGCGCTGCCCGCCATAGTATTAGAACAGCTTGTGGTAGTGTTTGTACCAATAACAGTATAAGTACCGGTAGCTGTCTGCAAACCGAAGCTGATAGCTGCGCCTGTGCCTGCCACAGGGCTGCCAACAGGTGAGCCACTGAGATATAATTGATACATGATACCGGTAGTAGTACCTGAGAGGCCCACTACCCTGCCAGTGCCACCCGGGCAATAGCTGCCGCCACCTGTTACGCTGAAGGTAAACGGCAATGGGTTAATAACAATTGCGGCACTGCCCATGGTATTGATACATCCTGTGGTTGTGTTAGTGCCTTTAACTGTGTATGTTCCTGACGAGGTCAATGAGGTGAAGCTGATAGCGCTGCCTGTGCCTGCCATAGGGCTGCCAACGGCTGTAAGGCCAAGATAAAGCTGGTAATTCACGCCCACATCAGAACCGGCAACGTTAATTGATCCGCCAGTACCGCCAGAGCAGTAGCTACCACCTGTAACAGTGTAAACTGTTGGCAATGGATTAACGGAAACCGTTACACTGCCGGTCATTGTGTTCATGCAGGCAGACGGGCCAGCTACTGTTGCAACAACGGTATAAGTACCTGCAATAGTCTGCATTGGGAAAACGATAGCACTACCTGTGCCGGTAACAACCGCACCTACAACAGGAAGGCCTCCCCTGTATAGCTGGTAGCTGGTGCCGGTTTGCGAACCGGCAAGGCCGATAGCAACACCGCTGCCTCCAGAGCAATATGAGCCGCCGCCGGTAACTGTGAATGCAGCAGGTAGTGAGTAGATGATAACTGTTTTGCTGCCGGTCATGAGGTTGGTGCAGCCTGTGGTAAGGTCGGTGCCCATGGCCGTATATGTGCCTGCCGTAGTTTGCAAACCGAAACTAATTGCGCCGCCTGTGCCGGTTACAGGGCTGCCAACAGGTGTGGCGCCCAGGTACAACTGGTAGCTGATGCCTGTTGCAGAAGCTGCAAGGCCAATAGCAACACCACTGCCGCCCGTGCAATAACCACCGCCACCTGTCATTGTGATAGGAGCAGGCAACGGATTAATAGTTATTGTCACGCTTCCGGTCATGTTCTGCGTGCAGCCGGTAGCAACTATTGTTGCTTTTACAGTATAAGTGCCTGCGATGTTGTGATTGCCAAAGGTGATAGCGCTGCCGGTACCACCAACAGGGCCGCCTATTGTCATAGTGCCCCTGTATAACTGGTAATTAACCCCCGCATCAGAGCTGGCAAGGCCGATAGGCACACCAGCGCCACCGGCACAGAACAGCCCGCCGCCGGTAACGGTATATGCGTTGGGCAACGAATTAACAGATACAACTACGCTGCCACTCATATTGCTTGTGCAGCTTGAAGAAGCATTAGTAGCAACAACGGTATAAGTACCTGCTGCAGACTGCGGTCCGAAGCTTATCACTGAACCAGTGCCTGCAACAGGACTGCCAACAGGCGAGCCACCCAGGAATAACTGGTAATTCACGCCGCCTGTAGAACCGCTAAGCCCTACATTAGCGCCTGCTGCACCTGAACAATAACCACCACCGCCTGTTACTGTATAAACCACCGGCGCCGGCAGGAGGTTGACAGCCACACTGCCAAACATATTGTTAAGACAACCCGTAGTAGTGTTTGTAGCCTTCACCGTATAAGTGCCCACAACTGTTTGTGAACCAAAGCTGATGGCGCTGCCGGTGCCTGCAACAGGTGTGCCAACTGCGGTTGTGCCGCGGTATAACTGGTAATTGATACCGGTATTTGAGTTGCTGAGGCCCACAGCCATACCAGCGCCACCCGCGCAATAGCTGCCGCCACCTGTTACAGAAAATACTGATGGTAGCGGATCTACTGTAACAACTGCACTGCCTGTCATCAACTGTGTGCAACCTGTGAACCCTGCCATCTTGGCAACAACAGTATATGTACCGGCTATAGTTTGCAGCGGGAACAAAATAGCGCCACCTGTGCCAGCAACGGTTGCACCTACAACCGGCAGGCCGCCCCTGTGTAAAATATAATTAACGCCAATATCGCTCGTGCCAAGGCCCACAGGAACGCCTATGCCACCAGAACAGTAGTTGCCACCACCGGTAACCGTATGCAAATTAGGCAAAGGATAAATGATCACTGTTTTGCTGCCCAACATATTGCTGGTACAGCCTGTGGAAGGATTGGTAGCTGTTGCAGTATATACACCGGCAGCAGTTTGCAAGCCAAAGCTAAAGCCCGCACCTACACCGGCAACCGGAGAGCCTACAGGCGTGCCGCCTAAATATAACTGGTAATTGATGCCTACGGCAGAACCTGCAAGGCCAACGTTAACACCTGTGCCGCCTAAGCAGTAGCCTCCGCCGCCTGTCATTGCAACAGGAGCGGGCAGTGCACCACCGGGAGGGCAGGTAAGCGGGCTGAATGTTAATATTGTTCCACCCGCTGGTAAGTCACAACCAGTATTAAATGTCGAGTTTGCAGTTGTTGATGAGCCTGACGGAAGAGTAAGGAAATCCGTAGTGCTATTGCCAATACCTATAGTACGATTGGAAACACCAAGTGCGGCACGTGGGCCATAGCAGAACTGGATGTTGTTGGATCCCTCAAATAATTTTACCTGGAAATTCCAGTCAAGCCCGGTGGTCTGCCCAAACCTGTTCCAGTTGGTCCATTCAAATGTGAACACCCTGCTGCCCGGTGTACCTGTTGTCTGGTACCATGCCGTGCCACCCGGGCCAGGATGGTTATCTCCCCAGAAGGGGAAAAGTTTACCGGCGGAAACAGAGCCGGTGCTTGCACTCAGCGATCCAACAGTGGCATCATTGGAGAGGGATATCCAACTGTTGGAGCATGCTGATATAACAGTAGTTGTTGATCCGCAATAGGTGAATGAAAAGCCGATGGGAATACCTGTTTCTACTACATCATCTGCCAGTATGGTGGATGCGGTACCGCCAACTGCTATGCTGGTATACGGCCCGCTCAACCTGGTGAAGTTATATGCCGCCGCGGTTGTTGCCTGCGCATATACATTTTGTGTTAAGAATAAGGCCATTCCAAATAAAAGGAACGAAGTCATCAGCGCCGACCGTAATCCCGATTTGGGGTATGCATTTAGCTTTTTCATCTGCTATTATTTTTGTGGGGCGAAAAATAGTAAAAGATTGGAGAAAAGTGAATGTTTGTCGCATTTTATTTGGCTGGTAACAATCATTTAAACTCATTTTATTACCACTTGAATAACATATATGTAAAAAAAGGGCTGCCTGGAAAGGCAGCCCCCATGTAAAATGTTGGGACATGTTAATTCTTGAACAATTTGTCTGTGTGTGTTTGATTGGTTGTTTTTACTTTAATGAAATAATTGCCTGATGCATAAGGAGTTAAGTTGAACTGTAGCGGCTTGCCGTCATTTTCCACGATCACTTTGCTCTCCACTATCCTGCCGGTCACATCAGTGACAACTATGTTGGCAACTTTCTCTGCCGCAGGTATCTCTATATTAAATATCCCCTCGGTAGGATTCGGGTATATTTTAATTTCCCCGCCCGTATACCCTTCTTCTATTGTATTGCCCGGACCTCCTTTGGCACCGCCGCCGCCACCACCACCGCCGCTGCCGCTACCACCACCACCGCCATGGCAACGGTCTAATGTAGCGCCTAATGACAGATAATAGGCTACAGATGCTGAATCAACACACATATTATGGCCTTCAAAGCAAATGTCCACATCATGGCACTCCTCATCTTTTTTCTTGCAGCACCTGATATCCCGCACAACAATTGTTTGGGTAGCCCTTGCTGTGCAGCCACGCGCGTCGGTAACAGTAGCCGTATAGGTCGTAATTACCGAAGGATTGACTGATAAAGTAGAAGTAGTTGCACCGCCATGCGACCAGGTATATGCATATGCCGTAGTCCCTCCGGAAGCTGTGGCTGTTAAATCTATATCGTGGATACCATATCCTTTATACACTACAGTATCCGGTGTATAACCATGAGCGCCGTGATGAGCAGTGATACTGCATATCAATTGTGCTGGTTGTGTGATAGTGTATGAGCCGGTGGCCGTGCAGCTATTAGCATCGGTTACCGTTACAGAATAAGTACCAGCCGGGCGTGATGATATACCAGATGTTGTAGCACTTGTGCTCCACGCATAGCTATAAGATGCTGTACCACCGCTGACACTTGTGCTTATACTACCATTGCTGAGGCCATAGCAAGTTACGTTAGTGACTGTACCGCTTACGCTTAATGCAGCCGGTTGTGTAACACTATAAGATCCACCCACAGTACAGCCGTTAGCATCGGTAACTGTTACTGAATAGGTGCCTGCTGCCCTTGATGAGATACTGGACGTAGAAGCGCCTGTACTCCATGAATAAGAATAAGGAGAGGTACCACCAGAAATACTTGTAGATACAGCGCCGTTGCTGCCACCATTGCAGCTAACATTGGTAACGCTGCCTGACAGCCCAAAACCACCAAGCCCGGCGATCGTATATGAACCTGTTCCTGTGCAGCCGTTTGCATCCGTTACCGTTACTGAATACGAACCTGCCGACAGGCCTGATATGCCCGAAGTTGTTGCACTTGTGCTCCATGAATACGAATAAGGAGAGCTACCCCCTGATACCGCAGTAGTAATACTTCCATCGCTAACACCTGAGCAGCTCACGTTTGCCACAGTTGCGCCCATGCTCATTGCCGCAGGCTGTGTAACTGTTGCAGATGTTGTATTTGTACAACCATTAGCATCTGTTACCGTATAGCTGTATGTACCAGCGCTTAAACTGCTGAATGTACCGGTGCCGGAATAAGAACCAGTGCCCCCGCTCGCAGCGACAGTAACGCTGCCGGTGCCACCATTGCACACAGCATCAGTAACTGATGATGATGCAGAAAGTGCCGATGATGGCTGGCTGATAGTGCCGGAAGTAACAGCTGTACAGCCATTAGCATCGGTAACGGTATAGCTGTAAGACCCGGCACTCAATCCACTAAATGTGCCTGTGCCGGTATAACCTGCAGTACCACCTGCAGCAGAAACAGTAACACTGCCTGTGCTGGCACCGTTACATAATACATTCGTAACTGATGAAGATGCCGAAAGTGCCGATGATGGCTCTGTAATACTGCCTGATGTGTTAGCGGTGCAACCATTTGCATCAGTAACTGTATAGCTGAAAGACCCTGCACTCAAACCGTTGAAGGTGCCTGTGCCGGAATAACCTGCAGTACCGCCTGCAGCAGAAACAGTAACACTACCTGTGCTGCCACCATTGCAAAGTACATTGGTAACTGATGATGATGCAGAAAGTGCTGATGGTTCTGTAACGTTACCCGACGTAGTTGCTGTGCAGCCATTAGCATCGGTAACGGTATAACTGTATGCGCCTGCATTCAGGCCACTGAACGTACCCGTTCCGGAATAAGAACCTGTACCACCACTTGCTGAAACAACAACGCTGCCTGTGCTGCCACCATTGCAAAGTACATTGGTAACTGATGACGAGGCAGAAAGCACTGATGGCTCTGTAATGCTGCCTGAAGTAGCTGCGGTGCAACCATTTGCATCAGTAACCGTATAACTGTATGCTCCTGCACTCAGGCCACTGAACGTGCCTGTGCCGGAATAAGAACCTGTACCACCAGTTGCTGAAACAACAACACTACCTGTGCTGCCACCATTACAAAGAACATTGGTAACTGATGAAGATGCAGAAAGTGCTGATGGCTGCGTAATGCTGCCTGACGTAGCTGCGGTGCAACCATTGGCGTCAGTAACCGTATAACTATATGCTCCTGCACTCAGGCCACTGAAGGTGCCCGTGCCGGAATAAGAACCTGTACCACCAGTTGCTGAAACAACAACACTGCCCGTGCTGCCACCATTGCAAAGAACATTTGTAACTGATGAAGAGGCGGAAAGTGCCGATGGTTCTGTAACCGTGCCTGAAGTAGCTGCTGTGCAACCATTTGCATCGGTAACCGTATAGCTGTATGATCCTGCGCTTAAGCCGGTAAATGTACCAGCGCCGGCATAGCTGCCGGTACCACCCGATGCCGATACGGCTACTTCGCCATTGCTGCCACCATTGCACGTTACATTAGTTACAGAAGAAGATGCAGTAAGTGCTGATGGTTCTGTAACTGTGCCGGATACGGTTGCAGAACAACCGTTAGCATCAGTAACAGTATAACTATATGTACCTGCACTTAAACCAACAAATGTACCATCGCCGGTATAGCTGGCTGTACCGCCTGATGCAGTAACATCTATACTGCCTGCACCGCCGTTGCATAATGCATGAGTAACTGATGCAGAAACCGAAAGTGCTGATGGCTGTGTAACGCTGCCTGATGTAGTAGCGGAACAACCATTGGCATCAGTAACAGTATAGCTATATGCTCCTGCGCTTAATCCACTGAATGTACCGGTTCCGCTATAAGCCGCAGTGCCGCCTGTAGCAGAAACAGTAACGCTGCCGGTGTTGCCGCCATTACAAAGAACATTCGAAACAGTTGATGATGCGTTTAATGCCGAAGGCTGCGTTATAGTAACGACCGCAGAAACCGGGCTTACCGCACTGCATGAAGCATCTGTGACCGTTACGGTATAAATTCCTGCTGCGAGGCCGGTTGGATTGGCGCCACTCGCGCCACCAGTCCATGAATAAGTGTAAGAGCCGGAGCCCCCGCTGACAGTTGTGGTTATTGTACCATTACTGCCACCATTGCAGGACACGTTGGTATGTGATGTACCTACACTAAGCGTATTGGGCGTTACGGTAACGTTGAAATTACAAGTTGCTGTGCCGCAACTGTTGGTAGCTGTAGCTGTTACTGTTGTAACACCAACAGCAAAGCTTGTTCCGGAGTTTTGGGAGTAAGTAATTGCTGGAGATGTGCCGGTAGCAGTTGCCGCGCTGTAAGTAACATTTGCATTGCAAGCGCCAGTTGCTGCCGCTTGTGTAACATTACCCGAACAAGTTATTGCAGGGGCAACGCATGCCAGTGCAAATGTTGCGTATACGGTCTGAGGGGAAGTTACACCGTACAAAGTAAACACGGGACCGGTGCCAATGCTTGAGCCATTAACGAGGATATCGCTTACCTGGTAGCCTGCTGTTGGGGTAACTGTATAAGTGATGTTTGTACCAGAGCACACATTTGTCACACCCGAACTGGATATAGTGCCATTGGCGCCCGTTGTTGCAGTAACAGAATAAGTTGGTAATACGGAAACGGTAACTGTTGATGAATTCAGGCAAGTTCCCACACGGCCTGTTACAGTATAAGTAGTTGTTGCAGATGGGTTCGCAGTTACTGTAGATCCCATGCCTGAAGAAAGTCCGGTCATTGGCATCCAGTCATACGTGCTTGCACCGGAGCTTGTCAATGTTGTTGAGGTACCACCGCAAATAGCCACACTGCTGCTTGTAGTGACGGAAACAGTATTTGTAATTACCGGAACTGACATTGTGGTGCCTTTACCGATGCAACCACTGGCAGCATCTGTAGCGGTAACAGTATATGATCCTGCAGCCAGTGAAGTTGCATTAGTTAATACTGGATTGGCACCTGTTGCTGTGTAGCCATTGGGGCCAACCCAGGCATATGAACAGACACCTGAACCTCCGCTGTTGTATCCGGCAGTCAGAAAAAGGCTATTGCCAGTGCATACAGGGTTGGGCGTGACAACCGCACTCAGCACAGGGATAGTCCACACACTCGTAAATTTGTTACCTGTGCCGGAGGCCGAAGAGCACCCATTGACATCGGTAACTGTTACGTGGTAGTTCCCCTCGCCAAGAGCAGTCAAAGGGGGGGTTGTTGCCGTAGGTGTTGTGCCAGTAGCTGAAAAGCCTGCCGGTCCGCTCCATACATATGTATATGGGGCAGTTCCACCGATGATCGTTGATGCATTCAGTGTAAGTGCACTGCCTACACAACCCACATTGGGGGTGGACGTTACCGTGACCCATATCGTGGGGCAGGTTGGTAGAAATGACTTTGCATTTGCCTGGGTATTGGCAAAAAGCAAAATGGCAGAAAATAAAAACAGCGATATCCGTGCCGTCTTTAACACTGGCACAACCGGCGATAATTCCGGTGAAGTCAATGCATGGTGTAAATTCTTTTTCATTTTGTGTGTGTTTTGAGTTAAAAATGTTTCTTTGTTTTTAGCATTTATATAGGTCGTTAAAAATTAGTTAACAAATTAGTTGTGCGAAGATATAATAATGTTGTTAACAAAAACAATGACATTCGCTTGTTAAGTGTATATATTTTTTTACATTAAACGTATTTATCTGATATTTCGCTTTGGTATACTGTATGAATATTTGCAAATAATAATAAGATAATTTTAGAAATGGGTAAAAAACGGTCGTTTTCTTCTCATTCTCTGCATTTTACAGCTACACAAAAAATTGTTTTTGTTAACGATTAACAAATTAAAATGCGTAATAACATCATTATTATTTGAAAGTAATTATTAGCGCAGAAAGCGCTTCGATGCTGATTTTCAGGACTTTTGATGTGAGTTAATTTGTAGAATTTTTTTTTAGCTAACGAGGAATGTTAGCAAAAAAATTACAGCGTAATAGCAGAGGCATGATATTTATAGTGGAACCCCTGAAACCCTTAACAAGCCTTGTGTGAGGAAAATAAACTGCGTGTATTTGACCAATAAGGCTGTTATTTTTTCAGTGCCTTTTCATACATAGTGATCCACTCTTTTGGTGTCATCTTCGATGCCAGTTCACCGATCAGTTTATAAGGTATATCGTCCATATACTTGAAACGGATACAACTCTTGCCCATATCCAGCTTGCGCTTGCAATGCTTTGGATATTCAGTGGTAAACCATTTCAGCAATTCAGGGTCGCTGTAAACGCCCATGTGGTACACTGCTATGAAATTCTTTTGCGAGGCAATACCCAAAAAAGGCAATGGCTGTGCGGGATCGCAATGATAACCCGGCGGGTACAAACTATGCGGTACTGACCACCCCATATTACCATAGCCCATACCTTCAGAAAAGCCTTTGGGTATGTTCTTTTTTATCGCTTTATACAATTTGTCCATCGGCACTATCCGCTCTTCAGGTAGTGAGCTTAAATATTCCATTACCGTTTTCGCCTCCGATCTCATAAAAGTATTTATTGGTAAAAATAAGGAAACACTTTTTTATTTCATTACTAAGAACTCCAGCTGTATTCCTTTATAGCCGTTTACCATTGCTATTTGCTGCAGAAACCCGCATCTGTGACCTCTAATGAGATGAGTTGCATTGCTAACCGTGAACTAAATAAACAAGAAAGCCTCACATTATATGAGGCTTTTTGCAGATCGGTGGACCCTAGTACTACAAATTGACATCATCATAATCTCTTATCTCAAAATCATTTTCTCTGATGTCAATTCTCATTTGCCGATGCTTTGGTATCATGCACCGGCATAGAGTAGAACATTTCCGGCAACCGGTTCAGCTCTTTCTTTACCCTGTTCAATATAGCATGTCTTAAAGACCCTTCTTTTTTAAATACGCGTGGAAATGTCCAGGCACGGGCTTTATCCAGTCTTAATTGCCTGATCTTACCAAAGCGCATCAGATCAAAACACATCCTGCCATCTTCACCTCTTATATTGCGCATCACATAGCCAACTTTCAAGGCATACTCCCTAACAAATCCCATGCTTATGCCATACGCATTTAAAAATGGTCTTTTGAACTGCCTCAATTCTGCTACAATATCTTTCAGTTTTTCGTGTATATACAACATCCAACGCGGATAGTCTCTTTCACCTATAAAGGAATAACGGCCATATACACATACTACTTCCGGCTGCAGTAACTCATGTACCATTTCATCTATCCACACATCAGGATATATGGCGTCTGCATCTGCTATCAATATATACTTACCGCGTGCATTTTCCAACCCCAACTGGCGTGCCGGCCCCCAGCCCTGCATCGGTTGGAAAAAGCTTCTGACGTTCAGCTTGTCAAGTACCACCTGGGTATTGTCAGTGGAGTTGTTATTGACAACTACTATCTCGAAAGGATAGCCCGTCTTCATCCGGCAAAGGCTGCTTATAGTTTGCAGAATATTGACTTCTTCGTTCCAGGCACATATAACAACACTCACAAGCGGACAATTGCTTTGTACCATATCCAGTTTAGCATTTATTGTATCGAATAAATGCTGAGGTACTTCTTCGAAACAGTTATAATCAAAAATATGCTCGTCTACCCAACTTGGATTTTTCATAACTGAGGTTTTCGTTAAGCTTGTTTATCAAGGGTATATGTTTCCATTTGATGCTTTTCTTGATTAATGCCCGACATGTGGTCACTGATCAGTTCGCTAAACTCATCACCGCGACGTTCCCAAGTATTTTGACCTGCTATTGCCAACCTGGCCTGCTTTTGTTCCTCTGTATCATTATATAGTCCAATTAGAATAGCCTCTGCAAATGATGCAGCATCATTGCAATAAGCAACTGTTGACAACGTAAAGTCCTTAAGGTCAGTATTAAAATTTGTTGCAACTACCGGTTTACCCGACCCTAAATATTCAAAAAGCTTGAGTGGAAAAATATTTTCACTGAACTCGTCTTTCTTAAACGGTATGATAGCCACATCAAATCCTTTCAGTACCTGCGGCATTTGCTCGTAAGGAACGGGGCCTGTTAAATGAATATTAGGCCTTTCGTAAAACCACTGTGGAACAAGCTCTGAAGATATTGGCCCGGTGAAAACAAAGCTGATTTCTTTATGCACTCTGGTGAGCTGGTCGATTAGCGCATAATCCAGTCTTCTTTCGACAGTGCCAAAATAACCCACAATGGGCCTTTTTATTCCACTCAGGCAATCATGAACCGGCAGCTCGGGTTGCAATGCTTTATTACTATGGGTTATATCTGCTGCATTAGGCACAAAAAAAGTATTCTTATTGAACTTCGCTTTTTCATCAAATAGCTTCTTACTTGTGCATATCACCATTTCGCTTTCTTTTACTATTTGCTGCTCAGATACAAGGCCATGTTTACGGTCGCAGGAAAAAACGATCGGATCAACACAATGATAAACGGCCAACTTTGGTGATAATAACCTGCCCAGATCAGGATAGTAAAAATTGAATGAATTAATAAATATATAACTGTTTATCTTGAACCTTTTAATGATTTGCTTGACCCGGTGAATAATGATCCTTTCATTGACCTTCAATATAGACCTGTATAATTTACTTTCAGGCAACCAGTTTATAGAAATCAACGGTGGCGTTATCAACACTTTTAAATTTGGCAAGGTTGTATTTATCAGTTTGTCCGAATTAAATGGGAAATATTCTTTTCGCCTTTTCACCTCCTTCCCATTCCTGTTAAAAATATAGTCCTTCCAGGTGTATGGGTTCTCAATAAAGTATACATTGTTATTCAGCGCGAGGTGTTTCGCAAGTGTATAGATCGTAGATTCGATCTTATCATCAAACTTAGATAACCCTAGTATAAAAATATTCTGATCCTTTAGTTGCATAGCTTGTCCTTTTCAATTGTTTTTTCCTTATCTAACTTTAATGTAACACTCAATAATGCAATAGCCAGGTAGAAATAGACATTTACAGGATATTGCACCAATGCCTCTTGCGGGTAATTGCCTATATGCAAGGCAAATATGATCATTACCATTGCCAGGCAATAACTCCTAAGCTCAGGATCACGTATTTTGAAATAGTTCACTATACCTGTCTTCAGCACGATGAACATGAATGTGCAAAAAATGAACAATCCTACCCAGCCAAGCTCCACGGCAACACGCACATAACCACTGTCCGGTGGAAAATGAGCGAGGTAGGAATTCGGACTGAAGCGCCGTCCCCAAACACCCGTTGAGCCAATGCCACCGCCCAAAGGATGAGATTGGATATACGGTTGTATTTTCTTCTGGTTGCTCAGCCTTAAATTGTAAGAGGCATCCTTGCCGGGTTTAAAGGCACTCTGGAAACGGTAAAGGGTATAATTGGAGGTAGGCACAAAAATGAGGAATATAGTTACCAACAAAATAGCCAGCCCTGTAACCATAACCTTCCAGTTATACTTGAGAATGGCGAACAAAAGAAACGATGCAGGCAGTAAGACATATGCACCTCGTGTACCGGAGTATAGCATAGAATAGATAAAAAGACAACCCAGCAATACAAGAACAATTTTCTTCCAGCGAAGCATGGGCCCTGTTATCAGACAAAAACATAGAATAGAGCTGATAACCATATTGTAGGCAAATGCAACGGGATCGGAGAAAATGGAATGTTTGCGCCAGTGGTTGCCTATAAAGTACAGGCTTGCAGTAAGCGGATCGGATTTAATGGCTGCCATTTCGAAATCTGCAAAGCCAAAGAACTCCTGCTTCAATGCATATATGGCGGCTACGAAGCTCAGGCATATCCATAATTTGAAAATGGTGCGGATGAATTGAACATCCTTTATAAAAAAGCGGAAAAGAAAATAGGAAACGGTAATAAATGCAATGGGCCTTACAGCATAAAGCCATGCTGATCGCGACTCAGCGGCCGGATTAATCACTTCCAGAACGTTATAGCATATCCACACAATAATTACTGTGCTGATACTTCCGCGAAAAATGCTCCAGTCCTTTATATACTTCTGTTTCAGGAAGAAACTGACCACTAACAGGAAAACTAACGCATCCATGACAATGCCTACGGGATAATCTGTAGCCAACTTGCTGAAAAACATGACGATATACGCCAGTGTCAATAAAACCAGTATGCCCTTCTGCGGCTGTGTGAGTATCACATAGATCGTAGGAACAGCAAATATGCCCGCCAGTACCATGAAAAATGATGCTGGGCCGGAATTCAGGATGATATATGCCAGCAATAGCGAGGTAATCAAGACCGAGCATGCGATCAAAGGCATATTAAGCCTATTACCCGGGGAATCGGGCTTGTATGGATTTAAAGTTATATTGTCGAATTGCCGGTACATTATCGCTTACTTTTAAAACAGTACTAGTTTCAGAAAGAAGAAATAGACAGAAATAAATGCTATGATCACCGCTATCGTACGCAGAATGTTTATTCTTCTTTGGGATTCCGCTCTATTAATAACATGCTTGTTCATAATAACTATGTGTTTTTAGCTATACGCAACAGCTTGTGGTTTCGGTTGCGCTATCAATAAGTTATAGTTTATTTTAGCAGGCACAGGTGTTTGCACTACTTTATTCAGGACCATTCCTGATAACCTGGAACCTAATTGTTTAAGGTATTGTACATGCTGTCCGGCAGTAGCGTTAATTTGCCCCCCTGATTCAAATACAACTGCAACTTTATCTGCAAAACTGATCCACTCTTTGGCATTTGCCTTGTTAATACTATCGAGGGCTGAAGTTTCCACAATGATCACATTGAAAACAGACTTCAGTGCAGCAAAAAACTCTTTTATATTTTCAGTAGTACTTAACTCCAGCAATGAGTTATCGCCACCTTTATTACCAATAATGCTTATAGCATCGTTCACGGTGGCATAAGTGCCGCCGTTGTCGTTCAAAAACTTTTCAATAAAGAATGGCGCATCTATAGTATTGCTGATATCAGGGTGCATAAAATTGCCATCAATCAACAGCACTCTTTTATTCACCTTTGAGAAAGCATAAGCAAGGCTCATGGCCAGGAATGTCTTCCCTTCTCCTTCTTTAATACTGGTAACTGCCAATACGCTGCCATCCTGTATCTCATTCTCTATTTCATGGCGAATGCAACGCAGGGAATTTTTGAAAACGGCATTACCTGCATCAGGTACTTTATCATCCCAAAGATCGTGCAGGTTCAAAGCTTCTCCATTAATGCGGTTCAATGTTCCAATAACCGGTATGTCGATAGAACTATGTAATTGCTCAGATGTCTGAATGGACCTATCAAAGTAGAACATAGCAAAGCACACCATGAGGCACAATACAAGGCTGGCTATGGTTGAAAAAGCAACCAGCAATATCTTTTTGCCGGGAACAGGATCGCCGGGCACTGCCTTCTCCACCAACCTTACTGGCACACTATAACTAGCCTCAAGGCTTGCCTGGTTGTATTTCTGTAAAACATCGAGGTATTCTTTGTTGGTAACATCTATCTTAGCCTGGTATGCCTGTATTGTTGCCAGGTTAGGTACCAGCCTTTGCAAATTTCCCTTTAGTTTACCGATCTCGTTGTTAATTGTCTGCACACTGTTTTGTGCAAGGTCTTTCGAAATTTCGAGACTAAGTTTCTGAGTTACAAGATTCTCCTTAGCTACGTTGGGATTGTAGGCATAATTATCAGTTTGGGTATATATCTGAGATGTCAGCTTTTTCTGAAGCGTATCGATCCTTGCTTTGTATTTTTCATTGAAACCACTTTGCACATAAGCATCATTCAGCACATTTATCTGGTCTTTGGTTTTAACGATCTCAGAATTAATGGTTGCCATGCTGCTTTCCAGATACTTGCGGTTGTCGGGACTAAACTTATTATTAATGTTTCTCAAAGCAACCGAATAGGCAACCATATCTTTTTCAGCAGTGCCCTTTTTGGTTTCCATATCCGCAATTTGCTCGTATATGGTTTTCGCCTGGTCGTCAATATTCAAAATCCCATTATCAATTTTATATTGCTTCAGCAACTCGTTTTGAGCGATCAACTCACCCTGTTTCACCCGCACAAGGCTGTCAAGGTATTTTACAGAGCGGCTCCTATTGGCTGTATGCACTGTTGTATAATAATCAATGAACTCACTTGACAATGTATTGAGCACAAACGCAGAAAGTTGGGGGTTCTCTGACTTGAATTCCAGGTTTATATACTGGCTGTTATCCATCCGCCATGCAGATAATTGCTTTCTTAAAGACTCCTTATCATAGTGCATTGACTTGAGCAGCTTATGCATTGATTTTTCGTTGCTATTCAGCGGATTTAGTGTTCTCTTCTCCGTATACAGTGCATTGAAAGCCTGAAGGGTAGTTGCCTTTTCTGTTTGGCTCATCGATGCCAATGACTTAGCCGATTTACGAAAAGCACTGTTGTTTTCAAGGTCGTGTATCATGAGTTTATAAGAGACCTGATCCAAAATTTTATCCATCGTAATGGTTTGAAGCAGGTTATCAAACTCTTCGCTAACCCTTGAGTCCGGCTGCGAGTTGTCATTTACCAATTGCTGAGACCTGTCAGCAATGGATGACGTAAGCCGGGCATTAGAGACATATTTATCAGGCAGCTTCTTCGCAATGATGTATGAGGCTATTGCAGTAACAAGAGGCACTAATATCAATACCGCCCTATAACGTTTCAGCGACTTTAAAAAATTCAGGAGTTCCATACAGTAGTGTTTATCAATTAACTTTTATACTTTCCAGAGATGTGCCCAAGAGTTGTTCCAGGCTACTTTTTGCGATTAGCATCGCTGCCTCCGCGTTTATCTTTTCCTGGCTATAGCTTGATACAGAGATCAATACCTGGTTATAGCTATCAAAGGTCACTTCACCCTTTTCGAATTTATACTTCACATGCTTCAGCATATCATCTACATCAGCCACGGCTTTAGATTTCAGCCTCAGGACGTTCTTTTGCTGTATATAGGTATAGTACCTTTTCCGTATTTCCTGCACAACATCCAGATCGATCACTTCCTTGTCCATTTGGGTGGCTATATACTCCTGCTTAGCTCCTTTGATAATTGAAGGTTTTTGTAATACAGAACCAACATTCAGGAATAACCCAACCTGGTAACCATTCAAGGAGCTATTATAAGTGCCTCTTTGATCATAAACATTATACATATTCGGAGAATAGACGTAACCCAAAGTGGCAAAATCGAATACACCCCACTTAGCTTTATCATAAGCTGCCTTAGACGCGGCAGTTTTTGCAGTCGTATATTTAAACTTTGGGTAGTTTGCCTTGCCGATCTCGATAAGCTTATCAAGATATGGCTGGGAGACATCTTCCATCATGGACACCTGTGCCCGAAGGCCGGTCCAGATGAAACATATAGTTGCGAGAATAACTAACTTTTTCATTTTGCGGGGTTTAATCATCAGACCTTTGAAGGAATGCAAAGGGAGTTTGCGCAAGAATTTTTAGATCAAATAGCATTGAATTCTTCTTTGCGTAGAAATTATCAAGGCGTTTCCTTTCCCTTTCGGATATTTCCCTTTTTGCGCGGCAGATCTGCCACAGACCTGTAAGGCCTGCAGGAGCCAGGAACCGCCATGACCAATCATCAGACGTAAGCATCTCAGCTTCATAGAATGGCAGGGGCCTGTTACCGACAACCGACATATCACCCTTAAGGATATTGATCAGCTGCGGAAGTTCATCAATGCTGGTCTTCCTGATAAAACGACCAACTCTCGTGATCCTTGGATCGTTTTTGATCTTAAAGAAAACAGTTTTGCCGTTTTCTACCTTGTATTCGTTCTGAGCGGTCAATTCAGTGAGTTTCTTATCTGCGTTCACATACATTGACCTGAACTTATAAAAGTCGAACACCTTAAAACCAGTTCCTACCCTTCTGCTCTTATAAACAATCGGGCCTTTGGATTCAAGGCGCACACATATCGCAGTTATGAGTAGCAACGGAGATATTAACAGCAATGCGAAGGAGGAAAAGATGATATCAAATATGCGTTTTGCCAATGGCAGCACATAGTGAGGCACATCTTTATGCAGCTCGGTCAATGTTGGTTTGATCATTTTGAACTTCACTAAGAAGGTCAGACGCTCAATGATATCAGTTACCGCATAAGGTGCTTCATAATAATCATGTACGCCAAGCTTCTTCGCACGCGCTTCCCATGCAGGATTGTGCTGATCGGACAGTAATACTATGATCATACCTTTCAGGAGAATATTTTTCCTGAACTTTTCGATCATCCTGAAACATTCTTCACGTTCATCTATCTCAATCAGCAATACATCAGGCAGCGTAGTGATGGATTGATCCATTAAATATCTTTCCAGTTTCCTCAGGGATTCGCATTCTTTGAATTCGGCGTATTCTGCAAAGCAATAAGCAGCTTCTTTTGCAAAGATTGATGAGAGATAGCCGGTAATGCTGAACCGGGTCGTGCTTTCTACATCAAGCAGCAGTTTGTGTTCCATAGTTGGTTGAGAGTAAGTGGTCAACAGAGAAGGTTAGTTGGAGAGGATTAAAAGGCTTGGTGAAATAAGCATCAATTTGGGAAGCCCATTCCATTAAGCATTCTTCTGACTGAGGCATTGAGGATAAGACGATAATGGGGGTGTACCTGTAAAAACCGCTTATTTTAAGATTACGTATCAGGCATTTGTTGTCCATTACCGGCATTATCAGGTCTGATATAATTAATGATGGGAAATGCCCTTCTTCAAGCCACCTGAAAGCATCCACGGCATTGGGCATTGTCACCACATTGTACTTGTCAAAGAACAGTGTATTCAAAAACTGTTGCATTGGCTCGTTATCAATTACTAGTAAAATTTCTACATCTTTTTTCATGGTTCCGATTTTTTTAGTCTAACAATTTTTTCCGGTCAACGACCAGGTCTTTTTCTTCCCGATCAACAGCACATTTTGTAAAATCGTTCCATTCACTCTTTATCGGCGTTCAAGCGCCGGAGATTTTAACGTTCGATCCGGGTAAAAGCCCTCGCGACCCTAAAGAATAATCAAAACACACATGCATAACTCAACTGCTAAGTGATATGGAGTGTTGCGCTTTATTTTTCAATAAGTGTTAGAAATGACAGACATACTAATGCGAAGCTATCAGATAACCTAACTTTTTGAGATCCGTGTTATGAGTAAGCATGTTAATAACGGTAATGCATAAGATTTTTGTTAAACAAGTTTCTGATTTTAACAATGGCATTTTGCCAGGTCATATTGTGCGCATGTGTATGCTCAATATGGGTTAAATAAGCTACATTACCCATTTAAAATGTTGAAACAAAAATAGCCTTCAACACTAGTGTTGAAGGCTATTCCGACTTTGTATCCTAACTCAGGTCAAGGATACAGATACTTCCTATTCTTTATTGATTTACTTTAATAACTTTCTTTATTTCTTTCTTGTCTCCCTGCCCAAACTCAATTAAGTACATTCCGCTTGGCAAGTTGTTGATGTCTATAGTATTAGTGTATTTACCAGTGGCTTTTGTGAACTGGTAGCTTCTGCAAACCTGTCCGCTCATGGTAAACACTGTCACCTTTACATCACCATCTTTATCATTATCAATACTGAAGTTAACATTACCTGCCGTTGGGTTAGGGTACACTAAAATATCTGACTGCGCCTGTATATCATCAACCGGGTTGTTGAATGCAGCACCTTCTTTACTAGATGCTACAGGTATAACGAACAATGGCGTTTCTGTCACCGTCAGTGTAACGTTTGTTCCTGATGTCGACATTGTGGCTACATTCATGGTATCCTGACCTATAGTTGGGCTATATGCGCGTACGCTACCTGTTGTACCTACGTTAAGTGTATATGACATAGTTGACCCATTTTCAGTTGGCTTAACCAGCACATAAGCTGATTTACCCGCCAGTTCATACCTGTCTACGATCGGGTTTGTGCTGATCGTCTCCTTGTACACATACTCTCCCATCAGCGTATTTGCCTGCCTCAGGTAGTCAGCCGCCGGTTTGCGTGACCTGTCCGGGTTTATAAGGCCGGATGAAGCGAACTTCGTAGGATTAGCAATATTGTCGTCATACATCATATAGAAGAACGTACGCTCTATGCCCATCCTCGCGTTCAGCAAGCATGTGCGTAAGGTCCAGTCTGCCTGCGTTTGCAAAGCAGTTTTGCTGCCTATAGGAATAGCCTTGATAACACTACCAGTATTGATATCATAGCCTGTTTCAGTGATCCATACCGGCATGTCTTTAGCATATGCATGCGCTGCTTTGATGAAGGCAGCAGCAAAAGTATCAGCATGCGCAACCTCGGGAGCCGCACCTCTTGTGCCTAAACCCTGCATAGATCCACCATCATCAGAATACAAGTGGTAATTGATCACATCCCAGCACAGGTTAACCGAACCATCTGCTTTATATCCCCTATTTTCTATGCACCAATCTATCATGCCACGGAGATAATCGGGAGTTGGCGTTGCAACACCCCCCATTACAACCATCATAGTAGAGTCTGCATTTTTCACGCCTACCCCAGGGCCCATTGTGTTCTTATGGCCGTCATAAAAAGCAGAAAGATTTGCAGCATATTCGCGGCCTGTCTGGTATGCCTTCCTGCCTTTCCACCACTTATCACGCTCGTTATCACACTCAATATATTTTACAAGGTTCAATCCTTTCTTTACAACGTTGGCGGGATCACCTGTCCACCTTGTCGATGCATCAACAGATAACAAAGAAGAACTAACACCCGGATTGTTGCCATAGCGTGCCGCAAACTGGAACCCAAGTTTTGCTTGTTTTATATATGACGCAGGATTTGAAAAGTCACTGCCATAAGGAACCGGGGTGTTTTCCGGGTCCCGTTCAGTAGTAGGATAAGTAGCCACCATCCATCCCGGGATCGTCTTTATATCCACAAGCATCTCCATTCCCTCAGCTTTGCACCTCGCATACATGGTATCCAGGTTCCAGCTTCCGCTGTGAGATGGATTGTAGGTATAACCACCATCATTAGGCTCCAGTTTCTCCCAATCGAGGTAATGCCTGATAGCCGTAAAGTTCTTGGCAGCGGTCATTCTCGATTCATCGATAACCAAAGGGGCGCTTGGGTGCTCAAAATCCCACTCAAAAGCATTGACACCAAACTGCTGCTTCAATTTTATATTCTTTGGAGGTGCACTAGCTAATGCACTTGGCGCCTGGTAAGTACCGTAGACCTCCATTTCATTAGGATAAGTGCCATAACAATTGATTACCAGGTATTTCACATTATTTGCCGGAACAGACAAACTATATGTAGAAGGTGAAGATGGATTAGGCCCTACCCAACTGTTGTACTGCGTACCAGTAAACGTAGCTATCGCCACTTTATTCCATAATGAATCTATATAGTACAATGTAAATGGCGTCGTTGTGTTAGAACCCGCACCATCATAAAATTTGATACTGTCTATATTGATCTTCTCACCTTTTAACACTGGATAGTAAGCATCATAGTTAGAGAGTATCTTTCCCCACCCTGTAGTAACGGTTGCAGAAAGTACACCGTCATGCAGCCCTTCAAGACCATTGCTGCAATTATTAAGCTGGTACCACCTTTTGGGATCCATAGGTATCCTGCCGGATGTTAGCGTACTTCCGGTACCACTCGTCCCTGTCGATGCATTTACAGTTACCACTTTAGTAGCTGCTGCAGTACCACAGCTTCCGGAAACAGTATAACTGACAGTAGCTGTGCCTGCAGATAAACCCGCAACCACACCTGCAGAGCTCACAGTAGCAACACTTGTTGCAGAACATCCCCAGGAACCACCTGATGCTGTACTGCCCAATGTCGTAGTTGCACCAACTGTTATTAAAGCCGTACCTGTTATTGATCCGGCATTAGGAGTAGAATTTACCGAAATTGTTTTTGTAGCTGTAGCTGTGCCGCAACCACTGGCAACAGTGTAGGCGATCGTAGCCGTACCATTTGAAACACCGGTCACAACACCAGCACTGTTCACAGTTGCAACTGCCGTTGACGAGCTGGTCCATGCACCACCACCCACACTGCTTGTCAAAGTTGTTGTGCTGCCGGGACAAACAGTAGCCGCACCGCTGATACTGCCTGCACTTGCGGTTGAGTTAACCGTAATGACCTTAGCAACAGTAGCGCTGCCACAACTGCTTGAAACCGCATATATGATCGTAGCTGTACCATTTGATACACCGGTCACAACACCAGCGCTGTTTACAGTTGCAACGCCCGTTGACGAGCTGGTCCATGTGCCACCACTCACACTACTTGTCAAAGTTGTAGTGCTGCCAGGGCAAATGGTAGCCGTGCCGCTAATGCTGCCGGCACTGGCAGTTGAGTTAACTGTAATAGTTTTCGTAGCCCTTGCAGTGCCACAACTGTTAGTTACCGTATAACTGATGGTAGCTGTACCATTTGCAACACCTGTCACTACTCCGGCACTGTTTATAGTGGCAATGCCTGTTGAGGAACTGCTCCAGGTACCACCGGTTACATAATTTGTTAAAGTTGTAGTGCTGCCGGGGCAAACAGAGCTTGCACCCGATATACTTCCCGCACTAAATGCAGAACTTACGGCTATTGTTTTAGTAGCAACAGCCGAACCGCAGCTATTAGCAACGGAATAAGTAATTGTAGCTGTTCCGGCTGAAACTCCGGTTATTACTCCTGAACTATTAACTGTAGCAACACCTGTTGCAGAGCTGCTCCAGGTACCACCGGTTACGCCACCTGATGCTGTAAATGTTGTTGTACCGCCAGGGCAAATACTTGTTACACCTGTTATAGTACCGGGATTTGCAGAAGCATTTACGGTTACAGTAGTTGTTGCCAGCAAGCCCGATATAGTATAAGAAATGGTAGCCGTTCCTGCAGAAACGCCGGCAACAATACCCGTACCGGAATTTACTGTGGCAATAGCAGTATTACCGCTGGTCCACACACCACCCCATGAGGCGTTGCCCAGGGAAGTAGTGCTGCCTGTGCACATTATCCCATACCCTGTTATAGGAGTAGATAGCCCTGCCGACGTACCATATACCTTTACTTTCTGTGGGATGCAGTTGCCATACTTACGTACGATAATGGTATCCGCAGTCACGGGTGTAGCCAGGTTAATGTCCACCCATGCCATATATGATGCACCTGTAAAAGTTCCTAAAAGTGTTTTTGTAGTACCATTCACTGCATAAATTGAAGCCGGTGTTGAGGCAAAAGTGCCTGTATAGTCGTATAATGATAGTTTGGTAACATTCGCTCTTGACTGCAATTTTAACTTCACATCAACATATTGCATGTTAACTGATGCCCAAACGTCTGCAACCAACCTGGTTACATCGTCATTAAGCCATGGAGTATAATCCTGTCCCGTACTGATGTTCGAGCTGATCGATGTTACAGTGATCCTCGATGCCGTCTGGGAGTAGCCTATATTCCATACACACATGCATATAGCAATAGCGTATATTGCCTTTCTCACAATACCCATACTCAAATTATTTTAAAAGTTTAAAAATAAATAGCCCGTGAACCAGGTACACACCTTGGGCTGGAAGAGAAAAACAAAAAAGATAAAAAGAAAACAAATCTCCCCTGCAACTCACTTCACAAAATTCTGATCGCCTGCGTATACTCAAGCTCTCAAAAAACCAATATGTTTCCGGATGGAACTAATGTAAAAATAAGGAGGATTTCGCAACAAAAATCACACCTGTTTACAAATTATTATTGATACTTTATTCAGGTATGATACACAGTCATCTATAAAAAGCGCTCAAAATTTTTTTTCATAACATTAAGAAATGTGTAGAACAAAATACGCATTTTGTGTAAGATTTTTTGTTGCGCGAAGTAATAAAAAGTTCATTCCAGTAAACGCAGGACATGTATTTATAGTGCCGCTCAAATGCAGTATTAACAATACTTTCAGAAATCGTTAGCAAATATTGCGGGATACTGTTTTAAGCCTGCGCCCTGAGGCTAACCAGTGTCTTTGGGTAGAAGCTTATTGCATACTTAAGCGTGTTTAAAAAATTGACACCGAAGTACTTAGTAAGAAAATACTGGCTGATGCAGAAATTCACCAGTGATGCAAACAGCGTGCCGTAGGCGGCACCTATTATACCATATCTGTTGATAAAAAAATAATTAGCAAAAACATTGCATAATGCGGAGAACATTACTGTGTAAAAATTGATGTGGGGCAGACCAATTGAGTCAAGAATAGTTCCCGATTGTCTCGCATAAGGCATTAATAAACAGTACAGTACTACTATCCTGAGTATGGGTACAGAGTCGGCATATTTGGCACCGGCAATTATGTTGACAAAAAAATCAGGAAAGATATATAGTACAAGTAGCCCCGGCAATAATATGGCGAGTATAGCGCCAACAGACTTTTCATACAACTCCTTTGCCGCTTCTTTACCTTCCGTAGCTGCCCGCCGCGCGCTTTGCGGAAATACAATTGTTGCTACCGTACCCGTAGGCACTTCAACCAGGCTGGTGATGCGCGTGGCAATGGCATATACGCCAGTGGCAACAGGAGAAATCAAATAACCGAGCATCCACTGGTCTATATTGCCGAATATGATGGAACTGACAATGGTACCAAAAGTGAACTTGCCGTAATTAATGAGTGTCTTCACCCACTGCCTATCCACTTTACCTGAGTAGGTTAAATAGCTCCGCGCATAAAAATAAGATATAACCAGGCTGACGACAGCCGCAGCAAACTGCACAAAAACCAGGGAAATCAGGGAATAGCTATGCTTAAAAATGTAAGACAGGAAGATGTACAAGAAAAGGATAACCGATCCTGACAACGAACTAAAATAAGTCCCTTTGAATTTCAGGTTTGCCTGTTGCAGGTTATTGAACTGGTTGGTGAACCCGGTAACTATAAAAACAACACAAAAAGCGTAAAACAACTGCTCTATCTCCTGCATATGCCATGCCCGGCTCAACAGTTTTGCCAGGATACAGTTGATGATGATGCATACAAGCGTTAAAATACCTGTTACTGCAAATGATGCAGAAACAATTTTTGAATAATCCTCTTTTTTAGCAGAAGAAAGATACTTCAGGAATGCATTACTGACGAGGCCATTACGCGCAAATTCGATGAGCGTTGTAGTACCCATGAACAAGCACCAAACCCCAAAGGTATTTTTGTCAAGCGTCCTGACAAGAAAATAAAAACCACCAAAGCTCAGCAATATATTAGAAAGGTTTTTCAGTAACGTGAAGAAGCCTGAGTTCACCCAATAATTGCCAGCTATGTTTAGTTTCATTTCACATATTTAACTCACTGCTTAATAAACCTTGCAGATGCGATCCTGACACCTTCATGGTAACAGGCGACATAGTAGCAGCCGGGAGGCAACCCGGCAATGTTCACTAAAGCCTTTTTGTCCTTCAATGTGGCTTCGTATAATCTGTTCCCGAGCAAATCCTGCATTTCCAGCTGAACATTGTCTTGCAATGATGTGCCGATCTCAACTTGTATTCTGTCATAAGCGGGCACAGGATAGATATGTAGCGCCGCTTGGTTTTTTGCCTGTACATCAACACCAGCCCTATCCATGTTCACAACCCGTACTACGCTATTGATGTAGTCGCCTATATAAATTTTATCGCCAGCAATTGCAATACCCATTGGCCTGAATAATTGCGCATCTATGGCCTGCCCTCCATCACCCGAGTAACCTACACTGCCAACTCCTGCCACTGTGGCAACCACTCCTTCTGTGCTAACCCTGCGGAGGCGGTGATTATGCTCATCAGTAATATATGCATTCCCTAATGCATCAAAAGCTACAGTATTTGGTTTAGTAAATTGTGCTGCGGCTGCCGAACCATTATCTCCGCTAAAACCTGCAACTCCCGTGCCTGCAAATGTGCTGATAACACCAGAAGTGTTTACTTTACGGATCACATTGTTCAATTGGTCTGCGATAAAAACATTCCCTGCAGCATCAACAGTAACACCCACTGGCCCAAAGAGTGTGGCGGCATTAGCAGGCCCGCCATCGCCGGAATAGGCTCCGGTTCCTGTGCCCGCAAATGTGCTGATAATGCCTGACGGAGCTATTTTACGTATCACATTATTGCCTGAATCAGCAACATATATATTTCCGGAAGCATCTGCTGCAATTCCTGTTGGTGTATTAAACGTAGCCGCAGTTGCTGCACCACCATCACCAGAATACCCCGCTATACCATTGCCTGCTATGGTAAAAATTATCCCGGTGGTGTCTATTTTACGAATGCGATGATCAAGGCCATCAGCTATCAATAAATTGCCAGCTGCATCAAATGCCAGGCTCGCGGGCCGCTGCATCATTGCGCTGTCAGCACGTCCTCCATCTCCTCCATAACCACAAGTGGTTGTTCCGGCAAAAGTGCTGATGACACCCGACGAACTCACTTTTCGTATGGCACTGTTTACATGATCTGCGATGTATAGATGACCGGATTTGTCAAATGCCAATCCCCAAGGATGGTTAAACTCAGCAGACAATGGCATACCGCCACCATCTGAGTATCCTATTACCCCATTGCCGGCAAAAGTATGTATACGTTGCGCACGAACATGAATGGAAAAAAGCAGTATCCATACCAGCATGTAAAACAGTATATTTTTTTTCATAGCAACTAATTTAAATCACGCGCCGATACAGCCTTTAATTCTGTTACCGCATAGTACATGACCTAATGAAAAATAATGCCAGCGTGAAGTTTGATAACGGCTTAATAACTTGTATAAATGAAATAAGCACTACATATTGCAATCCTCACCATATGCGTATCGGGGGAATTGAACCCACGACCTTCGCTGTGAAGGTGCGTTCTAGCCACTAAATATGCTCAAAAACAAAAAAGCCTCACATGAGTGAGGCTTTTGCGGACCGGACGGGACTCGAACCCGCGACCTCCGCCGTGACAGGGCGGCATTCTAACCGACTGAACTACCGATCCTTTTTCAGTTGGGGCTGCAAATGTAGTGTATATTTTTCAAATAGTGCAAAAGATATTTTTCTTCTTTCTTACAACCCTCCATATAAAATTCATAATGGTTAGTTAATTAGCTTCCCCCATAATTTGTTCATTTTGTGCTTATCTATTTTCAACATAACCAGCACACAAAAAAGGATGCTCGTTTTGTTAATTTCATCGCAAATATATTTGTACAAATATTTGCAAAAGCCTGCAGGCATAATAATTTTGCGCGCATTAATTGCTAATTTTGTAAACCTTTAATTAACATGTATGCAATTTCTTGATTTTGAAAAACCGCTGGAGGATCTATATACCCAGATCCACAAACTTAAGGAGATGTCTGCCAAAAATAAGGTGGATGTTTCGAACAGCGTACGTGAACTTGATGCATCTATTGAAAAAACCCGCTCACAGATATATGACAACCTTACGCCGTGGCAGCGGGTACAATTAAGCCGGCACCCCGACAGGCCCTATACTTTATATTATATTGAAAAGATATTCACCAACTTCACAGAATTGTACGGCGATCGCCAGGTGAAAGACGACAAAGCGATGGTAGGTGGTATGGCATTGCTTAACGGGGAACCGGTAATGGTAGTAGGGCACCAGAAAGGGATCAACACCAAGATGCGTCAGCTACGAAATTTTGGTATGGCAAACCCTGAAGGTTACAGGAAAGCGTTAAGGCTGATGAAGATGGCAGAAAAATTCAATCGCCCCATCATCACTTTAATTGATACGCCTGGTGCATTCCCTGGCCTTGAAGCCGAAGAAAGGGGCCAGGCAGAAGCAATAGCCCGCAACCTGTTTGAAATGGTGAATATGAAAGTGCCCGTGATCTGCGTAATCATAGGTGAAGGGGCCTCAGGCGGAGCATTGGGTATTGGCGTTGGCGACCGCGTTGCCATGATGGAGAATACCTGGTATTCCGTTATTTCACCCGAATCCTGTTCATCAATTTTGTGGCGCAGCTGGAATTTTAAAGAGAAAGCAGCAGAACAACTAAAACTGACCTATAAAGACATGAGCAGTTTTGGACTTGTTGATGATATTATCCCTGAACCTGTGGGCGGTGCCCATTCTGATCCCGAGAAAACAGCCGAAACCTTGAAAACATACCTTACGAACGCCATATCTGCTTTAAAAATGATCAGCCCTGATGACCGTATCACCCAGCGTATTGAGAAGCTGTCAAAAATGGGGTTTTACGACGAAACAGTTACTGCAGACAACGGTACACCCGCACAAATCGACGCCATAACCTGATTGTTAGGCTAGTTATGATATAAACTTATGAATTCTCTATAATTACACCTTGCCCACTTTTTATTGTTATTTTAAAAACTTACTGTCTAATGGCGTATCAGCAACTTAAAGGCACAGGTGTAGCCTTAATAACACCTTTCCAAAAGAACGGGAGTATCGATTTCCCGGCACTTGAAAAATTAGTACACAATGTCATTAAAGGCGGTGTAGATTTTCTGGTAGCATTAGGCACAACTGCCGAAACGCCAACACTCACCTCCGCAGAAAAACAGGAAGTGCTTAGTGCTGTGGTAAAATACAGCGATGGCAAAGTACCGGTTGTATGCGGCATAGGCGGGAACAATACCGAAGAAGTAATACACCAGTTGAAGACAATGAATCTGCAAGGCGTGGATGGCATTCTTAGCGTGGCACCTTATTACAATAAACCAACACAGGAAGGTATGTACCAGCATTTTAAAGCTGTGGCAGCCGCAACGAATAAACCTATTATTCTTTACAACGTGCCGGGCCGCACAGGTAGTAATCTGCAGCCTGCCACCGCAATTCGCCTGGCAACAGATTGCAAGAATATAATAGGCATAAAAGAGGCAAGCGGCAATATTGTACAGAACATGGAACTGATCCAGAACAAGCCGGATGACTTCATTGTTCTTTCCGGTGATGACAACCTGGTACTGGCCCAGATGGCAATAGGTATGGAAGGTATTATCTCTGTAGCTGCCAATTGTTTCACCAAGGATATGACCGACATTATTAACCTGTCGATAGTAGGTAAGTTTGATAAAGCCCGAAAGGTGCATTACAAATTGCTTACCGGGCTTGATCTCCTTTTTGTTGATGGCAACCCTCCCGGGGTAAAGTATGTGCTCAGCAAGCAAGGCGTGTGCAGCAATATTTTCAGGCTGCCTGTTGTGCCGGTGAGTGATACAACAGCCAAAAAGCTTGATGCATTTCTGAAAACACTATAGTCTTTTCTGGAAGTTATAAGTAACTGAGCCACCATTTGCGGTGGCTCAGTTTTTTGTGCATGAACCACCTGCACGGGAAGTACAATATAAAGACCGCCGCGAGCCATACACCGTATACTACCGGCAGATCGTACCCCGGATGTTCGAAAACTTTCACAGGCGCACCGTTACTGAATAGATAGCTACTTGCCAATGCAATGCCGTGTATGAGATAGATGTGCAGGATGTAGTAGAAAAGCGGCACCCTGCCGTATACTTTAAAAATATTACCAACGGTTCCCGTTAACCGTTCAAGCAGGGGCATGGCTGCGATGGCAGGACCAAGCGTCATTAGCAGATATAGCAACGACGGCGGATATTTTGTGCAATTGATGAATGACAATACAGTTCGCCATGCTGTTGGTTGCGTTTGCCACAGGGCAGGGTCTCCATAAATATTAGCGAAACGCAGGATGATGAACAATGCTATGGCGCTAAAGCCTATGGCATACAACCACTTATTACGTTTGTTTGCTTCAAACCAGAACAAAGCACCAAAGCAATAACCCACAGCCATCACGCCAACCCATGGTATGAGGGGGTAAATGATAAAAACAGTCTTGCCGGGTGCGTAGGTATACATATTCTGCACATGTAGTAATTGCCATAAAAAGCCACCTTGCACACCATCCAGCAGGTTGTGGAGAAAGATCATGGCGAGGCCGATGAATAATATAACCGCGCGGGGTAAAAATATCAGCGCACTGAGTACTATCATGCTGATACCTATTGCCCAGATAACCTGGAGAAATAGTGCATTATAGTCCATATCAAACATCCAGCCAAAGCGCACGATAGTATGCTCCAGCACTATCAGCCATAGCCCACGAGTTAGCAGCCGCCATGCTTCCTGCTTTACTGTCCTGCCAGCACCCATGGACAAAAATGCACTTGTCCCCGAGAGAAAAATGAACACTGGCGCACAAAAGTGGGTGATCCAGCGGGTAAAGAACATTACAGTATTTGCATGCTGCAGGTCTGTTGGTTCGAATTTGAACCCGCTGAAGTAATCGCGCACATGGTCCAGCGCCATGATAACCAGTACAATACCCCTGAGGATATCAACTGAATTGATACGTTTGGCTGCAACAGGCATTTGCATACTCAAAGTTGCACAATTCTGCTGATTTTATCAGAAAAGTAACAAACCGGAAACACGAAGCGGCACAGTTTTTTTCAGATCATAATGAACAAAAATGACTGAACCATGAAAAACTTGCTTAAAACGGCCGGATATAGTTTGTTATCATTTTGGCTAACCTTGTTGACCGCAGCTTATGCTGTAGCCCAGGAACAAGGAGTAGAAGTATCAACGAGGACAACAACAACCCGCACTGAACAATGGTACACCATGCCATGGGTATGGATAGCAGGCGGCGCAGTGTTTATTTTGCTGCTTGTAGCATTAATGCGCGGGTCCGGCAGCAGCAGTACCAGCAAAAGCGACTAACTCCATAGCAACTTAACTATTGCTCAGAGTTAATGTTTCAGCCGGTTCTCTATTTATTTAGAGGCCGGCTGAAATGATATGTGAGAACTTGAATGGGGGAGGAATTAGTTGGGTATGGGAAATTGAGGAAATAACGGCAAAAAAACTAAGTGCCTGGAAACAAATCATTTGCACACAAAAGGGCTTTGGCCGCTTCCTGGTTGATAATAATATAATTAGCTCATGTGGTATTATAACCACACATTATCCCTACATTTATTACGATAACTAAAACATACTAAAATGAAAAAGTTCATCGCAGAATTTATTGGCACCCTCGTCCTGGTACTGCTCGGTTGTGGCGCAGCAGTAATTGCAGGTAAAACATTAACGCCCGATGTACCGGCTGGGATAGGATTGCTGGGCATATCGATTGCTTTCGGTATAGCAGTGGTAGCAATGGCCTACGCAATAGGCCCTGTATCCGGCTGCCATATCAATCCGGCGGTCACTGTATCAATGCTGGTGGCAGGAAAGATAAAAATGGGAGATGCCATCGGTTATATCATTGCACAATTTGTGGGTGCAACGGCCGGGGCCGGTCTGCTTTACATTATCCTGCAGGGCAACCCTGCTTTTGCTATGGGCGAGTGGGCGCTGGGGGCCAATGGCTGGGGGCCCGGCTACCTGGGCAGCTACAATATGGTGTCGGCATTCATCAGCGAGGCGGTGCTTACTTTTATTTTCCTGTTCGTGATACATGCCGTTACCTCCAAAGCGGGAAACAGTACTATGGCGGGACTTGCAATTGGCCTCACGCTCGTACTGATACATCTAGTCGGCATACCTGTTACCGGGGTATCTGTGAACCCTGCCCGCAGCTTTGGGCCTGCTATCTTTGCACAAGGCCTTGCCCTGCAGCAATTATGGCTGTTCCTGGCAGCACCTGTGCTTGGCGGAATTCTTGCAGCAATAGTATGGCAGGGAATTTTTGCACCTCCAAGATCTGTACCAGTGGCAAAAGGCGTTCATGAAGCGGTAATTGCAGGTCCCGTGCTAACACCTACAGCCACGCAGCAACAGTAAAGTTTGCCTCAACTGGAATTGATACGTTTAGCGTGACTCCGGGCTTGTTGCCGTTATAGACTAATCCGGGATTATAGTATTTTTATGGGGCGTGAAGAAAAACCAGCCCATAAAAAAAGTACCCTTAGATGCTGCATTTTATAAAATGCAGAAAACAGGTATTGCACAGGATAATTTCGGGCTCGATAATTCGAGCGAATTATTGGGTGCAGGTTTTGGTTTATATTCTACGGCTAATATGGCCCCGGGCATCGGCCCTGTAAAAACTGAGTTTTACAGGATCGCGCTTACACGCCGGGGCAGTTTGCAAGTGAAACTGGGACTTGAGGCTTTTCACCCTCACCGCAACACCATAGTCTTTGGCTTTCCGGGGCAGGTGTTCACATTATGGAACAAAAGCCCTGACGTTTATGCATACTATATCCTTTTTAAGGAAGATTTTGTGCAACAGTCACCGGTGCTTAAGAATATCAGGGAATTTCCATTCATGAGCCATACAGGGGTGCAGGGTTTTGAACTAAGTGAACAAGAAGGTCTTGAAATAGAAGAACTGATACACAAAGCAGATGCTGAGATCAAACGCAATGATGCTAATACCGTTGCCTCTATAGAGCTGTATGTGCAACTGATACTGCTAAAAGCACAGCGCAGCTACCAGCGCCAACAGTTATCGAAACAGGAAACCGCTACCAGCACAAATGCATTATTCAAGCGGTTCATCAAACTGGTAGGGCAACATTTCCTTACGCACAGAAAAGTAGCTGACTATGCCGACATGCTGCACGTGAGCGCCAACCACCTGAACCGTGTGATCAAATCGCAATCGGATAAGACGGCGCACGAACTGATAGACGAAATGATATTAATGGAATCGAAAGCACTACTGCGGCAAACGTCTTTTTCCATAGCCGAGATAGCTTACCAGCTTGACTTTTCCGACCCTTCGCATTTTAATAAGTTCTTCAAAAAATTGACGGACGTTACACCGCTGCAATACCGCGAGGCGAAATAATACCATGCAAAGCAGTATTTGTACCATGATCAGCAACCTGGTGTTGCGGAGCTTTGCATTATAAAACAACTCAATTATGACACCAGAACAAAACAAGACGCTCGTAAGGCGCATCAACAAAGAGTACATTGAAGGCCGCAATGAAAGCGTAGCCTACGAAATTCTCGCCGACGATTTCATTAACCGCACGGCGCCACCCGAATCACCGCGCGGGCCACAGGCCATCATATGGTTCTTCAACAATGTAATGCGGCCTGCATTTCCTGATATCAAGGTGGTGATACATGACCAGGTAGCCGAAGGTGACCTTGTAACCACCCGGAAAACATTTCACGCCACACACAAAGGCGAATTCTTTGGTGCTCCTGCTACCGATAAGCAGGTTAAAATAGATGTTATAGACATTGTACGAATAGAGAATGGAAAATTCAAGGAACATTGGGGCATTGTTGATGTGCCGGGGCTTATGGCGCAGATAAACGGTAATTGATCTCTTGCTTTTTATTGAGCAGTGCACAACCGCAAATGGAAAACACTTGCGGTTTTTTGGTATTGTCTGAATCAGGATTGCGTAGGATGCCCATAGGCCCTTCTTCCAAATAACATTATTTTAGCCCCGGGCACTATTTTCTTAATACCGGTGAGGAGGCCAGTTACTGCGAAAGTGCTTCAACTTCAGTTCCCTGATGCGCCGGAGTCCCTGACTGAGCACAAGGCTATGCAGGAGACTCAGGCTGGACATTATCTTCTCGTTCCATTTTTTTTGAAAGCCACTTAGTAACATGTCTATTTTTATCGTCTCCAGCAAAACATGTCCCATCTGGCAAAATACCACAGACACAATGCTCCGTAATTAATGATAAAACATTATTGCCCGTATCAACCAACCCCGTAGCTTTTAAAGAAATAATAAGTGCCTCTAAAGTGCATTGATTCTCTTTCAAAAATTCATTTAGTTCAACGTCTTCATTGCAATTAATACTTCCCTTTTCACATAGTTTTGTGATAACGACAAATTGAACCTTCTCTAAAAACACGGGCTCCCATTCCTTGTGCTCAAACGGCTTTTTTAAATAATTTTTATCTGTATTGATATAAAAATACTCCCATCCTTTTCCCTTATTACCCTCCTTGTATCGGCAATTTATAAAGCCATGCATCTCATCTACTATCATATCATCTCCAAAAATTTCAGATGTAATTCCAAACATAAAATGTAACCTTGTCCATATTACTTCTAATAAAAAGTAAACTGGATTTTCGTAAGAAGAAACATAAAATGGCCATATATTGTCTTCACCGATCGGATGTGCAAATGGAATTCCATTTGTTTTTACCAATGAATATTTGTCACAAATAATCAAACTTGGAAAACTCCCTGGCCCGTATCCTGGAATTCTCTTTTCTTCAGATACATTCTCCTTTAAATACTTTACAAATGATTCCCTTAAAGAAAACTCAGACTTGAAGCCATTATAACCCCAAACAATCCTCGTCGGATAAAAAGCCTCCATCAACAAAATATGGTATAACATCTCTTTTTCAATGGGCAACTTCTTTAGGTTATTTCGAGGTGGTAATTCTTCATTAAACATCAGTCTCCAGGCTGTACGAAGTAGCCTACCATGATACTTTTCTCCATCTCTAAATTCAGTTATTTTAATTACACTTCTTAAATTATCGTAAGAGTCTTTTATATCTTTTGAAAATAAATTTTTCTTAACTTGTATAACCGCAATTACCATACTCGAATCGTAAATATACTTCTCAGTATGGGGGATTCTCTCACCGTCACCAATAACAACCATACAATCAATTTCGCCACTGAATTCATTTTTTGAGTTTTTTATTTTACCAGATCTTACATTAAGGTTTATCCCTTGAAAAATGCTTTTTGCAAGTATATCCTTCGTCAGACCTTCATACATATCACCAATAATACCTGGATGCTGAACAATTTCATATTTTTTTAATAATTCTTGTTCCTTATCTATGAGTTTTAGTAGAAAATCTGCAACAGTTCTTGTCATATATAAAAGCTAATTCGCATTATGTAAAGATATGTATTTGTAATCCCATGCCGCAAAGCATAAAACTGAGGTTTCAATCACATAAATCTGATATGATATCTAATCATATCAAGATATCCACATTTTATTTCAACCAGATGCTGCTCGCACTTTTTTGCGGTAATTTACACCCCTCAATGAGTATCAAAGTAAAAATAGTCAATGACCCGGTATATGGTTTTACCCATTTTCTGAAATTTCGTAACTTTACAATATGAGCGTTATCACATTAGACGTACCTGATAAATTAAACCTCGACCCGAAGGATACTGTGAAATTCCTTTCGGCTAAGTTGTATGAATCAGGAAAACTATCTCTTGGGCAAGCTGCAGAATTATGTGGCATGTCGAAAATTGCTTTTGCAGAAATAATAGGAGATTATAATGTTTCTATCATTAATTATCCCTCATCCGAGATAGAAGAAGATGCCGCACGAATATAGTATTGTAATAGCGGATACCAGTTGTTTCATATTGCTTGATAAAATCAATGAATTATACCTGTTACAAAAGGTATTTGGCTTGGTTACTACTACACAAGATATAGCGGACGAATTCCGCAAACCACTGCCGGAATGGGTAAAGATCGAAGCTGTAACAAATAAGGATTATCAACTCCTTTTACAGCTTGAAATAGACAATGGGGAAGCAAGCGCTATAGCTTTAGCCATTGAAGCCCAAAACGCACTTCTGATTCTTGACGATAACAAAGCTCGTAAACTAGCAGCACGGTTAAACCTAGCATATACAGGTACCCTCGGAGTTATATTAAAAGCAAAGCAAGCAGGTAACATTCCATTTATCAAACCCATTCTGCAAAAGATACAAGGCACAAACTTTCGGCTCTCGGAAAAAAACTACCGTTAAATATTGTCATTAGCGAATGAACAATAGCTAAGATATCCACATTTTATTTCCCCATGCTGTAAGGTGCATTTTTTTGAGGTAATTTACACGCCTCAAATGAGTATCAAAGTAAAAATAGTAAATGATCCGGTATATGGCTTTATCCGCTTCCCGGAGCCGGAGCTGATGCGGGTGATAGACCATCCGTGGTTTCAGCGGTTACGGAATATTAAGCAGATGGGGCTGGCGCAACTGGTATATCCGGGGGCGGTGCATACACGGTTCGCACATTCGCTGGGTGCTTGCCACCTCATGGGCAAAGCGCTGGATGAATTGAAAGCAAAAGATATAACACCCAGCAAGGATGAATGCCTGGCAGCAAGGCTTGCTGCACTGCTGCATGATGTGGGGCATGGGCCTTTCAGCCATTCGCTGGAGTATGAACTGGTAGGAATTTCACATGAGACACTCTCACGCATCATCATGCGGCGCATGGATACCGAAATGGATGGTATACTGCAACAGGCGATAGAAGTTTTCGACCACTCCAGCATACCCGATTCTTTATTTGGCAGTGTAGGGCCACGCTACCTGCACCAATTAGTGAGCAGCCAGCTTGATGTGGACAGGATGGACTACCTGAACCGCGACAGCTTTTATACCGGTGTATCGGAAGGGGTGATAGGTTACGACCGCATACTGCAGATGCTCACCGTGCGCAACAATGAGCTGATGGTGGAAGAAAAGGGCGTGCATTCGGTAGAGAAATTCATTATTGCCCGCAGGCTGATGTACTGGCAGGTGTACCTGCATAAAACAGTGCTGGGGTCGGAAATGCTACTCATTAATATTTTCAAGCGGGCGAAAGAACTAGTGGCAGAGGGAAAAGAATTGTTCGCAAGCCCCGCATTAAATTATTTCCTCAACCGAAGCCTGGTTGAAGAAGATTTTATTAAAGACCCAAACCACCTGGACCAATTCTGCGAACTGGACGACGATGATATACTGGTTTCCATTAAAGTGTGGCAAACACATGAGGATAAAATATTATCTACCCTGTGCAAAATGCTTGTTTTAAGAAAATTATTCAAAGTTGTGTTCAATCCGGCAAATCTGGCAAGCATTTTGGAGGATAAAAGGAAACAGGCAAAGGCAATGCTTGGATTGACGGACGAGGAGGTCAAATATTTTGTTTTTGAAGGTGTAACCTCCAACAGTACCTACAACTTGAATGACGAATTGATCAAAATAGAGACAAAAAGCGGGGAGATCAAAAACATTACAGAAATTGACAATCCGTTAGTCAATCAAACACTTGCCAGACCCGTGCATAAAAGCTACATTTGCTATTTAAGCTAGTAGTCGAAAGTCATAAGTTGTCAATCGTAAGTACGGGTTGCCGCTTGTGGGTGTTTTTATTGAAAAAGAAATCGTTTTAATGCAATTTACAGCACAGCAGATAGCAACCTTGTTGCAGGGAAAACTTGAGGGTGACCCTGAGGCTAAGGTGAGCAGTGTGGGAAAGATAGAAGATGCGGGGGAAGGCTGCCTGTGCTTTATTTCAAACACCAAGTACGAAGAATACCTGTATACATCGAACGCATCGGTGATACTGGTAAATGAATCGCTGGAAATAACAAAACCGGTGAGGCCTACCTTAATAAAGGTACAGGATGCCTATAGCAGCTTTGCAATGCTGCTTGAAAAGTATAACGAGATGGCAGCAGGCCACGCTAAAGCAGGCATCGAACAACCCAGCTACATTTCTCCAACTGCTAAAATACCTGCAGATGTATATGTAGGTGCTTTCACGTACATAGGCGAAAACGCAGTTATAGGCAAGGGAGTGAAAATTTATCCCGGGTGCTACATAGGCAATAATGTTACCATTGGCGAAGGTTCAAAGATCTATGCCGGGGTTAAAATATATGACGAAAGCCAGCTTGGGAACAGGGTGGTACTGCATTCAGGCACAGTAGTGGGCGGCGATGGTTTTGGCTTTGCCCCGCTTGCCGACGGCACTTATAAAAAGATACACCAGATAGGCAATGTGATCATAGAGGATGATGTGGAGATAGGTGCCAACACTACAGTGGACCGTGCTACCATGGGCTCGACCATCATCCGCAAGGGAGTGAAGCTGGATAACCTGATAATGGTAGCGCACAACGTGGAAATAGGTGAAAATACAGTTATAGCGGCGCAAACCGGCATATCGGGCACCACTAAAGTGGGGAAGAATTGCCTGATTGGCGGGCAGGTGGGCATTGTGGGCCATATACAGGTAGCAGACGGCACCCGCATTAATGCGCAGAGTGGCCTGTCGAAATCCATAACTACCCCAAATACAACAATTAACGGAAGCCCTGCATTTGAATATAAAAGCTCATTAAAAAGTCAGGCAATTTTCAGAAATTTGCCGGAAATGCAGCACCGCCTGCAAAAGCTTGAGGAAACCGTACAGGAACTAACAGCGATATTGACCGCACAAAACCTGGAATATAAAAAGTGAACGATATAATAACTATTTCGGAGCAGGCAAAAGCACACACTTTGCAACCAGCAAATAACCAGAACCAACAGACACTGAAAGGATCGGTGACGCTGCAAGGGGTAGGATTACATACAGGCAAGCAGGTAACGATGACCATGAAACCGGCAAACCCGGGTTTCGGTATCCGCTTCCAGCGGGTAGACCTGCCTGACCAACCAATAGTTAAAGCAGATTGCGATTATGTGGTGGACACATCGCGCGGAACTACTATTGAATATAACGGCGCCCGCGTGAATACTGTTGAGCATACCCTGTCTGCACTTGTTGGGCTGGGTGTTGATAATGCCCTTATTGAACTTGATGGCCCGGAAGTGCCTATACTTGATGGCAGCGCGCGTGAATTCATGGAGGCGATAGAAAGCGTGGGTATTGAAGAGCAGGAAGCTAAACGTATCGTTTACTCGATAGACAGCAACATACACTATTACGACCCTGTGAAGAATGTGGACATGCTGGCCATACCATCGGCAGAGTATATGATCACTACCATGATCGACTTTAACTCGCCGGTACTGGGTACACAACATGCATCGCTGAAGAATATATCGGAATTCAGGGATGAGATAGGGCCATGCCGCACCTTCTGTTTCCTGCATGAGCTGGAATACCTGCTGGACAACAACCTTATTAAAGGCGGCGATGTGAGCAACGCCATTGTGGTTGTGGACAAAGTAGTGAGCGCTGAAGAACTGGAAAGACTGGCGAAAGTGTTCAACAAACAGAAAATAGAAGTAAAACAGGAAGGCATCCTGAATAATATACAACTGCGTTTCACCAATGAGCCGGCACGCCACAAACTGCTTGATGTAGTTGGCGACCTGGCGCTGGTAGGACACCCCATAAAGGCGCATATAATAGCCAGCAGGCCGGGGCATGCCACCAACGTAGAATTTGCAAAAAAGATAAAACAGTACATCAAGAAGAATAAACACTTGTCTGGTGTGCCGCATTACGATCCTAACCAACCGGCTATTTATGATATATCGCAGATAGCAAAAAAACTGCCGCACAGGTATCCCTTCCTGCTCGTAGACAAGATCATAGAATTAAGTGATAACCATGTGGTGGGGATAAAAAATGTGACCTTTAATGAGCAGTTCTTCCAGGGGCATTTTCCCGGCAACCCGGTAATGCCGGGCGTGCTGCAGATAGAAGCGCTGGCACAAACAGGTGGCATACTGGCGATGAACAACATAAGCGACCCTGAGAATTATGACACTTATTTCCTGAAGATAGATAAGGTGCGTTTTAAACAAGTGGTGCGTCCCGGCGATACACTGATATTGAAACTGGACCTGCTGAGCCCCATACGCCGTGGCATCTGTGAAATGAGAGCCGCTGCATATGTAGGAAATAAACTTGCCACCGAGGCTGAACTGGTGGCGCAAATAATAAGAAAAGATAAAAAATGATCCACCCGCTTACATATGTCCACCCGGACACAAAAATAGGCCCGAACGTAAAGATCGACCCGTTCTCTACTATACACAGGAATGTGGAGATAGGTGAAGGTACCTGGATAGGGTCGAACGTAACAATAATGGAAGGGGCTCGCATAGGCAAAAATGTGCGCATATTCCCCAGTTCTGTTATTTCAGCTATTCCACAAGACCTTAAATTCAAAGGCGAGGATACAGTATGTATCATTGGCGATAACACAACCATACGTGAATGCGTAACCATTAACCGCGGCACGGTTGACCGCAATATGACCAAAATAGGCAACCACTGCCTTATTATGGCTTACTCACATATAGCACATGACTGTGAAGTAGGCAACTACTGCATATTCTCCAACAACACTACGCTTGCCGGACATATAGTGGTGGGCGACAATGTGGTTCTGGCAGGGCTTACCGCCGTACAACAGTTCGTGCGTATAGGATCGCATGCGTTTGTAACCGGTGGCTCGCTGGTGAGAAAGGACATACCTCCATATGTGAAAGCTGCGCGTGAACCGTTATCATATATGGGCGTAAACTCCGTGGGACTGAAACGCCGTGGCTATTCTATCGAGAAGATCAACCACATACTGGACATATACCGCATCCTTTTCGTGCGTGGTTACAACGTATCTAAGGCTGTGAGTATTATAGAAACAGAGATCCCCGTATCGGACGAGCGCGACGAGATCATTTCTTTTGTGCGTGAGACCGGACGCGGTATCATGAAGGGCTATATACGCCGGGTGAGCGCAGAGGATATGCCGTGATCGGCATAGTCGGCAGTTAACAGTTGGCAGTCTTGTGTATTGTGAACTGTAAACTGTAAATTGCCAACTTAATTATGACCATTTCCCTTGAAAATATTGGTAAGCGGTTTCAGCGATACTGGATATTTAAAGATGTTACTTACACCTTTAACCAGCCGGAGGCTTATGCTTTGCTGGGGCCTAATGGGTGCGGTAAATCTACCCTACTGCGGATAATTGCAGGCATGCAGGCGCCATCTAAAGGGAAGGTTCATATAAAAGACGCGAATGGGCAACCAACAGAGATCAGCAACATTTTCAGTCAGACAAGTTTCTGTGCGCCAGGTATGGAACTGGTGGAAGAACTGACCCTGAGAGAATTCCTTAATTTTCATTTCTCTTTTAAGCGGCCTTTGAATGGTCTTGCTATCAATGACATCATAGAAATCATCGGCTTAAAGAATGCTGCCGATAAACAGGTAGGTGATTATTCATCGGGGATGAAGCAACGTGTGAAGCTGGCACAGGCCATTTTTGTCGATACTCCTATACTGCTGCTCGACGAGCCCTGCACTAATCTTGACCAGGCAGGAGTAGAACAATACCATAACTGGATAGAGCACTACGCTAAAGGCCGGCTGGTGATAGTTGCCTCTAATGATGAAAGAGAGTATTTCTTTTGTAAAGAGATGATAGAGATCCAAAAGTATAAGTCTGAACCTTGATTGGAAGGATTAAAGGATTTTCATGACCTACTCACACTTCAACCAATCAACTTATCAACCAATAACTTACCTTTGCAGCCACTACAAGGCCTCGTAGTACAATGGATAGTATAAGAGTTTCCGAAGCTCCAGATTCAGGTTCGATTCCTGACGAGGCTACCAAAGAGGGGAACTGCAAATTTTCATTGCAGTTCCCTTTATTATTTTCGTCTAAACCCCTTGCCACACCTGCGAAGTAGCTGAATACTTCATTTACTTTGAGGGTTCGACACTCGTCTTTTTTGCGGTTATAATATATCCCTTCGGGAAAAACGAGAAATTGAAGGGCTTGTTTATCGTTGTAATCAGCAGAAGCCCACGCTGTAGCGAGTTTTGACGATGCTTTAAAGGCAGTATCTATATACAATTCAAGGTTCGACACCCCTTTCCCAAATTTTGACCGCTCGTTTTCAATTTTGCCTCTTTCTTCAACAAATTTTGCATGAAACTTATCATACATCTCCCGCGTGATTTCCTCAAGCACATACCGTTCTTCAAGCCTTTCCAGTTTCCTATCAGACTCAGATAACTGCTTTTCTATATTCTTAATGTTGTCCTCGTTCCTATCATTGAGTTTGTTGTATTCGGCTGTTATTTGTTCACGGATCAGGTTTTGCATGTCTTCATCCAATTCAAGTGAATAACCTGAAATCATTCCCATAAACCCATTGTGTAATGTATCAGCTCTCATATTACATTTGCAACCTCGTGTATTACACTTGTAGTAATATTTCTGGTTTTTGTATGCCTTATACGCTCTTAAAAACTGTCCGCATTCATCGCACTTATAAAACCTTTTCAATGGGATGTCATCATTTATTGGACTTGTTTCGTAACCCTGTTTGTTTTCAGATAAAACGCCATTTGCTTCCAGGAATAACTCCCTAGATACCATCTTTTCATGGTTGCCTTCTATCACCTTCCCTTCTAAAGCTTTATGGACAATTAAACCGCAGTAAAACGGATTACGGAAAAATTCCGACATTCTCTGATCTCTTATTTTAAGGCCCTGTGCTGCCAATCTTTTTATTATTTCCCCACTTGTCAATTTCTCCTTGGCTTTCCAATAGAAGGCTTTTTTTAGCAACTTTCCTTTACTATTGAGTACTATAGACCGTTTGCCGTTGGATCTTACGATATCATAGCCGATAGGTGGAGCAGTACACCATTCTCCCCTTAAAAGCATTTCTTTTATGCCAGCCATACATTTTTCTCTGCGCTGTTGGTTTTCATATTCGCTGAAGATAAACTGTATGTTTTGCTGCAAGCTACCACTTGCGGTTGAGGCATCTGTAGGCTGTGTGACTGAAAATACCATTATGCCCTGCGTTTTTAATTGTTCAGCTATGTATATGGCATTTGCGCCAGAACGGCTGAACCTATCAACACTGTAGACTATTATATATGATATTTTTTCCTTGCTTTTCTTCAAAAAGGAAAGCATATTATTGAATTCCTTGCGCTCATCCGTTTTTGCACTTTCATACGTTCCTCCGAAATGACCCAGTATATATAGGTTGCTTTTTTTTGCAAAAACTTCACACGCCTTTTTCTGCGTTTCGAGACTCAGGTTGTTATCTGCTTGCTCTTTGGTTGAAACGCGCGTGTAGATCACACAATTGTAGCCTTTAGATTTTGTCTTGTGTATGCCTTTTGCAAAGGATTTGAACAGTGAGATGTCGTACATAACGCAAGATTTCCAATTTACAATATTTGATGCAATTTTTATGCCATATCCTATTTACCACTATAAATTTCATGCGCTACTTTCAAAGATAATTTTTATTTTTACAATGTATCAAAGGAAAGCTATGGGATAAAGTAGTCAGAATAACGTTTTGTATTGTAACATTTAGTTGTCGTCTCTACCTATAGGACACAAATATATCCAATTGTTTCTCATTATCAAACACTCATAGGATACACATCTATCTCTTAGTTACCAATACTGATTAAAAGAGGCTATATTCACGCTCAAAAGCTCCCATTAGGACGTGAATACGGGTAAGATAATCACAGGCTTAAGAGATAAACGAGGTTGGTCGCAGGCTGACCTGGCACAGCACAGTGGTGTGTCCAGGGTAATGATTGGTAAATATGAACGTGAAAAAGCAATACCCTCCATAGATGCCGCAAAGAAAATACTGATGCCCTGGAAGTATCTTTAGATTACCTGGTGGGTGAAGGCATCGGTAGTAACTTCGATAAAAAGACCCTGGCACGTTTCCAGGAACTCCTACAGCTTGACGAGACCAAACGCAACACCCTCTTCGATTTAATTGACACCTACATACGTGATGCTAAAGTACGCAACGCACATAAGTAGCAGACAAAACAATTCTAATACACTACTTACCCGTTCAGAAGCGTTTCATCTCTCCAAACATCCTCATAACCAGTATCTGTTATCAAAAATCTCCATCCAGGAGCAAGCCCCAAATATTTTATTACCGAAGGACACCATTCTTTAAGATGTTCAACATGTAGCGGCACAAAAAAGTTCGGATCATCGGAAAATTCCTCCCCAGCCCAAATATACCATCCAGTAGTATCACCTTCAGGCAAATGTCTTAACCCATTAATTGGCATCACTCCATCCTTTACATTCAAGGAAATGCCCACTTTTAAATAATCTGGTGCCTCGATGTATGATGCACCAAACTTTAAACATATATCTTGCTGATTATTTCCCATTGGAAGATGATATTTTAGCTTTTTGTTCTTGACCATATTGTCGCAATTCAGCACCTTGTCTGGCAGAGCATGTAGGACATTGAGGATTTACTGATTTTACATCACGCATTTTGGTTAAATCAATCGTCCCTGTTGTATAATATTCTTCTACTAAAGGTACAATATGGTTAGCAACCATCGGATTTGCAGTTTGGCCACAACTAACACAAGGTTTACCTTGAACACTAGCTCTTTGTGCTGGAGTTGTCGCATTATTAGGTCTTTTATACGGAACCGTTATTTCAGGCTGAGATTTTGATCCACTCACAATAGGGCCACCATTACTTCTTACTTCCTCCCCTACATTGTTAAGCCCCTGTTGCAACCAAAAACCAACATCTGCACTTGTCCCGTTAAAGTCTGCATCAGAACCATTTGCCGCTGCCTTGTACGAAGGATAACTGGTACTTTCAGGATAATTCGTCTCCTGCATCAATCCATACACATTGTCCATGTATTTGGTATCGGTCTGGTGTACTACATGGCTTTGATATGGGTTCTTGTCATAAATCGGCACCATTGTCCCCGCTCCTAACGATGCAGAGAATGTGGCTTTCAGGTTAAGCGAGTAAATGTCCTTTACACTATTCAGTTGTATTCCTGTCGTCTTCCCTGAGTTGTCCCGCATACGGGTATAATGGTATTCTTCTGCACCATCCAGATCAATAGCCTGTATTGGTGTATTACCTGCAAACTGGTAAGATGAGTACCATGGGAATTGCTTACCTAAAGGATCAATACTATTGAACCTTGCGATACGTGGGTCGTAGTGTCTCACTCCATATTCGTAGTGATTTCCCGCACCCGCCCACTCGTTATCCTTCATCTGCCCGTTGTACCCATATTGGTATTTGTCCCCATCACAAACCGTTGTCACTACATTCTCTAGGATAGAGCTGTCTGACCTTGGCAAATATATATCACCGAACTGAACAAATTTAGGAGTTCCTGAAGAAGGCGCATGGCGTTGTACAGTTATTATCGCAGTGCCTGCCCCAGGAGTGATTGTTATATTTGCAGTACCGGGCAGACCACCTACTATGGCCGAACCCACAACAGTACCTCCACTGGATATCAAAACATCAAATAAAGCATTACTCCCGGTCACATCTATTGAGAGCGTTTGGGTATAGCCCGGCACCAGGCTGTCAATGTTCATCGTTACATAGCCTGCATTCCATATGTTCATCCTCAGCTCGCCGCTACTTAGTACCGTTAAATTGGCCGTAGAATGCGCGGTAGCCCCAAAGTAAAAATCGCTGGCCAGGAAATACTGGCTGTAGAAATAAGGCACCAGCTTCGTCTGCGTAATATCAAAACAGTGTGTGGCAGTATCGCTGGTGTACCTGCCTGGCATCTGCATCCCAAAGGGATAGTAGTCTGTGGCGCTTGCCACAACAGGCTTCCAGGTGATTATGGTATCTATCTGTCCTGTTACGTGGGCGCCAAGAACGCTGTCTGCCGCACGCTTGTCGCTTACGGTTGCCAGCACATCGCCCAGGTGGTCGGTAATTTCATACTGCTTTTGACCGATAACTTGTTGGGCATAGCACATATCCGTAAACGTATTGCCGTACAAGTTCGTGCTATCTTCTTTTATGGCATCCTGGTACTCAAGGCTGTACCATGGCTGGTGCTCCGCATTATTTTTTGGGACAACACTTACATTTATAACTACCTGACAACGTGCATGTAAAACAATATTTTCTGCGCACTATCTTCTCACTTTTTGCGCACTTTTGCACTGATAATCAATGCGACGTTTTTCCAAAGGAAAGGGAGATATTCTTAGCTCAACTCATATTTCAAAGAACTTAGATGCCGCACGGTATTAACCGGGAGGCAATTGTATGAAGTTCGGTGATGGTTTTGGTTTTGCCAAATAAAAAATCCATGAGGGTTGTACCGTCATGGAAAATAGTTGCCGCTACCAGCAAGGCTTTTGAGAGATTTGGAAATTATTTTACATTGGGAAATTTTTGCAGCGAAAAACGTATGTTTATATTTTTCGTAATTTTTTTTAGTGTACAATTAGGCGGAACAGGAACAGGTAACGCGGTTCTTAATCTCATATTCAGTTCCCTGATGCTTTGTTGGTCAGAAAATAAGACCAACAAAGGCGGTAAATATGAACGCAATGAGAACAGTCCATCGGTAGAGATGGCCGTGAAAATCGCCAGGGCTTTTGATGTACCCGTAGATTATCTACTTGGTGAAGGTAAACATGCGGCCTACGATAAGGACACCATCAGGCGCATGGAAGAGATAACAGCACTAGACCCCGCAACAAGAAATATCCTGTTCAATCTTATCGACACATACATACGAGATGCCAAAGTACGCAACGCACATAAGTAGCTTTTGAACATCAACAAATTTACTACATTACCTGCACCTACGACCTACTTCTGAGATAAAACTGCTAGCTCCAGCATGTCTACTTCATTCCTGTTGATATCCAATAAATTTACCAGGGTCAACTTCTTTTGTTTGGCCAATTCAATAGTTTCATTCCCTAGCCAATAAGTCCTATTTATAGCACTTACTTTTACACACATTTTTTTTATGAATTTTACAAGCGTTGTATAAAAAGCTTTTAACTCTTCGGTAGAATAGCTTTTTTCATTTTTTATGTAGTAAAACGGATAAATGCTTATTGACCCTGGTCCAATTCTGTTATTATTAATTTCCGCTAATGCGGGGGACACAAAGTCGATAGCAAACCCTCCATACCTTTGTCTAACAAAAAACAAATCAGTATCATTCTTTTTAAAAGTTCCCATTTCCAAGGGATGCGTGGTATACGCATCGTTTAAAATAAAAAATTGCGTACAATTTTTATATTCCATTAATCCTTTAGAAGATTTCAAAATTGCATATTCTTTTTGTGGATAATGAATCCCAGGAATAAGAACACAGCCTCTTTCCATACAATATTGAAAGAAAATATTTCTCTCCTCGATGCTTAAATAAAAATCTAATTGTGCCATAAATAAATTATTTACCTACTTTATGCGTCTCTTGCTCAATGCCAAGCTTTTTATATTCCGCCTCTCTTTTAATATTTCTTTGACTATTGGGCTTACGTTCAGCTTCAAAAACTTTTCTTGTTTTACCATTTTCATCTAAAATTTGCGCATCAGGCCTTCTTGTGGACGGATGCCCCTGTACTTTCTTTTCAGAAACAACAGTTTCGCCAGGTTTAGTTTCAGAATGTGCCTTATTTGTTACCTCCTTTACTTTTTCTTGATGGTCTGAATTCCCTTTTGATCCATTAGGATTTGGTGGCTTTGCACTTCCTGCATTCGCTGCATGTTTACCCAAATTATGTGATGAACGGGCCATCATTATGACGCTATGCACCTGCATTCCTATGCCCACTGCTGCCGTGGGAACTGTAACTTCAGAAGCTAAACCACCACTGCCAGCGGTGGCTAATAATGCACCTTCAGTCATGCCCGCACCTGTTGCGCCCTCATTAGCTGCAATCATCATGCTATGCACATCCCCAAACAATTGTCCCTGATGATAATCTGAACTGCTTGTTGGTTTATATGTACCACTTAAATTAACTAACCCGCCCGATGCAGCATCCAATACTGAATGGGTATACCCAACAACAACATCCCACCAGGTATCTCCATTTACATCTGAACGCCATATAGGATTACCTCCGAAACAGGAATATGGAGATTCCCATTCATTAGGTTTAGGATCTAAATTAGCTCTTCTTCCCAATCTTGTATCATATTCCCAATACTTAGCAGTATTATGATTTCCCGCCCCAGCCCATTCATTCACTTTCAACTGCCCGTTATACCCATATTGGTACTTATCACCATCGCATACCGTAGTAACCACATTTTCTAAAAGTGAACTATCTGACCGTGGCAAATATAGGCCACTGAACTGGATAAACTTTGGTGGGGGAGGAGAAGCAAATTGAAGTTGCACTGTTATTGTAGCTGTGGCTGCCGTAGGTGTGAATGTAATATTATAGGTACCCGTACTGTTCATAACAGCGGAGCCGACAACGGTTCCCATGCACGATATCAAAACATCGAATGTAGCATTTGCGCCTGTTTCCACCATTGAAAGGGTTTGGGTGTAGCCCGGCACCAGGCTGTCTATTGTCATCGTCACATAACCTGTGCCGCTCATGCTCATCCGCAGGTCGCTGCCTGAGGTGGTTGTTATAGAAGCAGTACCGGATGATACCGTTGAAAAATAAGTAGAGATTGCCGCATGGTACTGGCTGTAAAAATATGGCACCAGCTTGGTTTGCGTAATATCAAAACAGTGTGTGGCAGTATCGCTGGTGTACCTTCCCGGCATCTGCATACCAAAGGGATAGTAATCTGTGGCACTAGCCACAACAGGCTTCCAGTTTATTATAGTATCTATCTGCCCGGTTACGTGTGCCCCCAGAATGCTGTCCGCAGCACGTTTGTCGCTTACCGTTGCCAGCACATCGCCCAGGTGGTCGGTAATTTCATACTGTTTCTGGCCTATGGTTTGCTGTGCATAGCACATGTCGGTATACGTGTTGCCATACAGGTTAGTGCTGTCTTCCTTTATCGCGTCCTGGTACTCCAGGCTGTACCATGGCTGATGCTTCAATAACTGCAGGGTATCAATTGTTCCAACAGCATACCCTTGGTCCATACCTACCTGGTTTTTATAGTATTTCCTCACACCAAGCCTGCTACTGCCATATATATCGTGCTCTGCCAGTGAAAAATTTCCATCCCACAATACCAGGGCCATCGCCCCCGGTATAGTATAATAGGCATCCTCATGGTAAACGGCCAGTATATTGCCCTGCGCATCACGCACATAATAATCGTTATCCTGTGTCATTTCCAGAATAGGAAGTGAGCCCGACCCATACACAGGTTTCACATGCGATTTCTTCACCCGGTTGCCTGCCCCATCGTACCTGAAAGCCATATAGGTGGTATCTGAGTTCCTTACCGTTCGCACCACTTTATTATACAGGTTCCATTCTATAGTATCCTGCCCGCCCACCAGGTCGCCAATGGTATTGCCTATGGGGTCATAGCGGTACCGTGGTGTGCCGGCCGGGCCTGCGAAATATTTTATATTGTTATCATGGACATCAGCCGCATCTTCTATGATATTGGTAAGCTGGTTATTAGGCGTTACAGAACTATATGAATAACTGAGGCTGTCCATCAGCCCGTTGTTGCCATAGCGTACCAGGGTTTGCAGGTTGCCATCGGCATCGTAGCTGTAATTGCTGCGGAAATCAGTAAGGCCGGTAAGGGTGTTATACACAGGGTCGACGGATGCATAAGTTGCACTGTGTATCCTGTTGAGCTGGTCGTACATATATTGCTTGTTCAGCTTCCGGAATGTATCAATTGCCATTGTCTGGCGCGATATATTACCATTATACAGGCTCAGCGATACTGGCGTAACATGCTGTACCGAATGGGAAGTTATGGGCTTATAATCGCTGTTGAAATAGTCGATAGTATGGGCGACAGCGTCTTTAGCTGTCACCTGGTTCACGCCTCCGAACAGGCCATCACTGCCCATGTCCATATCAATGCACAGCGTATCGCTGTTCACAGCTTTGAGCCATCCCTGTATAGTATAGGCATAGTCTATACCCTGAACGTGAAGCTCACCCAACTCTATACGTGCCAATGGGCCGTGGGGATAATACCTGTATGCGGCATCTTTTTGCCATATCCAGCCATCTTTACTTGTCTGCACCTCAAAAATGCGATTGGCGCCATCATAAAAATAACGCTGGTAAAATTGGTCGGGCCAGCCACGGTTATAGCTGAGCATATTCACCTTGCCGCTGATAAGGTCGTAGTCGTAGTCAATACGTTTATACTGTTGTTTTGCATCATACAATTCGGGAAAATCCTGCACCAGCGTCTTTACATTGCCATCTATATCGTAACTGTAATTGGTGGCATAGGCATGTGTGGGGTAGGAGGCAGTGTCCCATGCATGCAATGAGTCGTAACTTATAACCGCGGCAACGCGTTTGCGCAGGTTTTGCTGCGCATCATGGCCGGTAAGCCCCCCCAGGTTGAACGCAGCAGTGTCGTAAACCGTCCTGACAACATCACGCCTTACGCTTGCAGCACGAATGTAAATTGGTAAGCTATCGGCTGGTTCAATATCGAGGTAATGGATAAAATACGGATCGGGTGATGCAAGAAGGCCATAACCATCTGCATATCCGTAATAACATGCCGGTGCGGCGCCCCCGCCAGGATAAAAAGCAGCAAAATACGGGCAGCCCAACAGCGCCTCCCCGGTTTCCACTACCCGGTTTTGCTTATCATAGATATTGTAAGTATAGTAACCACCCGGCGCCTGCTTTGCGTTTTGCGAGAACATCAGCCTGCCCGCGACATCATAAAAGAAACGCGTCATTCCGCCGTCGATGGTTTGCTGCTTCACCACATTGTTATACGTATTGTACTCGTAGGCATTTTTCTTAGTATAGGCAGGTGCAGGGCTCGACCACGGGGTATTTGCAGTGCGCATGGCATCTACAAGGTCCAGGTCGGTGACAGAAGTTAAAGGTGCGCTCCCGGCAGGGGGTACAGTGAATGTGAGATTGCCGGCACGGTCGTAGTTGTACAATGTATAGTTGAATTCCTGGTTAAGGTACCCTAATTGCAATTGCTCACTGACGGTAGTGGCCAGGTAATTTCTGAATGAGGCGGTAATACTGTCGCGGAAGTGCCGCAGGTATTCCTGGTAGTTGGCAATGCCCTGGTTTATGGCAGAGTTCAGCACCTGGCGTTCACAATTATAAAAAGTATCAGAGGGAGCCGTCAGCGTACCGCCTGACTGGCCCAGCAGCACATTGTCCAGTTCTTTGCTCTTGCCTATGGTAAAGCTCGCCCTGCCCTTCACGTATATGGTGTCTGTAGTCCCGCCTTTCACCAGCATCAGGGTAAATGACCTGTTCAGGCTGTCGCCCGGGTTAGGAATAACCGCCACCTCTTTGTAGAAGTGGCGCAGATTAGCCGGTATATATCCCGGGAATGATACAAATGCATTGTACATGGTATCGCCGGTTGTAAAGTACCTGTACCAGTAAGTACCGTCACCGCACCTGTAAGCAGTTATCTTTCTCGTGGAGGTGCAGGGTTACTAACTATAGTTATAGCGGTGGCAACCTTGTTTCAGCCACAAACGCCAGTGGTGGTAGTATAGGTTATACTTATGATGCCTTTAAGCGCATTACCCAGATAACAACACCAAACGGGAATACGTTACTGGCAAATACTTATGACGGTCAAAGCCGTGTTATTACTCAAACTGATGCGCTTAGCAATCCATTGTCAATTGCATATAATACGCCATCTCCTGGAGTTGCAAGAATTACTCATGCCGGTGGTGCTGTTTCAGTACAATATCATGATAATTTTTTCAGGCTAACAAGTGAAGATGACGAGCGTGGGTATACGAAGAGCGTTGATTTTAGACGTATTACTGAGAAATATAAAAGGCAGCACCTGCTGCCTCTTATATATTTCGCGGATTTTTATTAATTCATAGAGTGCAGTGCCATTTTGTTTCCTTCGGAATCGATAAAATGAGCCATAAATCCATTGGGCCCGATAGACGTTTTCGGTAGTACGATTTTTCCACCCGCTGTCTCCACTCTCGAAAGAGCCCCAGTCAGGTCATCACCACCATTCAAATAAATCAGAGGTCCTTTGTCAGAGGGCTCAAAGCCAGCGCCTTGTACTATTCCGCCACTAACGCCATTTTGCATATCTCCCGGCAACATGCCATATCTATATTCGGGATGTGGCATTTCCTGAACTTCTGCGTTAAACAGTTTGCCATAGAACTCTTTTGCCCTGTCGAAGTTTGTTATGTTTCTCTTCCACATTTTCATGTACGGACATCGCGTCCCTGACTCTTTCATTCAGCTTTTCGTTATACGCCATATTCAGTTCTTTGTTTCGGCATAAGCCTTAAGTGTCGAAAGGAATTTCTTTATACCGTTGTCAAACTGTGTGCGTATCATGATTGCATCCATTAGTTTGCCCAATACCCCAAATTTAACGGAATATTCCAAGCAAATCACAACGCTCATCAGAACGATGACCGTACACTGGAGGTTGTTTATGACCCCTAAGCTACTGAAAATTGAAAGCAAATCACAACGGCAGCCCCCGGGTTAGTAACACCCGGATGGTTGTTTATGATGGAACAGGCGATGGAGTTTATTGCTACAATGGAAAGTACTTTAGTCGTTTTCCTGGCAATTCCGGTATCAGCAATAGAGATAGCCTGCATTTGAAAATGGTGGATTGCATAATAGAAGATGACAACAATAATATTGGGTTTGCCGGGTAGATAACTGCTTCCTATATGCAAATGCGTCATTTCAACCAGTGCCATTTTTGCGTTAACTCTGAAAACAATTCACACCGTTTGCCAAAATGTCTTACTATTTCGTTGGCACGTAATTTGTTTTTATATAAAACGAACCAAACAATTTATTGTATGAACAACATCATGAAAAGAAGCAACGGCGATAGCAAACAGCCAGCAACAACCTTTAGTGGTCTTGTTGATCAATTATTCGACACAAGCTTTAACAAAATGTTGAACGACTCATTCGGTGGTTTTCGGGGCAATTTGTCGCGCAATATGCCGCCTGTAAATGTGAAGGAAACTGACAAAACGTTTGAATTAGAAATGGTTGTGCCCGGCTTTAAAAAGGGAGATTTCAAAGTCGATCTTTCCGGTGATACGTTAACGGTTTCTCTTGAGCACAAAGAGGAGAATAAGGATGAGGATAAAGACGCTGGCTGGCTCCGCCAGGAATACCGCAGGCAGGCATTTAGTCGAAGTTTTAACCTCGACAATACTATCGATGCCAATAAGATCGTGGCAAAATATGAAGACGGCTTATTGCATTTGACACTGCCTAAAAAGAATGGAGCGCAAAGAATATCAAAAAGCATTACAATTGAGTAGTTGGCTTTTTCATGTTTTACAATGCAGCGATTTTCTAATCGCTGCATTTTTTTGTTTAGTAAAAAAGTAACACTATGAAAGAAATACACGAAGTACCTTCGTTCCTTTCTCTGTAAGTTCTATGGTTCTGTCTTCAGCAGAGTATATGAGGACACCTGTTTGTTGCAAACAATCAATATAGAAATGTAGGCGATCCAAGCTAACTTCTACTTATGACGCTATTTTTTGAAACCCGTCGTTGCCTTTGACTAATCCATGCGACTGGCAATGTTCTTGCACAGCCGTAAAAACTTTATTGAACGTGGTCATAAAAGACAATTATTTTGCCGCCTATATATACTGCATTGTAAGAGCATTTAGGATACGACTTCAGCAAGTAGCGTTATCTGTTTCTTCCCCGAAGCCGTGAAATGCGGGCGCAAGCCGGTATAATAGCAACATGTAAGCACCTTGTCCGATTTGGACAGCAAATAGCTATCCGAGAGTATTCTACCAAATGGTTGCAACAACTGCAGATGCAACAAGAAAAAGCGGAAATCCTGTTCGCAGAAAAAAAGTAATCTGTTTGGAATTAATTAGAGCTGTACTTTTGTCGCGAAAGTGCATTCACAATCGCTTTTGGAAGTGTGTGTAACCCCTATTTATAGAGTTAACAACGCGTGCACGATCTCATAAGCTATCTTGCATATAACTAAGCCTAAAATTATTAGTAAAACGCCAAACTTCCATCCACCCTTTTGAGATGGTGACAAAAGTAATGATGTAACTCCCAGTAATTTATCCAGGATTACTATGACAGCAATTAACGCTATTACTGCAACGACAGTCCACCAAAAAATATTCAATAGCAGCACGGTTATCTATTTAATAAAATCATTCCAGATAGACTACGTATATATATATTTCTAGTCAACAGGGTTTTGTTAAGCGAACGGCAAAGGAAGCGTTTTGAGAATAAAATCAAGCATAACGAAACGCGGCTGAAACAGGCCCAGAAAATTGCGCACTTTGGCAGTTGGGACCTTAATTTTTCAACGGGAGTGGCTTACTGGAGTGATGAAACGTGCAGGATTTACGGACTTTCGCCAGATGATGATGTGCAATCATATGAGGCATGGATATCATTCATTCATCCCGAAGACCTGGATTATGTAATGAAGATCGTTAAGGAAAGCCAGGATACTTTAAAGGGCAGCGACTTCCATCACAGAATTGTAAGAAAAGATGGCGTTGTGAGACATATACATTCTCAAACAGAATTTGAATTCAGCGAAGGAAAGCCAGTTGGCTTACACGGTGTCGCACATGATATTACTGACACCATAGAAGCGAAACATAAGCTACTACAATCGAAGGCTAACCTTCGCCTGATCGTTGATCTCATACCACAATCTATATTTGCTATGGACGGAAATGGAAAATTTGTGTTTGTAAATAAAAAGTTCGCACAGCTTTATGGACTTACTCCAAAACAATTAGTAAATAAAACAATCTACAAAACCATTCCCGATAAAAATGCTTCTGATCATTTTGTGGAACAAGCTCGTGAAGTAATTACGTCAGGAAACTCCAAAACAATTCCCGAAGTAATATTTACGGTATATCGCTTGATATAACAGAACAAAAGAAAGCAGAAACCGAGCGTTCGAAAATTATAGCTGATATTGTTCAACGTAATAAAGACCTTGAGCAATTTTCATATATTGTTTCGCACAACCTTCGTGCGCCTTCTGTTTGTATTTTGCCAGGCTCATATAGCTGAGTTGGGATTACTTATAAAAAGTCTATGCCAGTGCGACAAACTCAAAAACATAATGTTTGCTGGTTTTGGGAAGGACGCAAAGCTCAGAATTATGGAATAACGTAATTCGTTAACAAGGGTGATGGCATGGTCACGGCTTACCTTTGCCATATTCCATGTACAAAGATCTTCAGGCGTTCGATATTAAGCTATACAAAACTTGGCAACTAGAGCAATAAAAAGTTCTGCGATTTGTTTTACCTATGTATTCTTTTACTAATGGCAGATCCCAACGGACCCAGGTTTTTTTGGTATGTGCCAGCCAATGCCTCTTCAAAACATAGGCTTTCTTCCATCCAAGAAAATCAAAACTGTATTGTCGTACTTCCTTTATTAGCTCATTCAGCTTTTTCACGGGCAATGCCCCTATTTCACTCTCCGGATGCACCTTAATACGGAACAAGACCTCATTCTTAATGATATTCCCCGATCCAGAGAAAATATGCTGGTCAAGTAATGCGTCGCAAACCAGCATTTGCGGATTGGCCTTGAGTTTTTTCTTTGCGGCAGCGGGGTCCCATTTGTCAGACATAACATCTGCAGACCAGTCATAAATCTCGTTTAGATCTTCTTCAATGATCTTAACCGAACAGGAATAAAAGTTCAAAACCCCATTTTTGAACTTCAGACTCAATCTTGGCGAAGCGTCTTTTTCTTCGTTTATCCTGTAAGAACCAAAGAGCATAAAATGTATGCGAATAGTAAAACACTTAAAACAAATAAGAAAATGCTTGCCCCAGCTTTTAAACGCGACTACCTTTCGATGGTATGCCCGTTCTTTTTCGACTTTGGTATTGCCACTCACCTCTTCCACTTTCTTGCCCGAGAAAGGTGCTGCCAGTTCTTTTAGAATTACAATCGAAGGTCCTTCAGGCATCTTAGCATGGCTTTATGCAGTTAGTAGATTGACGTGCTGTCGTATCATGACATTTCCAGCCAGATTGCTCCGGAATGCCTTTCGCGAAGAGTAAAAAAGCCCGATATGTTATATCGGACTTTCGTGATAATGTTTGAGCTACACCTATTATCGGTTTCCGCCCTTGTTTCCTTGATTACCCTGACCGCTTTGGCCACCCTGATTAGACTGGCCGCCACCCTTACGGGTATCTTCCATGTTCTCGTCTCCCCGGTTTTTATTGCCTTGGTTCGGATTGCTGGTCTGTTGTCCGCTTTGATTTCCTTGACCGGAACGATCAGATTGGTTCCCTTTTTGCTCGTTACTTTGGTTTTGGTTTGCTATAATTAAAGATTTTTCTGTTGTATCCAAAAAAACTATGCCTATATTTTCTCGTTGCGGATGGAATAACATTGCAACGCTATAACTAATTTTCCAACTGTATTTTATTACAAATCAGCCCACTTATATCTCATGTCAATTATTAATCAAATTGTCAAAAATAACTTCATCGTCTATTGGCATTATCCTTTTGCTTAGTCTGCTTAGCGCGGAATTTTTGAAAGATAAGTTTTGCCCCTGCATTTTTATCTAAGTGCGAGCTTCCAGCGCACTGAAAAGCGTATAAGTATGGGAAGGTATTTATCATTTACTAAAAATCTAAAACATGGACACTTTAGATATTACCAGGGATAAAGTTCGGGATAACACTAACATGGCCATTAATCAGGAGATCGATAGAGATACGGAAATAAATATTCAATTTTACAAGGAGCAAGGCGCTGCTGAAATACGGGCAAGAATTGCAGAACTTGATAAGGAATGGGATATAGAAAGAACTCTTCAACTCAATGCATGAGCGGTTGCATTCGCGGGAGTACTATTAGCCGCCACCAGAGGTAAAAAATGGCTGATCTTACCAGCGATAGTTACTTTTTTTCTTGGACAACACGCTGTTCAGGGCTGGTGCCCGCCATTACCTCTATTTAGAAAAATGAAGATTAGGACAAGAAAAGAAATTGATAAAGAAAAATGCGCTTTGCTGGAACTACTGAAAAATTAGATAATTAAATAGTCGGACTTGTAAAAATACTATGGAGGAATTGTTAGAAAAAATCAGGGATTATGCGGATAAGGCTCATGGTAACCAGATGCGGAAATATACGCCTGAACGTTATATTGTCCATCCTGTCCGGGTCATGAAATTGTGCAGGGAATACACTGACGATATTGCTGTCCTCGCGGCCGCTTTACTACACGATGTATTGGAAGATACACCGGTGACGGAACAAGAATTACATAGATTCCTTACTTCTGTGATGACCAAAGAAGATGCAGCTAAAACAATGAAATTTGTGATTGACCTGACCGATGTTTATGTAAAAAAAGACTTTCCCAAATTAAACCGGCGCACAAGAAAAGAGAAGGAATCTGAGCGGCTGAAGCACATTGATCCTGAATCACAAACAATTAAATACGCAGACATAATTGCCAACTGCAACGAGATTGTGGTACACGACCCTGATTTTGCAAAGAGGTTCCTATTTGAATGCCGCGCAAATCTAAAGGTCATGAATATTGGTAACCGGGAATTATATCAAAAGGCATCAGACACAGTCAATGCCTGTATCGAAAAAACTTATTAACAATTTATTACCGGAATAGTCGCTCTTCACGCAGGATATTCTGAATTTAGATCTAATTACGATATTATGCCAACATCAATCAAAAAAAAGAGCTACACTAAAAAGAATCAAAAGATTGCAAAACATAGAAAAAATAGTTTGGCTGGCTACGATACTTATAAAATATACAAAGGAAAGCAGTATAGTTTGCTTTCCCGATATTGATCTGCCTGACAGCTCACATCACGGGCAGAATGAAGGTATGTTCATATTCCGGATAAAAACAAAAACGGGTTTGCCAGACAGCACATGGATCGTGAACAAGGCCGGCATCTATTTTGACATAAACCCCGTAATATGGACAAATGAAGCGGCAAATATGATTTGCAATGCTTGCACTGTAACAAATATAGCGCAGATAAAACCAACCTGAAAAGTACAGTTGTATCCCAATCCGGCCACCTCGCAACTAACCATAAATACTGAAGAAAATACTTATTCGTTTTTCGTTATCACAAACACTATAGGCAAGCAACTGCTGCAACAACCGATCAAGCCTTCACAAACAAAAGTAGATATAAGCACGTTTTCACCTGGCCTATACTATATTACGCTAAAAGGAGAACATGGAAATGTCGTGCGCAAATTCGTGAAATTGTAATAGCAATAAGAATAGGGGCTTTATTTCAAATACTTTTTCAACTAAATCTACTGCATTAGTGCATTGAAGGAACCGGTGAATATGCTGGAATCCCTGCCTGTGAATGAGAATGTGACATGAGTGTAACCGTACCATGAAAAAGTAAAAAACACTCTTAAAACGGGTCGCTATATTTTCGTTTTATGTAAGCATCATCAATTTACCCAGCCAGCTCTCTCATAAACTGCCTATAAATATATTCAGTCCCCGTGCAACAGGCACATTAAAGTGTATGTCATTCCTAGGTTTGTTGTTTTGGTCAGTTACCTGTCCCTTATTTGGAGATATTTTCCAATGTTAGCCGATTTTCTGTTAACCTATTGTTACTTTTAAAAACAAAAACACCCGCAAATATTTGATTTGCAGGTGTTTAAGCATCGTTTGCTGATACCACGTACTGGAAGCGAACTGAATAGTAATGAAAAGGGCTGTCAAAATTCAGACAGCCCTTTTTACGTGTATTGTTCAAACTACTACTTCTCTATCACCATATGGAAGGTCTTAGTGCCGGTGGTGGTGCGGAGGGTCACCAGGTACATACCGTTCGGTACATCGTCTGGTAATTGCACCATGCCGTTTATTTCATTGCCTTTTACCTCCAATGGCATAGCATACACCGCCTGGCCCAGCATGTTGGTGATGTGGAGCATTACCTCTTTATCAGCCGTTACCAGCGAGCC
>JAJNBJ010000009.1 GCA_021155965.1 Flavipsychrobacter sp.
GCCCAACAAATGTAAAGCGTATTTAGGATTAACTTATTTTTGTAAACACAGGCTAGGATTAGCCGTAAACAGTGTCAACTTTTTTCAGGACGATACAGAAAATTCAATTCCAAAAATTCAACAAATTCTAAAAATTCGAGTTCAGACAAACAATAAACACATGGCTAAGATCAAAGTAGCAAACCCCGTAGTAGAACTTGATGGCGATGAAATGACGCGCATCATATGGAAGTACATCAAAGAGAAACTGATACTCCCCTACCTCGATATAGATATTAAGTACTACGACCTCGGCATGGAATACCGCGACGAGACCAACGACCAGGTAACAATAGATGCAGCAAATGCAATCAAGCAATATGGTGTTGGTATCAAATGCGCTACCATCACCCCTGATGAAGCACGTGTTGAGGAATTCAAGCTGAAACAAATGTGGAAGAGCCCGAACGGCTCTATCCGTAATATACTGGATGGCACTGTATTCCGCGAGCCTATTGTGATGAACAATATTCCGCGCCTGGTACCAAACTGGACAGCCCCCATCTGCATAGGCCGCCACGCCTTCGGCGACCAGTACCGTGCTACAGACTTCGTGGTAAAAGGGAAAGGTAAACTGACCATAAAATTTGAAGGCGAAGACGGCAAGACCATTGAGCATGAGGTGTATAACTTCAAAGGAGATGGCGTTGCGCTGGCTATGTACAATACCGATGAATCCATAATGGGCTTTGCGCGTTCATGCTTCAACCTCGCATTGCAGAAGAAATGGCCGCTATATCTTTCTACCAAGAACACCATCCTTAAAAAATATGATGGTCGCTTTAAGGACATCTTTGAAAAGATCTACCAGGAAGAATTCAAGGCAGACTTCGACAAAGCAGGTATAGTATATGAGCACCGCCTGATAGACGACATGGTTGCCAGTGCATTGAAATGGAACGGCAACTTTGTATGGGCATGTAAAAACTACGATGGCGATGTACAAAGCGATACAGTAGCACAAGGCTTTGGCTCTCTCGGCCTGATGACCTCAACACTCATCACCCCCGATGGCAAGACGATGGAAGCTGAAGCCGCACACGGCACAGTTACCCGCCACTACCGCGAGCATCAGAAAGGCAAACCAACATCTACTAACCCCATCGCATCCATCTTTGCATGGACGCGTGGCCTCGCCTTCCGTGGCAAGCTGGATAATAACCAGCCGCTGATAGATTTCTCAAACGCCCTGGAGCAGGTATGTATAGAAACCGTAGAAAGTGGCAAAATGACCAAAGACCTCGCGGTTTGTATCCATGGCAACAAAGTGAACCATGGAGAACACTACCTCTATACAGAAGAGTTCCTGGATGCGCTGAATGAAGGACTGAAGAACAAGCTCGGATAGTACCTGGGTTAATAATACTGAAAGGCTTTAACCAAAGAAGATAAAAGCTTATTTTTGGTTAAAGCCTTTTCTTATGATCATAGGTGTAGCAGGCCCGTACTCCGCGCCAACCGAAGAGCAACGCAACAAAAACTTTGAAGCAATGAATATTGCCGCCGCCCGTGTGTATGAGAAAGGGCATATCCCCTTCATAGGTGTGAACATGGCACTGCCGGTAGTAGCACAAGCCAATGCAAATGATAAATATGAAGCGGTAATGGAAATATCCCTTGCCGTCATCGATAAGTGTGAAGCGATATTAATAATTGGAGAAGAAAGTAAAGGAGTTAAACGTGAAAAGGATGTGCTTTTATCTAAAGGCCTCCCGGTTTATTATTCAATTGATGAAATACCACAAAACTGATCTATGCACAAAATAAACTTCCCTCCCGACTACCAGCAGGTAATGCCTTTCCTCATTCTTAAAGACGCGGCAGGCTTTATGCAGTTCCTGAAAGATGTGTTTGAAGCTGAGGAGAAAATGATGCACATGCGCGATGAAAAGATAGTACAGCATGGCGAAGCATGTATTGGGGAAAGTGTCATCATGTTTGCAGAAGCAAGCGAACGTTTTGGAGAGAAGACAGGCGGTTTCTTTATTTATGTAAAAGATGCCGACATTACCTACATGCACGCAATGGTGGCCGGCGCAACACCAATAATGCCGGTATCAGATATGCCCTACGGCCGCAGCGGCGGCGTTACCGACCCCTGGGGCAACCAATGGTGGATAACGACACACGTCACCCCAAACCCCTAAAGGGGCCTCCCCGTATTATTCTATAAAATGAGTAGTAACCGATAGTTATTTTAGGTTGAAAATATGTACCCCAGCGAAGCCCCTTTAGGGGTTTGGGGCTTTATATCTCCAGCAACGTCTTCATCGGGTCCTTCCCAAACAACAACAGTTCAGGATTCTCCAGCAACTCCTTCACCCTTACCAGGAAGCCCACCGACTCACGTCCATCAATAATGCGGTGGTCATAGCTCAGTGCCAAATACATCATCGGGCGTATTTTCACTTCGCCGTTTACGGCTATCGGGCGTTCCTGTATCTTGTGCATACCCAGTATTGCAGACTGTGGAATATTGAGAATAGGTGTAGACATCAGCGAGCCAAACACCCCACCATTGGTAATGGTGAATGTACCGCCTGTCATTTCATCAGGAGTTAATTTATTGTCGCGTGCCTTGGTAGCCAGTTTCACTACTTCTTTTTCCACATCAGCCATGCTCAGGCTTTCTGCATTGCGTATGATCGGCACCACCAATCCCTTAGGTGCAGATACCGCTATAGATATATCGCAGTAGTCATGGTAAACCAGCGAGTCGCCATCAATATAAGCATTCACTGCTGGCCATTCCTGCAATGCAGTGCAGCATGCCTTTACAAAGAACGACATAAACCCCAGGTTCACCCCATGCGACTCTTTAAAAGTATCCTTGTACTGCTTGCGTATCTCCATGATACGGCTCATATCCACCTCGTTAAAGGTGGTGAGCATAGCCGTGCTGTTCTTAGCTTCCACCAGCCTGCGCGACACCGTCTTGCGCAGGTTGCTCATCTTCTCCCTGCGCTCCCCGCGGCCAAAGGCTTCATCCCCACCCTTCCGGCCGGGATGCGCAATAGCCTCCAGCACATCCTGCTTCATGATCCTGCCCTTGGTACCGGAACCTTTTACTTCGGTGGGTTTTACTTTTTTATCGCTCATTATAGCCTGCGCTACAGGCGTAGCCTTCACATCACTCTTAGGAGCTTCTGCTTTTGCAGGCGCAGCTTTTTCTTCTTTCTTCGGTGTTTCTGCCTTGGGGGCAGGTGCTATAGCGGGTGCGCCCTCAGGCTTCGCTGCCTTTTCGTCTATTTTGCAAACAAGATCGCCTATGGCAAGGGTTGAACCTTCCTGTGCTACTATCTTTAAAGCACCTGCCTGCTCAGCATTCAGTTCAAAAGTTGCTTTTTCCGATTCCAGCTCACATAGTATTTCATCACGGTTCACATAATCACCATCCTTTTTCAGCCATTTTACCAATGATACTTCGCTTATGGATTCTCCTACGGTTGGAACAACAATATCTATCATATATCTATACTATGGGCTGCAAAATTACCAAACTGTATAGTATAAATCAAAAAGAAAGGAAAATACTAACCCGCCAGCCACATCCCCAGCCTGCACAGCAGCAAACCAACAATTACACTTAAACCAATATATATAATTGCGGTAACAGACTGCCCTTTCTGCATCAGGCTCACATTCTCCAAAGCAAATGCCGAGAAGGTAGTGAACCCGCCACAAAAACCAGTGGCAAGCAACAACATACCGCCTTCCTGCAGCCATTGGTTTTTTGCAGCCAAACCAAACAACAACCCTATGAGCAACGAACCCACTATATTGATGATAAACGTACCAAAAGGGAAAGGATGCTGTGTGTACTTACCAACAGCATAGCTAACTGCATACCGCAGCATACTGCCTACTGCGCCACCTGCGCCTACCAGTAAAAGTGAACGAAACATCTGTTTGGCTTTGCGCCAAATTACAAAATAAACCCTACTTCCCGAATTTGTTTTTCAAGACACTCAACGCATCGGTCATACTCAGTTCCTTGGCTTCTTTTGGCTTGGGCTTATTAAAGTCTTTCCCCTGTTGTGGCTTAGCTCCTTGGGGAGGAGGCTCCTGTGCCTGCTTTATGGAAAGCGCTATACGTTTACGCGGTATATCCACCTCCGTCACCATTACCATCACTTTCTGGTTCAGCTTCAGCACCTCGTTAGGATCTGTAATGTATTTATGCGCTATCTCCGATACATGCACCAGTCCATCCTGCTTCACGCCAATATCCACAAAAGCGCCAAAGCGGGTAATGTTGGTAACAGCGCCCGGCACCACCATACCCACTTTCACATCCTCTATGGCATAGATGTTAGCAAACTCAAACTGCTGCACCTCGCTCCGTGGGTCTAGTCCGGGCTTCTTCAATTCATTCACTATATCCTTCAGCGTATGCTCACCTGTTTCTTTGGTGATGTATTTTTTAATATCCAGCTTCTTTAGCAATTCTTCATTACCGATCAGCGCCTTTACATCTGCACCTATATCTGCTGCCATGGCCGATACTACTGCATAGGCCTCAGGGTGCACCGCGCTTGCATCAAGTGGGTCATCGCCTTCCTTTATGCGTAAGAAACCTGCGCACTGCTCAAAAGCTTTATTACCCAGCCTTGGCACTTTCAGCAGTTGCTTACGAGATGTGAACCTCCCCAATTCGTTCCTGTAGTTCACGATATTTTCTGCTATCGATGGCCCTATACCGCTCACATAGCTCAGTAGATGTTTGCTGGCAGTGTTCAGGTTCACACCAACCGTATTCACGCAACTGATCACCGTCTGGTCAAGGCGCTCTTTCAGGCGCACCTGGTTCACATCATGTTGGTACTGCCCTACGCCTATGCTCTTGGGGTCTATCTTCACCAGTTCTGCCAGCGGGTCCATCAGCCTTCGTCCAATGCTCACCGCCCCACGAATAGTAATATCCTCATCCGGAAATTCCTCACGTGCTATCTCTGATGCTGAGTAGATTGAAGCCCCATCCTCATTCACTAAAAAAATCGGCAAACCAAGATTTAATTTCTTGATGAACTGCTCTGTTTCCCTTCCTGCAGTACCGTCCCCTATCGATATAGCCTCCGCTTTGTATTCCTTCACCAGCGCCCGTATCTTATGCTCCGCATCAATCAGCCTGCCCGGTTCATGTATGTAAATCAATCCCGTTTTCAGCAGCGCCCCTTTCTCATCAAGGCACACCGTTTTGCAACCGGTGCGGTAGCCGGGGTCAATGGCCAGTATGCGCTTGCTGCCAAGTGGCGAACTGAGCAATAATTGCCGCAGGTTTTCCGCAAATACATTTATCGCCTCTTCATCTGCCTTGGTTTTCAACGCCGTGCGGAACTCACTTTCCAATCCCGGCTGCAGCAATCGCCTCCACGAATCTTTTATAGCTTTTTTCACCTGCGCACCGGCATCATTATCTGCTTTTACAAACAGCTCCTCTACCGTCATCAACGCTTCTTCCTCCTCCGGCGATATAGCCATCCTCAGCATACCCTCCATAAACCCGCGCATAATGGCCAGCATCCTGTGCGATGGTATTTTAGATATCGGCTCTGAGAAATCGTAATAGTCTTTGTACTTTATTGCTTCCTGCTCTTTATCTGCCAGCACCTTGCTTTGCATTGTAGCCTTTGTTTCAAACAGGCGGCGCATCCTTGCGCGCACTTCCGCATGTTCGTTCACCATTTCGGCAATTATATCCCGCGCACCCTGCAGCGCATCATCTGCGGTCTTCACCTGTTCATTCAGGTAACCTCCGGCCTCGGCAGCCACATTAATATTACCCTGCTCCAGCAGCAGCAAGGCCAGTGGCTCCAGCCCATTCTCCCTTGCTGTCTGTGCTTTGGTTTTGCGCTTAGGTTTGTAAGGCAGATAAATATCTTCCAGCGTGGCAAGGGTTGTTGCGGCATTTATTTTAGCCTGCAGCGCCTCGGTCATTTTTCCCTGCTCTGTAATGGTCTTTTCTATAAATGCTTTGCGCTCCGAAAACTCCTTCTGAAAGTTGGCCTCGTCCTGTATCTGCTGCACCTGCACCTCATCCAGCGCACCTGTTTTATCCTTACGGTAGCGGGCTATGAAGGGTATAGTGGCCCCTTCAGCCAGCAACTCCATTACAGCATTTACATCCTGTTGTCTTAAATTTAATTTGGCAGCTACACTGCCTGCATATTCCATCATACTTTCTTTCTTCGGACTGCGAATGTAACCCGCACAATGGAATTGAAAAAAGAAATTCTTTAGTAATGTTTAACCGCTGTTGATATGAATTATTAGACAAATTTCGTAACTTTACGAAAAACAAAATACCATGACTACGGCTGCAATGAGGAAGCAACTTATCGAATATCTTGCCGATGCCGATGATAAAAAAATAAAGGGTTTGTATTCTCTTTTGGAAGATACAATACAAGAAAAAGCATCTAATGACCTTACAGATGAACAACTTGCATTTTTAAATGAAGAACGCAGAAAACATTTAAGCGGTGAGAGCAAATCGTATACTTGGGAAGAAGTAAAAAACAGAATACGAAACAGAAAAGCATCGTAAATGTTTCAACTGATTATCAAAGAAGCTGCCGATAGAATGCTTGACGATGCCTATTGGTGGTACGAGCAACAGTTACCCGGACTTGGCGAGCGACTGTTCAGTGAAGTTGAAATTTGCTTCGAAAAATTAAGGCAGCATCCAACTTACTATTCTGAAGGCAGAGAAAATTACCGCCAGATAATAGTTAAAAATTTCCCTTACAAAATAATCTTCGAGATCATTGAAACAGACGTCATTGTCTATTCAATATTTCATACCAGCAGAAACCCCGACAATTTATTTGGATAATCCTAATCTACCCAATCACATACAAACACATTCGTATCATGTCCGCCCATATTATTGCGGTTAGAGCTGAAGATAAGCTTCTTACCATCAGGTGAGAACATCGGGAATGCATCAAACCCATTATCGTGCGATATACGCTCCAGCCATGTACCTTCCAGGTTGGTCATATACAGGTTAAACGGGAATCCTCTTTCATATTCATGGTTCGATGCAAAAATGATACGCTTGCCATCCGGCATAAATGATGGTGCCCAGTTCGCCTTGCCAAGCCGCGTCACCTGGTGTGTCTCTGTACCATCAGCATTGGCTACAAATACTTCCATTTTAGTTGGCATTACCAATCCTTGCGCCAGCAGGTCTTTGTATTCTTTCACCTCTGCCTCCGTCTGTGGTCGGCTTGCACGCCACACTATCTTCTTCCCATCGGGCGAGAAACATGCCCCACCATCATAACCTACAGTGTTGGTTATCTGCTTCACATTCGTACCATCTATGTTCATGGTGTACAGGTCTATATCTCCATTCCTCATACTGGTAAAAATGATCTTATCTCCCTTTGGCGATACCACCCCTTCGGCATCATAGCCCGGTGTATTGGTCAGTTGCTTCGTTATCTTACCATTAAAGTCTGCAACAAAAATGTCATACGCCTCATATATCGGCCACACATACTTCTTTATCTTACTCCTGTCCGGTGTTGGCGGACAAGTATCTGCTGCTTTGTGCGTAGATGCATACAGGAAATGTTTTTTATCCGGCATCAGGTAAGCGCACGTCGTGCGGCCCTTACCCGTGCTCACCAGCTTGAACTTGAATTTTTCTTTTGCAGACTTTGGAATACCCCCATAAAATATCTGGTCGCAGGGCACGCCGTCCTTTACATTCGTCCGCTGGAAGGTAATATGCTCATTATCAAATCCGAAGTATGCCTCCGCATTATCCCCGCCAAATGTCAGTTGGCGCATATTTTTAAAATGTTTTTCATCAGCATAGATAAGGCTGTCATTCTGCGCCTTGGTTATTACAGATAGAGTTAAAAAAAATACCGTGAGTGCTCTTGCAGTCATATAAAAAATATAAACCGCAAAACTAATTCAACCGCAATAGATTAGGACTGACAACAGGTCTTGTATTGTCAGTGAACTGTAAAAGATTAACATTTACGGAAGCTAAATTGGCACAAATTTTGCTGCATTTAACTGCTGAAGTTCTTTGAAATTTTATATTGCTGTATATACACCTTTTATACCCAAATTATGTCTTTTTCGGGTATAATTATACCTTTTGGGGGTATAAATATACCCTTTTATACCCCTTTATACCTGGAAATAAAAACCAAGATGATTGCCCATGGCGCATTTCACCCATACCAAAAAAAATTATCCACCAAAAACAGGCATTTCCCGAAATTATACCCTGCCTCCTTTAACCTCTTAACGAATTAACTAATTAACCAATTGCCTAATTAACCAATCACCCTACCTTTGCAACCCTTTTATGCACTACATTTCAGCCGAGAAGATCAGCAAGTCATATGGAATAAAACCTTTATTCACCAATATCACCTTCCACATCAGCGAAGGCGATAAAATAGCCCTTATTGCCCGCAACGGTACCGGTAAAAGCACCCTGTTGAAGATATTGGCAGGCAAAGACACGGTCGATGAAGGCTCCTTATGGGTACATAAAGATGTAACCGTTGCCCTTTTCGAGCAAGACCCAAAATTCGACGAAGATGGCTCCGTAGCCGACAACATCTTCCACTACCGGCACCCGGTAGCCGAAGCAATGCGCAACTACGAAAAGATAATTGCCGCCGAAGATAAAGACCCCGCCGAACTTTCTGCCGCCCTTGCCCGTATTGACGAGCTTGGCGCATGGGATTTCGAAGCAAAAGTGCACCAGATACTCGCCAAGCTCAATATCAATTTCCTCAACCAGAGAGTAAAAACACTCTCCGGCGGGCAACGCAAAAGAGTAGCATTAGCACAGGTACTTATAGATATTGGCTTTGAGCACAAGCATGTACTGCTCATTATGGACGAACCCACCAACCACCTCGATGTAGCTATGGTGGAATGGCTGGAAAGCTACCTGAACCATGAGAACGTTACTCTTATGATGGTCACCCACGATCGCTACTTCCTGGAAGATGTGTGCGATGAGATATGGGAAATAGATGGCGAGAACCTCTACACCTACAAAGGAGACTATGCCGACTACCTGGAGAAAAAAGCAGCACGAATAGAGAATACTGTCGCGAATATTGATAAGGCACGCAACCTCTACCGCAAAGAGCTGGAATGGATGCGCAAGCAACCCCGCGCACGCACCACCAAATCGCGCAGCCGCGAGGATAACTTCTTCGAAATAGAAAAAAAAGCCAAGCAAAAAGTCGTTGACCAGCAGGTGGAGCTGCAAATGAAGATGAACAGACTGGGCGGCAAGGTAGCAGAACTGAAAAAAGTCTATAAAAGCTTTGGTGATAAAGTAATTCTGAAGGGCTTCGACTACACTTTCAAAAAAGGCGAGCGCTTAGGTATAATAGGCGAGAATGGTGCAGGCAAAAGTACCTTCCTGCATATGCTGCAAGGGCTGGAGCCCCAGGACAGCGGCAAAATAAACATCGGCGATACGGTGGTCTTCGGCAACTTCTCTCAAACCGGTTTGGAGATAAAAGAAGATATGCGCCTCATTGAGTATGTAAAAAACATCGCCGAGAATTTTCCTTTGGCAGACGGTAGCACTATTGGTGCTTCGCAGTTCTTAACGCTATTTCTTTTCCCACCCGAGCAGCAGTACACCTACATATCCAAACTAAGTGGCGGAGAAAAGAAAAGGTTGCAATTGCTTTCAGTCCTTTTCCGCAACCCCAACTTCCTGATACTGGACGAACCTACTAACGATCTCGATCTCCCCACCCTGTCCGTCCTGGAAAACTTCCTCAGTGAGTTCCCCGGCTGCCTGCTCATCGTCTCCCACGACCGTTATTTTATGGATCGTCTCGTCGATCATTTGTTCGTGTTCGAAGGCAACGGTGTTGTTCGCGATTTTCCGGGCAACTACAGCAATTATCGAATAGAAGAGCGCGCAAAAGAAAAAGAAGTAAAAAAGGAAGAACCTGAAAAATCTAAACCCACGGATACCCAATCACAAATCACAAATCACAAATCACAAATAACCAAGAAGTTCTCCTTCAAAGAAAAACGCGAATTCGACCAGCTTGGCAAAGACATAGCTAACCTGGAAGCCGAAAAAGCCATAATTACAGATAAAATGATGAACCCTTCAATAAATTATGACGACATGCAAAAGCTAAGCAACCGTATAGTAGTAATAACCCAGCTGCTTGAAGAAAAAGAAATGCGCTGGCTGGAACTAAGCGAGTATATCCAATAACGCTTGAAGCCAATTTCAAATAAGTTAATTTTTAAACACCTTAAGCGATTGTATTCTAATTCACGTATTTTTGCTGCTTATCATCTTTAAATGAAACCACTGAAACTATTGATGTTTGCAGCCGCTCTATCGGCAACAATTTCTGCTACCGCGCAAACCGGTGATGAAATAATGGAAAAACACGAAAAAGCGATAGGCGGTGTTGAGAGCTGGAATAAAATCAACTCTGTTATCCTGAAGGGCGCCATCTCGCAGGGCGGTATGGAGATACCAATTACACAGACCATTGTTCCCGGCAAAGCTATGAGAACTGACATTGCTTTTATGGGCATGAGCGGTTTTTCAATTGTAACAAAAACAGACGGGTGGATGTATATGCCTTTTTCCGGCAGCAAAAAGGTGGATACCATGAAACCTGACATGGTAAAGGCATCGCAGAAGCAAATGGATCTCAAGGGGCAGCAACTGCTCGACTATAAAGCCCAAGGCAAAAAAGCCGAATTCGCTGGCAAAGATTCTGTAAAAAGTACTGTATGCTACAAAGTAAAGCTCTCTGACAAAGATGGCAATGACGCCTTCGGCTATTTCGATTGCGCCACTTACTATTTGTTACGTTTCGATACGAAAGTAAAAACTGATGAGCAGGAAGAAGAAGTGTCTGTATCATTTGGCGATTACAAAAAGGTGGACAATAACATCGTATTCCCGCATTCAATTACATTAATGGGCACTGCCGTAACCCTTGCGTCTGTAGACTTCAACAAACCTGTGGATGACAATTTATTCGTCCCTAAAATACCGGAGGCAGCAGAAACCGATAAAAAGTAACTAACATGAACGTGGCTTCCCGCAAGGAAGCCACTTCTTTTTATACTATCACCCCAAAATACAATAGCGTTTTGCACAATTAGTTATATTAGCTGCAAAAGCTTTTTTTATCAGCAGTTTTCTCATCACCCAGCTAAAGTCTGGCAACCAGGCCGCATTTAAGCAGTTGGTAGAACAGTACCAGGCTAAGGTGTTCAATACTGCTATCAGCATAGTGCAGGATCATGGCATTGCTGAGGATATTACACAAGAGGTCTTTGTAACGGTGTATAGGTCGGTATCTTCATTCAATGAGCGGTCATCATTGTCTACGTGGATATACCGCATTACTGTAAACAAATGCCTCGACCACCTCCGTGCCCAAAAAAGACAAAAAAGAATGGGCATATTTGGCTCCATATTCTACAAAGATTCCGGCGAACCTATAGTAGATAATCCCAATTTCGACCATCCTGGCATAAAACTGGAACAGCGGGAAAATGCCCGGTACCTGTTCGAAGCCATCGAAACCCTTCAGCATAACCAAAAAACCGTATTTGTTTTGGCTCATATAGAGGAATTGCCCCAAAAAGACATTGCAGAGATCATGAATTTATCAGTAAAAGCAGTCGAATCCTTACTCCAGCGTGCCAAAATGAACCTTAGGAAGAAATTATCCTCTATCTACGAAGGAAAAGTATCAAATGAACGTCTAAATACTCGTTATGACAAATAACACAGGCAAAGAAAAATGGGTAGATGATGTACTGAACAGCCTTCAGGGCATGCATCGTATACAACCCGGGGATGTATATGATAATGTCATGGCAAAACTGAACAGGCCACAGGCTGTTATCCGTCCATTTCCTGTAAAGCACTGGGCCGTTGCTGCAATATTGCTCCTCGCGCTCAATATTGGTTCGGTAATTTACTATAGGGGCAATAGTAAAAATGCCGCACGCACAACTGCAAATGAGCACCCGTTAGCTGCACAATTCCAATCATCAACTTATAACTACTAACCATGGAAAATAAGGGGATGAGAATATTACAATGGATCATCGCACTGCTTGTATTATGCAATATGGGGCTGATACTCACCATCTGGCTGAAACCTACTCACGATGATCCGCCACCCCATGAAACGCCCCGCGATTATGTGATCCGCACCCTCAAATTCTCCGCCGGCCAGGTAGCAAAATACGATGTGCTGATAAAAGACCACCAACACGCAATGCACGAGTTGAGGGACAAAGCCAGTAAGTACCGCACAACCCTCTTTGCAAACCTGAAGAATGAACAACAATCCTCCCCTGTTACAGATTCTTTAACTACTCTTATCACCAACGTGCAGAAGCAGATAGAAATGGTCACCTACAATCACTTTGCGCAGGTAAGGACAATTTGTACCGATGCACAAAAAACTGAATTTGACACCATCATCGGCGATGTGATCAAAAAGATGAATGGCAGGCCGCCTCACCCGCCACATGATGGACAGGGGCCTCCTCCACATCATGGGCCACCGCCGCCTGAAGGGCATTAAAATCCTTAACTTAGCAAAATGAACCGTTTTATTGTTGTTATGTGGCTGCTGGTGCTGTCTACGCCGTTGTGCGCTTATAGTCAGGACAATGCTGCGGAATGGGTACTCTCTCCCAAAGACACCGACAAAGTGGAAATAGATATGAGGGCAGTGTTCAAAAACAGGATATTGAGAACAGGTGATAAGTATTATGTTTCGCCCCACGGCGATACCTTTTATGTAGATGTTTTCCGTTTTTACATCACCAATATCAGCTTCATCGGCGAGCGCACTGCAACACTTGCCAACGACCATCTTTTTGATGTTGCCGACACCAACACTTATTCCTTCATCGTGAAGAATGTCCCACCCGGCGTTTATCACTCCATACGTTTCACCGCAGGTGTGGATAGCATTGCAAACGTCTCCGGTGCTAACAGCGGCGACCTTGACCCCATTAAGGGTATGTACTGGGCATGGAACAGCGGCTACATAATGGCAAAGCTGGAGGGCCGCTCCAATGTGTGCAAAACGGTGCATAACGCTTTTGAATTCCATATTGGCGGCTATATGCCCCCACATAATGCAGCAAGAACAGTAACGCTCAAAATACCCGAGTATTTCCAGGTGGGCAGGCAAAGCATGCCGGGCATCTCAATGACCGCCGATGTGGCCGCATGGTTCGCCAACAACCTCGACCTGGCAAAAACCAACAGCATCATGATACCCGGCAAAGAAGCCTGCATGATGGCAGACAACTACTCAAGGATGTTTTTTATTGACGAAGTATCCTATACCCCGCTCAACCGATGAAGAAATATGCCATAGCCATATCGCTGGGTATGTTCATACTCTTTATTTCCTCCGCTTTCGATACAAAGGATGACGAAATAAAGTTCGTTATACCCAAAGGCTGGCCCAAACCTGTTTACGACTTCTCCAAAAACAAACTCACCTCCGAAGGATTTAGGCTCGGGCGTAAATTGTTCTACGACCCTATCCTTTCCCGCGATGGCTCCACCTCCTGCGCCAACTGCCATACGCAATGGTCTGCCTTCACACATGTAGATCACGGCCTTAGCCACGGCATCAATGGGCTTAAAGGCAAGCGCAACTCACTCACCCTCTTCAACCTGGCATGGAATAAAGCCTTTATGTGGGACGGCGGCGTTAACCACCTGGAGGTACAACCACTTGCCCCAATAGCCAACGAAGTAGAAATGGGCAACTCGCTGGAAAATATTGTAAAAGCGCTGGATACCGCCCACGGCTACCGCGCCCGCTTTTATCTTGCATTTGGCGATAGCGCCATTACTGGTCAACACGTGCTCAAAGCTATTGCACAATTCCTTGTTATGTTTCAGTCCTACAACTCAAAGTATGACAAATACACACGCAACGAGCCCGGCGGCGAAATGACGGAACAGGAACTGAATGGCCTTAAATTATTCCGGCAGCATTGCAACTCCTGCCACGCAGAGCCACTCTTCACTAACTATTCATTTCAAAATACAGGTCTCTCTGTTGACACCTTCCTTAACGATTACGGACGCATGAAAGTTACAGGTGACCCTAAGGACTCCTTAAAATTCAGGGTGCCCTCCCTGCGCAATGTGGCCATGTCATACCCCTACATGCACGACGGCAGGTTCCGCAGCATCATCCAGGTGCTCGATCACTACACCAACAGCGTTATTCAATCCCCCACCCTTGCCAAGGAATTCAAAACACCTATGGTTCTTTCGGTGCAGGATAAAAAAGACATTTTTGAATTCCTGAAAACCCTTTCAGATAAGGACTTCCTTTATGATATGCGGTTGAGGGATTGGAGGGAATAAACTATTTGAAGATTCTGCCCTAAACCGTAACTTCACCATCTAAATGAGCAAAAACCTCTTCATAGCCCTCGAAGGCATAGATGGCAGCGGCAAGAGCAGCCAGGCAAAGCTATTGGCAGAAAAACTGGAACAGGCCGGGCATAAAATACACCTCACTCTCGAGCCCACTACCGGGCATATTGGGTCTATCCTGTTAGACATACTGAAGAAAAAAATAAAAAGTGACCACCGCACCATAGCCGCACTCTTCGCTGCCGACAGGCTGGAGCATTTGCTGAACGAAGAAGCCGGCATTGTAAAAAAACTGGAAGACGGCTATACCGTTATCACAGACCGCTACTACTTCTCTTCCTATGCCTACAACGGCGCACATTCTGATATGGATTGGGTCATCTCCCTAAATAAAATGAGCGCACAGGTCCGCAGCCCCGACCTGAATATATTCATCGATGTGCCACCCGAAGTATGCATGCAGCGCATAAACGCAAACAGAGCAACCACCGAATTATTCGAAAAGACAGATACCCTCACCAAAGTGCGTAATAAATACTTCGAGGCATTCGACAAGCTGAAGAACGAAGAGAATATTTTTATTGTGGATGGCCACCGCTCCATCAGCGCTATTGCAGGTGACATCTGGGACAAAGTATCAGGCCTGTTATAAAAACAATGTGCCGCAACTTTCATTGCGGCACATCATCTGAATTATATTTTCACCTTACTTGTTAACCACCACATGATACATCATGTGCTCTGAACCTACAGTTATCAGCACAAGATAAGTGCCATTGGCAATGCCGCTGTTCAGCACCACACGTTTATTCACCTTCCCATTGGCCGCTTCAGCATCCTCATTATAGATGGTTTGCCCAAGCGTATTCATGATCACGATATTCACATTGGCATCTCCCATAGATATCATACTTCCCTCTATAGTGAACTCACCCCTGCTGGGGTTTGGCACCAGTGTAAATTTATTACCCGTATATGGGTCAGTCTCCATGCCCAGCGACCATACACTCACCTGTATACCAGCACTATGCACAGTGCGCGGATAAACACATGGCAGGCTGCTGGTAACTTCACAGCTCACAATTGCGCTGTCAGGAAGCGCTGTGGTAATGTACATGGAATTAGTGGCCCCGCCTATCGCAAAACCATTTACGCGCCATTGGTAAGCAGGTGCAGATCCGGCATTCGGGGCAATAGCAACAAAAGTATCCGCAGTGCCTATGGCAAAAGCAAGCTTTGTCGCAAAAATGGTCACGGTGTTCGGCAATACCGGTTGCACGGTTGCCGTATAAGTGCCTGTAGCTTTAGGGGTATCCAGGCAAACATAGTTGCTGGTCATCAGCACTGTTATCACATCTCCATTAGAGGGTGCGTATGAGTAAGTAGCCCCTGGGCCAACAAATATCCCGTTCACGTACCAGACATAATTTGGCGCAGTGCCGCCATATGTAGGCACCGGCGAGAAAACGATCGTGCTGTCCCTGCACAGGGCTGTCTTGTCAGGCACAACAGCTACAGATGGCGTCACCCTCGGGCTAACCACTATAGTTTCACTGCGTTCCGCAAAGGTCGGGAAAGCGCATACATCGCTAACGGTCATCCTTACTTTCACTACATCACCTGCAACAGGTGTATATGTATAGGTGGGGCCTGTGCCTACAGCAGTAGTATTTACATACCATTGGTAGCTGGTTGGAGTGCCCATCCCAACAGGTGCCGCAGTAAATGTTGTTGGCGTAGTCGACATACAGAACACCACCCCAGGCGATGCAGACACACTCACCACAGGTGTAAAAATGGATGTAGAAAGCACAGTTACAGTAACCGGCGCAGAAGTTGAGTTACACCCTCCTGGATAAGTAACCACAACTGTATAGTTGCCACTGGTAGTTGCCAGGTAAGTTGATGAAATAGCCCCTGAAATAGTTATGCCATTCCTTTTCCATACAAATGTATACCCCGGGCCTGTTGGCACACTCAGTGTCACGCTCGCGCCGGTACAAAAAGTAGTTGGCCCCATGGCCGATAAAACTGCTGTGTGGGGCGATGTTACATTCAGCGTAGCAAAGCTCCTCGAGATACAACCCGATGTGCTTACACTGTATGTAATAGTTGCCATACCAATGCTCACACCCGCCGCAATGCCCGTGGTGCTGCCAATAGTGGCAATTGCAGTACTGCTGCTGCTCCATGTGCCGCCCGGCGTAGCATTAGACAACGTTGTCGTTCCACCGGTACAAACATTCAGTGTGCCGGTGATGGGCGAGATCGCCATGCCGGGGCTCACAGTAACGTTCAGGGTTGTAAAGCCTGTTCCACATATATTGGTTACAGAATAAGTAATGATGGTAACACCGGTAGCCAAGCCGGTTACAACTCCCAATGAGTTAATAACACCCACAGATGGGTTGCTGCTCGACCACGTACCGCTCGGCACAGTATTAGCCAGCGTTATCGTCTGTCCTATACACACCGCTGTAGGCCCGGTGATCGGCCCCGGCGTAGCAGATAATACAGTAACAGTGGTAGGAGCAGAGGTTACAACACATGCGCCAAAAGTAACGATCACAGTATAGTTACCGGCTGTTGAAGCAGTGAACGATGAAGCAGTAGCTCCCGGTATATTCACTCCTCCCACTTGCCATTGGTATGTAATGCCTGCACCTGTATTGGCGTTAAGCACTACACTACCCGGCGAGCAGAACGTTGTTGGCCCTGCCGGGGTAATGGTTGCACCAGGCCCCGGCGTAACACTAACAGTAGTGCCGGAAGATGTAGCACTGCAGCCAGAAGAATTGGTAACGGTAACGCTATAAGTACCTGCAGCCGTAGCCGTATAAGTAATATTAGTTGCGCCGGCAATGGGGCCGCCGCTTGTTCTCCATTGGTAGGTGAACCCCGTACCGGGGTTGGCATTCAGCGCTACACTGCCGCCCGTGCAAAAAGTGGTGGGGCCGCCCGCCGTTATACTGGCAGTGGGCGCCGGGTTAATGGTCACTACAGCCGTTGCGCTGCAACCGGTAGGCAAGGTATAGGTGATCGTAGCAATGCCAAGCCCTACACCTGTAACTACACCCGATGTGCTGTTAACGGTCGCTACCGATGTTGTACCACTAGTCCATGTTCCGCCCCCTGCAGAGCTTAAAGTGGTTGTAGTACCGGGACATGCAGTCCTGGCACCTGTTATTGCTCCGGGTAATGGGTTCACCGTTACCACAAGTGCAGGCGATGTTGCACTGCATGTGCTGTTGGTAATAACAACCGCATAAGTACCGCCTATCGATGCGATATAAGATGAATTCGTTGCACCCGCAATAGGACTGCCCCCCAATTGCCACTGGTAGGTATATCCTGCTCCGGTGGTACCATTCAGCACTACGCTGCCCCCGGCGCAAAATGCAGCGGAGGTAGCTGGGGTCACTGTAGCAGTAATATTACACATGCTCACGTGCGCCCACCAGGTGTCCCATCTGTTCGATGTGGAACTTGCCTCTTGTATGGTCCAGAAATCATTAAAGTTCAGCGGGTCTATCATGGTGTTCGAGTAGTCGCCCCACCTGTTATCAGTTCCGCTGAAAATTTTATAGTAATCATCCAGCCCGTGTCTGTACACTACCCAGGGCCTTGTGGAATCCACCGGGTCGGTATGCATGCGCAGCGCATAGGCGGCATTGGGGTAAGTGGTTGCAGCGAACTGCGAGAACCCGATAAGCGCATCATTGCTTGAGTTCACCGCAATGGATGGGAAACCCAGGAAATTAGTGGCGCTCGGGTCATCTATCAGGCCTGTCTGCATAGGGGTCCCGAAAGTATCTATCTCCCACCACAGCACAGAACTGCGGTTGGGCGCGCCTGTTGCCGGCAGGAACACTGAATGCGTGGTCCATATCCTGTTATTCATGAAAACCGCAGAGAAGATACGGTCATCATTGGTTTGTATCAAATTCGTTGTTCCTAATTGTGGTGCAAAATCATTGCCGCCATCTCCATCGTTCTGCCAGTTAATGCCTGTTGCCGCAGGGAACCCTATTGTTGTCATTGACTCAGCTCCTACGGCCCCGGTTATTTTCCACATTTTCAAGGTTCCGCCACCACCGGTTGAACCATTCCACGATTCCACGGCAAAAATATTTTCTAAAGTAGCGCTATATGTAGCAGTCGGTTGGATAGTACCCGATGTTGCATGTGTGAACGACGTGAACGGTGCCCCCGCGCCCGACATCAGGTCAGCATAGTTAAACGCATATACTCTGCACCCGGCATAACTGCCGCTCGATATAGGGAAGAGATTGCCCGTGATCACCACCCACTTTTTATTGAAACCAACATTAGGATAATCGATCCAATGGGTAGCCGACGCTAACCGCACTTTGTACATCCACCATGCACCGGTTGGGTTGCTGGTTTGGGATACTGCTATCAGTATACAGGAGCTGGTGTCATGTCCGCCAGCAACCGTAACTACCGTCCAACGCGCATAATACGGGTCGTAGTGTACCCTTGGGTCAAATGTGCCCCCGCTCACCAGCGATGACCAGAAACTGTTCAGCGATACAGTGGAAAGTACCGCGCCTGCGCGGGTCTGTATCCGTACAGATGTATTGATGGTAGTCATGCAATAGTTGGAGTCCACAGCGCCATGCGTATCCGGTGGGATCGCTGTACCATTATCAAGTGTGGCCTGGAAAGTGTCAGTTGGTGCAGTAGAGATTGGCAGGTACGACGTTACGGGGCCATAAGATCTCGGGCCTGATACTCTTCCGTGTATCAATGAAGGATCGCTGATCGTAGTATGCCTCGGGCGCTCCTCTTCCTCCTCGTTCTGTACTTCACGCAGCACCAGAGGCTCCGGGTGCAGGGAATAATAATGCGCCAGGGTTGTAAAGTTCATTTCTGTCTTCATCGACTCCCTGCCCGTATGCACAGTCTGCGCATAAGATGTATTCAGGAGCAAAGAAATAGCAAATAGAAATGAATAAAATAAAAATTTGTTCATTATATGAGATTTGTTTCAAAGATAATCCAAAAGATTTTCAGGGCAAAGGAATTCGCCACTTAATACAAAAAAAGTAATACGGTATTACACCATTTAAACATCAGAAAATATCATGTGCTTTGCGCGCCCTTTGCGCCTTTGCGTCAAATTTCAATACTATCGTTTGGTATAACTGTTCATTAAATAAAACAGCGGGGCACCCGAGCACTATCATTCTGGTTACGTTATTTATTCAATACCATGTGGAATACGGAATGTTCGCTTTCTGTAGTAATGCTTACAAGGTAAGTACCATTTGCCAGTGTAGGCTCAAGAATAATGTTTTGGCGCAATATGCCATCATGCACATCAGCAACCTCTCTATGCACCGTTTGCCCTAGCAGGTTGGTAATGGTAATATTCACCTTGGCTTCGTAGGTGCTCAGAGTTCCTTCAATAACAAACATCCCTTTATTCGGATTAGGTATAAGCGAGAACCTGTTGCCTTGTTTGCTTATTGGCTGCACACCTACACCAAACACCTGCACCTTCACCCCGCTGCTATGCACGCCGGGAGGATAAACACAAGGGTTGCTGCTGGTAACATAACAACTGATCTCATGCCCGTTCATTAATGCATAGGCAATATACATAGAATTGGTTGCCCCTGCTATTGGCAGGCCATTGATGTACCATTGGTACGCAGGTGAGCTGCCGGCATAAGGTGCTATAGCAACAAAAGTATCTGCCGCGCCCGCCGTAATGCTCATGCTCGAAACGTGAATGGATACAGTGTGCGGAAGAATTGGCTGGACACTGACTGTATAACTCGCGCTATTCACCGTAGGTATGGTCACACAGGGGTAATTGCTGGTCATAGTAACCACAAGCCTGTCGCCATTTGTCGGGCGGTAGCTGAAAGTTGGTCCGCCCCCAACAAAAATGCCATTCTCGGTCCAGGCATACGATGGTGTGGCACCGCCGTACACCGGTATTGCCGAATAAGTTACCATATCGCCTGTACATGCTGCCGGCTTGCCGGGGTTGATGCTGACAAAAGGTGTCCGCGGTGTAGTAACTTTTATAGTATCACGTGTCGTGGCGGTAAAAGGGAAAGCACATATGTTGCTGCTGGTCAGCACACACTGTACAACATCTCCAACAGTGGGAGTATAGCTGTAAGTAGGGCCCGTACCAACCGCTAAGCTGTTCACATACCATTGGTAGGATGGTGATGGCTCGATGAGAGTTGGCAACGCTGTAAATGTTGCAGGGGATGTAGCCGTACAAAACAGTGTACCTGGGGTAGCCGAAATAACAACACCCGGAACTACAACTGATCCGGGGTTAACGGTAACAATTATCCCGGCCGAGGTTGCATTACAGCCCCCTGCGGCGGTTGCCAGCACAGTATAATTACCTGTCGTATTGGCCATGTAGGCTGCCGCCGTAGCCCCGGAAATATTGATTCCTGTTCGCTTCCACTGGTAGGTCATACCGCTGCCGGCTGATGCATTCAGTATCACGTGGGCTCCTGTGCAGAAGGTCGTAGGCCCTGCAGCCGATATGCTGGCTGTGAATGAAGGCACCACGCTCATAACAGTGGTTATACTTGATACGCACCCCATCGGGCTGGTAACATTGTATGATATAGTAGCAGTGCCTGCTGCCACCCCGGATACAAGCCCTGTAGTGCTGCCCACAGTTGCAATACTGGTATTATTGCTGCTCCATGTCCCACCGGGCGTAGCACTGGTAAGCAACGCATTACCACCGGGACATACAGATAACGTCCCGGTGATGGGCGCCACAGTAATGCCTGCGCTTACAGACACTCCCTTTGTTGCATAGCCCGTACCGCACATATTGGTAACGGTATAGGTAATAGTGGTGGTACCTGTTGATAGGCCCGTAACTATTCCAAGCGAATTGATAACCCCTGTTGCCGGGTTGCTGCTTGTCCATGTGCCCGCCGGTACGGAATTAGTTAATGAGATCGTTTGCCCTATACATACTGCCGATGGCCCGCCTATGGTTCCGGGCATTGCAGACAAAACAGAAACTGTTGTTGACGCCGATGTTGCCGAACATGCACCAAGGCCAACTATCACCGAATAACTTCCGGCAGTAGATGCACTGAAAGACGGGTTAGTTGCCCCGGGTATGCTCACACCACCCAGTCGCCATTGATAGGTTAAGGCTGCTCCGGTATTGGCATTAAGCATCACGCTGCCGGGAGTACAAAATGTAGTTGGCCCACCCGCAGTGATCGTAGCTGCCGGAACCGTGGAAACAGTTATAGCAGTACCGGGAGACGTAGTACTGCATCCCGCAGCATTGGTCACAACAGCCGTATAACTTCCGCCTGCAGTAGCCGTATAAAAAATATTGGTAGCACCTATGATATCACTGCCACCCAATTGCCATTGATAAGAAAATCCGGCACCGGGGTTTGCATCCAGTGATGTACTGCCGCCTGCACAAAAGGTCGTAGGCCCGGTAACAGTAATTATAGCAGGCGGAGAAGGCGAAACGGTTACAACCGTAACGGCTGATATAGCACTGCACCCGATTGAGGAACTCGCTTGCAGCGTATAGTTGCCGGCTACTGCAGCATTGTAAATACTGTTGGTTGCCCCCGGGATATTCGCTCCACCCAGCTTCCACTGGTATGTATGCCCTGATGGGCTTGCCGTGAGCAAAGCACTGCCGCCCACGCAAATGGTAGCTGATGCACCAGGTATAATTGCTGCTGCTGGAAGCGCATCCACTGTGACCACCGCCTTGGCATCACAACCGCTGCCAACAGAATAGATGATCGTATCAATGCCCGGGTTGATACCGGTAACCAGCCCACCGCCGGATACAGTAGCTATCACCGGGAAGGTGCTGGCCCATGTGCCACCGGGCGTTGCATCTGATAACAGTGTTGTTCCTCCTATGCAAATATTCGTCACACCCGTTATGTTGGCAGGGAAGGGGACATAAGCTGGTCCAACGCCCACTGCATACCACGCATTAGTAACTGTGATCACCTGTTGTGAGCAAGCACCGAATAATACAATAGCTGTATTTATCGAGGCTGTGCGCATATCATTGTAATCAGCAGTTGATGTAAGTACAAGCTCTGTCTGGTAGAGAATATTTGCAGCATCAGTAAACCCGATACCGGTAATATTATATGCATTGGTCAGGTCGTTCGTCCCGGTCCCGCCGTTCACTACAAGGTAATACCACTTATTCATCACGCCGCTGTTGGTATGCACACCGCAATTGTCGTTACCAGATGAGGGCACACAGCCAACCTGGTTCACCCAATAAGTGCCGCCATACGTATCCGGGTCGCTCCTCAGTTTCGGGAAATCCATCCGGCGCAGCGGAGTGCCACAGTCTATCTCTTCGCCCATTGCCCAGGTCATTTTGGCTACAGCATCCACTTCTGTTGCCCCTGCCCATGCTTCAATAGTAGCGCCCCAGCAATCACTGAAAGCTTCATTCATCGCCCCCGACTCCATTTCATACACAAGATCACACGTAAACTGGCAGACCCCATGCCCTATCTCATGCGCCGTTACATCAAGGCTTGCCAATGCAGTAAACCCACTGCTGCAACCCGAGCCATCGCCATAGGTCATTTCAGACCCATTCCAGAATGCGTTATTAAAGTTGGTATTATAATGCACATACTGCAGCAGTATGCCATCAAGATTGTCATAACTGAGCCTGCTTTGTTCAGAACGAAGGTAATCATACACTATCGCTGCTCCCCAGTGTGCATCCAGTGCAATGGTATCAGCCGGCAGCAACGGCCAGGTGTTTGTAACGCTGGTATATGTTGTCGCCGCCGCATAGCTTGATCCGTTATTCATATTCAGCGTATGCACCCCGCTTCCCCGTAAGGAGTCATACAATTGATACGTGGCCCCCACATCGCTCGTCTGGAAATTCACCACACCGCTGTACTTCGTATGCCCGCTCGCCGTTGTATGCTTTATAAGCGGGTTAGAGAACAGTATCTTTCCGGTAGCTGCGTCAACATATACCTCCTGTCGGCTCAGCGGCTGCTGCGCATAAACACTGAACATCCATGCAAGATGTACTTTTCCATCCTTCACAGCGCCCCTGCGGTCCTCTACCATACATAGCCTGCCCTTCGGGCGAAAAGTCGTATCCGGCTTATGGTAGATAGCTTGTATGCGCCGTTCTTCTGCCAGGTCTTCCCACATGTATTTTTCAGCACCTACAAAACTCAGGGCATAATTCAGGGCATCACCCTCATTAATTGTTGGTGTAGTGGCAGTTGGGGATTCTATTTTATAAAAATTGCCCGTGATGAACGCTACCATTCCATTCTTGCAGGTGAGTGTATAAGTGCCATGCATCACCTTAACACCTTTAAAATATTGGTTGTACCTTTTTACAGTTATCCCGTTCTTTGTAGTTGTGCTCGATACTAACTCCATAGTATGGATCAGACCATCTATGTCCAGGTATTCCTTAAATAGCTCCTGTGCCTGGTCTTCACGCCAGCTAACCCCATTATCAAAATATATAGACCTGGGCGCAGCATCTGGATTTTTGTTCTTTTTACTACTCTGCCCATACACACTCACACACAGAAAAGAAACCAGGAAGAATGTATAACACAAAAATCTTTTCATTATGTTAGATTTTCTCAAAGATAATATAAAACGTCCTTATTTACATATATATACGGTAGTTTTCTATAAGATACCCGCTTAGCTCACCTGCAAGAATTTAATTTAAAAGTAACTTCCCCGATACATGCATTCACATCAAAAAACTTCCTTTATTCGTAGTTTTGGATAAATTATGAAATCGTGGGTAATAATAGCTATTGTGGGGTTCGCATGCTCATTTTTCAGCCTCAAACCGGCACCCACGCCCTATGAAAACTTTTACGCACGTTCGCTATCGGCTTTCGAAAAAGAGCAGCAAACATTGCTTGATGCAATAAATGAGACTCCCATTCCCGATGGTAAAGATGAAATAATAATACGCATCCGGCAGTTAAGGCGTAAGCTCAAAGCAAGCGATTTCTGGCTTCGGTACTTCGAGCCTGTCGCCTATAAAAAAATTAACGGCCCTTTGCCTGTAGAGTGGGAGAACGAAGTATTCGAAAAATTCGAGAAACCTTATAAAAGGGAAGGCGCCGGCCTCACCCTTGCCGAACTATACATGGAGGAACCTGGCTTTACTAAAGATTCCCTGGCACACCTTATACAATTATCCATCAATGCTATTGCCCCCTACCGTGCCGATTCCATCACCAGCCAGTTAAGTACCTACCACCATTTCTTCCTTTGTAACAGGCTCTACCTGCTTAATTTAGCAGCTATTTATACCACTGCCTTTGACTGTCCTGAACCTGGCAATGTCATTTTTGAGCTCCGCAACATCCTTCACAACGTCAGGGATATATACACTTTCTACGATCAAAGCTTCCCCGATAAGCCAATATCGAAGGAATACCTGGAGCTGTATAACAAAACCATCAGCTTTGCCGATAGACAACCGGCAAACTTCACGCAATTCAACCACTTCACATTCATCAAAGACTACATAAACCCGCTCTTTGCCCTCAACCAGCAAATGATACAGCAATACAAAGTGCAATCCATCAGCTTCAACGACTACACCCTAAACAACAGCACCAATTCTATTTTTGATAAATCGCTCTACGCACCACAAAACACAAAAGGCATTTATTCACTGGTGGAAGACCCCACAACCCTTGCAGAGATCCGCGCGGTTGGCAAGCTGCTGTTCTACGACCCCATCCTCTCCGGCAACAATATGCGTAGTTGCGCCTCCTGCCACAAACCCAAAGAATATTTTACAGATACCGTGGCTGCTACAAGTCCTGCATTCGATCGTTCTTCCAGGCTGCCACGCAACACGCCTTCCCTCATCAACTCGGTGTTCAACCATCTTATTATGCTCGATGGCAAACATATTTCCCTCCAAGGCCAGGGCAAAGACGTGATCACCAACCCAAAAGAAATGGGAAGCACTGAAAAAGATGTGATCGAAAAGGTAATGAGCTGCAGGGAGTATAAAACTGCTTTCAAAAAATTCCTGAAATTAACCCCCGAAGAACATAACGTAACACTCAATCACATCGTCTCTGCCATCACTTTCTACTACCGCGATTTCAGTAACTACTACTCTCCGTTCGACGAAGCTATGAACAACAATAAACCATTGCAACCAGACGCTGTTCATGGCTTTAACCTTTTCATGAGCAAAGCACAATGCGGCACATGCCATTTTGTGCCTCAGTTCAATGGCGTTCACCCTCCCTATGTTGGCTCTGAATTCGAGGTGCTGGGCACTCCTGCCGATAAAGCCTTTACTAAGCTAAGCGAAGACAGGGGCAGGTTCGAAGTAAACCCCGCTTTCGAGACCTTGAATGCATTTCGCACAGGCACAGTGAGAAATGCAGAGTTCACTAAGCCGTATATGCACAATGGCGTGTTCAATACGATCGAAGAGGTCATCGATTTTTATGATGCAGGCGGCGCAGCCGGCAGAAAATTCAGTATCAGTAACCAGACGCTTGCCACCGACTCACTGCAACTTACTGCAACCGAAAAAAAACAACTTATATCATTCATTCACTCACTGAACGAAAATATCCTTTTTGAAAGCACACCCGGGAAATTACCCGTATCTTCAATAAAAGAACTGAACAACCGGAAAGTAGGTGGTGAATACTAAACACAATGAGATACTTAGCTATTGCAATGATATTGGCAACCTTCCTCATGTCCCGGTGTTCACTGCAGCATAAGTCAGTCTATACCTTCCCTGATACCTTCCCCGAGGCAAGGCGTGCAGAACTGAAAGCAGCCTGCGATAAAGGAAAGATACTGTACAAGGCCCACTGCACAGAATGTCATGGCATTTTCACCAAAGGCAAAGATGGCGTCCCCAACTTCACCAACATACAGATAGATAACTATTCCGTAAGGTTCCTGCGCAGGGATCCCGGCAACCATGCGGTAGCCATGCACATGAGCCCCGAGCAGCTCACACAGGTACTCACCTACCTCACTTACAAACGTCCCAAAAACCCCGACAGCGCAAAACTGTACCGCAAACAATAAACAGCCCATCGGGATTCGTCATTTCGAACGAAGTGCAGTCCCGATAACTATCGGAACGAAACGCAGATAGAAATCTCCTGATGGTTGGCAGTCCGCACATTCAAGGCACTTCACCCTGCTGCGGCAGCAAATAAGCAACAACATTTAAACTTCCGCTAAAACCCATAGTCAAAATAAAGAACCCACACCCGAAGGATTTTCCCCACCCCATCGTCTAAACAACAAAAAACTACTTTTATGAACCGGAAATACGCACTCCTCCTCGTCGCCGCTATCATATCCCTTAACGCCGGCGCACAGGGCCCCGAGATCATCTCCTGGATCAGGAACACATCCGGCGCCACAGGCTATGGCGGTATCCAGACCAATGTTCAGCTCGTACAGTACAACACGGCCGATGTCTACATCAGCGCAACCTGCATCCCCGGCTACGATATTGGCCCCTGGCCCGGCAACCCTAATATCCCGGCAAACATGAATTTCGTGTACAAAATAACACGCAACCCCGCACCCAATACCGGCACAGCCACAAACGTTGGCCTTGGCCATGTAGGCGTATGGAAGAATGGTGTTTCCATATTCAACTCACAGGATGCACGCAGCTACAACAATCTTGGCATCTGGAACCAGAATGCCTATTACTTTGAAGGCCCTGGTTTCGACGACTGCCTCGGCCACCCGGCCCCCGGCGGCGAATACCACCATCACGTAAGCCCCAATTGCTTATACGATATTACCGACAGCACCCATCACTCGCCAATTATCGGCTATGCCTTCGATGGCTATCCGGTCTATGGCGCATACGGTTATTCCAACACCGATGGCACCGGCCCCATCCGCCGGATGAGGAGCAGTTTTGCACCACGCAGCATCACCCTGCGTCACACAAAACCCGATGGTACTGTGCTTACATCCGCACAGTGGGGCCCCGATGTAAGTGCCACCTATGCCATTGGCGCATATCGCGAGGATTACACCTTCACCGCCGGCTCCGGCGATCTTGACGAGCACAATGGCCGCTGGTGCAAGACTCCCGAATACCCCGCAGGCACCTACTGCTATTTCGTAACCATTGGTCCCGATCTGCTTCCGGTATATCCTTACACCATCGGACTCACCTATTATGGCATCGTTCAACCCGGCAACATTGGCCCGGGCAGCGGGCACAACACGCCGCCCGGCGGCACTACTGTTTTCAGTGGTTCCACCGCAGTAACCAGCCCAACCGTCAACGACCTTTCGCTGGAAGCATTTCCCAACCCGGCCAATAACTACCTCAACCTATTTATCCAGCCTATCGCCAGCAACAACTTCACCTTGTCCCTTATCGATGGCACAGGCAGGACCGTGTTCACACAAAACAACGTCCAGCCAACCATTCTCTATTCATTCGATGTCTCGGCTCTGCCCGGAGGCATATACATTATGCACCTGAAAAACAACGACCTGGCCTACACACAAAAAGTAATACTGACAAAGTAATATTAAACAGCCAACCAAGGTGCCATCGAATCGGGGAGTACATGCGGGGCACAACAACGCCATTAAACCTCCTCACCTGATAAATCCCGGCAGTTCTTCAAAATAGGCGGCCTCCTTTTCGTCAAGCAGGTGGTCCTTCAGTGCGAATGACATTGCTTTGAATGCACTGTACAACTCGCGGTTGAAATTTAATATTGTAGAAATCTCAGTGTCGCTCAGATATTTTGGATGGGCTTCTTTATACATTTCATTGAGCGACTCTGCATATCCTTCCTGCACAGACTTATAAAGTTTAATAACACGGCTGCCATATTGGCTTTTGTGCTTTGCATCAAGGATATCCAATACCTCTGTAAAAAAATCATTGATCATTTTCTTTGTATGAAGAAAAAACCCGTACTTAATATCGTTTGATGAATTGCGGAGCTGAACAGAGTCGTAATGGGCGTCTTTTATGCTTTTTGCTGTGTACATGCAGTTTCTTACCGCAGACACGAGGTTGTCGGCCATTTTTGCATCTTCTTCCGACTTTATATTTTTTTGCAATTGCACATAATAACGGAGAATGTCGCCATGCACCTTTTTCAGGTACTCGTATTTTTCCATCAAAGGTTTCTTTGCATATTCCTTGTGCTGTTTTTCTTTCCACTTTGTGGTTTTAATGTCGAATGTTTCCAGGCAGAACCCTGTTACACTGTGTATGAAAGATAAGGTTTCGTGCTTAAAGGCCTCTAATGCAATTTTAGTGTCCTGTGTCCCTGTCTTTTCAATAAAAAAGGTATCAAGGTCATCTTCAGCAAAACGCTTCTCCAGGAACCGCCCCAATATATTCAGCAAAGGATAGAACAGGATAATACCAAATACATTCGTAATGGTTTGAAATAATACCAATGCTATCAGGTTATTTTTAATTCCAAAAACCTCTGTGATCAGTTCATTCACCGGCATTAATAGCACCAATACTATAAGGGATGTTACTACATTGAAGATTATATTGCCCCATGCAACTCTTTTTTCTCCCGCTAGCCCGCCTGCCGATGCAAGCAACAGTTTTATACCAGTGCCGATTTCCGATCCAAGCACAATAGCGGTGGCGGCATAAAGGTTAATGGCATTGGCATAGAGCGCACTTAAAACAATGGCAACAGTTGCTGAACTTGATTGCACTAATGCCGTCATTACAAGTCCCAGCAACAGGAAAACAACAGAGGGGTATTTACTGAATGTACTAAGGTCTACTGTTTTTACCGCTTCTTCAATACCACTCTTCATAAAATCGAGCCCGATGAACAATAAACTGAAGCCGAGCAAAAAACGGCACCATATCCGCCATTTACTTTCCTCCTTAAAGAATGCCATAGCTATTCCTGTCAGGCCTGCAATAGGGTAAGCAAAGCTTTCAATATCAAGTTCAAATCCTGCAGTGGCGATTATCCAGTTTGCGAATGTTGATCCAAGGTTAGCGCCTAAGGCAACAGCCAGCGCGTTCTGCATGGTCAGCACACCGGTGCCCACAAAAGCAAGTACTATCAGGGCAACGATTGAACTGCTTTGTAAAACGCCTGTAACTATTGCACCGGCGCTTATCGCCTTGATCCTGCTTGCAGTATGTTTTTTCAGGAATAGTTTGAAGGGCCTGCCCGCAAGCTTTTCCAGGGCATCCCCAAGAAATGACATACCAAGGATAAAGAATGCGATCCCCGTTAAAACCCGCCCAATATCTGATAAGCCATCGCCCATGCCTTGCAAAGGTATAAAAGCAGGAAAATACGTAAAAAAGTGCACCATAGGTTTTTAATATTGCCGTAGCACATGCCTGCTTTCCGGATCCTGTGCCGGTAGCAGGTTTCAGCAAAAAATCACACTCGTCTTTTTTCCATGACGGTACTGTTTCAGTACCGTGACGGTGTTAAAACAGTACCGTCATGGAAATTCAATTTTGCACCCAAAATTTTCTTTAAGAATTTTACATTGAAAACTCCCCTCCTGTGGTGAACCTGTCCTCCCGAGCTTCGAAGGACGAACCATAAATAGGGGCGATGGAATGAGGCAAATGCCGGATGTAATCGGGATGGTTGGCTCACGCTTGGAACACAATGAGTAAAACAACACTTATGACTTATGACTTACGACTTACGACTTACAACTAAAAAATGCGCAAGAAATGCGCAAAAGTGCGCAAAGAGTGCGCAAACAAAAATTTATTGATACAATGAAAATCAGGCAGTTGTATATTTAGGTGCCACCCACACAAAAAAAAGAGAAAATGAGTAAACTTAAAAACGCAATTACCCTCTTATTATTAGTAATACACACAGCAGCTATCGCACAACAGGATTCTGCCCGTAAAAACCCGCTCAGCTTTTCCGGCTTTGCAGAAGTATATTATGGCTACGATCTTGGCCAGCCAAAAAATAATTTGCGCCCCATGTTTGTGTATTCCTATAACCGCCACAACGAAGTGAACATCAACCTGGCATACCTCCGCGCAAACTATACAACAGACAAGGTACGTGCAAATCTTGCCCTCGGCACAGGCACCTACATGAATGCCAACTATGCCGCAGAGCCCGGCGTGCTCAAAAATATCTACGAAGCCAATGTAGGCGTTAAACTCACAAAAAAAGCAGACATCTGGCTCGATGCGGGTGTCCTTTCGTCCCACCTTGGGTTCGAGAATGCACACAGTCACGTCTGCTGGACCCTCACCCGCAGCATCATCGCCGACAACTCTCCATATTTCGAAACAGGTGCGACACTTGGCTACACATCCCGGAATGGCAAGTGGTACATCGAGGCCTTACTATTGAATGGCTGGCAGCGCATACAGAAAATGCCCGGCAACTCCGGTTTGGCCACCGGCACACAGGTCACATGGTCACCATCCTCAAACGTAACTTTGAATTACAGTACATTCATAGGCAACGAATACCCCGATAGCGTACGCCGCACAAGGCATTTTCATGATGTCTACGCCCTTATCCAGTTCACAGATAAATTTGGTGTGCTTGCCGGCATAGACTACGGCATGGAACAAAAACCAAACAATACAGGTGGATGGAACACCTGGCTCGGCTCCGCAGTTATTATTCGCTACAAGCCAACAGGCAAAGCGGCAATTGCACTACGCGGAGAATACTATGAAGATGAAAATGGTGTTATTGTGTTTACAGCCACACCCAATGGTTTTGTTGCATCAGGCCTCTCTGCCAACTTCGATTATTACATCCTGAAGAACGTAATGTGGCGCATAGAAGGTAAAGCCTATTCCAGCCGGGATGCTATTTTCACCGATAAAAACAGCACTGCAGCGACTGGGAACATCGTTTTCACCACATCGCTGTCCATTGCCTTTTAACGTATCTGCATATCCTATGAACAACTATCGTATCAGGTTTGCCAGCTTACTGGGTTCAGAGATAATGATCTTGCCGCTCTTGATGTCAAGAAGGTTTTCGCTTTTGAAATCACTCAGCGTACGTATCAGCGATTCAGATGCAGTACCCGCGATCGTGGCCAGGTCGTCCCGGCTTATGTCCACCTGGAAGGGTTCCTTCTTATTGGTGTGGTACTTTTTCTCAAGGCTCACCAGCGCACCGGCAACTTTCTTGCGTAAAGTGTTATACGCAATACCCAGCAGGCTGTTCTCTTTCTCAACAATATTCTTTGCCAGCAAAGAAATGAATTTGCGTGATATAGCCGGATTGCTGTTAATCAGCTCCTCAAAATCCTTTTTAGGTATCAAAGCCAGTTCGGTCTCTTCTATGGCCTCCGCATTTTCTTTATACTGCCCACCTTCAAGCAATGTGGTGTACCCGAGAAAATCACCCGCATTATACAGGTCCATTACCAGGTCCTTACCATCCTCATGTGTTTTATACGTCTTCACCTTACCACTGATAATATAATACAGATAATGCGGATTTTGGCCTTCTTTATAGATCAGTTGTTTCTTCTTATAATCGTTGGTGTTGCTCTCCTGCGTAAGCTGTTCCAGCGTCCGCTTGTCATCAACTGCCATTCTAAGCTCGTTGATGCCGGTAAGGTCGGGCGACAGCGACTTCTTAAGTATATCTATTTTCTTGAACCTGCTTTGTATGGCATGAAGCAGCTCATTACCGGAGAAAGGCTTGGTAATATAGTCATCAGCCCCAAGCTCCATAGCTGCACGAAAATCGCTGCGCTCGCTTTTAGAGGTAAGGAAAATAAATGGTATCTTCTGTGTCTCAGGTTCCTTATGCAGCACATGAAGCACACCATACCCATCTATCCCAGGCATCATAATGTCGCAGATAATAAGGTCCGGTTGCTTGCTTTGGGCCATGGTTATCCCCTCCTTGCCATTCGGCGCGGTGATAACTTTGTAGTCGGAAAGAGTCAGTATCTCTTCCACATTTTCCCTGATGTCCTGGTTATCTTCAATTATAAGGATTGTCTGCATTTTTCTTAATATTAAACGTAATGGTAAATTTGGTTCCTACTCCTATTTTACTTTCACAACTGATCACTCCGTTCATCAGTTCTGTGTATTTGCTAACAATGTGCAGCCCCAGGCCCGTACCCTGTATGTTCGTAACATTCGACGACCTGAAAAACCGCTTATACAGGTCCTGCATATCTTCTGCTGGTACGCCGATCCCCTGGTCCTTAACCGAAATAAATAATTTTCCACCCTTCTTTTCAGTAACCACTTCAACCGTAGACGATTCAGCAGAGAATTTTATCGCGTTGGAAAGCAGGTTGATCACAATATGCCGCAACATAGACCGGTCGAGGCAAACCATTGCATCCTTCCCGGTATGCACATATGCTATCTGCTGGCCTTTCTTCAATAAATGCTGGACGTCGTGCGTCACTTCTTTCATGTGCTCTTTAATGTCAAATGTGGCAAAATTCGGAAGTATATTACCCTCCTCAATTTTGCCAACAGAAAGAAAATCATTCAGAATTTCAGTGAGCGACGTAACAGACGTAACGATACGCTGTATATGCTTCTCCCTTTGAGGCTGCTCCTCTGCTTTCACATACTTGGAAACAAGGTAGGCAGAAGACAAAACAGCACTCAACGGTGTCCTGAACTCATGAGACGCCATAGACACGAACCGCGATTTCAGCTCATTCAGTTCCTTTTCTTTTTCAAGCGCAGACCGCAGTTCGGTCTCAGCTTTCTTTTTTTCCGAAATATCAATGGCTATGACCAGGTAATTAGATATCTTATTCAAACCATCCCTGAGCGGCGTGATATTCAACGAGACAAAAAAAGTGCTTCCGTCCTTTCTTACATAATGCCATTCCTGGTTGTTCCCTGCATTCAACTCGGCAGCCACCGTAAAAACACTAAAGTCAGGAGCAACCTGCTCACCCTTAATTGTTGACAGATCCGCACCTTTACGCTCCAGGTCAGCCGGCAAGTAAAAGCTGAGCATGTTCATTTTATTCACAACATCTGCAGCAGCATAACCCAGCGACCTTTCTGCCTCAGGGTTAAAAAACTGTATGGTACCAGTATTATCGCAAACAAAAATAATCGCGCCCGCATGGTTCCATATGTTATTCAGAAAGTTGTTAACTCGTTCAAGCTCGGCATCTTTCCGCTCGGTTTCCTTTATCTGTTGGCCCAGTTGCTCTACAGTAATAGCAAGCGATTGTGAGCCTTCCTTCACCTTTTCTTCAAGATGCGCATTAAGCTGGATAATAGCTTGTTCTGTTTCTTTTCTTTGCGTAATGTCATTAATGAACGCCAGTGCATAGTTATCCTCATCTACTTTATAGTGGCCAAGGCTCACTTCCACTGGAAATTCGGAACCATCTTTTTTCAGTCCTGCCAGTTCCATCCCAAGGCCCATTGGTCTGCTGTGGGGGTTGGCGCTATAATTTTCACGGTGCGTCTCATGTCTTTTTGCATATCGGCTGGGAATAAGCATTTCCACTTTCTTTCCGATCAACTCACCCTGGCTATAGCCAAACTGCTTTTCTATGTACTTATTAGCCATCTGTATCTCTCCGGCAGAGTTAGTAATAAGTATTCCAATACTGGCATAATTAAATAATGCCTGGAAAGAAGCATTGTTTAAATTTCTAAAAGGCATGGATAAATTTAATAGAAATTCATCATTAGCCAAAACCATTTTGTCGCCTACATTATGCAATTGCCAGATATTTGTTGTGAATATATATATATCACGCCACGCAAAATATGACTTCAGTCAGCCATCAATGTGCTTTTGATCACTTTTTATGGCAGCAGGAATGGATACCCTGCGAGGTAACTGCAATTTTAGGGCTCAGATAAGGTATCCCCAGATTTAAACCGCGCAATAGGAACAAGCAGCCAAAGAGAAATACCATAACAGGTACCAGTTTCTTAATATGTGTCGCGCGAAATATACTTAATCTGTTCTTTAGTAAAGTTATACTCACCAACATGGGTACTGTACCTAACCCAAACGCATACAGCATTATTGCAGACTGCCACACAGTTTCTGCGGTTACAGATACCGATAACGCCATATATACCAGCCCACACGGCAACAAGCCATTCAGCATCCCTGCAACTGCAATCGTACTTAACCCCGGCTTACTGATCACGTCACCAAGCTGCTTTTTTACGAAATCTTCCCAAGGTAATTTTATATGTATATAGTTGGAGAAAAATGAGATTATCCCGACAACAAGGAGTATTATCCCCATTCCTATTGAAACATACTGCTGTATCGCGGGTCGAAATAATCCCCTAAATGAATACAATATTACTGCCATGAATGCGTAAACAGAGATACGGCCCAAGTGATAGAGCCCCAATGCAATAGCTTTTCTTGCGCCGCTATAAACCTGGAATGGCATAATCCACATAATTGGGCCGCACATACCTGCACAATGCAGGCTGCCGGTCAACCCCATCAGGAAAGCCATTATTATTACTGTTGAACTCATTGCTTACTTAGTTGTATTTCAGATTCCTGGTAATAGCTTTTCCCCTCCGCGCTGAAGCCCAACTTAATAACATAGTTTTTATGCTCGAGCTTATCACGGTTTATTACGACTCTGTTGTTGCTGGTTGTAACGTTAAAATTTCTGTCCCATTCTTTGTTGATAGGCGAATAAAAGTCAATATCCGCTGTCACCACCTTATCATTTAATTCTGAAGGAAATTCAAATATAACCGCATCGCTGTTGGCATGAATATTTACCGGCGCCGTAAGCGCTGCATGGTTTCTGCTCGCGTCAATTACTTTCTGATACCCGATCTCCTGTTTATAGTAATCAGCAGAAACAAGATCAATTTTTTGCCTGCTACTTGCCACAACAAGAAATACAATTCCAACTGCAAACCCCGAATACAGTAATGCTATTTTTAATCCCCAGCTAATTTGCATACATGCGGCTTTAATTATTTGAATGGGCCAAGGAAAGATGTAGTAATAGTGCTTATCCGTTTCCCATCCTCATAGACCCCTATTTTAAGTTTTGTTTTTCTCTCTTTAACATTATCATTATCCACATAAACAAACATACTGCCTGCAACGATCCCATCTTTTGGCACCGTAAGCTGTGTCTCCCCAACAAGCTTTATCACTCCTTTAAAATTCTCAGGCTTTAATTCAACTACTTTATCCTTGAATGTTTTATTAAGCAACTTGTAATTGTACAAATTGCTCATTTGGTTGTTTGGCTGCTCCTGGTACAATTGTCCGGGTGTGCGAAGAATGGTCACCCCAACATCGGTACGACTAGCCAGCAGCCATACCAACACGCCAAGAAGCAGCACCATAACTACAGTATATGCTTTCATACGCCATGTAAAACGCCATGGGCGCTTCTCTGCAATATTGTTTTCAGACGCAAATCTTATTAACCCCTGAGGAAGATTAACTGCATCCATCATGCGATTGCACGCATCTATACAGGCAGTACAGTTAACACACTCCAACTGGGTACCATTGCGAATGTCTATACCCGTTGGACATACCTTAACACATTGACCACAATCAATACAGTCCCCAATTGCGCGCTCTTCATTTTTATGAAACTTACCCCGCTGTTCCCCGCGCTTATAGTCGTAGGCAACGATTATAGAATCACGATCAAGCAAAACGCCCTGCATACGACCATATGGGCAAATTACAGTACAAACCTGTTCCCTCATCCACAGGTAAACGAAAAAGAAAATAGTGGTAAATATGGCCAGAGCAGCAAACGAAACGATGTGCTGCGATAGCGGTTCTCGGATCATTTTCTCCAACTCATCAACACCAATGAGGTATGCAAGAAATGTATTGGCAATGATGAAGCTCATAACCCAAAAGGCAAACCATTTGCTTAGCCTTTTTATCGTTTTATCAATATTCCAAGGGCTTTTGTCCAACAATCTCTGTTCATTAGCATTACCTTCAATCCAGTATTCTACTTTACGGAAGATCATCTCCATAAATATCGTTTGGGGACATGCCCATCCGCAGAAAACCCGTCCGAAAACTACAGTAAACAAAGCCACAAAGAGGATAAAAACGATCATACCAATAGCGAATATGAAGAAATCCTGGGGCCAGAATATTTGTCCAAATAGGATAAATTTCCGTTGCAGCACATTGATGAGAAATATCGGATGTCCATCAATTTTTAAAAACGGCAAACCAAAAAATATACACAGGTAAATAACGGTAAATATCTGACGCAAGTTGTAAAGCCTGCCTTCCGGCCTCTGCGGAAATACCCATATGCGCTTACCCTTCTTGTCGACAGTTGCGACCTTATCCCTAAACGAATCTTTCATGGTGGCTGCGGTGTTCATCTTGTGTCTTACTTTATTACGGCGGCAACAGTTTTAACGCTATCCTTCTTAATGCTGTCCAAGCCTGGATTTGGCGCAATAGCTTCGATATAAAGGTCTCCCTGCGATGCTTTTGGAGTAGCCGGATGTGTACCTTTTAATGACACAACAAAATTTGCCAGCTGTTGCAATTGCTTCGGGGAGTAATCATCTTTCCAACTTTTCATACCCTTATCCTGCCACCCGTACTTTATTGACTTGAAGATATCCTTTATTCCACCGCCATGCAGCCAGTATTCATCTGCAAGATTGGGACCAACAGCCCCTCCCCCATCAGCTAGATGGCAAGCTGCACATACTTTCACATATATCTCCTTACCCGGCGCAATATCATTCGCATCTATTACCACACTATTCTCATCTATATTACCGGCAGTTTTTGCCAGATAAGCCGCCTTATCCTCCTCACCCTGCTGCATTTCCATGGCAAATTCTTCAGTCTGGCTTGGCCCATCATGCGATACGTGATATCTATATATGTAAATTACGCCCACAATTATCGTCAGGTAAAATCCATACTTCCACCAGGGTGGCAAGCTGTTGTCCAGCTCTTGTATTCCATCGTAATTATGATCAAGCAATATTTCTTTTTCTTTCTCAAGTGCAGTTGCGGCATGGAATTTATCCCAGAAATTACTCCACTTAGATGTTTTTTCAACTGCCGGCTCATCGGTTTGCTTCAGTGTCTTAAGTAAGACAAGTATATTGACTGCCAGCATAAACACTGTAACCAGTTCAAGTGCAATAACACCAATAATAAGATAAAAATCGACATTGCTTACGCCGGTCAAATATTGCACTTCCACTGTCGGCTTCACCTCTGCTTCTGCTGCTTGTGCAGCTACGCCGATAAATGTTAGTGAAACGAGGATCAAAATTGCCTTCAATGTTCCCGAACTATTTTTTTCTTTTCGCATTTTCTCACGCACCACGTGGCCTAGTTGTTTCATTATACCGGCAAGAACGCCTATTATGAAAACTAATGTTATCATTAATCCTACAAGCGTTAGAAGCGCCCAGTTATACTCCTCACTTTTGTCTGCTGCCTGGGTAGCAGCAAAGCACATTGCACCGGGAATAAGTGTTGCTACTGCAGATAGTATTATTTTCTTTTTTATTTGCATATAAGCCAGTTTATTCAGAATAAATTATTCGCTATCGTTTTCAGGAAATGGGATGCTCTTCATGGAGCTGATATACTTTTTATCAGCCTTTAGTGCCCATATAGCTACAATGCTAAAGAACACGAAGAATATGGTTAATGATACCAGCGGGTAAATACTTACGCCGGTAATCGTTTCCAGATAATGCTTGAATTTCATACACTGTTATTTTAATTTGCTGATGTAGTTTTTTGTTCCAATTTGATGTCAGTACCCAACCGTTGGAGATAAGCTATCAAGGCAATGATCTCCTTATTACTGCTAATGGTGATCTTGTCCTTTGCCAGGCTGCCAACGATAGTATTAGCCTGCTTCACCAGGTCTGCGTTTGCTGCTTTATCAAAGCCGGGTTCGTATGGAACACCCAGTCTCATCATAGCCCTGATCTTTCCTGCGGTGTTAGCTGTGTCTATTTCATCTGTAAACAGCCATGGATAGGCAGGCATAATAGTAGCAGGCGAGATGCTTGCAGGCTCGTACATGTGATTAAAGTGCCAGCTATCAGGATATTTGCCACCTATGCGTGCAATATCCGGACCTGTACGTTTACTGCCCCACTGAAAAGGATGATCATATACAAATTCACCCGCTTTCGAATATTCACCATAACGCACCACTTCACTCCTGAAAGGCCTGATCATCTGGCTGTGACATACGTAACAACCTTCACGCACGTATATGTCCCTTCCCTGCAATTCAAGCGGTGTATACGGTTTCACACTCGCAATAGTAGGAACGTTAGATTTCACCATAAACGTTGGGATCAGTTCGATCATACCTCCTATAGCTACTACAACAAGGCTCCATACAAGCATTTGTACCGGCCTCCGCTCAATCCAGCTATGCCAGTGCCTGTTACCATGAGGGACATATACTGCCGGAAGTGGTGCTGCTTCTGCCGGCTCTTCATTTTCTACTGTACCGGCCTTTATGGTTCTATACAGGTTATAGCACATGATCAATGCCCCTACGAGGAACAGAACTCCGCCTATGCCACGCATTGCGTAGAATGGCTGCATTTGTTTAACAGTGTCCAGAAATTGGTATTTCAGCGTACCTTCGGCGGTAAACTCTTTCCATGCCAGGCTCTGCATAAAGCCGGCCCAATACATAGGTACTACATAGAAAATTATACCGAGTGTCCCGATCCAGAAATGGCGGTTTGCCATTTTTATGGAGTATAATTTTGTGCGGAATATTTTCGGTATTATATAATACAGGATACCAAATGTCAGGAACCCGTTCCAGCCAAGCGCACCTACATGCACGTGAGCAATTGTCCAGTCTGTAAAGTGGCTTATAGCATTAACATTCTTTAGGCTCAGCATCGGGCCTTCGAAAGTGGCCATACCATATGCAGTAACCGCTACTACCATGAATTTAAGAACAGGGTCTTCACGAACCTTGTCCCATGCACCACGTAAAGTAAGCAGGCCATTAAGCATACCTCCCCACGATGGCGCGATCAGCATTATAGAAAATACCGTACCTAACGACTGTGCCCAATCAGGAAGAGCGGTATAAAGCAAGTGGTGCGGGCCTGCCCATATATATAGGAATATCAAAGCCCAGAAGTGTATAATGGAAAGGCGATATGAATATACCGGGCGGTTTGCAGCTTTTGGCAAGAAATAATACATCAACCCGAGATAAGGGGTTGTCAGGAAGAATGCAACCGCATTGTGACCATACCACCATTGTACGAGCGCATCCTGTACACCTGCGTACCATGAATAGGATTTCATGAAAGTAACAGGAATTTCTATAGAGTTGACGATGTGCAACATCGCTACGGTAACAAAAGTTGCGATATAAAACCAAATAGCAACATACAGGTGGCGTTCGCGTCTCTTAAGAATAGTGCCGAACATATTCCAGCCAAACGTAACCCATACAAGTGCAATCAGAATATCAATAGGCCATTCCAGTTCTGCATACTCCTTACCGGTTGTATAGCCGAGCAAAAGCGTTACGGCTGCAAGCACAATGATCAACTGCCAACCCCAGAAATGCAGCTTGCTCAGTTTATCGCTGAACATGCGCGCTTTACAAAGCCGCTGTAAAGAATAATATACGCCCATGAAAATGCCATTCCCAACAAAGGCAAAAATGACAGCATTTGTATGAATGGGCCTCACCCTGCCGAAAGTAGTTGCAGCAGTTCCCATATTTAGCGAGGGGTACACTAACTGAAATGCTGCAAGTATGCCAGCCAGCATACCAACCACACCCCAAATAATAGTAGCATAAGCAAACCACTTTACGATCTTATTGTCATAATAGAACTTTTCAGTCTGAAAAGATGCAGCTTCATTATCGTATCCGATATTCATATATTATAGTTGGTATTATTATTTAGAATTTCTATTAGCGTCGTTGTCATACAGGATACGCATTGCTGCGCCCTCCCTGTCTTCATACTGGTCGTGTTTCACGCTCCATATAAATGCCCCCAGAAATCCCCCGGCCACCAAAATGCTGACTAAAACCAATACAAATAATGCACTCATAAATTCTGATTAACTTCTACAAAAATATTTTGTAAGCAGGGGGCAAATTATGACCGTACTCAAACCTGGAGATGATTATTATCATGTTTTACATAGTAGAAATACTCGTAAGCAGCTCTTTTATTTGAGGAAAGCAGCAGGCTGCAGTTTTAGTCCGTATAATCTTGCAACTACACTGCCTATTCCGCTTGAGATAATCACAATACTTAAAGTACTGCAAGGCATTAGTATTGCCGCTATTATTGGCTGCATCATTCCGGACATGGCGAAATACAGTCCAATAATATTGTATATAATCGAGATCACAAAGCTTGTCGTAATTACCGCCTTGGCGGACTTTGCCGTTTTTAACATTGCCGGCAACAGGTCGAATTTTGAAGCATCCAGTATTGCATCGCAGGAAGGCGTGAAATTATTTACATCCTCCGCAATAGTGATGCCCGCATCACTCTGTTGCAGCGCCCCTGCATCATTAAGGCCATCGCCAATCATTATTACCGTTTCATTGTTCTTCTGTAATGCTTCCACATACTTTAGTTTGTTGATTGGCGTTTGTCTGAATAGAAGACGAGAGGTTTTGCCAAAAACTCTCTCCAGGGCAGTGCGTTGTATGTCATTGTCACCAGATAGCAGCGACAGTGCATATTTCCGGCCAAGTTTTGCCATGACATTGTCTGTACTGGTCCTAAGAGAGGAATTGAAGTGAACAGCCGCCAGTTTTCCATTTATCCGTATATATACTGATGCCCTTTCACTATCATTCTCGTCAATATATCCACCGACAAATTCTGTTGAACCTACAAGTATCGTTACATTATTTATACATGCATCAATTCCCTTCCCAGGTATTTCCTTCCAGTATGTTGCCGGTAGCGCACGGCAGTCAGTCAAACTTGCCGCTATCGCCTTACTCATTGGGTGCTTACTGTGCTTAACAGCAGCGTACAATAAATTTAATTCTGTTGAAGTTAGCTCATCTCCGGAAAACTGTACAGAACTGCCCTTCTGACTTTGAGTGATGGTTCCTGTTTTGTCAAATACAATATGATCGGCTTTTCCCAGCATTTCAATTACTGTTGCATCGCGCAGAAAAAGGCCATTATTACTCAATACCCTGAGGATGTTACCATTTGTAAATGTGGCAGACAACAGCAATGCACATGGGCAAGCCACTATTAGCATCGCCGAAACACTGTTGATAATTTTCGCTGCATCATTAAAATACCAATAAACAGCGGTAACAGCCGCAAGCGAGAATAAGATAATAGTAAAATATTTGCTGAGCACGTGGATGACGCTTTCTTTGTCATTTTTTTCGTGCTTGTTTTTTGAAAAAGCATAGTGGTTCCAGAGCGAAGTAAGATAGCTACCGGCAACCGGTTTTACTATCTGTATGGTTATTTGTTCCCCTACCTGTTTACCCCCGGCATATACCGTTTCATTTACCGGAATTACAACAGGCTCACTTTCGCCTGTCACAAAGCTGTAGTCTATTAATGCCTTGCCCTTAATGATCATCGAATCTGCAGGTATTATCTCTCCATTATACAGCTGCACTACATCACCTTTCTGCAGATCCTGTAGTTTTTTACTACATATTCCATTTGGGGTTATCACGTTTACTCCGATCGGGAAATAGGATCGGTAATCTCTTGAAAAAGACAGAGACTGATAGGTACGCTCCTGCACCACACGTCCCACCAACATAAAAAATACGATGCCACTCATGCTATCCAGATAACCCGCGCCGGTATTGGTCATTATTTCGTAGACACTTCTTGCAAAAGTGATGATGATAGCCAAAGCAATGGGAGCATCAATATTTAACGTCCGTTGCATTAGCCCTTTCCAGGCTGTGCTAAAAAACTCGGTGGCGCAATAAAAGAATACCGGTATCGACAGAAACAGGTTCATATACCTGAACAGATAGGCATATTGCTCCTCTATGCCAGCCAACCCGGATAAGTACTCCGGAAAGCTCATCATCATAATATTGCCGAAGCAAAAACCTGCAATACCTAATTTAAATACCTTTTTCCTGTCAAATCTCTTTGCCTTTTGCTTCCCAGCATCGTCAAGGCTAATATAAGGTTCATAACCGATCGTGCAGAGCAACTCAACTATTTTGCGCAACGTTATTACCCTGGAAGAAAAATGTACGGTCACTTCCTTACTGCCGAAATTTAGCCTGCTTTGTGTTATGCCTTTGTCGATTTTGTTCAGATGTTCAAGCAACCACATACATGAGCTGCAGTGAACACCTGGGATATATAATGTTACTATAGCATGATGCCCATCAGTGAACTGGTACAACTGTCGCGCAATTTCTTCATTATCCAGGTAAGCATACTTATCGTTACGAATGGCTTTTAACTGCGATAATCCCGGATGCGATTGCAGTTCGTAATAGTTGCAAAGGCCATTACTATTAATTATTTCGTATACCAAGCGGCAGCCATCGCAGCAAAATGATTTATCATCGATCGAAAAAGCTAAAGTAGCGCAAGGGGTACCGCAGTGATAGCAGTCAGTGCCTTGTTTTGATGAAGTTGGTTTCGGCAGGCTTGTATCTGTTATGTCACTTACCGCTTGCATTGATCTTTTTTTGCGCCGCAATCACTTTGGGCAACAGATAATTTTCTTCGATAAAGTAGATCTCGGCCAGGCAATTTTCGATCAGGGCAATATGATTGCGCAAAACCCTGTACATATCCGGGTAAGCTGTATCTGAATAAAGGGGCAACCCGGCCATTTGCAACCGGCTGAGAATTTTTCTGATCGTAGTATGGGTAGCATCTAATTCAACCAGGTGGAGGTCATGCTGAAGTTTGCAGTTTCCAGTACAATTACCACAATCATGGTTTGTTTCTGCTTTTGCAAAAAGGCTTTGAAGATATGGGATGTATTTTTCTTTCCGATCGGCAATTATTTGCCTCACATCGGCAATAACGCTCCTGCAATTAGCCGTATATTGCGACGTTGAATGCTGCAATCCTGTTTGCTGCAATTTATCCAATTGCATACTGGCACTATTGCATAGCGTTTCCATCTCCTCGTAGCACTCAGTCCTTAGTTTCTCTAATACTGCAGATAATGTGAGCACGCCATATTCGTAGTTTACCTCTTTTTTCATCAGAAAATCCACCAATTTCGACAAAAATATATCCTCCTATCCCCACACTTAATGACCAGGAATACCTGTGATCATGATATTAGTCAGTTTAGTATGCTATATTTCGCATATTTGTACTGTCAGGAAATCAAGCGCTAAGCGTCATTGTCTCTGATGCAGTCCAAATGGCCTGGCGGCCGAATCTGTCATTTATTAAGCCATGACCGAACAACATATACTAAAAATAATAACCCCCGAAAAATTTAATATTTCGGGGGTTGATCTGAGGTCGAAAGCGGATTCGAACCGCTGTAGCAGCTTTTGCAGAGCTGAGCCTAGCCACTCGGCCATCCGACCGTAGCAGCAAATGTAGTAAAAAATGTCAAACAGACAATCGCATAAAACATCTTTATTATCACTTATACATTTTAACTTATCCGCCTATCAATCATTTAACTAATCAACTACATTTGCACACATGTATCCCGATTTCCAGTATTTATTTCAGAGCCTGTTTGGAACAGAAATGCCCCAATGGCTGAGCATTTTTAAAACATTTGGTTTCCTGGTAGCGCTTTCGTTCCTGGCTGCTGCATGGGCTACAGCTCAGGAACTGAAAAGAAAAGAGACACAAGGTTTACTACACCCTGAATATGTAACGATCACGGTAGGAAAAGCAGTAACCAAAATGGAACTTCTTTTTTCAGCTATCGTTGGGTTTATCATTGGCTTCAAAATAGGTGGCATATTCAGCGATTTCGCAGAGGTCTCTCCCGACCCTATGGGCTACCTGCTGTCGTTAAAAGGCAATTTACTAATAGGTCTTGCAGGAGCTGTTCTGATAGCATATAGCAAGTATGCCGAGAAGAAAAAACAACAGTTGCCGGAACCTGTAACTAAAAATGTGCCGATATATCCACACGAACGCATTACGGAGATCGTAGTCATAGCAGCGGTTGGAGGCCTGCTTGGCGCCAAAATCTTCAATGCTTTTGAAACCTGGGATGACTTTATAAAAGACCCCATCCATAACCTCACGTCTTCAAGTGGGTTAACATTCCTTGGCGGCCTAATCATGGCAACCATTTGCTTTTATTTTTATTGCCGCAAGCACAACATACCTTTCAAGCACATGTGCGATGCCGCAGCACCGGGCATCATGCTGGCATACGGACTTGGCCGCCTGGGCTGCCAGTTCTCCGGCGATGGCGACTGGGGTATATTCAACACAGCCTATATAAGCGAACTGGATGGCACATTGCGAGCCTCTACTGCTTCAGATGCAGGCCGTATTACCCAACTGATAGGAAATGAACCACAAACCTACTTCCCTGCACCCGGCTGGGCGCCAAGGTGGCTTTTCGGCATGAACTACCCACATAATGTGGGCTACGAAGGGATGCACATACACGGCTGCACCGGCGAGTACTGTACTGTGCTGCCCGTTAGCGTATTCCCCACACCCATTTACGAAGCGATAGTCTGCATTATCCTGTTCTTTATATTGTGGGCATTGCGCAAACGCTTCACACGTACTTTACAGATGTTTGGCACCTACCTGATACTGGTTGGCATTGAACGCTTCCTTGTAGAGCTAATACGAGTGAACTATAAATACGACTGGGGTTTCATTCGTCCTTCACAGGCGGAAATATTATCTGTTGTATTGATATTAATGGGCTCATCCTTATTGCTTTTTTACAAAGAGAAACCAAAATTTGCAGAAAATAAATAACTTTATGCTGCTGCTATACCCTATGTATGACCCTGTACATATAAAGTATGAATACAACACAGCTAAATTACGTCAATATTGGTTTGATGGTAGTATCGTGCGTTGTCGCATTTATCATCCCGTTTGAGCTGTTCTTATTCTCATATGCAGTACTCGGCCCACTGCATTACCTCACTGAAATATCCTGGCTGCACAAGCGCCAGTGTTTCAGCCCCGGCAAAAAGGATTTCATCGTCTTAGGCATATTCGCGCTGCTCATTACCATACCTAACATATTTCCACACTTTTATACAATGTGGGGGCCAAAAGATGATGAAGGCCGGCTGATCGTAACTGAGGCGGTTGGCAACTTTGCCATTTATACAGGCCAAAGCGTGCCGGCAATAATATTTACTGCATTTGCAGGTGCCGCTCTCCTCATCCTTACCAAAAGCACAGGAAAACGTATAATAGGCTTCTTACTCATTGCTTTTGTAGGCTATCTTTTCCGTACAGAGAAGATCATGTTCATCGTTTTCTCTGTTTTCCTGCCTACACTTGTTCATGTATTTCTGTTCACTGGTGTTTTCATCCTGTTGGGGGCACTGAAGAGCAAAAGCGTATCGGGGGTACTGTCCTTTGGAGTATTTATCGCATGCGCTGGAAGCCTCTTTTTGTTTTTCCCTAATACTATAACTCCTCCTACACCCTACGCAGAAAAAGTATATGATGCCAGTTTCCTGAATTACAGCAAACAGGTTTTTGATACATTTTTACACAGGCCAACAGACAAGAACCTCATCTATCAATCAAGCATCGGCATTATGCTTGCGCGTTTCATCGCTTTCGCTTATACCTATCATTATCTTAATTGGTTCAGCAAAACGTCAGTCATCAAATGGCACCAGGTGCCCATGAAATCGCTGCTGGTGATACTTATCATCTGGATACTCTCATTGGTATTGTACTTCACCGACTATCAAACAGGGTTAATGGCGCTATATTTCCTCAGCTTCCTGCATGTGATATTTGAGTTCCCGCTTAATTTCCGGTCATTCGGAGAGGTAGGCACACACTTTAAGCTTCTGCTAAAGCCTGCTTCAAAATAGCATATTAGAAACGGGCGCAAGATTTATCCGGTTTGCGAGTTTAGGCACATCGCCCATATTATAGATATGAATGCCTACCACATGCCTGAACGTGGCATTGATCATTGCCCTGGCCACTTCTCTGCCTTCTATCGGCTTCAGTTTTCCCAAACCGGGTATAGCAGATAGCACTATCATTACGCCAATGCCTATTTTTTCGCCGGTCCTCACCTCGTTCCTCTCCCCGGATAAAATACCAGGTCGTACAACATGAATTGTTTCAAAAGGCAGTCTTTTTATGTCGCGCTCCAGTTCACCTTTCATCCTGGAGTAAAATATCTTTGATCCCGGGTTGGCACCTGCAGCCGATACAAGCACACACTCCTTCACATCATTAGCAGCTGCAGCTTTTGCTATCTGGTACTGGTAGTGATAATCTACTTTATATTGATTTTCCTTACTACCTGCTCCCCGTAATGTTGTCCCAAGCGCGGAGTATAGCACATCCCCTGTCAGCAGCTTTTTCCATTGCAGCAGGTCATTAAAATCCACCACATGCTCCTCCAATTTTTCATGGCTGATACCTGTATTTCTTCTTACAAATATTTTTACCACCTCGAACCTTGTATCCTGCAGGAGCAGTTCTACCAATTGCTTACCAATAAGGCCTGTAGCCCCTATCACCATTGCTGTCTTCATTCCTGGAATTTATGTGCTCAATTGCACAATAAATCCATGCCACCAGCCAAGTAACCAATTATTTTTTGAAAATTAATACAGAAAACTCCTAGCCGTTCTTCAGACTGGTAACTAACGCCACATATTGGCCCATAGCGTCATCAGCAGACGTGCCCTGCAGCTTCACCCAAGCATCATGTTTTGCCTTGGCAATAAAATCAAATGGGTTGGATGGTCCTTCATCCGGGGCATCGCCTTCATTAGCTTGTTTAAAGAGGCTGTACAACTGGAGCAAAGTATTATTATCAGGCCTGGAAGTGAGTGTTTTGCTATCTGCAATGGCCTGCTCGAATGTTTCTTTAAGTGTCATAATACGGGGTAATTAATGAACTGCTACTGTTTGGGAATAATAGCTGCTGTTCAGCTCACTATTGGCTTGTTCTGCTGCCTCTATTGGCGCAAAGCTAGATAAGTGCTCCCCTTTGTTCCTCCTCACGGCTGTAGTATGCTCAAAATGGGCAGATGGCTTTCCATCCCGGGTTCTCACTGTCCACCCATCATCCATTGTATACACATCGCGCGTGCCCATGTTGATCATCGGCTCAATAGCCAACACCATTCCTTCTTTCAGCTTTTTGCCATCACCCCTGCGACCAAAATTAGGCACCTGCGGGTCTTCGTGCAGCTTTTTGCCTACACCATGGCCTACCAGCTCACGCACCACACCATATCCGTGCAATTTGTTGGTGAAGTTCTCTATGGCAAAAGAAATGTCTCCTACCCTATTATGGTCTCTCGCCTGTTCTACACCAAGATATAAAGACTCCTTAGTGATCTTCAGTAATTGCAACACCTCATCTTTCACATTGCCAATAGCAAAAGTATATGCTGAATCGCCATGATAGCTATTCATATATACACCACAATCTACTGAAACTATATCTCCGTCCTTCAACTCGTATTCACTGGGGAAACCATGCACTACAACGTCATTCACCGAGATGCATAGCGAATACTTAAATCCATTATAACCCTGAAACGACGGCACACCTCCGTTGTCACGAATGAATGTTTCTGCCATCTTATCAATAGAAATTGTTTTGATACCGGGCTTTAAAAATTTTGCCACCTCGGTTAAGGTGGCAGAAACCATTAGAGCACTCTTTCTCATTATTTCTATCTCCGCATTGCTCCTTATATGTATCATTATAAACTAAAGCTAGATCATAAATTAAGCAGAAGCCCTGCTTGTGTTGACAGCCGTGCGACCAGTGATGCGGCCTGCTTTCATCAAACCATCGTAATGGTTCATGAGCAGGTAGCTTTCCACTTGCTGCAGCGTATCAAGAATTACACCCACACCGATAAGCATTGAAGTTCCACCGAAGAAGGAAGCAAAACCACTTGTTACACCAAGCAAACCAGCAATACCGGGAAGAATACCTGCAAGAGCGAGGAAACATGCACCAGGTAATGTAATGCGATCCATGATAGTAGCAATGTAATCTGCTGTTGGTTCACCAGGTTTAACGCCAGGAATAAAGCTGTTGTTACGCTTCAGGTTATCAGCCATTTCAGTTGGGTTGAATATCAACGCTGTATAGAAATAAGTGAATGCAATAACCATAACTGCATAGATCAGGTTATACCACAAAGAGCGGTTATCAGTTAAAGCTTGTACGAAGCCCGTAGCTGTTTCGCTTGTAGTAAAGCCAGTGAAGATAGTTGGAATGAACATCATTGCCTGTGCAAAGATGATAGGCATTACACCTGCAGAATTCACTTTCAACGGAATGAAATCGCGTGCACCGCTTACTTCTTTAGCTGCATTAGTGCTGCCAATAATACGGCGCGCATAGTTCAGTGGTATCTTACGAACACCTTGTGTGAGCAGGATAAGGCCTACGATAACTGCAATGAACACAGCCAACTCGATCAGGAATATCAAAAGGCCACCGCCACCGCCAATATTCTTAGCACCAAACTCCTGGATGATTGAGTGAGGGAAGCGTGCGAGGATACCTACCATGATGATCAGTGAAGTACCATTACCAATACCCCTGTCAGTGATCTTCTCACCAAGCCACATTACAAACAGCGTACCTGCAGTTAATACTATGATGGTTGACAGCCAGAACATGAATGGGCTGTAATCTGGAGTTAAAGCTGCTGCATATGAGGGAGAGCGAAGATACGCTACGTAAGCACTTGCCTGGAATGCAGTAACAAGAACAGTAAGATAACGCGTGTACATGTTTATTTTCTTCCTGCCACTGTCTTCCTTTTGCATTTTAGCGATCTGAGGTACTACTATACCAGCCAACTGCATGAAGATAGATGCAGATATATAAGGCATTACACCTAACGCAAAAATAGATGCACGGCTAAATGCACCACCTGCAAACATGTTCAATATACCAAGAATACCACCCGGACCACTATCATCAGCTATTCTCGAAGGGTTAATACCTGGGAGGGCTATGTAACACCCTATACGATAGACGAGTACGAGTGTTATGGTATAGACGATACGTTTGCGTAGTTCTTCTATACTCCAGATATTTTTCAGTTTATCAATAAATTTCTTCACGGGAACTGTTGTTAATCAAAAAATGAAATGCGAATAAACGATAAAAGGCGCATTTCTCCAAAAAAATGCGCCTGTTATGCTAAATAATCTCTATGGTTGCTCCAGCCGCTGTCAAAGCTTCTTTTGCTTTAGTGCTTGCCGCATTTACTTTGAAAGGTATTGTGGTTTTTACCTCGCCGGTGCCTAGTATCTTAACCAGGTCTGTGCGGTTAATGAGGCCATTGATGTAAAGGATGTCCGGGGTGAACTCCTGTAAACCATATTTTTCTATCAGGAAGTCAAGCTGGCCGAGGTTGAACACTTTATACTCAACACGGAACGGGCTCTTAAAGCCACGTTTTGGCATACGACGCTGGATAGGCATCTGGCCGCCTTCGTGGCCTATCTTTGTTTTTGCACCTGTACGTGATTGCTGGCCTTTTGTACCTTTTGTAGCTGTGCCACCATGGCCGCTACCTTCACCACGGCCTATACGTTTTGTATTCTTCTTTACAGCGCCTTTTGCGGGCTTCAGATTATGCAGTTGCATATGTTACAATTTTTGAACTTGCGCGGAATGTATAACCGCTCGCAAATCAGATTAAAAAAAATTATTTTACTTCTTCAACTTTCACCAGGTGGTGTACAGCTTTAACCATACCCAATATCTGGGGTGTAGCCTCAACCTCAACAGAAGCCAGCATTTTGCGCAGGCCTAACGCCTTCAACGTACGCTTTTGGCGCTCCATGCGGTCTATCCCGCTTTTTACCTGTGTTATTTTTATCTTAGACATATAAATTCAATTCTAAAAAGTCAACATTTATTGCTTAGCCGTTAAATACTTTCTTAAGGCTGAGGTTGCGGTCTTTAGCAACTTTGATAGGCTCACGCAGTTGCGCAAGAGCAGAGAAAGTGGCTTTAACCACGTTGTGCGGGTTAGCAGAACCTAAAGACTTTGAAAGCACGTCAGTGATGCCTGCAGCTTCCAGTACAGCACGCATGCTGCCTCCTGCTATCACGCCGGTACCATGAGCTGCCGGCCTGATCATTACTTTTGCTGCACCTTCCTTAGCCAGTTGCTCGTGCGGGATAGTGCCACGCATTACCGGCACCCTGATCAGGTTTTTCTTAGCATCATCAATGCCTTTGGTTATTGCTTCCTGAACTTCCTTAGCTTTTCCGAGGCCATGACCTACTACGCCATTACCATTGCCTACTACTACAAGAGCAGAAAAACTAAATGCACGGCCACCCTTTGTTGTTTTCACAACGCGGTTGATAGCCACCACTTTTTCGTGAAGTTCGAGGTCTCCGCCTTTAACCCTGGTTAATTGTTGTTTCGCCATTTTATTCTTTATTAACTGAAGCGATAGTGCTTATACCACCGCTATACTTTATAATATTGTTTAGAGTTTCAGTCCACCTTCACGTGCCCCGTCTGCTACTGATTTTACACGACCATGGTACAGGTAACCGCCGCGGTCAAATACACAAGCTTCGATACCTAGCGCTTTTGCTTTTTGAGCAATAGCCTTACCTACACTTAAAGACTTGGCAACTTTATTACCACCTTGTGCAGCAATATCTTTCTCGCGTGAGCTGGCGGCGGCAAGCGTAACGCCGGTTTTATCGTCAATCAGTTGCACGTAGATATCTTTGTTGCTGCGGAATACAGAAAGCCTTGGCTTCTGGGCAGTACCCGATATCTTGGTGCGTATGCGCCAACGCAATTTCTGGCGGCGTAATACTTTTGGATCTTGTGACATTTTATCTCAGTTTTACGGGCTCTTCTTTACGGAAGGCTACCGGAGTTTAATTTTTACTTTTTATTACTTACCTGCTGCTTTACCTGCTTTACGGCGAACCACTTCATTAGAGTAGCGAACACCTTTACCTTTGTAAGGCTCCGGTTTACGCAAGCTGCGCAACTTAGCTGCTACCTGGCCGAGTAATTGCTTATCAGTTGACTCAAGGATGATCCTTGGGTTCTGGCCTTTTTCAGCAATTGCAGTTCCTTTCACTTCTTTAGGCAATTCCAGGATGATATTGTGAGAGAAACCCAAGGCAAGGTCAATCAGTTGACCTTGTACTGTAGCACGATAACCCACACCTACCAGTTCCAATTCCCTTTTAAAACCATTCGTTACACCTTCCATCATATTAGCGATGAGCGCGCGATACAAACCATGCAGTGCACGATGGCGTATCTGGTCTGTTGGCCTTTCAATAAGAATTTGTTCGCCTTCTATTTTAATAGTGATATCACGGTCAATTGCTTGCCTTAATTCGCCCTTAGGGCCTTTCAGAATAAATTCGTTGGCTGGTGATACAGATGCTGTCACACCTTTTACTAACGATACCGGTTTTTTACCTATACGAGACATAATTAATTTTCTTTTTTTACTTCAATTTTGGCTGTGTTCAGTTACCGTATAGAGAACTTAAATTATCAGCCAGTTATTTTTATGATTACCAAATATTACACATTACTTCACCACCTACATTCTGTGTGCGGGCTTCTTTATCGGTCATCACACCTTTAGAGGTTGAAACGATGGCGATACCAAGACCATTCTGCACACGGCGTATCTCAGCTGGCTTTGCATACTGGCGCAAACCCGGGCGGCTAACACGCTCCATAGACCGGATAGCAGGCTCTTTTGTTTGAGGATCGTATTTCAATGCTATCTTGATCAATCCCTGCTTACTGTCATCTTCAAATTTGTACTTCAGGATATAACCTTTCTCATAGAGGATCTCGGTCATACGCTTCTTTACATTTGAAGCTGGTATTTCTACAATACGGTGACGCGCCATTTGTGCGTTGCGGATTCGGGTAAGAAAGTCTGCTATTGGATCTGTTACCATTTTTTAAATTAAGTTTTGTAAATAATTTTCGTTACGAGTATCAGGCACTCGCGCACCTGACTTTGAAACATCATTCCCTTTTCAAGGATTACCAGCTAGCTTTACGAACACCTGGTATCTTGCCATCAAGCGCCATATCGCGGAAAATGAGGCGGCATACACCGAAGTGGCGCAGATAACCCCTTGGACGGCCGGTGAGCTGGCAACGGTTCCTGAGACGCACTGCTGAAGAATTCTTCGGCAGTTTATCCAGACCTGCGTAATCTCCGGCTGCTTTCAGGGCTGCACGTTTTGCAGCGTAATGAGCTACCATTTGTTCGCGTTTGCGCTGGCGGGCTTTTACTGATTCTTTTGCCATAGTTTGTTTTAAGTTCTTTATTTATCGAAAGCGCTTACTTTCCTGTTTTATCCATGTTTGTAAAAGGCATACCCATTTCTTTCAAAAGTTCGTATGCTTCTTCGTTTGTTTTTGCAGTGGTAACGAACGTAATGTCCATACCGCTGATACGGGCGATCTTATCGATGTTTATTTCAGGGTAGATGATCTGCTCTGTAATACCCATTGTATAGTTACCGCGGCCATCGAATGCCTTTTCGTTGATGCCCTTAAAGTCACGTACACGTGGCAGGGACACAGAAATAAAGCGGTCCATGAATTCGAACATGTTCACATTACGAAGGGTAACACGGCAGCCGATCGGCATATTCTTACGCAATTTGAAGTTGGAAATATCCTTTTTCGACATTGTTGGTATTGCCTTCTGGCCTGAGATCATAGTCATTTCAGCTACTGCCTCATCCACTACCTTCTTATCAGATGTAGCACCTTTCACGCCCTGGTTCAAACATATCTTCACCAGGCGGGGGCACTGCATAATTGATTTATACCCGAATTTCTTCATCAGTGCGGGTACCACTTCATCCCTGTACTTTTTGTGTAACCTGGGTGTATATTTAATTGTCGTTGCCATTATTTGATCGCCTCCCCTGATTTTTTAGAAATACGAGTAAAACCGCTGTCAGTGCGCTCACGTTTTACGCGCACACCTGCTTTGGACTTAGCATCCCACAGCAAAACATTCGAAATGCTGATCGGAGCTTCTTCCTTAACAATGCCGCCCTGCGGATTCTGGGCGTTTGGCTTCAGGTGCTTGGTAACAAGGTTCACACCTTCTACAAGCACGCGGCCTTCCGTCGGATTAACAGAAAGCACCTTACGTGGCTGGCTGCGGTCTTTATCATCACCGGCAATAACTACCACGTTGTCGCCTTTCCTGATATTGAATTTTGGTTTAAATCTCTTATTCACTTTACTATGAATTTAGCGTTGTTTTTGCTGCTTTTTTCTAACGGGCTGCAAAGGTACAACAATTTTACAATACTTCTGGTGCCAGGGATGCAATTTTCATATATCCCTTATCACGTATCTCGCGGGCAACCGGTCCGAAAACGCGGGTACCACGGGGCTCGTCAGATGCGTTCAACAGCACTACTGCGTTATCATCAAAACTAATATATGAGCCATCCTTGCGGCGCAGCTTGTTCTTGGTCCTTACGATCACAGCTTTCGATACTGTACCTTTCTTCACACCGCCACCTGGCAATGCGTCTTTTACAGTAACTACGATCTTATCGCCTATATGAGCGTAATCTTGACCAGAATTGCCCAACACACGTATGCATAGTACTTCTTTAGCCCCGCTGTTGTCGGCTACATTGAGCCGTGATTCTTGTTGTATCATTTTAAAAAATTACTTAGCTTTTTCAATAATTTCTACCAGGCGCCAGCGTTTTGTTTTGCTCAGCGGGCGAGTTTCCATAATGCGAACCACATCGCCTATACCGGCAGTGTTTTGGTCATCATGTGCATGGAAGCTCGATGATTTTTTCAGAAACTTACCATAAATGGGGTGTTTCACTTTACGCTCAACAGTAACAGTGATGGTTTTAGTCATCTTGTTGCTGCTAACTACCCCTATACGGGTTTTCCTGCTTTTTCTTTCTATTGTCATAATAGATATACTTTATTAGAAACCTAATACTCTTTTGCGCTGCTCCGTCTTCAAACGCGCTATCTGGCGGCGTTGCGTCTTAATAGACAGCGGGTTTTCAATCGGATTTACTGCATGGCTGAACTTTGTCCTTTTCAGGAGCATCTGCTCGTCGCTGATCTTTTGGCTCAGCGCCTCATCGTTCAATGAACGATAATCTTCAACCTTTGCTTTCGTTTTCTTTGCCATTGTATTTATTTTTATCAGCCTCCAGCAGCATAGCCACATTTAGCTTTTAACTTTTAACTTAATTATTCGCCTGCATAATCGTGGCGAACAACAAACTTGGTTTTGATCGGCAGTTTCTGTGCTGCCAGTTCCAATGCTTCTTGTGCAGTTTTCTTCGGCACACCATCTACTTCAAACATCATAAGTCCTGGTTTCACCACAGCAGCCCAGAATTCCAGGTTACCTTTACCTTTACCCATACGCACTTCAGCAGGCTTGCGGGTGATTGGCTTGTCAGGGAATATGCGTATCCATACATTACCTTCACGTTTCATGTGACGGGTAAGTGCCTGGCGCGCAGCTTCTATCTGGCGGTTAGTGATCCACTTTGGCTCCAGGGCCTTCAGGCCAAATGAACCAAATGATACCATAGCACCACGTTGAGCATTACCCCTGATCCTGCCTTTATGCGCTTTACGATGTTTCGTTTTTTTCGGTTGTAACATTGTTACAATTTTTTATATAAGTAGTCTAAAACAATTATTATGCTTTGCGTGCACCGCCTGAACGGCCACCACCACGGCGATCACCGCCGCCACCACGTTCGTTACGGTCTCCGCGCTCACGACGGTCTCCGCCGCGATCACCACCACGCTCACGGCGATCTCCACGATCACCACCACGCTCACGGCCTTCACCACCTGCAAAACCACTGGCAGGCCTGTTACCACGACCATCAGAATTAGCAGAGAAGTTAGGGTTAAGCTCACGCTTGCCGAGTACTTCACCTTTACATATCCATACTTTCAATCCTATTTTACCATATACGGTCATTGCATATACCGATGCGTAATCGATATCCATACGGTAAGTATGCAGTGGCGTACGGCCTTGCTTGAATTCTTCTGTACGGGCTATTTCCGCACCATTCAAACGGCCACTTGCTTTTATCTTGATACCTTCTGCACCCATGCGCATTGCGGTAGAGATAGCCATCTTTACAGCACGCTTGTAGCTAACGCGGCCTTCTATCTGGCGGGCAATGGTTTCACCAACTATCATTGCATCAAGCTCAGGGCGGCGGATCTCCATGATGTTGATCTGCACATCTTCCTTCTTGGTAAGCTTCTTCAGCTCTTCCTTGATACGGTCAACCTCGGTACCGCCTTTACCTATGATGATACCAGGTTTTGAGGTGTGGATAGTAACGATCAGTTTACCCAGCGTGCGCTCGATAACGATGCGGGAAATACCGCCCTTGCTGATACGCGCGTTGAGGTAGTTGCGGATCTTGTGGTCTTCCACCAGTTTCTGGCCGAAGTCCTTTTTCTCGCCATACCACATTGAGTCCCATCCGCGGATGATGCCCAACCTGTTACCTATAGGATTACATTTTTGACCCATTACTTTTTATATTAAGCTTGAATGTTTTGTGTTTCTGAATTAGTATTTGCTGCTACTGCGTTACGGCTATCAACTATAATGGTGATGTGGTTGCTGCGCTTGCGTACACGGTATGCACGGCCTTGCGGAGCCGGGCGCATGCGCTTCAGTACGCGGCCACCATCAACAAAAATGGTTTTCACATACAGGTTAGCTTCAGCCACATCTGTACCTTCATTTTTCACTCTCCAGTTAGCAACGGCGCTCAGTAACAGCTTCTCCATCGGAACTGAAGGATCCTTTGTGCTGAACTTTAACGTGTTCAGGGCTTTTTCAACTTCCACACCACGGATCAGATCCGCCAGCAGGCGCATCTTGCGGGGAGAGGTCGGATAATTTCTTAAACGTGCAACAGCTTCCATTTTTCTATTTTTTTAACCGGTTCAGCACCGATCTTTTACTTTTTTCTTTTTACTTTTTCTTTAAGCATTATGCTTCTTTCTTCGTACCGCTATGGCCTTTGAAGTTGCGGGTAGGTGAAAACTCACCTAGTTTATGGCCCACCATATACTCGGTAACATATACCGGTATGAACTTATTGCCATTGTGTACTGCAAATGTTTGGCCTACAAAGTCCGGTGTAATAGTGCTGCGGCGGCTCCAGGTTTTAATAACACCCTTCTTTGCCTTGCCTTCTGCTATTGCCGAAACCTTTTTGTCGAGGTTTGCATCTACGTAAGGTCCTTTTCTTATTGAACGAGCCATTTTTGTTAGCTATTTATTATTGTTTACTTTCTACTTTATACTGTTAAATTGCTACTGCTTATTTATACTTTGATGACAGCTTCTTGCCGTTCTTACGCTGAATGATCAGCTTGTTAGATGACTTAGAAGTGCTGCGTGTTGATTCACCCTTAGCGTATTTACCACTGCGGCTACGTGGGTGCCCACCTGATGAACGGCCTTCACCACCACCCATAGGGTGATCTACAGGGTTCATCGCAACACCACGGTTACGTGGACGGATACCTTTCCAACGGTTGCGGCCTGCTTTACCCATCGACTGGAGTGCATGGTCGCTGTTTGAAACGATACCTACAGTTGCCATACAGGTGCTCAGTACTTTACGAAGCTCACCGCTTGGCATTTTCAGTACGCAATATTTTTCTTCTTTCGCATTCAGTTGCGCGTAAGTACCTGCAGAACGTGCAAGCGCACCACCTTTGCCTGGCTGCAACTCAATGTTATGAACTACAGTACCAAGCGGCATGTTCTTCAGTAACAATGCATTACCTACTTCAGGAGCCACCTCTGGTCCGCTAACGATAGTTGCGCCAACTTCCAGCCCTTGAGGAGCAATGATGTAACGCTTTTCGCCATCAGTATAGCTAAGCAGTGCGATAAATGCAGTACGGTTCGGATCATATTCGATAGACTTCACCGTTGCTTTAATGTCATTCTTATTACGCTTGAAGTCAACGATACGGTACTTGGTTTTGTTACCACCGCCCATGTAGCGCATTGCACGACGGCCTTGTACGTTACGGCCACCAGTGCTCTTCTGAGCTTCGAGCAGGCTTTTCTCAGGCACATTGGTTGTTACCTCTGCGTAAGCATTTCCTATTCTCCAGCGTGTTCCGGCTGTTACCGGTTTATATTTACGTAATGCCATTTTATTTTTGATTTGCGATTTGTGATTATGGTCTCACAAACCCTTTAACCTTTTTAACTTTTTAACCAATTAAGCAAACAAGTCGATCGAATCACCTTCAGCCAGGGTTATTACTGCTTTCTTGTACGAAGGCTTGCGGCCTGAAAGCAAACCTGCTTTTGTGTAACGCGTTTTGTTTTTTGCAGGCACAACAACCGTATTCACATCAGCTACTTTTACTCCGTAAAACTCTTCCACAGCTTTTTTGATCTCCAGCTTATTGGCATGTTTTCCCACAACAAATGTGTAGCGGCCACTGCGCTCCATCTGGAGGTTTACCTTTTCGGTGATCACCGGCCTTACTAACACTTCTGAATGTTTCATTGTCTAAGTTTTTTTACTTTTTACTTTTACTTTTTTACTTTCTTAAGCAGCTACTTCTTCCGGCAATTCGTTGAACAGCTTCGCTGCACTTTCTGTGAATATTACCACATCAGTATGTGTGAGGTCGTAAGTATTCATATCTGCCAGTACCACAGTTTTGTTATTGGTAAGGTTACGGCCGCTCAGGTATACATTGGTGTCATACTCAGGAACAACAACCATTGTTTTCCTGTTATCACCGCGAAGTGCGTCCAGAATGCCTGTGAAGTCCTTTGTTTTTGGCGCGCTCATAGACAGGTCTTCTACGATCACTATCTTGTTCTCACGGGCCTTATATACCAGCGCAGATATCTTTGCCAGGTCTTTCACCTTACGGTTCAACTTAAAGTTATAACCATGTGGTTCAGGGCCATTTACCGTACCGCCACCCTTATATAACGGGTTACGGATGTTACCTTTACGAGAGCCACCGGTACCTTTCTGCTTGTGCAGCTTCTTAGAAGATCCCTTAACTTCTGCGCGGGTCTTTGTTTTGTGCGTACCCTGGCGCTGAGCGGCAAGGTATTGTTTTACCGCGAGGTAAATACAATGATCGTTTGGCTCAACATTAAAAATATCGTCCGGCAGTTCTATCGAACGGCCTGTCTTCGCACCTTTAGTATTTAAAACGTCAACTTGCATGACTAAATTAATTCTGAATTAAAACAATAGAACCATTATGACCCGGAACAGAACCGCTGATTAATATATAGTTCGTATCAGGGAAAACCTTTACTACGCGCAATGCTTTGATCTTAACACGATCAGCGCCCATACGGCCTGCCATGCGCATACCTTTGAATACACGGCTTGGGTAAGATGAACCACCTACCGAACCTGGTGCGCGCTGACGGTCGTGCTGGCCGTGGGTTGCTTCACCCACACCACTAAAACCATGGCGACGAACAACACCCTGGAAACCTTTACCTTTAGTAGTGCCAATAACACTTACCTTTTCACCCTCGGTAAATATTTCACAGGTGATGCTTTCACCTACATTCTTATCAATAGAGCAATTGCGGATTTCTTTTACAACACTTTTGGGGGTAGTGCTTGCTTTAGCGAAGTGATTGATGAGCGCCTGGGGAGTGTTTTTCTCCTTTGCGTCGCCAAAAGCTATCTGCAGAGAATTATAACCGTCGGTATCCACGGTTTTCTTTTGAGTAACCACACATGGTCCAGCTTCGATGATGGTACAAGCTGTCTGCTTGCCATTCGGTTCGAAAATGCTGGTCATACCGATTTTTTTACCAATAATACCTTTCATTATCATTATATTTGAGCTAAGCGCCCGGCCAGGTCTTGTGTGGGACGGGATTAGCTGTTTTTCAATTTTATTAAAGAACTATCAAGCTTTTATTTCTACTTCAACACCACTTGGCAGATCAAGTTTCGAAAGAGCCTACTGTTCGGATTTAGATCATGCTTTTATTTCTACTTCAACACCACTTGGCAGATCGAGCTTTGAAAGCGCGTCAACTGTACGTGAAGAAGACGTGTATATATCCAGTAAGCGTTTGTGGGTGCAAAGCTGGAATTGCTCACGCGATTTCTTATTAACGTGCGGTGAGCGCAATACCGTAAAGATCTTCTTCTCTGTAGGCAACGGAATAGGGCCTGTAACCACTGCTCCCGTATTACGCACAGTCTTAACGATTTTATCTGCTGATTTATCCACCAGGTTATGGTCGTAAGATTTAAGCTTTATTCTGATACGCTGCGACATACTTATAATGAACTTTATCCCCTCAAAAATTTTGGGACTGCAAAGGTAATGAGTTGTTTTGGAATAGAAAAATTATTTCAAAATATTTTTTTGAACGCCAATTTGTGCGCCCAAAGCAGCATTCAGCCTTATTTACTGGGCCTGTGGGAATGGCAAAAATACCCCAAAATATCGTCAATAAACCCCAAAATTATCCTTTTAGGCATTTCTAACCATTAATTTCACTTTATACCATTAAAGCAGTATATATATATATGAAAATATTTTTCAATTCGATACTATTGTTTGCTATACAATACAGTTCTGCATGCGTAGCACAAAAAGAACAATACATAGTTACAGGGGGGGCACAGGATAAAATTCAAAGGCAATGAATTTACCTACGAAATGAAAGGCAGGAAAGACACTGTGTATTTAATAGACCCTGTTACCGGGCAGGCGATCTCAAAAATAATAGACGTAGAACAGGCGACTCTCATGAATGGAAAAAAGATATATGAGATCGCAGAGTTGATTGCCCCACCCCTTTCCGATAACGTGTCCGGGCCATTTGAGGAGTATTTACTGAAGAACCTGGTTAACGATCCATTGTTGCTGAGAAATGACGACGGGATTATTCGCGTAGAACTGTATGATTTTGTAGTTGACGAGCAAGGTAAAGTAGTTTATTGGAGTGACGATGGAATGAAATACCTGGCAAAGGACAAAACAACCCGCCACCTGGCAGGTGGACTGGTGGAAAAGTACATTGTTAACTACCCTGCTTTTAAACCATTTGAGCTGAATGGAGTAAAGGTGCCGGTGCGCCTGAATGTATTATTACTGCGGTATTCTATTGTGCTTAAAGACCATAAAGCCAGCTACACACGCGGCAATCTTTTTAGCGGCAGACGGTAGCAGCGAGCGGTCTTGGCATAAATTTTACACATTGTATTTTCCTTCGTTTATCTAAACCAACAACATTATTTTATGGCAAACAGGGTAATACACTTTGAGATACAGGCTGATGACATTGAGCGTGCAAAGGCCTTTTATGAAAAATGCTTCAATTGGGAGGTACACCGGATGATGACAAAAGAACAGGGAGGTATGGATTACTGGGGACTCAGCACCGGCCCTGATGGTACGCCCGGCATAAACGGAGGCCTCTACCAGCGCCCGGCTGATAACAAAATAACCACTTACGACTGCACCCTGCAGGTTGATGACCTTGACAAATCAATGGCTGATGTAAAGGCCAACGGCGGCACCATACAGGACGACAAAATGGAAATACCGGGCGTTGGCTGGTTTGCAACCGCATTCGATACCGAAGGCAACAAATTCGGGATGATGCAGCCTACAGGATGGCAGGCTAAGTAAACAATGCTACTGTATTTCAACCGCTCTTGTTACCGATCCTGCTGCCGATTGCACACGTACAAAGTATTGTCCTTTTGGTAATGAGGATGTGTTGCAGGTTGCACTCACATCGCCATTAACCTCCCCATCCGAGATGACTGAAACTTCCCTGCCCAGCACATCCAAAAGGCTGATCCTGGCGCGCTCGTTTAGCGGAGCACTAAAGCTAATGTACAGACAGCTTTTAGCTGGGTTAGGATATACTTTCAATGTAGCATCAACACCACTCAACTCAGGCACAGCAGCATGATTAGCAGTTTGCTTCCTTGCGTAAGATACCACCCGTTGATATAACATCGGGCCAGACACTGTGGTTATTGTAAGCAATGCGCTATGATAGCCTGGTTGATACCAGGTATAAGAACGTATGGTGTCTGTCTGCACAATAGGTGTTCCGAATATATTAGCACTATCCCTGAAAAGCTGGTAGCTATATACCCTCAATGTACCTGTAAAAGTCCTGTTTGTTGTGGAAGGAGGTGCAGGCGGCAGCACCAGCGTGCCCCAACCATCGGCGGTGGTCTGTATGGTGCCTGCTTCTGTGGCGGTAGTGCCCAGGAAGCCTATAACCCCTGCATACGCATCTGTAAATGTACCACCGTAAGTAAACGGAAATTGCAAAACATCTACCGGGTCCGAATAAGCAGCAAACTCCGTCATAGATTTATAAAGGCCTGTTTGCGACAGCTTTGCAGGGCTCACGATGTAAAAGTTGCTTACAGGTGGGGTTGGCGTTACCACCGCATGCGTAGCGCCGCTGCCACTAACGTATCCGGGGGCATCTGTGGCCCAACTCACGTAACCCACACTTACAGAATCAGCAATATCTTTTTTTACCAACCCGCTGAAATCCCAGTAAGCACTAGCCCCGATAGCACCGGTACTGGTAACCAGTGATTCTTCCGCCACAACAGTGATAAATGTATCGTGAACTGATGGTGCAACATTGGCGCTGGTAAGCGTAGGCACCTGGGCATATGATGTAACAGTAATAGCCGTGAGGCAAAGGCTGAGCAATAGCTTAGTGTTCATAATAAATAGTTTTTAGGTTTAGAATATATAGCTAAGTTAGGGGAAATATTAATACAAACTATTTCCATTTACCGAGATCGTGCCCCATATCCTGGAGCACATTGTAGAATGACTTAGCCCAGTAGTTACGCAACCCAAAACCGCCCGAGCGGCCTGTAACGCGCTTTGTGAGCAGCACTTTCTTTTCACCCATGTTCACGAATGTGACCCACATAGAGGCTTCCTCCCTGTCTTTGCTCATGCCTTCAACAAAGAACATCAACCCGAGCCCCTTATGGCCTTTAAAGTCATATTTAGCTACAAGAGTCGATACCCTATCTGCGGTGAGCAACTGGAAATCTCCGCTGTTGTCCGTAAAGTACGGGCCACTTGACTTGCCATTGGCTGCATCGGTAACTTCTATAGCATAGTCAATATTTGCGTCATTACGATCGAGCGCTTTGGCTACATTGAATTTTTCTTTTTCTTTAAGGAAGAGCGTATTCCATCCGGGAAAATATTTAGCCCTGAGATCATAGTTGGATATTTCGCCGGCATCCTTGAACTGGGCTGCACTGCCAATAAATTTTAGCTGGGTGAAATCGAGGCCAAGCCAGGTTACAGGTGTACCACTTGTTATGTCTGCTTTGGTTTGTGCAAAGCCAGTAAATGCAACTAATACAAGGACAATAGAAACGAAGATCTTTTTCATTGTGTTTTATTTAATGTAAAAATAGCAATACACAGAAAACAAAACAACGTTGTATTTAGGCGTAATTGCACTTTTTTTTGGGAAAACAGTTTCATCATAATTTATTGATAATGTTTTGTTTATACAATTGATTTTGCGCACTTTTTGCGCACTTTTGCACACTCACGACCGAAAAAAGCGGAAGCCGCCCTAATGGCGGCTTCCCTATTATTTCATCAGGTAATGAGCTTATTGCTCAACCACCAGATGGAATACTTTATTATCAGAGCCTGAACGCAGGGTGAGCATATACATGCCGTTTGCCAGGCCCTTGCTGAGTGTAACCTCATGGTTGAGCTTGCCACCCTTAGCAGTCACATTCTCTTTATGCACTACCTGGCCGATCACGTTGGTCACTTCCAGTGATACTTCCTCATCAACTGTAGTTGCGAGGGCGCCCTTCACTGTGAAGCGGCCTGATGTTGGGTTAGGCACAACTATGATGTCGCCGCCTGTACCAAACTGGCTTACGCTTGTGGTAACCACGTTGATGTAAACCCACTCGTGAGTAATCACCTCACAAACGTCATGGCTGGTAACTGCAACAGAGATCGAGTCTGGCTTCGGATAGCTGAACGATGAGCTGGTGAACGATACGTTTGTAGCACCCGGTACTATAATACCATTGATGTACCACTGGTAAGTCGGGTTAACTGCTTTTGTGACAACAGCAGTGAGGGTATTGCTCTCCCCTTTGCTTATAGTAGTGCCCTTGGTGGCGCTTATAACTACTACCGGCAACACAGGATCCATCACTGTTTCCACCATCTTCGCACTTGAGTCAAAGTTGGCAGTGCGGCAAGGATCATTGCTGTGCATCACAACGAACACCTCGTCGCCATTAACAGGCACCCATGTGTAAGATGAGCCTGTATAGCTTACCACAACACCGTTCCTGTACCATGTGTAAACAGGGGCAGTGCCGGCATGCGACGTAACTGGCAAAGCGGTTACCGGTGTGCCCTTACATACCGTATCATTAGGCGTCATATTAAGAGATACGACAGGAGGGCCAAATGGCTGAACCGTCATTCTTAACGAACGGGTAACTGTTACCGGAGACGGGCAAGTTGCATTACTTGTCATTGACACAGTAACCGAGTCGCCATCAGCAGGTATGAAGCCGTAACTGTTTGACACTGCAACGAGCAGGCCATTTACATACCACGAATAAACGGGGGCTGTACCACCATTTACAGGCAGCGGAACAAAGGTAACTGTAGTACCGGAACATACCGTATCGTTAGGTGTAGTATTCATGGTAACTGACGGAGTTATAGTAGGTATAGTAATTACAGCAGCAGAACCTGCCATATTAACCGAGCAAGCAGTAGATGTGCTGATAGCCTTTGCAGTATAAGTACCTGCCAGGCCGTGCAGGCCGAAGTCGATCATGCCGCCTGTGCCGGGGAACGCCCCAACTGCTGCAGCGCCACGGTAAAGCATATAGTTAACACCCACTGTAGAGCCACTGAGATAGATATGCACACCTGCATCGTCTGCGCAATGGTTGCCACCGCCTGAAACAGTGAACACCAATGGCAGCGGGTTAACAGTAACGTTATGTGTTACAAAGCAATTGCCTGTCTTTGTATAAGTAATGACAGCCGATCCTAATGCAAGGCCACTCACAACGCCAGATCCTGCACCAACAGGCGCAATAGTCGGTGTACTGCTGCTCCACACACCGCCCGGAACAGGGTTGTTCAGAACAATGTTCGTACCGAGACAAACTTTATCCGGGCCAATGATCGTAGCTGGAGAAGTATTTACAGTTACCGGATGAGTATCTGCGCATCCATAAGTGTTGGTGTAGCTAACCGTAGAAACACCACCGGCCACACCCGTGAAGATGCCCAGAGGATCTATGGTGCCGACAGATGGTACTGTGCTGCTCCATGTGCCGCCCGTAGTTGAATTGAACAACACAATAGACTGGCCTGAGCAAACTGAATCAAGGCCAAAGATAGCAGCCGGAAGCGGGTTAACAGTTACCAATATATTCACCGAACAGCCTGCGCCTATACCTAATGAGTAATCAATAGTTACAACTGCGGGCGAAGATGAGCCTGTAATGATACCTGTAATATCTGCCGATGCAGGGCCTGTTGGCGTTGCAGCCGCTACGCCGGGGCTGAAGCTGGTCCAGGTACCACCCGGAACAGAATTAAACAATGTAGTATTGGAACCCTGGCATACCTGTGTAACACCTGTTATTGCGCCTGGCGTAGGATTGATCGTTACCGGCCATGTAGCAGGACAAACAAAACCTGTGATCGAATAGGACACTACAGTTGTGCCTGCACTCAAGCCATCCATTAAACCCATTACAGGATCTATGGAGCCTACAGCAGGCATACTGCTGCTCCAAACACCACCTGACATCGGGTTAAAGAACATAGCATTACCACCCACACAGAAACTGTTGGGGCCTGAGATTGGCGGCGGGCCAACGGATACATTAACCACCATTGTAACCGAGCAACCGGCAACGGTTGTAGCTGTAATAATAGCTGACCCCACACCAGTACCTGTAACCACTCCCGTAACCGGATCTACTGTAGCCGTAAACGGATCGCTGGTAGACCAGGAGACACCGGGAGTTGAAGAAGTGAACGTGGCGCTGGAACCAACGCAAATGTTAGGGCTGCCAACTATGGCACCCGGAATAGGATCAACTGTTACCACCGTAGTGGCTTCGCAACCAATGCCGAGTGAATAAGTGATAATTGCAGTGCCAGCCATTCCACCGGTCACATCGCCCGTAGCTGCGCCAACACTTGCTGTGGCAGGATGGCTGCTGGTCCATGTACCACCGGACGACGGATTAGCAAGGAATATAACATCACCTACGCAAACATTACCGGGGCCGGATATAGGCAAAACACCACCTATAACGGTAATGGTCTTGGTTGCGTAGCATGTGGTTGAACCTACTGTATAAGTGAGCGTTGTTGTGCCCAGGCTAACCGGGTTAACAAGCCCGTCGGAGGAACCGATCACTGCTACCAAAGGATTACTGCTGCTCCATGTGCCGCCGCCTGTAAGGTTTGTGAACGGAATGGAAGAAGAACCCATACAAACACTGCCGGGGCCATTGATAGGCGCAACAACAGGCTGAACGGTAAATACCCTTGTAGTGTAACAACCTGTGCCTGTAAATGTGTACCTGACAACAGTTGTGCCCGGCGCAATTGCCGTGATAACGCCAGTGGAAGCATCAATAGTGCCTACCGGCAGCATGCTGCTGCTCCAGGTACCACCTGTTGATGCTGTAGACTGAACTAACATCTGACCAACACAACCGGCAGTTGGACCGGTAATTGGCAACGGGGCCGCATTGACTGTTACAAAGTAGTCTGTGAAGCAACCGGATGTCAACGTATAACGTATTGTAGCAACACCACCACCTACACCTGTAACCAGGCCTGTGGATGCCCCAACTGTAGCAAATGCGGGGTGAAGGCTGCTCCATGCCCCGCCAAGAGCTGTATCACGCAGCATAATGTTCTGGCCCTGGCACACCACATTCGGTCCTGTGATCATCGGAATCGGGTTGATGATCACTGCCTTGGCCCTTACACAACCGGACACGCCATAAGAGATGAGCGTTGTACCTGTAGACACACCACATACGTTACCTGTTATGGGGTCAACTGTTGCCACAGATGGGAAGCTGCTGGTCCATGTACCACCTGTAATCGGGTTAATAAAAGTGCTACAAGCACCGTTGCACATCCTGTCTGGCCCAGTAGGAACCGGAGGAGTAGGGATAACAGTGAATGGAGCAGACGTAGGACAACCATTCCATGTGTATACAATAGATAATGCTACAGATGCACCACCTGGCAGGGCTGTAGCCGTGATCACACCGGTTGTCGGGTTGATAGGAGCAACTGTCATATTTGTAGAACTCCATGTACCACCAGACATCGGGTTGATGAATGTTGCCGGCTGGCCAACGCAGACACCGGCAGGGCCAATGATGGCAGCAGGGGCCTGGTTAACAGTAACATTCATTGTGCGGTAACAGCCTGTAGGCAATGTATAAGTAATAGTAACCGGGGTTGCGCCATATCCAACACCTGTTACCACACCTACACCGGGGCTTGGAGACGAAACAGTAGCCAGTGTTGTGAGGCTGCTGGCCCATGCACCCGTTGACGGAGTTGCATTCAATGTAATAGATGATCCCTGGCATACGCGGTTAGACCCCACAATAGCGCCAGGCAACGGATTAACTGTTATTACACCTGTCCGGGTACAACCAATAGCGGTATAAGTAACCGTTACCGGAACTGTTGCTGATCCACCGGTTGGTGTACCGGTAAATGAAGCGGAACCGGGAGTAGTTGGTGTGATAGTAGCAGAAGGGCCGCCACCGCCTATGATGGCCCACGAGCCACCGGCAGGAGTGCTGCCAATATTAATGGTATTGCCCTGGCACACCTGGTTGGGGCCGCTGAACGACGTAGGCATTGGGTTAACCGTAACCAGTTTGGCTATTGAACAGCCTGTGCCGCCGCTTGCTACATAACGTATAGTTGCAACACCGGCAGATATACCCAATACGGTGGCAGTTCCGCCGGAACCTGTGAGCGTAACATAAGTCGCAGAAACGGGGTCAACATACCATACACCGCCAACTGTAGCATCTGTGAGGGTGATCGTAGTGCCCTCGCAAACTGAGCCTGGCCCACCTATTGGCGCTGGCTGGGGCGTTACGTTGATGGTATTTGTTACAGTACAACCTGAACCGAGTGAATAGGTTATTGGCGCCGCACATGAAATAGTGAGGCCGGTTGCACCGGTAACAAGGCCGCTTGAAGGATGAATGGTGATGCAAGTGCTTGAGGTGGACCATGTACCACCCGCAGGGGTTGAGCTTACAGTAACTGTATCTGCAGCACATACGCCACGCGGTATGAAAATAGACGTTGGCGATGGGCTGACAGTAACAACACGCGTAGCTGTGCAGCCACCACCTGATGGGAGCGCTGTATAAGTTATGGTAGAAGTGCAACCTGTGCTACCGGCACCAAACATAGAACCTGACGTAGCACCAATTGTGATACATGCGGGATTACTGCTTGTCCACGTACCACCTGAAGGGGTAGCAGAGAGCAGGCCGGTAGCGCCATTACATACGGCAGACGGGCCTACGATAGTAGGTACCGGGTAAACCATAAGCGTCACACTTCCGGTCATGTTCCTTGAGCAGGTAGTTGATGGGTTTGTACCCACAACTGTGTATGTGCCGCCTGTTGCCTGTGGCGGGAAGCATATACTGCCACCGGTGCCGTTTACTGTAGGCAGGATGGCTGTAGCACCATTATATAATTGATAAACCACACCAAGCTGCGAACTTGAGAGGCACATTGTTACCCCTGTAGTACCGGCACATATATTAGTACTGCCGCTTGCCGTGAGGGTATATGCAGTAGGCAGTGCGTTCACTGTAACTACAGTTGTCCTGGCGCATGTTGTGGCTGTAATAGTATACCTGACCGTAGCGCTGCCGGGGCTGATACCGCAGAAAGAGCCGCCGGCACTTATTGTACCTATAGAAGGCGTGAGGCTGCTCCATGTGCCGCCGCCGGTAGATGAGCTGAGCGATACGCAACTGCCCACACACACCTGGCCAGGCCCGGTAATAACATTCGGAACGGGGTTAACAGTAACCGTGCCTGTGCGGGAACAACCCGTAGGTGCGGTATAAGTTACCGGGAACGCGCCCGCGCTGATACCCACGGCTGCTCCTGAGGTGGAGTTAAGCGTGAGCTGTGCAGAGGTGGCAGTGGTACTCCACGTACCGCCGCCGGGTGTTGACCCAAGCGTGGTATTGCTGCCCTGACAGATGACCAGGGAAGGCGTACCGGTTATGGCGCCGGGCAATGCATTTACTGTGATGGTAGCCGTTGTAGAGCAACCTGCACCTAATGAATAGGTAAGCGTGGTTGTACCGGGCGTAACACCTGTGACACTTGCAGAAGCAGCACTCAACGGGTTTACGGTAGCAATGGCAGTGGACGCAATGCTCCATGAACCGCCGGAAACTGCATTAAATACCGTAATGCTCTGGCCTATACATATAGGGGCATTGCCTACAATTGGGCCGGGAGAGGTATTTACCGTAACCGTTACATATGATTTACAGCCTGAAGGCGTATGTGTATACGTTATAATTTCCGTACCCATTGCTATACCTCTTACAACACCTGTGGGCGTTACGCTGGCAACAGTTGCAGGCATAGCGCTGAATGTGCCGGGCCCAGTTGTAGAGCTGAGCACGGTGGTAGTGCCTACGCACAGCGTGAGGGTGCCCGTAGGTATGGCAGGGGCAGCAATGATCGTTATGGGCAGCGTTCGGACACAACCATTGGGAGAGGTAAGCGTAACTGTGGCGGTACCGGCAGAAAGGCCTGTTACCACACCTGATGTTGAGTTGATATCGGCCCGGACGCCTGCAAAACTGATGCTCCATGTACCGGGGTCAACATCTGAATAAACGGCGAGCCCACCGACACAGACCGTTGACGGGCCTACGATAGCAGCCGGGATAGGATCGATAGTAACTTCATGGAATGCAGAACAGCCGCCGGCTATTGAATATAATATGGTATCAACACCTACGGTTGAGCCTGTTACAGTGGCGGTAGTGCCTGAGCCGGCCACAGTTGCACGGCCATTGGTGGAACTCCAGGTACCTCCAGTAGCGGCATCTGTCACTGTAATAGAAGCCAGGCTACAAACACGCGACGGGCCAACGATAGGCGACGGCAACGGATTGACTGTAACAACTTTTGTAAGGCTGCAGCCGGATGATAATGTATATGCAACTGTCACCGTTCCGGAAGTAACGCCGGAAACATCGCCTGATGTTGGGTTAACAACAACACTGCCAGTGCCCACACCAACTGTTGACCATGTTCCGCCGGACGGCGTGCCGAATAAAGTTATGGTAGCGCCAACGCAAACAGATGGGTTTGGGGGATTAATTGTTGCCGGAATAGGGTCAACTGTAATTGTCTTGGTTGCTTTACAGCCGGTTCCAGCCAGTGTATAGGTGATAACTGCCATACCCGAAGAACCCACAACGCCACAAACTATACCTGTAGTAGACCCTACCGATGCAATTGCGGTATGTGGCGTACTCCATGTTCCGCCTGGTGTTGCATCAGTAAATGTTGTGCATTGGCCGGCACAGACCCTGGACGCGCCGGATATAGCTGCGGGCGCGGGGTTGACGGTTATTATTCTTGAAATGTTACACACCCCGAGCGGACCGGTAGCTGCAACAACTGTTACTGTACCTGCTGTAATACCCGTAAGCGCGCCTGTGGCAGGATTTATTGTTGCAACTGCCAGAGGGGAAGAGGACCAAACGGCCCCGGACGCCCCGGTAGCGACGAGCGTGATCGTTTCTGTTGGACAAACAGAACCGGGCCCGGTTATAGCAGTAGGCATCGGGTAAATAGTAACATTCATAAAGTCTTGCTTCATACAGCCTGCGGCGTCAACAACGGTAACTGTGTATGATGTTGTTACTGATGGCGTAGCTGTAGGGTTAGCACATGTGGAACAACTTAGGCCTGTTGAAGGCGTCCAGCTGTAGGTAAGGGGCAGGGCAGTACTTGTTGCACCTGAAGTGAGCGGTACGCTGTTGCCATTACAGATAGCTGTGTCGTTGCCTGCATTCACACTTAATGTTGAAGGTATCACCGTGGTATATAGCGTATCAGGACAACCATAGCCTGTGTATGGTGTAAGTATCACAGCATAAGTGGTCCTGGTAGTCGGCGCTGTGATCACAACAACAGCACTTGTTCCGTAAGTAGTAGTGTAAGTAGCCGAATCTTTCCACACATAAGAAGCGTATCCGTCAGGGCCGGCCAATACGGCAGTACCGGTTGCACAACCCACTATCTGGTTAGCAAAGAGGCCGCAGGTCATATCGATATAACCATAACCAAAGTGGCCGCTGTAACCACAATCCGCTGTTGTAAAATCTACAATAGCAGTATGCCCGCCAAGGCCGGGGAATTTCATGTTACCCATGGTCCAGGTTTTGTAATACACGGGTGAACCATAACCCAATGTAGGAGAAGTGAGGAAGCCGGGTATACTACCAGACGCCACATACGTGTATGATGCACAAGGCACAGCAAGGCCAGTGTTAGAGTCGGTAGCATTGACGGTCATCCTGGGCTGCTCTGCGGCTGAGTGTGACGGATCATTCAACACAACGGCATACCTGTACACAAGGCTGTATATGCCACCTGTAGGGATAGGCACATAGTAGCGTGCCCTTTCAGCCTGAGCGCCGTTGATGCCATTGCCCAGCTGGAAAGAATAGCTACCTCCGCCGGGGGCCACTATCGGGAAGCCTCCGTATGGATCGGTACCCGGGCCGGTTGTTAATGTATGCCTGCCGGTAACCCATCCGGGAGTGGGCACGTTAATGGGGCAACAACTGCCGGTGTAGTAAAACCAGTTAGCATAAGAACCAAGTTCCCAATCAATGTTGGGAGGGCACTGAGCTTTTGCATTGAAAATGAATCCCAATACAATCAAGGGAAGTATAAGTGTAATTTTCCGATTCATACGAAAAAAATAAAAAAATGAAATAAAAAAATTGCGTTTACTTTTTATTATTGCGTTAAATGTTACTTTTTATTAAATAAACAGCTAGCAAGTTAAGCATATTTTCTCAAAAAATAAAAACACTTACAACAAATTATTTGTAACCTGTTTGTAAATATTTCACCAACATTCTGTTTCCAACTACAGCAAAAAAAATATATAACAGGCAAATAGTACCTAAAAAATGGATAACAAAATGTTAATCGTTAAATTAAGTACTAGAAACATGTTATATAAAGCATAAAAATTGTACCCAAATCCCCTCTTTTTTAATTGTTTTAACAACCTCTGTAGTATAAGGCGTTCAAAAAATCAAAAACGTTGGTACGGATAACACATATTTGCGAATTGCATGCGATTTTGTGTAAAATTTGTTGAAAATTTTTTTTCAACATTCTACAATTTCAGAACAAATAAGCGGGAAAAATTGCTTTCAGTTAATACAACTCTCCTGCAAGCCATTTCTTAAAATCGGCAGCACGTTCTGAACTAACAACAGGTGTGTCTTTTACCGGGGGATGTAACTTGATGAGCACCCTTGCCTTACTGTATGTGCGCATATCGCTGATGGCTTTGAGCGTAACCACATATTGCCTGTTGATGCGGAAAAAATCGGTTGGGTTCAATAACTCTTCCAGCGTATCGAGATTATGGTCAAGTGGATATGAACGGCCTTCTTTATCGCGTGCATAAGTGTTTTTGTTCTCGCTGTAGCAATAAGCAATGTCTTCTACCGCCAATGATTTTATATGCTCGCCAAAGCGAATGACGAAGCGCTTCTTATAATCGGCTGAGAGCTCTTTCCGCCCATTTGCTGCAGGTTGAAATATGTGCTGAAACCTCTTCAGTTTTTGCAATGCATTTTCGAGATCAGCCTTTTTTATTGGTTTCAGTAAGTAATCAATACTTGTGGTAGCAAATGCCTCGATCGCGTATTGGTCGTAAGCAGTAGTGAAGATGATAGGACAGTTGATGTCAACCGCTTTAAGCAGGTCGAATGCAGTACCATCAGATAACTGAACATCGAGCAAAAGCAAGTCGGGGTGGGCATTCTGGACAAACCATTTACGTGCAGCATCCACAGTGTCATGGTGCGCTGCTATCTGCGCATCAGGAGCTATCTCCTTAATGATCTTAGCCATTCTCTGGTAGGCTAAATGTTCATCTTCAATAATTACTATGTTCATCCTGTACTCATTTTATCAGCTTCAAAACGTCCGATACCACCTGCGCCGGAATTGCTCCGATTATATTTCACTATAAATTTTACCCTCCCGGGCCACGTTACTGTTTCAATGATACTACTCATCGCACAATAATGATGCCAGCCTTTTCAAATCTCTCATTGAGCGCCTCATAACAAAGGCAGCTGTACAACAAACTGGCTTCCATGTACCCCAAAGGAGACTGGGCTTTTCGTTAAGAGGGCATAGCGCTGTTTAATATTGACGAGGCCTATTCCCTCCCCTTTCTCCTGACTTATTTTAGGTTGTATAGGATTACGAACAGTCAGTTCGTGTTTTGTTGCAGTGATATAGATAGCCAACGGATGCGCTGCAGAAACAACATTGTGCTTAATGGCGTTCTCTACCAGCAACTGTATAGCTAAAGGTACGATTTTCTTCGTTTCCAACACTTCATCGGGTATATCTATCTTTACTTTCAGTGCATCGCCAAACCTCGTTTGCTGAATATGTATGTAGTTCTCCAATATTTCCAGCTCGTCTTTCAGCGGAATAAGGTCTTTTTTACTGTGTGTAAGCATGTTGCGGTAAAGGTCGGCCAGGTGGGTTGTATAGTCAACCGCACTTTCCTTCTTCTCTTCTATTAATATGGAGAGGGCATACAGGCTGTTAAACAGAAAATGCGGATTTACCTGGCTTCTCAAGTGCTCATACTCGAACATCATTCTTTCCTGCTGGAGACGTGAGATACTTTTCAACCTCCTTTCCCGCAGCTTAATGTATAAATACAGCAGCAGGAAAACGAATATGGAACCAAGCACATAAAACAAGTTGGTTTTCCAGAAAGGGGCGGCAATAGTAAATGAATAGCTGTCTTCACCCGGGTGATCGAAGGCGGGATTCAAAGCTACCTGCACCCTGAACTTATAGTCGCCGGGTGGCAGTTTAGGGAAACTTGCAGCAGCATCGTTAGTGTATATCCAATCATCATTGTACCCTTCGAGCATATAGCGGTAATTCAGCCGCTCGTGGTTTGTGTAGCTGATACCGTCGAAAGCAAACCCTATGTAATTCTCGTCGTAGGTAAACTTATGCTTGTTGCCTGACACCGCTTTGGAGTAAATAGTTGGATGTGCAATAAGCACAGCAGGCGCTATATCAAATTCGGCAGTTTTGTTTTTGAAAACAATGATGCCGTGCTGATAGGGCAGGTAAACATTGCCTTCATTGTCTTTTGCCAGGCAATTCAACGCGTTGGAAGTGCTATCTATCCCAATGCCTAAGGCACTATTGTAATGGCGGAAATACCTGCTTTTGGGATACCACTCATCTATACAGCGCTGGTAAACGGAAATAACCTGCCCGGATGCATTTGCCATTACTGCCGAGATATTGATATCGGGGAATTGAGTTTCAGGCAAACGCAGGTTTTCCCAATTGCCATTATGATAACGATGCAGGTCGCGCTGCATGGTTGCAGCCCAAACATCACCTGCTTTGTCCTCCGTGATACTGTACACCACTTTGCTGCCTGCGGCAAAAGTTGAATCCCAGTGGTAATACTTCTGGCCATCATACATGCACACCCCCGCTCCATCCGTAGCCATCCACATATTGCCTTTACTATCGGGGAACAGCTGGTACACGTAATCGCTGCCTATTCCTGTTTTTTTACCGTGGTGCTTTACGAGGTTTATCTTTCCATCAACAGGATAGCTTAATTCTTCCACTCCTTTCAAACCTGCCAGCCAGATGTTGTTTGGCGTACCTGAAATACTAAGCACACTTGCATCTTCTCCAAGCTCCTCTATTCCCTCCAGCTTTATCGCGGTATTGCCATTTTGCTCGTAATACAACCCGTCCCCGAAAGTGCCTATCCATAGCCTGTCCTCCTTGTCAATGAACAGACTTGTGATATTTGCATTTGCCGTAAAGATATGCTCCATTGAAGGTATCGTATCTTTAAACAGCAACTGGTACAGGTCTTTTTTTAATGCCACCAGCAACGAGTTATTGTCCCACACCATAGCAGTTACATCGTATAAAGAATAGGGGGCGCCCAGCCTTATATTGCGCAGATACTCACCGGTCACCATCATCAATCCTTTATTGGTACCGCACCATATATTGCCAGCGCGGTCGAGCAACAATTTTTCAAGGCTTTTACCCGGATAATGGACCGGGTGGCATTCTGCTGTGCCATTGTTCATTTTAATTTCCAGGAGGTAGCCATCCTCTGTTGCCGCCCATGCGCGGTAACCTGCAACCGGCAGTATATAATTTACCTGGCCATATGCCCACTCCTCCCCTTCATCAAGTATGGAGTTAATGGTTTTATGTTCGTCATCGTAAATAGCTATACCCTTTTCCTGCGTGCCAATGAGATAAAGACGGGTGCCCGGAATTTTACTAATGCAACTGACAATATTATCCGGGAGGCCATCGCGGGTAGTATATTTATTAACTGATATTCTATTGCCCGCGAGCGAAATGTCGTTTATACCTTCGTCTGTAGCAACCAGCAACCTATTTCCGGAGATTGCAAAGTCGTAAACGAAATCATCGGACAGCCCGTTAGCAGTGTTGAACGGCATAGCGACGCCATTCATAATAACAAACAAACCTTGTTCTTCTGTGCCCGCAATAAGAAGGCCTTTACCAGCAGCATGCAGTGATGTGACAGAAGAAGAAGGGCCATTCTTAATATATAATGGAAAGACGACCTGGCCCGACACAACACCGATCTTTCCGTTGCTATACCCCACCCAAACGGTTTTGCCAGCAACGGCAACAGCCGTTACGGGCTGGTGAACGCTGTCCTGTATCTTAACAAATTTACTGCCGTTATAGCTGAAAAGCCCGTTATCTGTACCGAGCCATATGTAGCCAATGGCGCCTTGCTGTAATGCATTTACCTTAACAGGTGTATGTGTTTCGGTCAAAGGGAAATCACGCACAAAAGGTTGTTGCGCATTTGCAAAGTATGAGCATACGATAAGCAATACCGTGAGGATAACGCGCATATGTGCTGAGCTTCCGACAAATGTACTCATTCCATACTATGGTTTACCATCCCTGAACTCTTTTGGCCTGACGATGGTGAATACACGGGAAATATTGAAGCCCAGGTGGATATCGCCCTTCGTTACATCTCCTTTTGTTTGCCCGATAAATACACGTTCTGAAATGCCCGCCGAGCTTGTAAAGAAAATCTGGAAGACATGCCCCCCGGTCTCTATATCTGCACCAAGCGAGATAGAATTCGAATACCCACTAAGTTTATGGCCCGGTATGGTGTAATAATATTCGCCGGTAAGTGCGATGCGCTTGCTCAGTTTTAAACGGCCTCCTGCACCGATGGCAAATACATCATTAGGCTCTGCCTCGCTGGCGACTAAATTATAGTGAATATAAGTGGGCATTAATTGCAGGGACAGATGCTGGTTGAACTTTCGCGCTATGAGCAGTTGATTGACGTAGAACAGGCGATTGCTCAGGTAATATTTAAAGCCGGGAATATTCACTACATCCATAGTTCTTGCCGATATACTGCCGAGGTAACTGATACTGAGCGGGTGTCGCCCATTGACCGTCTGGCGCATCAGTTTAACTTTTGCATAACCGTCGTATTCCTTTTCGAAGCTGCTTCTGCCGACGCCTATCATCAGCCAGTCGGCGATGCCATAATCGAAACTGAATTTAGTAATGGCATTATCGAGGCCGTACAAATTCTTGATACCCTCGTTCAACTGCCCGAACCGGTGAGCGATCCTGAAATCGAGTACGCCTGTACCTATATTCTCAATACTATGCCCATTGATAATGCGTGTAGCTTTAAAAGTAGCCGAAGTATAATAGCCTGGGGAGCCTTTTACAGGATGCTGCTGATCTAAGATCTTCTCGAGGTCTGCGTTGTTACCAAAGGCGGTATCCTGAACCTGCCCATATGCACATGGCAGACATAAGGCCACACTCAAGATGAACAACAGTAATACTTTTACGTTCATCTGCATATTTTTTATTTTTTTAAATGCCAGATGGCATTCCCTTGAGCTATAGAATTGGTTCAACTGTTGAATATTCATTCGTCTGTGTGCTAAACATAAACTTTCGAATGGTCGTTTCATCGCTGATAATTTAATTGTTTTGAGCCCCCTGGTTTATCCAGCTAATTATTTGCCCCAGTTTGCAATCATTCAATTTTGTACCGTTCTTCGGCATATGCACATAACCGGGGGCATGCGTTATGGCGCCGATTATCCTGCCGCTTAATACTACTGACCGCACACCATGATAGTTATCGAGCGTATAGCCACCGGTGGCAGAGCCTGTAGCGTGACAACCTGCCAATGCACAGTTCTGCTGAAAAATATATTTCACGGTGCGTTCGTAGGATATATTCATGGTATCGCACCCCACGCCACCTGGAAACGCACCTTTGGGATATAATGCGTCTTCGCTATCGCGGTAGCAGCCAAATACCAGGAAAGAAAATGCAGCGAGCAGGCACAGGACCTGCACTTTTCTTTTTACGATATTTAGAATAGCGTTGTGCATTCTGCATTTATGAACTGGGTTTCTGTACCAGCACAAGGTTCACCGATACGTTTATCTCCGGCGATAATTTGTCGGAAACTATTCTTGGTATTTTAATGTTATGATCGGCAAGCAGGACAATGAAATCGGACTGCACGGATATCGTGCCGTCTTTGCAAACTATATGGCATTTAATGATACGCTGCCGTTCCACGCCATGAATAGTGAGTTTGCCCTTTGCCCTTATATTGTATTCGCCATCTTTGGTAAAATCAACATCCTCAATTATTTTCCCCGAGTAAGCAGCAAGCGGGAATAGATCGCTTTCCATGTAGTTCTCGTTAAAATGCTCTTTCTGGCGGGGGCTGTTAAACCCCTGGAAAGAGGCAATGCTTATCCTGAACAGGAACGTTCTTTTTGATACATGCACAGCGCCGATAAGATTTTTAGAGGCTGCTTTTATCATTTCCAGCGGGGCATCGGAATGGAAGCGTATTGTGCCGCCTGTTACCTGGTATATGTCCTTCTGCCCGGATGCAAAGCCGGTATGAAAGACGATCATATACAGTAAAAATGCCAGTTGCCTCATTGATCCGAACGCTGATTTTGAAAGTAAATTTATACTATCTTTCCAGTAAATAAGAGGGATTTGAATTCATTTGCCCATGTTATACTGTTATTGCCCTTGATCGCACTGGTCAGCTGCAGGCATGACCACCTGCCATCGTTATCTACGGGAGGGAAAGACTATGTGCAGGTGAACCTTGTGGCAGATACAGCAGGTTTTGGCGCTGCAAGGGTGGATACTAACCTTGGCAACCCCTGGGGGATATCTATGAGCAAATCGGGCACTTTCTGGTTGTCGTGCAATACTACCGGAACTACTGTTGTATATGATGAAGAGGGCAATGAAAAGTTTCCGGCGGTAGCGATACCCTTTGGTGGTATGCACAGGGGCTCATCGCCTACGGGTGCAGTGTTTAACGGGACTTCAAACTTCCTGGTGAGTGGCAAGATCGCAAGGTTTATTTATTGCACGGAAGAAGGTACAATTGCAGCGTGGGCAACCGGAGATTCGACGGTTACGATGGCAGACAGGTCGGCGGCAAAGGCTGTGTATAAAGGACTGGAGATAGCCAATGATGGCACAGGGGATTTTATTTATGCTGCGGATTTTTACAATAACAGGATAGATGTGTTTGACAAGTCATTTAACTACCTGGCCCACCGGACAATGACCGACCCTGATATACCGGCCGGGTTTGCGCCATTTAACATCAGGAACATAGGAGGAAAATTGTACGTGGCGTATGCCAAGCAGATAGCACTTAGCCAGGATGATGAAAAAGGGCCGGGCAACGGGTTTGTGAACATTTTTAACCCTGATGGAACATTTATAAAAAGATTTGTCTCCCAGGGGGCACTTAATTCACCTTGGGGTATTATGCAACCACCAAAGGCATTCGGGCAGGATACGAATGTGATACTTATCGCTAACTGGGGCGATGGGCGAATAAACGTATATGATACAGCCGGAACATTAAAGGGCCCATTGGGTTTTGATGGCACACCTATCATTATCAATGGCTTGTGGGATATCGCATTTCATCCAGCCAGTAATACAAGGCTTTATTTTACCGCCGGGCCGGGGGACGAGCAGTACGGATTATTCGGGTACCTGGAACTTAAATAGCCCAAAAACATCAGAGAATAAAAGTTACCTTTGCCAGAGTCATAAATATCATTTGTTTTCATATAATGTTGATTATATGAAATTTTAAATCATAAAAGTAAAAGTGATATTTTTACTCGTGTATTAACTATGGTTGCAACTGTATTTTCATTTGGGACTGAGCAATTTAACCGCATCTTCCCATTTTACATACTGATAGACAGTAACTGCAGAATTACCTCCCTGGGTAAGTCCATAGTGAAGTTATGCCCGGTGAAGACAGGGCAGCAATTCAATGAGTGCTTTCATTTAAAGTACCCCCAGGTAAAAACCGCTGATTTCAGGTCGCTTAAGGAAATTGCCAACCAGGTAGCGCTGCTGAATTTGCATGGCGGAAAAAAAGGTATACTGCGGGGGCAATTCGAATACCTGGAGACAGAGAACCAACTGCTGTTCATTGGTACGCCGAAGTTCAATTCGATGGACGAGGTGGAAGAAGAGAACCTTTCGATTGATGACTTTGCTGCACATGATTCGCTTATAGACCAACTGAACACATTACAGGAGCACGAAACTGCTATCAAGGACATAAAGGGTTTGCTGAAATCTGCGAAACAGCAGAACAATGCGCTGAAATACAGTGAGCATCTGTGGAAATTTGCGCTGAACGGGAATGGGGATGGCATATGGCAATATGACTTTAAAAATGAAGATGGCATCAACTTTACCCACGACAAGGTAAAACTGGGCGAGAATGGACAGGACGAGTTTAGTTATAAGCGGTGGCTGGGGTCCATACACCCTGATGATATAGAAAGCGTAAACAATGCATTTGCAGCCTACATAAAAGGTGAAGCGGAGCAGTTCATGGTGGAGCACCGGCTAAAGGATAAGGAAGGCACTTATAAGTATTTCATCACCCGGGGTATTATTGTTGAGCGGGATAAAGAAAATAAGCCTAGCCTGATCATAGGAACGGTAACAGATATAGACCAGCAAAAGCAATTGGAGTTCCAGTTGAAAGAAGCTGCCAACCGGTTGTTCTTCCTGATCAAGAATCTTGATTCAGGGGTTGTGATAGAGAGCAAGGACCAGAAGATACTTTTGGTGAACGACCAGTTCTGCAAGTTTTTAGGTATCCAGGAAAATCCTGAACAACTGATAGGGATGAACTTTGCGGTTGCGATGCGCAACAGCAAAAACCTTTACAAAGACCCCGATGCGGTAATGCTGCGCATTAACCAGATACTTGACCAGAAGCAGCTTGCACTGAATGAAATGGTGGAGCTTGCGGATGGCAGGTTCTTTAAGCGTGATTACGTACCTGTGTACCTTGACGGCAAATTCGAAGGGCACCTGTGGCAATATGTGGATGTGACCGAGCAGGTAGTGGCAAAGAAGAAAATGGAAGAGCAAAAGGTATTCTATGAGAATGTGCTCAATAACATTCCTGCGGATATAGTAACCTTCAGCCCGAACCATGAATACCTGTTCATAAACCCCACATCCATAAAGAACCCGCAGCTGAGGGAATGGATGATAGGCAAACGTGACGAAGATTTCTGCATCTACCGCAACAAACCAATGACCATAGCCAAGGAACGAAGGGCTTTGTTCAATAAAGTACTGGAATCAAAGAAATTGCACTCATGGGAAGATAAAGTGACAACACCGGGCGGCACAGTAGAATACCACTTGCGCAATATGTACCCCGTGCTCAATGAGAAGAACGAGGTGACGCAGGTGATAGGGTTCGGGTTAGATATTACTGCAGTTAAGAAGATAGAGGAGCAACTGAAAATAAATGAGAAACGGTTCCGCGACCTGTTCAATTACAGCCAGGCATTCATCAGCACACACGACCTCGACGGTAAGATAATCACCATGAACCCTGCTATGTGCGACCTGCTCGGGTATAGTGAAAAAGAGCTGGTAGGCAAAATGCTTACCGACTTCATCCCAAAGGACGACATTAAAAAGTTCTATACCGATTACCTGGAGAAAGTTATTACCCACGGCAATGCAACGGGCGTATTAAAAGTATTGAGCAAAAAGAACAGGGAATCATTCCTGCTGTATAAGAACTTCAAGGTAGAAGAAGAAAATTCGGAGCCCTACATTATTGGCTTCTCTCAGGATATTACAGAGCGTGTGAATGCAGAGAAGGAATTACTAGCTGCGAAAAAAGTTACGGAAGACTCACACAGGGCAAAGGAGATATTCCTTGCGAACATGAGCCACGAGATAAGGACGCCGATGACCGGCATACTGGGCATCGCTAACCTGCTGTCTAAAACAGAGCTTGATGAACAGCAGAAGAAATTTACCAAGCTTATCTCAGAATCAGCAAACAACCTGCTCACCATAGTAAACGATGTACTGGATATTGAGAAGATAGCCGCAGGCAAAATAGACCTTGAATTTATCCCCTTCAGAATTGAGGACAAGGTATTTACAACGCTGCAGTCTTTCCAGTTCAAAGCTGAAGACAAGAACATCAACCTGCTGCTGAACAGTACATTGCCCGACGACCTGGTGGTAATAGGCGACCCATACAGGCTGAGCCAGATCATCAATAACCTGCTGAGCAATGCGCTGAAGTTCACTTACGAAGGTGAAATATCTATTAACATGGACTACAAGACCAGCGATGAGTCTAAATCCATCATCATAGAGATACAGGTACAGGATTCCGGCATAGGTATAAAAGAAGATAAGCTTACGGATATCTTCAACCCATATGTGCAGGCAACATCTGATACAACAAGGAAGTATGGAGGAACAGGATTAGGGCTGACCATCTGCAAGAACCTTGTGGAAATGCAGGGGGGTAAGATAGGCGTAACCAGTAAACTGAATGAAGGCACTACCTTCACTTTCCATATACCTTATGAGAAAGGCGATGTATCGCAGTTGCCGGATGAGAGCAGGGAAGACCTGAACTTTAAAGACCTTGAATCGGTAAATATACTTGTTGCAGAAGATGTGGAGCTCAACCAGTTCCTCATCAAACACATATTGGAATCGTGGGGCTGCGAAGTGACGGTGGTAGCGAACGGAAGAGAGGCCGTGGAGAAAGTGAGGAAACAGCAGTTCGACCTGATACTGATGGATATCCAGATGCCGGAAATGGATGGCATATCCGCCACCAAAATGATACGTTCGCTGAATATTGTTGAAAAATCAGTTATCGACAAATCGGCAATTACCAAAAAGATACGCACGCTGAATGCAAAGGATAAGTCGGCAATACCCATTATTGCACTTACAGCAAACGCTTTAAAAGGCGATGGGCAGAAATACCTGAACATAGGCATGAACGGTTATATCTCCAAACCTTATACGGAAGAGAAACTTTTCCAGGTGATCAATGAAGCTGTGAAGACCAACGACAAGCTGCGTAACAAGATAATACCAAAAGCCCGCCTGCCAATAGAGAAAGTTGTTATACCCAGCGAGAAATTGTACGACCTGTCAATGGTTGACTCAATTGGCAAGGACGACCCTGAATTTGTAAAGAATATCCTCGCCATATTCATAGATACTATGCCGGGCAACGCAGAAGCCTTAGTGCAGGCGGGAGTTGAAAATAATTACGAAAGCATCTCGAAGATAGCGCACAAGATGAAATCGAGCATAGACCTGCTGGGTATAAACTCCCTTAAATACACCATCAGGAAGCTTGAAAATATAGTGGCGGGCGATACCGAATATACCCCGCTTATCGAAACGGTGAAGAACACTATCAGGGATGTGGTGGTGCAGTTGAAGGAGTTGGTGTAGTGTTAAGTCTGAAAATTACTGCCTGACGAATTTCCTTACCACACTACCATTGTTGCCGGTGAGTGTTATATAATAAAGTCCGGCAGGTAACATACTCACATTCACTTTCGTCTCACCGTTGTTCAGCGACGGCTGCGCAAGCAACTGGCCTAAAGTATTAGTAACGCTGCAGAATGTATAGGTATCATCTGCGATAATTGTAAGTTCATCATTCACCGGGTTGGGCCATAATAGCACAGGCCATTTCCTGTTCCAGCCGGATCTCCACAGTTTAGCCGCGTGCGTGGCTGGACCCGGCGGCAATCAAGGTACTGAAGTTCTCTCTCCGGGCAGGATACCGGAGCCAAAGTTTTCTCATTTACTAAGGTTTCGGGACATCCACGGGTAAGGCTAACCCGCATAGTAAAAGCTTCCGCAATTTACCGAAAAAAAGCGTTGATCGCTCCACTCGTTTTTTCAAAAAAGGTCTTTCAATGCAAAATAAATTCACAAATAACCCAAAACCCGCACCCACAGCCAAAACTAATTTCCTTGACGGTACTGAAATTGTACCGTCAAGGAAATTAGATTTTCTCATCTCAAAAACCCTCACGAACTTTACATGGTTAGAACAAATTTTGAAGAAGAATGGTATATCGCTCAAACAATATGCCCCATTCCGAAAAAAGAAAACTACAACTCACAATTTATGACTCACAACTTACGACTTATGCCTTACGACTTACGACCTGCCGGGTATAATTATACCTTTGGGGGGTATAATTATACCTTTTCAGGGTATAAATATACCCATTTATACCCCTTTATACCTGAAAATAAAACACATAAGATAAGCCCACAGCGCATTTCAATCACATAAAATAAAAAATATGTACCAAAACAGGCATTTCCCGAAAATTATACCTTCACCCGCCCATAGCTTTTTCAGCGAAGGGGGGCTCAGGGTTTGCACTTGTACAAAAAAATAAATTTGTTTTTGGGTGTAGCGGATTATTTTTGTTTCTATGGCAGTTCCCGGCATACCGGTATTAAATTACCACGCGATCGACGATACAGATGCACATCTTTCGTCTGCGAATGTATCTGTTTCGTTACAGGCTTTTACAGAACAGGTGCAGTGGCTGCATAAAGAAGGATATACTTCTGTAACTAAAGATGAATTAAGGGAAGTTGTTCTGAAAGGCAAGAAAATACACGATAAAAAAGTACTGTTCACGTTTGATGATGGGTATTATTCGTTGTATAAATACGGGATGGGGATACTCTCGGAATACGGGTTTACTGCTACTTTGTTCTTATCTACCTCTTTTGTCGGCAAGCCTTATGACCAGGACGACTTTGCATTTGTAAAGCATGACCGCCAGCTTACGTGGGAAGAAATAAAAGTTTTATCAAAGAATGGATGGTCCATACAGTCTCATGGCTATTTGCATAAGCGACTGAACAGCCTGGATAAGGAGACATTGATTAAAGAAGTAACGCTCAGCAAAAGCATTATAGAGCAAAACCTCGGCACGGTGGTGGATGAATTCGCTTTCCCTTATGGCATATATACCAACCAGGTACTTACCGAATTAAAGAATGCGGGCTACCAACTGGGCTACTCTGTTCACTCAGGCAAGTTAATGCCCCACGCACGCAGGTACCGCCTGCCGCGCATAGAGATCAACAACAGGGATACTATGGACTCTTATATTACCAAAGTAACAACAGGGTACATATCTCCTGAAAATGAGCGGAGGTCTAAAATGCGTGACATTATTTATGCCAGCCCGGTAGTAAAGGACCTTATAGAGAAAATAACTCCTTATTTCGGTGTGGGAAATCATTAAAAGATGATGCAGAACACCTTCTTCATAAAATTTATAAAACGCCACTCTGCAACGCTTCTCAGGAAGATGTGTGTAGTAATCCTTACACTCGTCTTGTTTTGCGTTAATGGTTGTTCACAAAGCAGTAGCCACAACTTTCAGTCACCGGGGAAAATACCTATTGATGGCAAAAGATGGTACATAGTCAATAATACCTCGCAGAACTTACAGTGGCTCTTCAATAATAAAGAAAAAGAGAAACCCAATATGGGGTATGGGCTGATGCTAGAGAATTATGATGCGTACTACCCTCTTGCTGATGGTGAACAAATGACCATAGACAGTATTATGCTGTTTGATTGGGAAGGAACGAATGAAGACCACCCTATGGCTATATTTGCTATTACAGAAGACTGGAAACGGATACCCATAGCGGTTTTTACGGGTCAGCGATACGGTGCATGGAACGGGCCGGACCCTAAAAAACCGGATGTATTTGCGTTGGACAAGCCTGTTTCAAACATTCGCTATTTGGTTATTAATAGTTCAGGAGATTTTCCCGGGGAGATAGAATTTTATGGCACTTATACTGCACCAAAACCGCAACCTGTAGTTGCCAAACAATATGCACCTCTGAAGAACTTCTTTGGCGTGAATGCGTTTGAATGGGATTTTGAAGAACCTAATACACCCTTCAGGCTTGACGCTGCCCGGCTGCAGGGCATACAAAATTTTACAGGCATACGCCATTACATGGATTGGGATAAAATAGAAGGGCAGGAAGGCACTTATAATTTTTCACCCACCTACAGCGGGGGATGGAATTATGACACCATTTACCGTTGGTGCCAGGCAAATAACATAGATGTAGTGGCCTGCTTAAAAACCATTCCTGACTGGATACAGAAAACATATCCCGAAGGAGAGCGCGACAATGAGAACATACCTATGCACTATGGCAAAGATGCACAAGACCCGCAATCTTATATAGAGCAGGCACGGGCAGCCTTTCAATTCGCCGCGCGATATGGGAAGAACAAAAACGTAGATGCTTCATTGATCAAAATTGCACCTGATAACCGCCTGCGATTGGGCCTCGGCACTATACAATATATAGAATGCGACAACGAGCGGGATAAGTGGTGGAAAGGACGTAAAGCATACCAGACGGGCAGGGAGTATGCTGCTAACCTCTCTGCTTTCTATGATGGGCATAAAAGCAAACTGGGACCAGGGGTGGGTGTAAAAAATGCAGACCCGGCAATGAAAGTAGTGATGGCGGGTTTAGCCATGCCAAGTCCGGATTATGTGAGAGGCATGATAGACTGGAGCAGGGAACACAGGGGTAACAAGGCGGATGGCTCACCTGACCTCCCGTGGGATGTGATCAACTACCATTACTACTGCAACGATGCTGACTATGAAACCAGCAAAAAACAAACTGGAGGAACTGCACCTGAACTGACTAGAGCAGGGGCTGTAGCTGATGAGTTCGTGAAACTCGGGCAACAATATGGCATGCCCGTTTGGATAACAGAAGCGGGATATGACATTCACCCTGAAAGTCCACAGGCTGCAAAAGATATAGGCGACAGGTCAATATTGGGTACGCAAGCCGACTGGATGCTGAGGACAAGCCTGCTGTATTCGAAGGCAGGGATACAGCAAGTATTTTATTACGAACTGGTTGATGACAATCCTAAACTGAATACACAATTCGCTACAAGCGGGTTGATCAATATGGATAGAACGAACCGGCCTGTAGCTGACTACTTTTATCAAACCGCGAAATTGTTTGGTGCCTATACTTATACAAAGACAATTAATAAAGACCCTATTGCAGATGTCTACGACAATAACGGGCTATCGATGTATATGTTGGTAATACCAGATCAGAAAAACAGGAAAACAAAATATACCCTGGATCTTGGTAACGCGGATACTGCCTTTATTTATAAGCCGGTCACCGACACCAATAATATGGAACTGCAAAAAATGAAAACAAAGAACGGCAAGGTGGAGGTATCGGTATCAGAAACACCAATGTTTGTAACACCCTATGATGCCGGAAAAGTGCATCATTAATATTTAGCTTTCGAAAATGATATTAATGAGTTAATGCATTCATAGTTTATGCAATTTATCGTGGATTTTTACTATTTTACCTCCGAAAACAATTTTATAACCAATCTACCTGGGTAGTCACATAACGAATGGCCGCATTTAAATTATCAGGGCTTAGAAATAAACACTTTTTGGTCCTGATGGGCAATGGCATGTTAGCTGTCATTGCTATGGCCATATCTTTCGTGTTATTTCATTCTTTATCGATGGAGGATATGGGCATATGGGTTTTTACCTATAGTATCATAGCCTTTTGTGAAGCGGGAAGATCTGGTTTTTTATATACCGCAGCAGTTAAATTTTACGCAGGTACAGAACCTGAAAGAGGGAAAACTGTATTGGGGTCTATCTGGTACCTGGCTATAATAGTCACAGGCATCATTGTATTGCTAAATATATGTTTATTACCATTTTTAAGCTATACTAATAACAAGGAGTTTACATTGTGTATTCAATGGGTGGGCATTTCATTCCTGGCCACTTTACCATCAGATGTTATCTCCTGGAGGTTACAGGCAGAAGAAAAGTATGGGACAATGCTTGGCTTCAGGATACTCAACAGCATCTGTTCTATAGTATGTTTTACCATACTCATTTTATTCCATGAAATGACGCTGGAAAAAGCTTTTTTCTTTAATTTTCTTATTAATGTAGCTACCAGCATAATAGGCATCATGTTGAACCTGGGAGGTATAAAATATATAAAAAACCGCACAAAAGAATGTATTACAGAGATAGTGCACTATGGTAAATATACATTTGGCTCCACTCTAGGTGCCACATCGCTGGGCCACATAGACACGTGGATCCTTAATTTCACCCTTGGCCCAAAATCCGTAGCCATATATAACCTTGCAAAAAGGTTCATAGCCGTTGTAGACATACTCTTGCGCAGTTTTGCAGTTACCTGTATGTCAGAAATGGCGATCGCGTTCAACAAAGGTAACCTGGAGCATGTAACCAATATCTTTAAGAAGTATGCCGGCATGCTTACTATGGCATTCATCCCCTTAGCTATAGGGGCACTATTCCTGGGAGATTTTGCAATAGACCTACTTGGGGGGAAAGAATATTATGATACTCCAGCTTCTAAAGCATTCATCCTGATCATGTTCATCGCGATCATCTACCCAATGGAAACGCTGAATGGCGTTACATTAGATATTATACATAAGACAGAAGTGAACTTTAAGAAAATGGTATTTATGATAATCGTAAAAGTTGTTACCGCCTTTGCAGGAGTGATGATTTTTCATAATGTATACGGAGTAGTTTGCTCTATTTTCCTTGCACATGGGTTTGCGGTACTTTATGGCAATCATCAACTGCAAAAAAGCCTTACCTATACAATTCCGGGTATTATTGCTACCGGTTATAGAGAAGTAAAGGAACTATTAGAGCGGAAATTAAAGATCTCCAAAAGAATACATAACATTTATATTACATTAATGTTAGATTTGCCTTTTTATTATGATTATTATATATCTTGTGTGCCGGAATTAGTGGAGTTGGAAATGTTTTAAAAATTGCTGTATAAAGTGATGAGTTCGGATAGTTTACCAAAAGTGTTAGTTGTGGAAGATGATCAGAGTATCCAATTGATCATCAAACATTCTCTTAATAAGAATTTCAGCGTATCAACCTTTGTAAATGGCCTCGATGCCCTGGCATTTCTCAGGGAGGGTAACATGCCCGATATTATTATTTCGGACCTGAACACCCCGGAAATGGGTGGGCTTGAGTTGATAGCCCAGTTGAAGACAAGTGGTTTTTTTAAAGCGATACCCGTGCTTGTACTTTCAGGAGATGAAAGTACGGAGACCAGGATAAAATGCCTGGATGCCGGTGCTGATGACTATGTGGTTAAACCTTTTAACCCGCGTGAACTGGAAGCGAGGATGAAGGCGATACTGAGGAGAACCGGCAATTTTTTCCTTAACTAATATTCGTTGATGAGTAGCAGCTCCACATTACAGGAAGGGAAAGGTATAGTAGCATTGGTAAACGTTGATGAAACGACCTCTAGCCTTCTTACAGAATGTGATTTCGCAGGCGCATCAGTTATGAAATTCGCCAATGGCGTGGACCTTACCACACGATGGAGCAAAGAAAACCTAAACATTTGTACCATTATTTCACAAGGCGAAATAATTTCGCCCGATGGCATCTTTTTATTGGAAACATTGCAGAACAGCAAGTTTACCGACGTGCCTTATTTCATTATAGCCAATAAAATAACTGAAAACCTGAGCAAACTATGCATAAGGGCCGGGGTGGCTGATATCTTCCAGTTACCGGTAAAAAAAGATGAAGTTAGTACAAGGGTAAACTTCCTGATCAAATACTGGCCATCTTTAAAAAGCAAAGTACGGCCAGAAAAAATAGATGTCTATAAAATACCTTTTGCCAAAAGGCTGTTTGATATTTTCTTTTCAAGCATGGCGATAATCATGCTGTCTCCTATATTGCTTTTGATCATTATTCTGATGAAGATTGAATCAAAAGGGCCTGTGTTTTATTATTCACTACGGGTAGGCACGGGTTATAAAATATTCAAATTTTACAAGCTGCGCTCTATGTATGTGAACGCAGACAAACGCCTGAAGGATCTTGTGCACCTGAACCAGTATGGCAGTAAAGAAAACCTGCCCGACTGGCTGAACAGTAATATACTCTGTGATGATTGCGTAAAGAATGGCACAGTTTGCCAAAGGGTATTATATGCGGATAACAACGCATGGTGCGAGAAGAACTACATCAGCCACCGGAAGGCACTGGCAGGATCGGCATTCATTAAACTGAAAAATGACCCGCGTATCACCAAAATAGGCCGCTTTCTACGAAATACGAGCATTGATGAACTACCGCAGTTATGGAATGTGTTTATTGGCGATATGAGTATAGTAGGTAACCGTCCTCTACCATTGTATGAAGCTGAAAAACTGACTACCGATAAATACGCGCTTCGCTTTAAAGCACCATCGGGCATTACTGGCCTGTGGCAGGTAGAAAAAAGGGGCAAGGGCGAAATGTCGGAAGAAGAAAGGCTGCAGTTGGATAACGCCTATGCTGAGAACCACAGTTTCATCAGCGACCTTAAGCTGATCCTGAAAACCATTCCTGCTCTTTTCCAAAAAGAAAATGTGTAGATGAGACCGATAGCTATACCATCGTACATTGATAAGCTATGGAAAGCCGGTGCTAATACAGGTGAGAAGAATATTGAACTTGTGCAGCAGCAGTATATGCAATTGTACAAAGGTGAGCCTGAGGTATCGGTAGTAATTCCAGCATACAACGAGGAGAAGAATATACTGCGCACATTATTATCGCTAAGCTTGAATACCACCAAACGAGCGGTGGAAATAATTGTTGTTAATAACAATTCCAAAGACAATACGGAAGCGCTGGTTAAAGCAACAGGTGTTATCTGCATACTGGAAACAAAGCAGGGAATAACTGCAGCACGCAATGCCGGGCTGAAAGCAGCAAAGGGCAAGTATGTACTGAATGCCGATGCAGATTCAATCTACCCGCCGGATTGGATAGAAGAGATGGTTGCTCCTTTGGATAGTAGTAATGTTGCAATTACATATGGCAGATTCGGCTTTATCCCAACAGGCAGAACATCACGTACCAGTTATTTTTTTTACGAGCAATTGGCGGATACCACGCGATGGATCAATAAAAAATTCAGGGAAGAGGCTGTGAACGTTTATGGTTTCAATTCAGGATTCAGGAGGGCGCAAGGAATTGAAGTAAATGGCTTCGAGCATCCGCCCGGGGCCAATGAGGATGGTTGGCTGGCGGTGAAACTGCGGAATAAAGGTTTTGGCAAACTACACTGCGTGAGTAACCCCAAAGCAATGGTATGGACAGCAGACAGGCGTATAGAAATGGATGGCGGATTATGGAAAGCGTTGTTTATGCGTGCTAAAAGGATTCTTTTCCCTTCCAGGGAGGTGGTGATACGGAAGGATCTATAAGCACAAAAGTTACAAACCCCCTCTCTCTATTTCCTTTTAGCTTTTTCCCACACTGCACTTTGCGAGCCGACAATGTACCGGCGGATACCTGCAACCACAGCATAGTTCATCATGCAGAAATAATAGGGGATGTATAGTGCTTTGATGCGCACCTGTTTCTTTTCCAAAAGCCACCCGAGCAGGGCCAATGAATAAAATAAGACCTGGCAGCCAAGTAAAAAGGTATAGATACCCCATGCCCCCTGATAAACGATAACATAGTTAAGCACTAATGCCACTATCATTAGAAAAGGCGTTACTGTCCAGCGGAGTACACGATGGCTGATGTACTGAAAGCACAGCACAAAATTCCGGAAAGGGTTCATTAATTTCTTTAGCCTTAAAATAGATTGAATGCCACCTGCAGCTATACGTATTTTCCGCTTTAATTCTTCTTTTACATTTTCTGAGCCTCCTTCGGTAGCATATGCTCTAGGTTCATACACTATACGGTAACCACGCTGTGCGATAAGTAATGAAATCATGAAGTCATCGAGGATAGTATCTGAAGGTACAGGTTCGTATAATGCTGTCCTGATGCTGAACAACTCACCTGCAGCACCTACTACGGAATATAATTCCGAGTCCCACTGCTTGAGTTTTGATTCATATTTCCAGTAGAAGCCTTCACCTGCGGTTGCATCCCCAGAATCTTCCACATGCACTCGCTTCTCCCCGGACACAGCTCCAACAGACTTATCTGCATAATGTCTGCAAATGTTCAGCAACGCATCTTTATTCAAAAAAGTATTGGCATCTGTAAATACGGTTATTTCACTGCACACCTCGCTCATTGCCCGGTGCACTGCTGCTATTTTGCCATTGCGTGCAGGGTTATGCATCAGTTTTAGTTGCGGATATTGTGCTACTAATTCCGGCGTACGGTCATTAGAGCCATCTGTAACAAAAATGAACGACACCTTATCTGCAGGATAATTGAGCTCCAGTGTGTTCTTTATTTTCTCGATAATAAAATCTTCCTCATTATAAGCAGCTACTATCAGCGTTACAGTGGGCCAATTACCACCATTATCCGGCACCTTCCGTTTTCCCCTCAATATTGTACGCAGCTTCACCAGGAAATACAGCAATATGCCATACCCGAAAAAAGTATAGGACACAATAAATATGCTTATCCAGAATACTACGATCATTATCTGTTATTTTACCGGGAAACCAAGATGAACGCTATCCGTTTTATTGGTCAAATTCCAACCAATTGCTTTGAACAAAACACTTATGAATTTCCACTGCTTTTGGGTTACATAACCGAGGATATTTTTTGGTGTAACTACCAACAGGAAATAAGGCCAGAAAACCGCTCGTGTAGCAAGATCACAATTCCGCCGTATAAATAGTATGCGGTTCCTGTTCATAAAATACTCCTTAAGTGCGCTTGTGCTGCCCACCGACATAGATTCCTTGTGATAAATAACGGCCTGCATATTCACCCATATCTTATACCCGGCCTTTCTTATTTTTTCGCACCAGTCCATTTCTTCGTAATACAAAAAATAATTTTCTGCCATCAGGCCTGCTTTATCCATGGCTTCCCTGCGCAACATCATGGCAGCACCATGAATGAACCCCGTTTCACCCGTCACATGGTCATACTGTCCGTTATCCACTTCTCCCTGCCCGCGGCATACAGTACGGGCAGTATAATAGTTCATGTTACTAAAGCCTGCATACTGCAATACATCAGGTTTATCATAGTATTTTATCTTAGGCGATACTATACCCACTTCATGATGAGTATCTAAAGTATTGGCCAGTTCCTTAATAAGTTGTGGCGTTACTTCCGTATCGTTATTGATAAAAAACAAATACTTGCCCTTCGATGCTTTGATACCCAGGTTATTACCCCCTGCAAACCCAAGATTTTGCTCAGACCGGATGAATTTTACCCATGGGTATTTTGTTTCCCATTGTGGAACCGGGTTTACCGAACTGCCATTGTCTACTACAATAACCTCAATATCCCGGTACTTATTGACATTCTGAATGGAATCCAACAATGCTTCTGTTACCTTGTTATGGTTAAAGTTGACTGTGATAACAGAAACAGTGTTCATAATATGCTAAGCTACTTAAGGAACTATAAAAATCAATGCCAAACCACACATTTTATTGCTAAAGCACACCCATTAAAAAAATATTTTGCTTGATTATCGTGAATAATACTTGCGCACTTACAATTATAAAGGGATAAAAATGTATTTTAGAGCAGGATTTATACATTAAACGGAATTCACCAAATGGCCGCATACAATTTTCCCGGGGTAACCCTGCTTATTACCCACTTTAACAGGAGTAGTTCCCTGGAAAGATTGTTATCCACACTCAGGAATTTTGGCTGTAATTTTGACGACATTGTTGTTTCGGACGATGGCAGCCGGCCCGAGCACCAGGAAAAATTAAAGCAGATACAACCGATCTATAATTTCCGACTCATACCTGGAAAAGACACGCACGGTTTCCCTGTAAACATCAATAAGGGACAAGATGCTGTAACTACACCGTATACATTGTATATACAGGAGGACTTTGTGCCATTGGAAGGCTGTGCGCAGCATCTGGTTGACGCACTGGAGATCATGAAGGAGCGGCCTGATATAGATTATGTACGCTTCTGGTCTTTCTATCGCTACCCTAACCTGAAGCCATTTGGCAAAGGATTTTCTGAGACGTATTACAGCCCATGGAATTTAAGCCACTATAAGTTCTTCATGTACTCTGACAACCCACACCTGCGCCGCAGCAATTTCCTGCAAAAATTCGGACGGTACCAGGAAGATATAGATGGCAATATATCAGAATACAGGATGTCTATCTCCTTTATGCAGAAAAAAGGCAAAGGTCTTTTTTACAATGAATATGAAACATTATTCGAACACAGTAATTCAGAAGATGAGCCCAGTTCATTTGACAGGGCAAGCTGGAGGTCAAGCCAAAGTGTAATGTTTAAATTGTTACGTTGGGCATACTTGCGCTATAAGTGGCTTAAATGCTTTAAGGACTACAAATTTTTAAAAACCTGATTATCTTTACCAGCATGAGCAGTGCTTTTCATTTTCCGGGCGTAACATTGCTGGTAACACACTATAACAGGAGCGGCTCAATGGAGCGGCTCCTGGAAAACTTTCGCAGCCTTAATTGCCACTTTGAAGACATCGTAGTATCAGATGATGGCAGCAAACCGGAGCATGTGGAAAGACTCAAGGCACTCCACGACAAATATACTTTTCGTCTTATCACCACTCCTAAGAACCGGGGATTAGGCAATAACATAAACAAAGGGCAGGACGCAGTCACCACTCCATACACGCTTTATGTACAGGAGGACTTTGTACCACTCACCACGTTTCCCCCAAGACTGAAAGATGCCCTTCAATACATGAATGAGCGGCCGGAACTGGATATGGTGCGGTTCTATGCTTATTTCAAGTATCCATACCTTACTCCTTTTAAGAACGGCTTTTCAGAAATGCGGTTTAAAATATGGTATCCCGGCTATAAAAAATTCTATTTCTATAGCGACCATCCGCACCTGCGCCGCAGCAATTTCCTGCAGAAATTCGGAAGATACCCTGAAGGCGTAAATGTTGAAGTATCGGAGTATGGCATGATGATGTCTATGCTGAAAAATAAAGGCAAAGCACTATTCTTCGACGAGCATAAAAGCCTGCTGGACCAGGTAAACTCCAGTGCAGAGCCGAGTACCTTTAAGCGCAATTTCTGGAGAGAAAGCAATAACATCTTTATTACCGGCGCACGCCATCTTTTCAGGCACCTGAAATTCAATTACAACTACGTTAAGTGGAAGTTTAAATAGCGTTTATAGCCTTGTAAATTTCTTTTACGCTGTTCTCCCAGGTATGAGATGATGCGAAAGCACTGCGCTGCGCATGTAGTGTGTTGTTATCTTCAGCAAGTGCTTGTTGAATCAACTGCACATAGTCTTCTTTGGTTTTTGCGAGGTAGGTATGCTCTGCAAAAAAGGTCATGGCTTCTGTTGCGGTTGCTACCACCGGTTTGCCTATGGCAAGGTATTCATCAATTTTGCGGGGATAATTACCGATGGTGGTCTGGTTCACCAATTGCGGGTTGAGGCAGACTTCGAATGAGTTAATATATGCAGGCAGTTCGGTTGGAGGTTTGGGGCCAAGGAAATGAATGTTTTTGATAGCATGCAGGCGACTTGCCTTAAATTCCTCGTCTTCAGGCCCTACAAGCACAATATTCATATGTGGCAGGTGTTCTGCTACATGAGCCAGTATTTCAATATCCAACCTGTTTGTCTGCATAACTCCTACATAGCCGACTACAGGTCCAGGAATACCAACCATATCTGATGGCTTGGCACCGCCGGTTGCGTTGGTGAAAATATCCAGTTCACAGCCCTGGCCTACATTATACGAATGTGGGTTGTATTTGCGGCAGTAGCTGGCGAGATAAGTTGAATTTGCAACGCAAAGATCGCTTTTGGCAATAAGCTGCGGCTCCAGCACTTCGCCATGATATTTCCAGTAGCCATCAGCTATCATGTAATCGCGGGAATAATAGATACTTACGGCAGGCCGCAGCAGTTCTTTGAGGTAAAAGGATCCGAAAATATCATTATCATTGAAAAGGATGATATTTTTAAAACCTAACTCATCTGTTGCTTTATGTATAGATTGGGCATATAGCCTGTTGTTCCTTTTATTCAGCACATTGTATAACGGCCTTACCTTCACCTGGTTGATGGATTCGGTAATACAGGATGGATAAAGATTCCAAAGATCAGGCTGTATAGATACAAGGCCTTTTTCTTTGCCATTTATAACTGCTAACCTTCGCTGCACTCTTGGCTCAGTTTTTTCCCGCAACAACGTGATCCTGTTCAATGCGCTGTTCACATAAAGAACCCTGTTGTGTTTACTGAATTCCAACGCAATGTTCCTGCAATTACTGCCAATACCTTCATCCCAGGGCTGCTGGCCCACAATAACAAAATCCCTTCCTGTTATCATATCAGCCGGCATGCTGTAGCTGGTTTTGCTGGTCATCGAGGCGCTTTGTTACGTTGATCAGCGCAATTACTAAGTAAAAGAGCACACATGATGGGTACTGCACTAAAGCTTCCTGCGGATAATTGCCTATGTTCAACGCAAAAACTATCAATACGCATGCAAGGCAATAAGACTTTAGCTCAGGGTCTTTTATAGAATAATAGTTATTTATTCCTGTTCGCAACACTACAAACATGAAGATACAAAATATCAATAAACCTAACCACCCCATTTCAACAGCTACACGCACATAACCACTATCGGGAGGGAAATTGGCAAGATATGAGTGGGGTGCAAATCGTTGTCCCCACACACCTGTAGCACCTAAGCCCCCACCTAACGGGTGAGATTGAATGTAGGGTTGAATTCTCTTCTGATTAATAGACCTGACATTGAATGATGCATCGTCCGATGGTTTAAATGCCGTTTGAAAGCGGTATAAAGTCGGGTTAGTTGTTGGAATAAAGATCAGCACAACGGCGAATGCCCCTAACATCATCATCACGATCAATATCTTTGTGCTGTATTTAAGAATAGCGAGGAAAAATAATGCGGCGGGCAATAATACATAGGCCCCCCTTGTACCGGAGTATAACATTGCCATAAGAAAGAGCAATATCAAACCCGATAGTATTATCCGTTTTAGCGTTGATACTTTGCCGGTAAGCAAGCCAATGCACAGCAATATCACAATTACCATATTATAAGAGAACGCCACAGGATCTGAGAAAATGGAGAATTTACGCCAGACCCCGCCAATGAACAACAGCGACTCGATCACAGGATTGGAATGTAAATATTCGTTTTCAAAACCGAAGAAACCAATGTGTTCCTGTTTCACCGCGTATACCGCTGCAAATACTGCCAATGCAAGCCATAGTTTCAGAATGAGCCGGATGTACTGTTTAGTGTTTATATAATACAGAAACACAAAGTAAGAGAACATTATTATTGCAACTGTTCTAACAGTATATAGCCAGGCAGCACGTGATTCTGCAGACGGATTGGCTACTTCGACGGAGTTATAAGCCATCCATGTCAGTATCATCACCGTTACCGGCCCTTTGAACATCGACCAGTCTTTTTTCTTTTTCTGGTTAATGAAAATGCTCAGTATAAATAAACCGTTAAGCCCATCCATAACCGTTCCTAAAGGAAAATTTGCTCCCAGCCTCAGGAACCACATGATAAGATATGCCAGCGTGATATAAACAACAATACCTATACGGGGATACGCAATAATGGTATAGACTGCGGGCATTGCTATAAAAGCGACAAGTATGAGGACACCAAACTTGATGCCATTCGAAGCAATACCTGCCCCAATGGCAGCCATCACTACGAACAACAAGATAATACCAAGGGCATTGCCCAGTTTATCTATCAGGAAAAACTTTCTCAGCTCACTTTTCAGCGTTGCTCTCTTCCCCGGTGTTATTGGTATGACGAAGTCTTTCCGCACTTATAAAAACAGCAGTTTGATAAAAAATATAAATACACTGATAAAAGCCACAACCAGGGCAACTATCCTTGTCACCTCATCAATACGTTTTTGCCTGCGTAAGGCAATTTCTTTCTTTTCCCTATTCCTAAATTCTGTGCTATCCATTTTTATCCTGCTTAGAATAGTTATGTTTTGTAGCTACCGATATCTTATTTGCTTTTCTCACCCTCAGCAACGACAGCACCTGGTAAAAAATAAATTTCGGTATACCCCATAACGACTGCCAGATCACTCTCTCAGGCTTTGCTTCCACCAGTGCAATGATAAACCCTGCCACAAAGCAAGCAAAACCTGCCAACCACAAAACCATCGCCGGTATACTGATAAATAGATTTGCTGCAGCAAACATTACCGACAAAATCAGGAAAATAAACAGCGGCGGGCGTAGCAATACAATGCCAAACAATAACCTGTTCCAATTAAATGTTATTATCCCCTTGAATACTAGTGAGAAGCCAAACTTAAAATAGCGGAACCATGTATTGATCCATCGTGCACGTTGTTTCACCAATTGATCTGAAGCCCCGGTCTTTTCATCATACACTATTGCCTTATCTGTAAATGCAATGCGGTAAGCTCTCCGCACAATCTCGTATTGCAACACTTTATCAAATCCTGCACCAACAATATCCAACCGCTCCAGGCATTCGCGGTATAAAGAGACTTTGAAAGCCATGCCCGACCCTGCCAGTGTTGCCGAAGACCCCAGCCTGAATAATACTTCCCCATCATAAAAGTGATAGTACATATCCCTGGCTGCATCCAGGCAGGCATACATAGTATCCAGGTTCTTGGCTTTCCTGATGCCCTGCACGGCTGAGTAGCCTTTATCAAAGCACTTATTGAGCTCATTCAAATAATCCGGGTCAACAAGGTTATCTGAATCAATAATAGTTAACAGTTCATGTTCCCTTCTAAAATTGCGAATAGCATAGAAGTGAGATCTTGTATTGCTGCCCAGTGTCTCTGGGGGGCGGAGTACCACTACCCTCTCATCAGCAAACTTCAGGTTAGAGATATCGCATTTATCTGCAACAATATAGATAATGTAGTTGCTGTATTTAAGTTTTTGGATGGACTCAACCACCATTGGCAGAAAATCTGTTTGTTCGTAGGCAGTTACAATTATTGCATAGTCATATTCCTTGCCGGCAGTTACACTTTTATTCCGCCCCCTGAAAATAATATATAACAAGAACAAAACTAAAGGCAGTACAAGGTTGTACCCGATCAGTATTTGAAGAAAAATCCAAATGCCGTTAAGAATTGCCGCAGTCATAAACTCTTTTGATCTTTCTTAAAATACCAGGCCAGCAATTTAACTCGTTGTTTTATTCAATATCCAGCCAATGAATTTGCTTTCCATCGATTTGAGATAAAGTATCTGCTCTTTCATATCGTTGGTGATGCTGGTATTGGCCTCATATACACAAAGCACCCTGTCACCCACCACTATCCACTCTTTCGACTGGTTAAGTGTAGAAAGTGCAGACGCCTCTATGAATATAATATCATATACATCCTTCAATTCAAGTATCTTCTGCTCTATTTCAGCCTCAGTATTTATTTCAAACAGCGATACGTCCATTCCTTTATTGCCAAGCACATTTACATTTCCATCTGCAGCAATCATGTCGAGTGATATTCTGCCCATCAGGTAGTCTTCTATGTAATACCTCGGCTGGGTCATTGTTGTTATGCCGGGGTTAAGGAAGTTACCATCTATCAGCAGTACCTTTTTATTCATCACCTGAAATGCACTCACCATGCTCAGGCAAATAAGCGTTTTGCCCTCACCCTCTTCCAGGCTGGTTATTACCAGGTTGCGCCCACCCATCAATGCCATATTGATCTCGAAGCGGGTGGCACGTATCATTTTCTTAAATTCCGTGTTGACAGGTGCAACCGGCGCAGGCGCAGCAAGCGCCTGTATCTCAGACTTCGCAGTGCCTATCATCTTCTTAAACTCCGTGTTGATGGGATTGGATGCATCAATGGTCCACATCCGTTGCACATCTAGCAGGGAAGTTTTTATCCGTGGCAAAGCACCTAATACCCTTACCTCTGTTTTATTCACAAGGTCGTTAGGCGCCTGTATCGAATCATCGAGGTAGAACAGGACGAACAGGATCAGCAGGTACAGTATAAAACACACAACGCCACTCAAGGCTACGAGGATTATTTTTTTGGAAGGCAACTTTGTACCGGGCAGCGCCTGCTCTATCACCTTTATGGGCACTGTGGTGCTGAGCTGCATAGCGCTTTGGTTGTACCTGTTCAATATATCCAGGTATTCCTTGCCCGCCACTTCAATATCGGCCTGCATAGATTGTATTACAGCTTCATTGGGCGCAAGCGATTGCAACCTGTAGTTCAGGCTGCCAATAGAATTCTTATATGCGCGGATACTGGCCTTAGCCAGTTCCATGTCCATTTCCAGTTTTAGCTTTTGGGCAATAAGTGTCTCCTTAGTATTGAGGGGGTTTACAATGTATTTATCAGTTGACTGATTAATTTTTTGTGCCAACACCTCCTTCATTGCATCCAGCTTTGTTTTTATGGCCGGGTCGAAGTTGCTCTTTATGTATTGGTCGTTGAGCATGTTCAGCTGCTGCTGCGTAGTTGTGATCTCCTGGTTTATCTGTGTCAGCTTTGCTTCCATGTACTGACGTTCCTGCTCAGTGAATTTCGCGTCTATCGCTTTAATGGCGCCTTCGTTAGATTGCACTTCTTTTTCTGCCATTTCCAGGTTTGTTTCAAAGCTGGCTATCTGGCTGTATAGACTTTTCGCCTGGTCGCCTATATTCAGCACCCTGTTTTGTATCTTATAATTCTTCAGGCTGTCCAGCTTCGCATTCATACTGTCTTTTTTACTCAGCATCAGTTCGCGCAGGAACTCTGTCGCTTTTACTTTATTCTGCTGGGTAACGAAAGAATAATAGCCGATGAACTCTTGGCACAACGTATTAACCACAAATGCCGACAATTTGGGATTATCTGATTCATAGTACACATCAATAAAATCACTTGCTTCCACCCTATAAACCCTTACTTTGTCCCGCAAAGATTCGTAGTTATATTTCATTGATTTCAGCAACTCGTTGAGACCATACTGGTCGTCATCTGTCAGCAAAAGAGATTGTTTAGCATTGTACATTCTGGTATAAACATCTATCGCATGCTGCTTTGCACTTGGGTTTGAAACAACGTCATTAAATAACTTGCTAGGCGTTCTGAAAGGGGTGCTGGTAGTAAGGTCATGCAGGATAAGCTGGTAAGACACCTGGTCGAAAACTATCTTCAATTGCATGATCTGTGTAACGTTGCTGAATGTCTGGTTGATCTTTGCTTCGCCACCGTTGTCTCCGTTAAGTATCTGCTGTGCTAACTGAGACCCCGTACCTGCGGTAAGCCCTGCCGATAACCTGGACTGCGAATAATACAGGCTGGGTTGCTTCTTGGCAATAAAAAAAGTAATTGCCATTGCCGCTATGGGCAGGAAAATCAGCCCGTATTTATGCTTTTTGAGAACTTTAAAGAATTTGGTAAACTCCATTATTTGATGGTTTCAAGTTTTGCGCCTATCAACTCTTCCAGGTTACTTTTAGCGATCAGGTAATTTCCCTCGGCCTGGATGCGCCCCTGCACGCCACCCGAATATGCTGTCAGCGCTCTGTTATATTCCTCAAACGGCAATTCTCCTTTTTCGAATTTGTACTTCACATCCTTCACAGTGCTTTCCATTGTCTGCACATCTTTGTTCTTCCAGTTTAATGATGTTAATGCCACCACATACTGGAAGTACCTTTGCTGTACTTGCGCTTCGATACTTAAAGTGTATTCATCCTTGCCCAGGTTTGTGACGTTCAATTCCTCCTTTGCAACTTTTACCTCGCCGGGCTTTTGTAAAATTGAACCTATGCTCACAGAAACACCTGTTTGAAATCCGCCAACAGCGCTTGCACCGGCTGCTGCGGGGTTAATTAAGTAAATGAACGACACCAGGTTCAACCAATCCAGTTTAGCTTTCTTCACATTTAATTCTGATATCCTGATGGCATGGTCATACGCTTTCATTTTGGGATAATTAGCCTTTGCGGTGGCTATCAATTTTTCCAGCAACGGGTAGGAAACATCTCCCATCATCGACTCCTGCGCACTGCAAAAACCTACTGATAAACAAAACAAAACGAGGAAAGTATATCTATATATCATCCAGAGATATAATTACATTATTATTTCCTTTAAAATTAGGGTATATAACCCCTAAGTTGTTAACAAAGTTATTCACAGGCATGTTAAATTGTTGATTTACAGCATAATAGTTTTGTTAATTTTATCTAATGTTGTGAATATCTTTTTAAATGCATTTTGATGAGAAAATAATACTATTTTTATCATACCCATTAAAAGAGAAACGCGCATATGTCGGTAACGAGTATTATTAAGAATAATCCCAAGATAAAGAAGCTCGTACACCGCCTGTTGATCCCCAAAAATGAAGCAAGGCCGCGGGAATGGGTAAAAGTATTTATCAATCCGTTCATACATAAAAAAGGTAAAAAGTCCATTATCCGCGATAGCGTGCGGCTTGATGTTCTCCCATTCAATAAGTTCGTTCTGGGGAAAGGCTCAGTGATCGAGGATTTTTGCACTATTAACAACGGCGTAGGTGATCTTTTCATTGGCGACAATACACTGGTGGGCATGGGCAATGTGCTTATTGGCCCTGTAACCATAGGCAACAATGTGATACTTGCCCAAAACATTGTAATGAGCGGCCTCAATCATGAATACAGGGATGTGCATGTCCCTATACGCTTCCAGGATGTGACCACACGTCAGATCATTATTGAAGATGATTGCTGGATAGCTGCGAACTCAGTAATTACCTCTGGCGTAACGGTGGGCAAACATAGTGTGGTAGCTGCAGGTTCAGTGGTAACCAAAGATGTGCCTTCTTTCTCAATAGTGGCCGGCAACCCTGCCAAGATTATAAAACGATACGACGAAGCAACAAAAGAATGGGTGAAGTGCTAAAAGGATCACCTTACATGTTCAGGTACTTCATGATCTCATAGACAACAAATGCAGGCCATACAATAGCCTTAAGAAAACCAATAACTCCTGCGCCAAACGTCGCGGCATGCTGCAAGTAATAGACCAGCGAACCGATAAATGCGAGGAAATATATGCCCCCGGATGCACCGGTTTTCACTCTTCTCCTATCGTTGTAAATAGTAGTTCGGGTACTGCCGTGCTGTTCCATTGTATGATATTTGAGCCAAAAGTACTTTGCAAATACCCGGGATAAAATGATGAGTATCATTAAAACCGGTGATACTTATCAATATGCAAAGCATCATTATTTTTTCCAGTACCATTCATCCTCTTTCGGAGCTGCTTCCCGCTGCTTCCAATAATCAGAGGTAACCACAGCGCCATCAAAAGTTTTTAGCTCGCGATTGAAAACTGCATTGATGGGACTGAAGGTAACATCCGTCACACCGACAGTATATGTATCGGGTGGAGGAGGGAGCGGCGGTTCCGGCGGGAGCGAGGGTGCTGCAGCCACTTCCGGTGCAGCGCCTTCGGCTGGTGGAGCTGCAGGTTTTGGCGCAGGCTTGGCAGCAACTTTAGGCGGCGGGCTTTTTGCCAAAACTACCTCAAAGCCGTTATGCTCCAGCAAACGCTTAATAAAGTCAGTGCGCTCAGGAGTGCAATTTTTCTCTACGATGGCACATTTTACTTCGCCAATATCTTCGAATGCATGATTAGGATTAAGCGCCATTTCTGATCATTATCTTGTTACTGTACTAATATATTCAAACAATCCGCTAGCAAAACCTGTTGCCACTACGCCAATAAAGCATATTGCCAACGCTATCTTCATAGAACTGCTGCCGTTCAATTTATCTATTGGCTGTTCATTGGCATCTATGAATATAGCTTTTACCACACGCAGGTAATAGAACAATGATATCACCATATTCAACGCAGCAATGGACACCAGCCAGTAATTACCCTTTTCTGCACCGGCAGTTACCAGGAACATTTTGCCAAAGAACCCTGCCGTAGGCGGAATACCTCCCAGTGAGAAAAGGCATATAGCCATTACCCATGCCAGCGATTTATTGTTTGTATAAAAACCTTTATAGTCACTGATATTCTCTTTGCCTGTTTTTGCCGCCACCAAGGAAATAACACCAAACGCGCCAAGGTTAGAAAATGTATAAACAACAAGAAAGAAAATAGCAGACGATGCGCCTAAAGAGTTACCGGAAGATATACCCAGCAATATATACCCCACCTGGGAGATAGAGGAAAAAGCAAGGAAACGTTTAATATTATCTTGCCGTATAGCAAATAGGTTACCAAGAGTAATAGTGAGCAATATAGAGAGGTACAGCATATTGTACCACGTAGTACCGTAATTACCAAACAATTGGAATAACGCAGTGATAAATATAAATACTATCGAGCCTTTAGAAATAACAGATAAATATGCTGTGACCGGCACGGGTGCCCCCTCATAAACATCAGCCGTCCATAAGTGGAAGGGAACCGACGACAGTTTGAACGCAAACCCTGTAAAAGCAAAAATAAATGCCATTATCTGCAGCTTGCTAGTACCCAGTAATGGCGCCATCTCCTTAAAATCGAGTGTGCCGGTAGTGCCGTACAATATAGAGATACCAAACAACAATATACATGATGCAAAAGCAGATGACAATATCATCTTAACTGCCGACTCTGAAGACTTTACTTTGTGCAGGTCGTAATTACATAATGCAGCAAGTGGTATTGTAGATAGCTCCAATCCTAAGTAGAACATCAGGAAGTTGCCGCTGGAGATCATAAAGTCCATACCTAGCAGCGTGCACAACAAAAGAATATAAAACTCGAGCAGATGCTTATGCTCCTTCAACCAATCAAAAGCAAACAGGGAAATAATAAAAGTACCAAGGTTAAGAATATTCTTTTCAAGAAACAAAGTAGCATTAGTATGGAACATGCCATTGAACAACTCACCATCTTTATTAAGAAAAAAACCTGCAATTAGATTGACGAATAAAAGAAAATTGGTGACATGCAGCAAGGTGGTATTGGACTTCACCCCATCCCATATCTTCAGGAATAGCAGGATAAAGATGATAACCGTGAGTATCATCTCCGATTTCATTATTAATAAAAACTCTGTTCCCATTTTCTGTTTCTTTATTTACCCACCACTCCTCTTGCAATATTATCCATTATTATCTGCGTATCCGGAGATATAAGGTCATTCAACCAGAATGGTGCAATACCTATAGCCAATATGCTCACCAGCAATGTTACTGATGCCAGTTTCTCATTCCATGTCGCATCTCCAAAATGGCGGAATTCCTCATTTTTAATCGGCCCCATTGCGGCGGCGCCCACCGCCCGCAATATATACACCGCCGTCACAACAATGGATGCACAAGCCAGTACTGTAGATACCCTATAAAAAGTATCTACTCTTTGCCATGAACCTACAAATACGGTCATCTCAGCCACAAAACCACTAAGCCCGGGCAGACCTAATGAACACAGTCCCGCAAGTACGAATACAGTAATGATGAATGGAATAGTTTTCAGCAGCCCACCTAATTGTGCCACCTGACGGGTATGGGCGCGCTCATAGATCATGCCTATAGCGGCGAAGAAAAGAGCTGTCATTAAGCCGTGTGATACCATTTGCATCACCGCCCCGGTTATCGCCGTTTTGGTGAGCATACCTATACCAAATATCACAAAGCCGCAATGGCTGACCGATGAATAGGCGTTGATGTACTTAAGGTCGGTTTGCATGAGCGTGGCAAATGCACCATATATAATGGCTATAGTAGACAACAGTATTATCACCCACGAGTAGTAGTGCGCAGCTTCCGGCATCAGGTAGGCAGCCACACGCAGGCAGCCATAGCCACCTAGCTTCATAGATATGCCCGCAAGGAACATAGATGCCGCCGTTGGTGCAGATGAGTGTCCATCGGGTGCCCATGTATGGAACGGGAACATGGCTGTGAATACACCAAAGCCCACAAACATGAGCGGGAAGATGAATTTCTGTGCCTCAATAGGTATGTGCATTCTCGATATCCTTAAAAGGTCGAATGTATGATAGCCATTGGCTGCTCCCGGATCAAGCACAGTTGTATTGAAATAAAGACAAAGCAACCCGATCAGCACCAACGCAGAGCCCCCCATTAGCATCAATGCCAGCTTCATGGCACTGTATTCTTTCTTGCCGCTGCCCCAAATACCTATCAGCAGGAACTTAGGTATTACCGCTACCTCAAGGAAGAAGAACATAGTAAACAGGTCAAGCGAAATGAAAAAGCCATAGGCTCCCAAACTAAGTAAAACAATAAGGAAGAAAAACTCTTTAGTGAGCTTAGTGATGTTCCATGATATGAGTATCCCCGTCATCACGACCACAGCAGTAAGCATGATCATAGCCACCGAAATACCATCCACCCCCACATAGTATTCTATATTCAAGCCTTTGAACCATGCATGCCTGCTTTCATACAACATCTGGGAATGATTGCCTGCTGCACGTTGTCCCATGTAGTCAAACATCAATACAGACGAATAACCCAATTGAACTATCGAACCCAGCAATGCCATAAAGCGCACCTGCGCAGCATTGCTACACAGCAGCACTGCCAGCGCCGTTATTAAAGGAATAATTAAAAGGACTGATAAGTTGATCATTACAATGTTTTACGTCCACCAATAAATAAATATCAGCACAAACCCTATAACACCCACAAAAAAGTAAGCTGCATAACTTTGCGTTTTACCTGATTGCACCTTTTTTATAGCGAAAGAAATTTGCCCGGTCACAGTTGCCAGCAGGTTCATAAAACCATCCACAATATTCCGGTCTACCCATGCTGCGGGACGACCCACTAATGGAAAAAGTATTTTCTTCGTAACGAACAGGTATAGCTCATCAATGTAAAATTTATTATACGCGCCCCGGTATAACCCACCAATACCATCAGATATACGTTGCGGAGTTACACTTTCTTTTTTATAGAAAGATAGCGCGATGATGATACCAAGTGTTGCCAGCACTACAGGAGCTATAGAGAATGTGAGATGGAACGCTGTATGTAACTCCTTCCCATCAGAAGTAACTAATTTACTGAATGGAATAAAACCTGCACATACCGACAATAACCCCAAAATGATAAGCGGGATAAGCATTGTTCCGGGAGCTTCCCCATGGTGCGCATCATGGCTTTCACCATGAGCATGATATGGTTTATTCCAGAAAATACTGAAATACAACCGGAACATATAGAATGCAGTAATGGCAGCGGTAATGATCGCTATTACAAAAATGGCCTTATTGGCATGAAATGCTGCCTGTAGTATCTCTTCCTTACTGAAGAAACCGGCAAAAGGTGGTATGCCAGCAATGGCAAGGCAGGCGATCAAAAAGGTAAGGTGGGTAACCGGCATCATTTTTCTTAAACCACCCATATCTTTCATTTCGTTGCTATGCACATAATGTATTACCGCACCTGCACCCAGGAATAACAAGGCCTTGAACATGGCATGTGTAAACAAGTGGAACATAGAAGCCATATAACCCAGCCCATGCTCCCCGCCATGGCGTGCTAAGCCCAATGAAAACATCATATAGCCTATCTGCGACATAGTGGAATAGGCAAGCACCCGTTTAATATCCGTTTGGGTGCAGGCAATAATGGCCGCGATAAATGAAGAACTGGCACCTACCCACATCACTACATCAAGCGCAGGCGCGCACATAGAAAATACAGGGAACAACCTCGCCACCAGGAATACACCCGCAACCACCATGGTTGCCGCATGGATAAGGGCTGACACCGGTGTAGGTCCTTCCATCGCATCCGGCAACCATATATGCAACGGAAACATAGCCGACTTGCCAGCCCCTCCTATAAATACCAATACCAATCCCCAGGTAAGCGCAGAAACACCCATGAAAGATGCCGCCGCTATTGTATGAAACTCATTGGTAGGTGTTGTGAGCTTTGCAATTAAAGTTTGAAAATCCAGCGTACCGGCGTAGAATGATAATATCAATATCCCAATCAGGAAGCCGAGGTCGGCAAAGCGCGTAACGATGAACGCCTTCTTTGCAGCAGACACTGCCGATGGCCTGTCGAAATAAAAACCTACTAACAGGTAAGACGACACCCCTACCAACTCCCAGAAAATGTATATCTGGAATATATTAGAAGAAAGCACCAGCCCCAGCATAGAGAACGTAAACAACCCCAGGAAAGAATAGAACGTAGCATACCGCTCCTCACCCTTCATGTAACCGAGGCTATAGAGATGCACCATTAATGATACCAGTGTAACCACTACCAGCATCATCACTGAAATAGGGTCAAGCAATATGCCTATGTCTATAGATACATTTTGCGTGAATTGCAGCCAGGTGATTTTTAATGGAACTATTTGCTGGTAGGTGTCCCCTACCTTACCCACTACAAAAAAATAATCATACGCAACTGTAGCAGACAGGATAAAAGCAACCAACAGCGATAATGTCCCCAATGCCCCGCACAGCGAAGGAAAATACTTCTTCCCTACCAGTGCTATCAGCACAAAGCTGATAACAGGCAGCAGGGGTATCAATGCTATTAATGGCGTGCTCAGCATAATTAATATTTCATTGTATTCACATCTTCCACATCTATGGTCTTATAGTTGCGGTACAGGTTAATGATTATAGCTATAGCCACCGCAGCCTCTGCAGCAGCAATGGTTATAATAAATAAGGTAAAGAATATCCCGTCCAGCTTATCAGCAAACAAAAATTTATTGAATGCCACGAAATTGATATTCACGCTGTTCAGTATCAGTTCTATGGACATAAGCATAGTGATCAGGTTCCTGCGTGTCAGGAAACCATACACACCTATAAAGAACAGTGCGCAGCTCACAAACAAAAAATGGAATAATCCTATTTGCATTTTAATTCTTTATACTTCTTCTGTTTTTAATTCTTCAACCACTTCCAATTCAACCGGCTCCGTTTCCTCTTTTATTTTGGGCATCACCTTTTGTTCCGGCACTTTCACCTTTATTGCTATCACTATACACCCTATCATAGCCGCCAGCAGTAGCATACTCACCACCTCGAACGGCAGTATAAACCCATACTCTGTAACACTCAGCATCTGCGCACCAATATTACCTGCGCTTGGCTCTAATGCCGGTTTGCCTGAACCTTGAAATGTATGTTCACTAATAAGGTACATAGTAAGCACACAGCCTATTGCAGCTGCCAATGCAGAAAACACCGCCCTGCCCAGCGCAGGCTTTTTCATATCCTCACCCGAACCATGTGTCAGGAAAATAGAGAAAAGGATCAGCACCACTATACCACCCACATACACAACTACCTGCACTGCAGCAATAAATTCCTGGTCGAGGAAGAAATAAAAACCGGCAATACCGATCAACGAGAACAAAAGGAATACCGCCGAGCGGAATATCTTCCGCGAGGTAACAGCCATCAGCCCGCCACCAATTACAGTAGCGGCAAGCAGGTAGAATATGATAGTCCTGGCATCCATTATTCCACGCCCTCCATTATTTTAGATCCCGGTTTATTCAGCACCTTCTTTAATTGTTTTTTATCATACACACTATGCTCAAAGGTTTGAGCCATCACAATAGCATCAGACGGGCATGCCACAACGCACAGGTTACACATGGTACATAGTTCCAAGTGATATACAAATGTGTCAATAGCTTTTTTCTTCTTACCATCCGGCTGCAATTCCTGCTTCGTGATAATTTTAATAGTACCATTCGGACAAGCTATCTCACATGCCTGGCAACCGGTGCAGCGATGCTCATTATTATCGTCATGTGGCATAACTACCTCCCCTTTGAACCGGTCAAACATCTGTAATGTCGCCCTGTTATCCGGGTATTCTTCGGTATGTATTTCCTTGGGATGAGTAAAATAATAACCCGTGAGCTTCATGCCCTTAAGCAATGACCTCACTGATCTGAATATGGTCCCGAAATACTCTTTTAAAAACATTCTACTTTAATTTAAAGATGCCATCCAAAAATTGCCATCATTGTTACTATTATCACATTCACCATGCTAATTGGCAGCAAATATTTCCATTCTAAAGTCAGTAACTGGTCCACACGCAGGCGGGGAAATGTCCACCTGAACTGCATGATGATGAATATTATTAAGAATGTCTTACCCATGAACCACAGTGATCCCGGTATATAATCCATCACATTATTAAAGAAACTCCAGTTACCTAAATGGAACGGCATCCATCCGCCAAGGAACAAAGTAGCTGCTATAGCCGAAACGATGAACAGGTTAATGTACTCCGCCAGGAGGAACATAGCAAACTTCATTCCCGAATACTCTGTATGGAAACCCGCAGTGAGCTCCTGTTCTGCCTCCGCAAGATCGAAGGGCGCACGGTTTATCTCTGCAGTAGAGGCAATAAGAAAAATAACGAAAGAGATAATTACAGGAATATGGCCTTTAATTATCCACCAGCCATCTGCCTGGCTTGCAACTATATCACTCATCCGCAGGCTGCCGGTAAGTATCACAATAGATATCAGTGACAATCCCACAGAAAGCTCATAACTCACTATCTGCGCCCCACTGCGCATAGCCCCCAGCAGTGAGTATTTGTTATAACTGCTCCACCCCGCCATCAATATCCCGATAACAGCAAGAGATGATATCGCAGAAACATACAGCACACCAATATTAATATCCCATATCTGGAAATTTTTGGCAAACGCTATCGGTGCCATTGCCAGCATAGATGTTACCACCACTATTATAGGTGCCAGGTTGAACAAAAACTTATCAGATGCATTTGGAGTAAGCCCTTCCTTAAATAACAGCTTCACCGTATCAGCCACAATTTGCAAAGTCCCTTTCGGCCCAACGCGGTTAGGCCCAAGACGTATCTGCATAAAAGCCGCCACCTTACGCTCCATATATCCAAGGAAGAAACACAGAGGCACAAGAAATAACAAAAGCGACACACCCGCTATTGCCATTTCAGTAACGCTTACCAAAGTAGCATTCGATATTGACCCCGCAAGCCAGTTATGCAGCCCATTGGCCATCGCCGAAAAACTTATTTCAAGAAAGAGGCTCAATTTTTAAATTATTTATCCTTTATTTCCATAACAATCACATTCTTCACATTCCATCACATTTCTCCCACATTATATTACCTGTCCACATCCGGTATCACCAGGTCTATCGTCGCCATTATCGCCACCAGGTCTCCTATTTTTGACCCTGTTGCCATATGGCCCAGTGCTGAAAGATTAGAGAAATTTGGCGACCTATACTTTATCCGGTATGGCGATGCAGCCCCATCACTTACTATATACACTCCCAGTTCCCCCCTTGCGGTTTCCACACGCTGGTAAAATTCACCTTTTGGCAATTTAATTACCGCCTTTGTTTTCGCCTGAAAATCCCCTTCCGGTATATGGTCTATCAATTGTTCTATTATATATACCGACTGTTTCATCTCTGCCATACGCACCATATAGCGCGCGTAACAATCTCCTCCCGTTTCTAATATCTCTTTGAACTGTACTTTTTCATACCCATCATACGGGAACCATTTCCTTACATCACAACTCACGCCTGAGCCTCTGGCGGTAGGCCCTGTACATCCAAATGACACAGCATCTTCCGGCGATAAATAACCAACGCCTTTTGTGCGCTGCTCAAATATCACATTGCCGGAAAGGATGTCGTCGTATTCCTGGAACTTCGATTTTATTTGTTTGATCACATCCTTTACCCTGTTCTGGAAATTCGGGTGAATGTCATACATCACGCCACCTGGAACACAGTAATTTTGTGTCAACCGGGCTCCGCATGATTCTTCCATTATAGCAAGCACCGCTTCTCTTTCCCTGAATGCATAAAAGAATGGAGTAACTGCACCCAGGTCAAGGCCGGTACACCCCCACCAAAGCTGGTGCGATGAAAGCCGGGTAAGCTCAGCCATCAGTATCCTTATTATCTGTGCGCGTGGTGGCACTTCCACCTGTAATCCTTTCTCCACGCATAGCGCGCACGCCTGGTTATTGATGTGCGCGCTCAGATAATCCATGCGACTGGTAGCGTATATGAAATTGCGATAGGATAAGCTCTCCGACATTTTCTCGATAGAGCGGTGAATATAACCGAGATGGGGCTGCACTTTTTTTATCATCTCCCCGTCAAGCCACACCTTCAGGTGCAGCACACCGTGGGTAGATGGGTGCTGCGGCCCAATGTTTATGACGAATTCGCCTTCTTCGGTCATTATGTCTTCTCCCAGCAGGCTCATATCGATATCATATTTTCGTCAACGTAGCTTTTTCTCAATGGATGCCCTTCCCAATCTTCGTCAAGCATTATCCGGCGCAGGTCGGGATGGTTCAAAAATTTCACACCAAACAGGTCATATACTTCACGCTCATGAAAGTTAGCCGTTTGCCATATATCACTCACCGTTTCAATTTCAGGATTATTTATATCGGCAATTTTTGCCTTCACCACAAAAGCATGCTTATGTTTTTTAGAAAGCAGGTGATACACCATTGTGAGGTGTGTCTTCCAATCTATACAGGTAAGGCAAAAGAGGAAATCGCAATCAAATTCGTTGTTATAGCGTAATGCCTTTATCAAAGGACGCAGATCCTTTGAATCAATAAGTATGTTCAGAAATTCACCGGTCTCATCAAAAGTAACCGTTGGAAAAAGCGCGGTTACAGCACTCTTTATTTCTTCATTCGTCATTTGCCGCTCTCTTTTGTTTTTCCGAAATAAGTTTCGTGTTTTATTTTTTCCTGCAGGGTGATCATTGCATGCAGCAAGGCTTCAGGCCGTGGAGGGCAACCGGGTATGTACACATCTACCGGTATCACATGATCCACACCTTTCACCACCGAATAAGTATTATAAAAAAATGGTCCGCCCGATATAGTACACGCACCCATCGCAATTACATACTTAGGATCAGGCATCTGGTCATACAATCTTTTCAGCACCGGTGCCATCTTCATCACTATCGTGCCGGCTACTATTATAAGGTCTGCCTGCCGTGGTGTAGCACGCGCAACCTCGAACCCAAACCTCGACCAGTCATACTTAGCATCCGCAGCACTCATCATCTCAATGGCACAACAACTGGTACCAAACACAAGCGGCCACAACGAATTAGACCTCGCCCAGTTGATCATCTCATCCAGTTTCGACACCACTATACCACCATCTGCTGTCTGGTGCAGTTGCGCCGGGAATATCATTTTTTCTGTTTCTGCCATCTCAGTATTTCACTTTTACTTACAACTTATGACTTTCAACTTTCAACTTACGACTACTACATCCACTTCAATGCCCCTTTCTTCCAGGCGTACAATAATCCCATAAAAAGAATGAACATAAATATGATGATCTCTACCAGCGCCACCACACCAATACTCTTCACCACCACGGCCCATGGATACATAAATACCAGTTCCACATCGAAAATCAGGAATATAAGCGCAAACAAATAATAGCCTACATTGAATTGTATCCACGATGTGCCTGTGGTAGGCACGCCGCACTCATATGGCTCCCCTTTGGCTTTATTCTTCGAGGTTTTGGCAATGGCTTTCGAGACAAGGATGCCGCCTCCTGCAAAGGCAATACCTACTATTATTAAAAGGATAAGCGCTGCTGAGCCCATAAGTTGAACTGTATAGCTACAATTTACGAAATAAATAAAGTAAAAAAAAGTGACTAGTCATAAATGTATAAAATAATTTTTCTTTTTCAGGAAAATTAATTTGCATTTTCGGGAAAATCTATATCTTTAAAAAAACTAACTAATCTATGGCTATTAAAATCACAGAAGATTGTATCAATTGTGGCGCATGTGAGCCCGAGTGCCCTAATGGTGCCATTTTTGCTAACGGCGATGAATGGCGTTTTTCTTACAAAACATCATTAACAGGTGCTTTCACTGCTAAAAGCGGCTTTACTGCAGATGCTGATGATGCCCAGTCAGCTGTATCATCCGACTATTATTATATAGTAACAGACAAATGCACAGAGTGCGTGGGCTTCCACGAAGAGCCGCAATGTGCATCGGTTTGCCCTGTTGATTGCTGCCTGCCTGATGAAGCCAATGTGGAAGCAAAGGAAGAACTGGAAGCTAAAATGAAAACATTGCACCCATAATATTCGCCCCCGCCATCGCGGGGGCTTTCTTTATTTATATTAACTTATTATAAGTAATATATGCCACCAGATAAGGTGCAAAATCTTTAACTTTGTAATAATCCAATAATCATAATTCAATAATGGAATCAGTCATAGATCAAAAACCTGGACATGTAACATCCCTGGTTGAAGCAGACAGTATAGTGATAAGGTTTTCCGGCGACTCCGGCGATGGTATGCAGCTTACCGGTACACAGTTTACAGATACTGCTGCATTTTTCGGAAAAGATATAAGCACCTTCCCGGAATTTCCTGCAGAGATACGCGCCCCCATCGGTACAACAGCCGGGGTTTCAGGTTTCCAGGTGCACTTTGGCAGTAAAGAGATATTCACGCCGGGCGATGAATACGATGTATTGGTCGCAATGAACTCAGCCGCATTAAAGGTTGACCTCCACCAGCTTAAAAAAGGCGGGATAGTTATTGTGAATACAGCCGGGTTCGACAAGAAAAACCTCGGCCTTGCAGGGTATGCTGACGGCGCTAACCCACTGGAAGATGGCACATTGGAAGGTTATACAGTTCATAAAATAGATGTAACCAAGTTTACTAAAGAATGTCTCGCAGGCTCCAGCCTGGGCATGAAGGAAATAGAGCGCTCAAAAAACATGTTTGTCCTTGGCCTGCTATTCTGGATGTTCGATGAATCTATGGATCATACCATCGCTTTCATCAACGAAAAGTTTGCAAAGAAGCCCGATATAGCTGAAGCGAACATTAAAACATTGAAAGCTGGCTGGAATTATGGCGACCATACCGAAATATTCGTAAATCGCTATAAAGTAGCCCCGGCAAAATTACCTAAAGGGGTGTATAGGAATATCTCTGGCAACGCAGCAACAGCAATAGGGCTGGTGGCAGCAGCAGAGCTGTCCGGCCTGCCTTTGTTTCTCGGTTCTTACCCCATTACACCTGCCTCCGATGTATTGCACGAACTGGCTAAGTATAAAACAAGCAATGTAAAAACATTCCAGGCTGAGGACGAGATCGCTGCCATATGCGCGGCTATCGGCGCATCTTACGCTGGTGGTCTTGGTGTTACTACTACCTCAGGCCCGGGCATGGCACTAAAGACAGAAGCATTGGGGCTTGCCACGATCCTTGAAATTCCGTTATTAGTAATAGACATCCAGCGTGGCGGCCCGTCTACAGGGCTACCTACAAAAACTGAGCAGAGCGACCTGATGCAGGCCATGTATGGCAGGCATGGCGAAGGGCCGTTGCCTGTTATCGCTGCATGCTCTCCTTCCGATTGTTTCGATACCATACTTGAAGCGGCGCGCATTGCTACGGAACATATGACACCTGTTATAGTACTTACTGACGGTTATATAGCAAATGGCTCTGAGCCATGGCGTTTCCCTGCAGCCGCTGACCTGAAACCGTTCAAGGTCAATTTTGTTACGGAGAACAATAACCCGGGCGGTACATTCAAGCCTTACAAGCGCGATGAAAAATTATCCCGCCCATGGGTAAAGCCCGGCACTAAAGAGCTGATGCACCGTATAGGTGGCCTGGAGAAACAAAATGAGACCGGCAACGTGTCTTACGATGCGAAGAACCATGAGACAATGACCCGGATACGTGCCGAGAAAATTCAGAAAATAGCTGATTATATCCCTTTGGCAAAACCGGATAGTGGTAAGGATAAAGGCAAACTTGTAGTGCTCGGCTGGGGCTCCACATCAGGTGCCATTAAAACAGCAGTACGCGAAGCGATAGCCGAAGGCTATGATGTATCGCATGTTCACCTGCAGCACATTAATCCATTCCCAAAAAACCTGGGCGAGCTGTTAAGTAACTATGATAACCTGCTGATACCCGAAATGAACTGTGGGCAGTTGCTGCAACTCATCAGGGCTAAATACCTGCTGCCCGCTATTGGCTTGTCCAAAGTACAGGGATTACCATTTACCACAAGCGAACTGAAAAACAAAATTCTTGAGATCCTTAAATCATAATCAATGACTACTATAGCAGAACAGCAAGCAGCGCCAAAGCTTACAGCAAAAGATTTTGCATCCAACCAGGAAGTGAAATGGTGCCCAGGTTGTGGCGATTACTCTATATTAAAGCAGGTACAGACCGTATTTCCTGATTTCGGCGTGCCGAAGGAAGATATAGTCTTCATATCCGGCATAGGCTGTGCAGCGCGTTTCACCTACTACATGGATACTTATGGCATGCACAGTATTCACGGCCGTGCAGCAGCCATAGCATCAGGGGTAAAATCATTGAACCCTAACCTCAGCGTTTGGATGGTCTCGGGCGATGGTGATGCATTTTCGATAGGTGGTAACCACTTCATCCACCTCATGCGTAAGAACTTCGATATTAATTATCTCGTGTTCAATAACCAGATATATGGTTTGACGAAAGGGCAATATTCTCCAACATCCGAAAAAGGAAAGGTTGCTAAATCTACACCTTATGGCTCTGTAGAAGAACCATTTAACCCAAGCGAACTGGCGCTGGGTGCAAAAGCAAGTTTCGTGGCCCGCTCACTCGACCGCGATCCCAAGCATATGCAAATGGTATTGAAACGTGCTAATGAACATAAGGGGACCTCGTTTGTCGAAATTTATCAGAACTGCCCGGTGTTTAACGATGGTACTTTCTTTGCGTATTCCGAAAAGGAAACCAAAAAAGAACAATCATTGATGCTCGAGCACGGCAAGCCGCTCATATTTGGCGCTACCGATAACAAGGGCATAAAACTGGATGGTACAAAGCCGGTGATCGTTGACCTGAACGAAAATGGCAATTCTGTTAACGACCTTTGGGTACACGATGAGCACGATAAAACCAAGGCGCACATCATAGCCGGTTTCTTCGATACACAATATGATGGCATCAATTATCCCCGTCCGTTTGGTGTTATTTACCAGGAATTCCGCCCAACCTACGAAGAAGGAATGCAAAACCAGATAGATGAACTGATAGCCCGCAAAGGCAAGCCGTCACTGGATAAAATTCTCTCCGGCGACAAGACCTGGACGATACTATAACATGTCAAGTTACTAACTTCAAAAAATGGGGCGAAAATCGCTCCATTTTTTTTGCCGCATACCCAGCCTTGCCTGTGTACCAGAGAAGAAAAAAGGGTATAATTTCCGGAAAGTGCCTGTTTTGCCACATTTAGTTTTTTATATGTGGCCGGAATGCGCTGTGGGCTTATTTCATGTGCTTTATCATAAGGTATAAAGGGGTATAAAAGGGTATATTTATACCCTGAAAAGGTATAATTATACCCGAAAAAGGTATAAAAAAGGTATAATTTCCAATTTGCCTCGTCCTGAAATTGCTTTACACTTTGTGAGATAATCCTGTTTTTACTTTACAGGTGTTTTTGTTAGTCCTGAAAGGTGCTTACACCTTTGAAAA
>JAJNBJ010000034.1 GCA_021155965.1 Flavipsychrobacter sp.
TGTTTGTTACACAAAGATATACCCCTGTTTTGGTACAACCAAGTAATTCAAGATATATTTATTAGAATATTTGTTGGTGCATTCTACTATATCGTTACCTGAGTGTGGGTGAAATGCGCTGTGGGCGGCTATTATGTGTTTTGTGTTCATGTATAAACAGGTATAAAAGGGTATAAAAAACGGCGTTTTAGGTATATTTTTTTACCTGAGGCCGCTGAAAAAAAATCTTGCAGCTCTATACACTATTATAACAGCAAAAAATGTACCAGATTTAACCGGAGTGGTTAAGTTTATGATTGTTTTATAGTTTATTATTTCAACTACTGTTCCCTGATTGCTCCGAGTCCTCGCTCACGCTTCCAGCCGCGCTTCGAGAGACATCGGTGCGGACACTCGCCAGGGACGGAACTTTCAGATACAATAACAATTTATGATCTTATTGAATGAGCATAGGTACGTCTTGAAATAATTTTCAATGACATTTAGTATATAAACTCGCAATAAGTAAAATAATCCAGGTGATTCTTGATGTGATTAAATCAATAAACATTAACCACCAAGCTTTACTTCCTTCTCCTTCTATTTCAATACTTTTCCTTCTGTAGCGAATTGTTTTAGGTCGGTTATTCTGGGACATAGCTCCTGCATTTATTATGTTGCATATACTATATCGGGCGAGCACCCTACAAATGTAGAGGAGAAATTTGAGAGAACACTTTTGCTAATTCTATATTTGATTAAATTTATCGCATGATAAATGCATGCATGTTATTTACGTTCAAATTCAGTTATTTATACATAATATAAATAAAACTTACTCACGTTATGTTGATAAGTTCCACGGTTCTACGTAATGTTCCCCCATTGGCGCAAGTCTTTTCGACTTGTGTCTTGCAAACTAGCAAGTGTTTTCCACTTGCGAATATAATGTCTTTTCGACTTGTGTCTTGCCAAGTAGCAAGTGTTTTCCACTTGCGAATACAATACAACCAACCTATCTTTAACAGACAATGTCGGTATTCTTTATCTATAAAAACAAAGGTATACTCATTCCGGTATATGTCATTGTATCCGTTTTAGGCGTTACAATGATAGCCGCAGCGTTGCACCGTAACTATAAAGAAGTATTTCCTACACTAGATGTACCCGGCACGATAGGAACAGGGTTTCTTGTTGCCGCACTTTGGTCTTATCTCACTAAGGATAGCTATTACAAAGACAGCGAAGGCAATAAAGTGCTTATGGACGATGAACATTCTTTCTGGTTCATTAATATGAAGATATGGGCCTGCATATTTCTTGCTATAGGCACTATACTGGTTAGCGATTCTTTTCTTGGGTATATACCTTGGCAACGTATTTAACGTCTTCCGCGTGTGTCCTAGCCGATGTCTCTCCGGAGTCAAAGCTTGAAGCGTGAGCGAGGACTCGGCTGCATCAGGGAACTGGAAGTTAGAAGGTGGCCCTATTTCTTCAAACTCTTAACTATATTTGCTTCATCAAACATTCCTTATGAATATCATCCACTCATTCCTGGCACTTGCTGTACTAATAGGCATTCTATTCTCGTGCAAAAAAAACAACCAGAAACCTGCACCACCCGATGTAAGCAATTTTTCACTGGTTGACTCGGGTACCTTCATTCCGGGTGGCAGGGCTAAGGTTAGAGTAAACTCAACAACGCTGCCGGATGGTACTTATACAATTTATTACTACTCCGCCACGTCTGTTCCCGTGAAAACAAACGGCGGACCTGCAACACTGGTGATGAGCAACCATACAGGAACATTTCATACCGAACCATTAGACACACCGTATTATGTGATCATTCGGGCAGATTCTATAGTGAACGGAGCTGGGGGCGGAGCGAAGGTAAAGTATACGGCATTATTTACCGACAGCCTTGGAATGATGGTAGCGCAAATGAATGGGAACGATTTTTTCAAGACACCGGGCGTCAAAGCAACAAGTAATGGAGCACGGGTGTACCTGCAAGGGATCTTGCCGAGGCCGAGCGTCAGAGGTGGATACAGCTACATATTCCTGAACATCGAAAATAAGCTGGGCGTCCAAAATATAAATGATACTATGGGTGTGTGTGGCATCTTCGCTAACGAGACAATGAATGAGATTCATTTTGCAAGGGGGGAAGTAACTATAGGCTCCCTTGCTCCCTTATTCACCGGTAGCTTTGCCGTTACTTGTATGGATAGCTCAAAAATGACAGGCACATTTAGCTGCCTTGCACCATAGCTATAAATTTTTCTTCCCCGTGTTGTCCGTACATGTTTTCCGCCGTTGTTGGTCTTATGTTCTGACCAACAACGCATCAGGGTACTGGAGCTGAGATACAGAACTTAAAGCACTGCATACCCGTACAGGTCCTCGTTTGCAACCCGTTAGTATTTCCAATCCCGTTCTCAACAATTTCCATCATAACAAAAAGATTTATAACCCCCTCAAACCCGCACAAATACTACACCCAAAAACCTTGACGGTACAGTTTCAGTACCGTCAAGGAAAATTCTTTTTTCCACCCCAAAAACTCTTCCGAACTTTACATGGTTTAGTGCCCTTTTTGCGCAGTTCAGTAGTTTGACCATACACCCGCTGCAATACAAAACACCAGGCAAAAAAGCACAGCATTTGTAACAAAGCGCGCAAAGAATGTGCAAAAGTGAGCAAGAAATGCGCAAAAAGTGCGCAAGAATAATTTTATAAAATAAAGAATATCAATTGTTTGTAAAAAATAGATCGCCCCACAAAAAAACCGTGCAAAGAATATAGGGGCCCACTCAAAAACCATGAACAAAAACAAAACAACTTTCCGTTTTTCCACAACACTGTTGCTCCCCTGGTCCTCGAATGTTCGGGCATCACATGGCAGGGCGTTTGTAACGCCCGTTCCTCCTGATTCACTGATAGGTTCTGAGGTTCAAACTAATTCACCGAAATATACGTGGCCCCGGTCGTATCGGCCTGCTCCGGGGTATTGAAGGCAACTCCATTCAATTTGTAGGAATGTGCGCATCGCACGTCCTTGCAATCGGAGCCAATCGTTTTCTTCGACTTCACGTCCTGGCTCAGGTTCTGCAGTGTATATACCCTCCCGGCAGGTAAGACTATGATCTTATAATCGTAGTTGAAGTTGAAATTGTAGCTCATGTCGCCGTTGAACCCTATAGCTTCTTCACTTGATGATAGCACTAACCCAAAATCCAGGTCGCGGGGATATACCTCCACCCTGGCAAAGGAATCGGTAGCCCGGTTATAATTATTGAAATGTATTCCCCAAAAGGTCACCTTTTCGCAGGTGCAGTTAATGCATGAAGAGAACAACAGTGTAGCTGCGCCAATAATAAGCAGTACCGGAATATACTTTACCCGTAGCCCCATATAGTATGGTTTCTATAAAGATACGTAAAAAATGGTCTGAACCTAAGATTAGCCCCGAAACTGAATTTGTCAAATCCTGATTAATCTGAGGTTCTTCTTTCTATTCCGGTTCAGACTAGCTATTTTCGCCATTCATTTTAAAAATAGACACACTAATCTTCATTATGAAAAGATCACTGCTTTTTGTCTGCGCATCCTTAGTGCTCTGCTTCAGCTTCAATTCATGCCGCAAAGGCACAGCAACCAAAACCATTAACGTGGCGGGACTGTTCTCCCTTACCGGCAATTGGTCAACGCTGGGTGTTAATTCAAAAGCAGCCATTGAGATGGCTGCACACGACATTAACACTTATGCACAGAACAAGGGGCTGAGTTTCCGTCTGTCGGTATCCACGTACGATACCCGGCTAAACCCGGACAGCGCACGCATGTATTTCGTGAAAGCCACTGACCAGGGATCCGACTTCGTGATCGGCCCGCAGTCCAGCGCAGAGCTCGCTAATATTGTTCCGCTGGCAGATGCTGCTAAAATGATCGTTGTGAGCCAGGGCAGCACGGCAGGCAGCCTGGCCCTTGCGGGCGATGCAGTATTCCGTTTTTGCCCGCCCGATAAGGTGGAAGGCGGCGCTATTGCCAATACTATATATAACGATGGGATGAAAGGTTTGGTTACCGTTGCGCGTGATGATGCAGGCAATAAAGGACTGCAATCTGCTACAGGCAGCGCATTTGTGGCAAAGGGCGGGGTAGTGAATGCCATAGATGCATACAGCACTGCCACTACTGATTTTACTACCGTTATAGCAGCTATCAAAGCAAAAGTGAACACCCTTGCGGCTGCCCATGGCATTGCCAATGTGGCTGTTTACCTTGCTTCGTTTGATGAAGGTGTAACATTAATGGCACAGGCCGCCAGCGATCCCATCCTCAGCCAGGTGCAATGGTATGGCGGCGATGGCATTGTGCTGAGTGCAGTGCTGCCTGCAAATACCACAGCTTCAGCGTTTGCGGTGAAGACGGGCTTTTTTGCCCCTTCCTTCGGACTGCCGGTATCATTGCAAAGCAAGTGGCAACCTGTAGCCGACCGTATAAAAACAACCACAGGCATTGATGCCGATGCCTTTGCGCTGGCAGCTTATGATGCAATGTGGGTAATTGCCTATACGCTGGAGAAAACGCAAGGCAATGTAGCCGACTTTGCAGTTCTTAAAACGGTCTTTGCACAGCAAGCTAATGCTTATGCAGGTGTTACAGGCGCCACAACCCTTGATGCCTTCGGAGACCGTGCAACAGGTGCATTTGACTACTGGGGCATTAAGAAGAATGGCACTGCCTATAATTGGGTGAAAACAGGTACATCGGAATAGAGATGTTCCGGCTGATACTATCTATAATAGTTTTCCTGCTTGGGCTGCTATGCATTTTCGAAGCGCCTGAGTATCATTTGTGGCTGGTATCGGTGGTTGCCACGGAATTTCCGTGGGTGTTCATGGCTGTAATATTGTTGCTGCTGCTATGGGGCAGGGTAGTCAGGAGATATCGTACCACAGGAAATATTATCTGTTTACTTGCACTGGCATGTTTCCTTTACCCGGTAACAGGAGCATACATTATTTCCGCAAACCTGGATAAGAATTTTGAAGCTGCATTTGGAACCGGCAGCTTGCAGCAAAAAGGGTATAAAGACGGCAAGCCTTTTAGTTTCACGCGCATGTTCTCCGGCAGAGAACCGCAAGAACCGTTTAAAACACTTACTTATGTAACAACTCCCGCTGGCCCGCTCACCATGGATTACTACCAACCTCAAATGAAAACGCCGCAACCTTGTGTTATAGTAATTCATGGGGGCTCGTGGTGTTCAGGAAATAGCCAGCAACTACCTGAGTTGAATACCTATCTCGCCCAATGCGGCTATAATGTAGCATCGATTAACTACCGGCTGGCACCGGAAAACAAATGGCCTGTGCAGTTGGATGATGTACACGCTGCACTCAGTTATTTAAGAACTCATGCTGCGGAGCTGAATGTGGATACCAATAATTTTGTGCTGCTTGGCCGTTCTGCCGGTGGGCAAATTGCTTTGGCTGCCGCCTATACACTGAATGAACCCGGGCTGAAAGGTGTGATAGATTTCTACGGCCCGGCTGATATGGCATGGGGCTATAACCATCCTGCCAACCCACTGGTTCTGGATACACGCAAAATAATGACTGACTACCTTGGCGGGACAGTTACCGAAGTGCCGCAAAACTATGCAGCCAGTTCCGCTACCGAGATCGCTACAGGCCATTCAGTACCCACACTAATGATATTTGGAAAGAACGACCCGCTGGTGCCTTATACAAATGGAACAAAACTAAATAGTATCCTCAATGCAAAAGGGGTAGAGAATTTCCTGTTGCTGCTTCCATGGGCCACGCACGGGTGCGATTATACTTTACATGGCCCATCCGGGCAATTGAGCACTTATACTGTTGAGCAGTTTCTTTACTTTGTCACGCATCAGTACGGCCAGGTCTCATCTTTCTGACAAAATATACAAAACACAAACCCAGGATGATGGCAGTCAAATACCCATCACCACCCCAAAAGGCATCGGTATCCAGTTTGTTCTTTAAGAATGTGCCGGTATAATTGTTGCCAAAATGGAGGCCAATGGGTATCCATATACTTCTGAAGTAAAAGTAGAGAATGGTCAGCAGTGCCCCGGCGAAGAACAATGCGGGGCCTTTTTTCAATAAGTCTATCGCCGGGTTCATGGCATGCATCAGCATGAACAGCAGGCCTATCGTTATCGACAGGTTGATCGCAGATAAACGCCTGTTACTATAATTCAGGAATAGCCCCCTGAACCACAGTTCTTCCCACGATACAACTATAAACGTAAGGCAAAAGCTGGTAAACGAAAAGTTGAAGACGAAACTACATCGCCTGTCGCAGCCTTGCCTGTTATGATAGCCAGTATTGCAGGCAGCGCCGCAATAATGCAGCCTGCCACAAATGCAATGGACAGATATACGGCCTTTTGCAGGTTCCAATATTCATTTAGTTCGCGTTTCAGTTGCAGCAGGAAGCAAAACGTCACATTCAGGAGTACAAATAGTGCAAATACAACAACCGGTGGGGCTATCCATGACGGCAATGGTATCTTTTCAGATACAACCAATATACCTATGCCAGGCAACAATGAAATGAGTATTGCCAGGTAACTCCAGATAATACCCATCTTATTATTGTGTGCAGCCATTTAATAAATATACGCGTATTCCCCTATCTTTACACTATGGCATTCATAGCGATACTTGTTTTCATCTTAGTGCTTGTGCTCCTGTTTTTCGGGTTCATATTCAACCTTGTGTTGGCTATTATATCAGGAGTATTCAATACCATTATAGCAATATTCAGGTTCCTGGGCGGGGGATTCCGGAGGCGCGCTTAAAAACCTACTTTTATGCTGAGGTGGATACCTGCCATATTTATCATTATTTCTTTCCTCGCAATTTGCGAAGGTTTTTACCTAAGGTCTAAAGGCCACCCCGCAGCGAATTTTGTTATCATATGCGGGATAACAGGCGAGACAATATTCATCCTCTTCAACAGATGGTTGATGTCTAAAGGCAGGAAAGATCAATAAATTGCTTATTTGAATATCTTGGCTGTGAAAGCGCCTGATGTTATCTCTGTTGTATCTTTTGTGGTACAGAAAAATGTGCCGGTTATCAGTTCGGATGATACGCTGTTGATAGTTACTGTACCATACTCCGATATCCTGTAATTGTTTGGAGCATCAAAATACCGAAGGTTAGGGTGCCCAAGCAAGCTGTCAAGCGGGTATGGCCCCGTTGCGCCAAACCAGGTAGGGATTGCTATAGCTATATAAGGGTAAGTGGGGAATGGTGAAGACGAACCAAGGCCTTCAATCACTAATGTGTGGTCAACAAGTACAGCCATGCAATTGGCATTGTTGTACTCTTGCCCATCTATCTTAGCCTTCATATAATAAGTGCTATTGCTGGTAATGCTCCTTTTACACCCCAAAAACACAGCCGATACACTAAGGCCCAATAACAACAACAACGTAATGAGTTTATTCATACGGTAACATATTTGGCATGAAGATAAAAATAGTAATCGGGATTGCAAAACCTTTCCTTGCCAGCACCTTAACATTTTGCTAGCCGGCATTGGCATAGTGTTTACAAGCCAGTGTTATGATACCTTTTAAAAACATTTTCAGGCTGCTGGCAGTGCTATCAATCATAGCAGGGTGTATTTGCTACATTACTGGCCTGCGGCAAATGGCTGAGGTCATGGTAAAATCCGGCATGGTAATTTGGCTTATAACATGGGTATTTACCTGCATTCGTATTCCTAAAAACAGCATGGGCACCCCTTTGGAAAGAGGATTAGAACAAGAGCACATGCGTATGATATTGAAAGATCGTTAACTGCCTAGGTCACAAAGTCGTTGCCGAATATCTTTTCGTTGAATTCCCTGATTATCTTATATCCTTTATTGGTTGCATCCAGTTCGTTCTCGGCATGTACCAGGGCAAATATGAGTTGGGCTTTGTCATGTTCATAATAATGGTCGGAGTTCATTAGTGTGTGGCCAACCAGTTCGCATGACATAATCGTGTTCTTGGCAAAGATGATTTTATACGTATTCATAGTGTCTTCCGCGGCTTTACATCTCATTAACACACAAAAACCGTGCTATCACGCTAAAAAAACATCAGGTCAGTGTAAAATTAATAGTAGTGGCTGATGCCATCATGCCAATGGGCGCGTTTATGCCAATGGTAGCGGTGACTGTTGCGGTAGGTGCGATGCGCGCAGCTTGCAAATAATGCTGCAAAAATCAATAAGACAATGAGTAATTGTAATTTCTTCATCAGGCACTTATTTGTCCGTAAATGTAATAAAATGTTCGGTTCGTAGGTAGGTGATATTGTTGTCCAGGTGGCTATTATGTGCATATTGTAGGAATTATTACCTGGCTGCCTTTTCCTGCTGGATGATGAAATTGGAAATGGCATTCTCGATCGCCACCAATTCTTCAGGTATCAGGGAGCCGGTGAACTCCCATTTGTATCTTCTTTCATTCCAGCCCATAAAGTATGGACTTTTACCGCCATTCATATAGATAATGCGAATTGTGTCTGCGCTTACTACCTGGATATGTTTCCCCTCAAGTACTGTGTTCATCAGTGTTTGTGTGGCTTATGTGTATGGTACTGCCTTATTTTTTATAGGGTAGTTACATCTATAAAAATTATGCCCATGGCCCCCAAAAGGGCTATAAATGTAAATGATATCGTTACTGGAGCTTATTTGTCTTTTAGCAGTGTGCGGGCAATATATTTTTTACGGCCTTTTTCATCAATCCAGTAGTATTTAGAATGCTTATCTATATAAATGGTTTGTCCATCAGGCCCTACCTTATCGGCATACACTTTATCAGTCACCCGCGATTTGGCTTTTGAACCCACTTCTGCCGCCTTATTACCCACAGTTTTAGCGCCCTCTTTCACTTCTTTTGTAACCTGCGCAAATGCAGGGCTAACAAGGCCTGTTACTGCCATCAGCATTAATATTCCGCCTAGCTTTTTCATCTGTTTTTTGTGGTACCATATAAAAAATTGTGCCTGCAGGCAGGGTAGGGCATTACTCGGTTTACCCCAACATTTTCCAAATTCGCTTCATTTTATTTGTGCAGATGTTTACATGTTCCTACATTTACCTTCCATAAAAAAAACTTTTTTAAGCACCTATGATTAGAGAAATGATACGCCGCCCACGTTATGTGTTTGACCGCGCCCTTGGAGTTATTATTAATTCCTATATTATTATCGCAATAGTCTACCTGGTAGACCATTTAGTCATAAAGGCAAGGTAAAAGACTACTCTGAAAAAAATAAAAAAGGCTGCAAATGCAGCCTTTTTTATTACCGGCTAAAAGCGCAATCTTTTCTTTTATCAATTACATATAAACAACAGCTTTTATGCGCTCATGCTGCTTTTCTTAGATCCTTGGATCCTCCTTGGGTTTACCCCAACAATATGCCCATACACCTATTATTTTTGGCTGCATTTTCAGGGGCCGGTACTTTTGTATCATTAAATCCAGAGAAAAGATGATAACGTTATTGCTGATCAGTGTTTTTTTGAAAAAGAGGGAATATTTTAACCAGGCGTTTTCATCTTTCAAGAAGAGATATGCGCTGTTACCTGTACGCGTAAAATAAGTTGTAATGGTGTGGTGAATTCCTGGGCTGCTTTTTAGCAGCCTTTTTTATGCGGTATTACCGCTGTAATTGGCATACTTCTTGCTACTATTAATGCAAAACCTTATGTAATATGAAGCCTTTTATTTTTATAGCCATGCTAGCTTTGGTTGCCGCATGCACTAAAAAAACAACTGCACTAGCCCCGGTAAACTATACGGATGAACTGGCGGGCAAAACGATAAGATGGCAAGGGCAGGGTTATACAGAGTTTAATACCGGCGGCGTAAGTAAGATCAGCGAGGGCGATATTGATACTACCTATACTTTGCAGATCATAGACAGTGTTTCTCTATTGATCGGCCCCGGTTTTCACGATACCCTTAGGTTCTCATCTAAAGATACAAAGACTGAAACCATCATTTTCTCCGCCCAGGTGAGGCCAGAGGAAAAGATCGCTAGTAACAAGGCCATATTTAAGTACTATTACCGTAAGAACAGTTTTACCTACAGCTTTAATTACCATTTCCATCCCTATGTGACCTCCTGGATCAAAATGGAGGGCCGGTAACAGGATGTGAGAAAGGGAAGTTGTATATCTGCCAACAGGTAGTTATATTTACAACAAAACCGCGTATCAATGAGAAAAACGGCCGGCATACTCTTGGCAACATTCGGATTGACAATTGTTTTCACATCCTGCAGGAAGAATGACTATACCTGTACCTGTAACTACCAGGACAAAAAAACCGGCCAACCCGTAACGAAGACCTACTATATCCATGATACAAAGAAACAGGCACGGAATGTATGCGGCGAGCATGGCAACTACCTGCAGACCATTGGCGCATTTCATATCAACTGCGGATTGAACGGGGATTAAAACCGAAGCTATGAACTGGAAAAACATCTTATCTGGTATTGCTTGCGTGGCTGTGGGTTTCGCGTGGCATGCCAATTCTTATCACAAGCACCACGAGTTGCGGGCAGGGAATCATACTGATGGCTTTAGGTATTTTCCTGATTGTAAAAGGGACCAGGCGTAAATCGGTACGCTGAGCGCAATTACCGGCATTGCAAAATACCGTCTTAAACAATGAAAAAGCTTACCCTGCTTTTTGCTGGCATATCCTGCTTTGGCCGATTGGGATGGTAGTGGACTTGTGTCAGCCATGATAGCATTGCCCTGCATAATCATAGGAGATATTGCTGCTATTGTTTATTTTATGCTGCTGCGGCCGAAAGCGAGTTATAAAGGGAATAATATGATCACATTAGCTGTCATCATCATTATCTGTTTTGGCTTTTCATTGGATAATGCTTATTGATTCTACGTTACGAGATGCCTATGCAGCAATGCTTGATCCCGGTGAGTTTAATGTAGTTAACCTTTTCATCATTTTGCTTGACGCCGCAGTTGTTGTTATAATCGTACGCACCTTTAAAGCCATAAGATCATCATAGCCCTTACTGCCCTGAATATTGGTTTTGCAGCAACCTTGTATAGGCATTTACTGTTGCTTCTATCTGAGCGTTGATATCCCTGTCAATTTTCTGATAGGCTGTCCCGTCGCCATTTGCCAGTTGCATTTTCAGCATGGATACGATAACATCTTGCTGTGCCATTATTTGGCCTAACGAATTGATGACGATGTTGTTGAAATTTTTCTGAGAGAACATAATTTTTTATTCTAAAAATATGCCAAAACCCCAACAAAAAGACGTTGTGGCCTATGTTTCCGCAATTGATGTTTGAGGGCGTCCACAACAGTAAAACAACCAGAAAGGTTAAACGGAGGGGAAGCGGAGTAGTGCGGCTGCTAGTTCAGGTAAAATTCTGAGATGCGGGGCGCCAGGGGCAGGGCCACATTTTTTTCCTCAGCTATTGATGCTGAAGGGCAATTGGCTTCTATCAATTTCAGGATGTCCTCATCCTTCAAAGCCATAATTTTTTTAATGGTGGCGATCTGCTCCTTAAAGAAATTCACACCTGCCTCGTTGGGGCGCTCCATGTTTTGCATACCAGTAGCTTGAGTAGGCTATTTAGCTAGTAAAAATCGTGCCAAGAGGGGATTGGGGTGCCCTCCTTCGCTGAAAAAAGCTACGGCGGGTGAAAAAGGTATAATTTCCGGGAAGGGCGGTTTTTAGTACATATTTTTTATAAGATATGGACGGAATGCGCTTCGGGCAATTCTTATGTGTTTTATTTTAATGTATAAATGGGTATAAAAGGGTATATTTATACCCTGTTTAGGTATAATTATACCTATATTTTGTCGAAAGTCGAAAGTCGAAAGTAAAAAGTCGAAAGTTGGGAATGGAAATAACCCCACTCTCCGGCGAACGCATGATGTTGGCCGAAAGAAGTGCACGATACATTATGTCAAAGAGCCTACCCGAATTTTTGCGGGTATGGTGTAAAGTTACGAAATGAGGCCAGGGGGCTCCAAATCTATTTTCCTTGACGGTACTGAAACTGTACCGTGACGGTTTTTTTGGTTTTTGAAAGTGGCTGTGGTGGCGGGTTTGAGTTTTGAAGATTTGTTTTTTTAATGCATTATCTGAACCATTTTTTATTGAAGAAACGATTTGCAGAGAGAGGCTAGTCATAAGCTGCATTGCCCTGATGACGGCGAGTCCATGCTACCCGCACGGCGAGGCTATGAGACCCGCCGGGGACGGGAGCAGGGAAATTGTCTGAATCAGAATTTGCAGAATTATAGAATTTTCAGGATTCCGTGTGCATGGTAGTTATGTTGGCCTGTTAGGAAACCTCAGCAGCAGTGCCCTGATGCCTGCGGGTCCCCGCCAGCACACTCGGCTATGCTGTGGGAGACCCGTCGGGGACGGAAGACGCAGCAATGGATGAACCAAATGAAAAGAGTTGATACTGTATATGTTCGGGATACCCTCTACGGAAGTAAGTTGTCAAACCCGAAAAAGTAGTTTCCATCTTTTGCAGGTTTAAAATCCACGCTTTAACTATTTGATTAAATCAAATAGTTAAGTCTTCTTGGTAGGGTATTTCCCGAAGCCAATTTGTCTAGTTTATTTCGATTAGCTCAAGTAGTTTTTCATCATGTTAAATCCCACGTTCTATTTAACAGTAAGGATATTATGAAACACATTGTTTAATTATTATACACGTAACTAACTGGTATCCTATTTTAGTTCATTCATTTTGTTCTATAATTTACATTATGTTAAGTAGAACAAACTGAAGAAAAACAATAATAATCAGCAAGTTATCTAAGCTAATATTACCGGTCACCCACAAACACTCCCTACCCACTTGCCAAACACAAATAAAGCGCGGTAGACACCGCGCTTCAGTTACTACACTTTTTACTATTCAAAACCAAACCATGAAAATCACAATTGGCCTTAAACCCGGTAGCAAAGATATCGCCGTCCCTTTGCCTGTACCCTGACAATAGTCAGGTACCCATATGATTATGGTCAGCAAGGTGGCATTATAGAAAAATACCCAATGTGGTATAGCTTATATAAGATCGAATATATACCTTTATAAAAAAATGTAGCTATGGTAAAAATGTTCCTATTAGTGCTGCTGTGCCTGGGTGTTTCTGCCGCCTCACAGGCCCAATGCGTAATATTTACCTGTAATGAAAAAAACATTTGGGCAGCAAGTTATAATGATAAATACGAGCATTACACTTTGTCGGAGCTAGGTAACCTAGCATCTGCCGAATGCAAAAAAAAAGGAGGAACCAGGTGCCGGAGGCTTTATGCCAGCAATAAGGCCGGCTGGTGGGGCCTGATATTTGGCAAAAGGGCTAATGGCGATTTCGTGATGCAGGCCAGCGAAGGTGAAGCTACTGAGAGCGCAGCTATAGCTGAAGCAAAAAGACGATATAAAATGGACGGCGGTGTAAATGCTGATGGCTATCAGGTGAAAACATGGTATGTTTACTCCAATGTAAAAAATTAGAACCAGTCCACACCCAATTTTATGTAAACTAACCTGCTTCCACCTTTTGGGATTTGGTAGTTTTCTTTCCTATATTTATCTCCTCAATACCATTATATGAGGAAAATATTGCTCCGGGTGCTGCTGTTTTGTGCTCCCCTTGGACTTTTGGCACAGGAAAAGGATAAAACCGCCGATTCCGCCTGGTTCGTTACCAACTATAAAAAGGAAGATGTATATATACAAATGCGTGATGGGGTAAGGCTGTTCACCACTATCTATGCACCCCGTGGTTCGACTGGCTCTCACCATGACAATGGTTCGACAAAAGCTCACCACAGGCACCCTATTTTGCTCACCCGCACCCCCTATTCCTGCAATCCATACGGCGAGGAATATTCGAAGATCTGGACTACCCCAAAAATGGCCTATGCCCGTAATGGTTACATTTTTGTGATCCAGGATGTTCGCGGTCAGTTCATGAGCGAGGGCGATTATATGGATGTGCGCCCGTTTAACCCAAACAAAAAAGGTAACGATATAGATGAGGCAAGTGACAGTTATGATGCCATTGACTGGCTGGTGAAGAATGTGAAGAATAATAATGGCCGTGTGGGCGTGGTGGGTGTTTCTTATCCCGGCTTCTATGCCACCATGGCAGCCCTTAGCGGCCACCCAGCTCTTAGGGCCGTAAGCCCCCAGGCGCCGGTGACCGAGTGGTTCATTGGCGATGATTTTCACCACAACGGCGCTTTTATGCTGATGGATGCGTTTGGTTTTTACAGCGGGTTTGGCAAGCCGCGCCACGGGTTAATTAAGAGAAAAACAGGTGGTTATCAATTTCCTGTAAAGGATAATTACAAGTTTTATTTAGATGGTGGCAGCCTCAGCAACTTCGCAAAAATGATGGGCGACAGTATTGACTTTTGGAAGGACATCTATGCCCACCCCAACTACGACCAATTCTGGAAAGTACGCAATACCCGCAACTGGGTGCAGCACATTCCTGCCAATTTGCCTACCCTTGTGGTAGGTGGCCTGTTCGATGCGGAGGATTGTTACGGCGCCTGGAACCTGTACCAGGCAATTGAGAAAAAAGCCGATAACAATAATAAACTGGTGATGGGCCCATGGAGTCATGGCGGCTGGGCAGGCAGGTCGACCGGGGAATTTTTGGGCAATGTGCGGTTTGGGGCTAAGAATTCGGAATACTACCAGAACAATATAGAAAGGCCCTTCTTTGACCGCTATTTGCTTGGTAAAAAGGATGCTAAATATGTGAACGAGGCAAATGTCTTCTTCACCGGGGCTAACAAATGGCGCATGCTCCCCCAGTGGCCACCGGCAGATAAAACCGACCGAAGCCTTTACCTGCATGGCAACGGCTCACTTTCATGGTCAAAACCTTATATAGACGATGAGGTTAAATATGTAAAATACACCAGTGATCCGGCAAAGCCGGTGCCCTATGCTGAGGGTGTACATATGGGCCGCACTGCAGAATATATGGATGATGACCAGCGCTTTGCCGGCCGCCGCCCTGATGTGGTGGTCTTTAAAAGCGAAGTATTGACCAAGGATATGACCCTTGCCGGCCCGGTTATTGCCGACCTGTTTGCTTCAATATCAACCACTGATGCAGATTTTATAGTGAAACTGATAGATGTTTTCCCGGATAACTTCAGCTATACGGAAAAGGATGGAAAAGGAGATGGGAAAGACTACCCTATGGGTGGCTACGAAATGCTGGTTCGGGGCGAGGTGATGCGTGGCCGCTACCGCAACAGCTTTGAAAAACCGGAAGCTTTTGAGCCGTTTAAAATTACGGAAGTTCGTTATAAGTTGCCTGATGTGGCACACGTATTTAAAAAAGGTCACCGTATTATGATACAGATACAGAGCACGTGGTTCCCGCTGGTGGATAGAAACCCGCAGCAATTTGTAGATATATACCATTGCTCGAATGTGGATTTTATACCTTGCGATATAAAGATATATTCCAGCCACGACCACCCTTCCAGGATCATTTTGCCGGTGGTGAGGTAATATGGGAGAAATGTGATGGAATGAGGAAATAATATGTTTATGTTATAGAGTAAATAGCATTCATGATTTATTAATAATGAGTGTTTTAGTGAAAATTAATTAGTTATTCATTTTGCAACACATTAACCACATTTCTATCACATTAATTCCACATTCCTACACATTTTTTCATCATGAATAGGGGTAATTGGCCGCCAGGTTGTCTATATAGTATAAAAGAAATAGCTTGGCTGAAACTATTGTCTTTAACCCTGTATATCCGCATAAACTGATGGAGGGCCAGCGCAGCAGGAACATAAGCGCCGATCCGGCCGGGTTTGAAAATGTATTTAAAACACATTTTAAAAACCTGCATGCCTATGCCTGCACCATCATCAGGAATGAAGCTGATGCGGAGGAGATAGTGCAAAACGTATTTTATAAGCTTTGGGAGAAGAAAGAACAGATAAACATAGAACAATCGATAGCGGGTTATTTATACAGGTCGGTTTATAATGAGTGCCTGAATTACCTGAAACATGCAAAGGTGAAGGAGAATTACCGAGGAGCGCAGATAGCTGCAACCAAAGATATAGATAATGCAAGTGACAGTTTAATAATCAAAGAATTACGAGTAAAAATAGAAAATGCAATAAGGGAATTGCCGGAGCAATGCCGGGCTATTTTCCAGATGAGCAGGTTTGAGGGATTAAGGTACAGGGAAATTGCAGGAAAACTGGGAATATCGGAAAAAACAGTGGAGAACCAAATGGGCAAGGCGCTTAAAACATTAAGAATGAAGCTGTTAGAATACTTACCTGTAATTGCAATATTGTTTAACGTGATAAATATGATGCAATGAATAATCATATTACAGAAGAGCTGCTGGTAAAATACCTGCTTGATGAAGCCAGTGAGGCAGAACAGGCACAGGTGCAAAACTGGATAGGCCAAAGTGAAGAGAACAGGAAAGAATACTACCGTTTTAAGACCATATGGGAGGAGAGCAGGTTTGTAGCTGCAAGCAGCACAGTTGATGAAAATGCTGCATGGGATAAATTTAAAATGCGTACCCGGCAGCAACCGGTTAAAACTGTTGCCTTGCCCGGCAGGTATGCATGGGTAAAAGTTGCAGCAGCTTTAATTATATTGATAGGTGGCAGCTTGCTTGCATATAACAATTATTTTAATGACGATAACAGCACCCAGATCACTGCTGCAAATACAAATAGCAACCCTGTTAATGTGAGGTTACCCCATACGGATGGCGGGGCTGGTAATAATATTGTACAAACACAAACAGTTGAAGATGATGCCTTGCAGCAGGAAACGACACCCGTGGTTACTAACATGCCTGCCAGTGAAAAGCCCGTGGCCGAAGCCAAGCCAACCCCTACCCGTTTCATGGAGGTTACCTATCAACCGCCATTGGGTAAAGGCACCAGCCACCCCAGCAGGAAGTCTATTTGCAATGCTACCCCCTGCCCTCTGGAGATATGCATTATCCAGAAGGTGAAGTGCCCGGGCGATAATGAACCGGCTGCGATATCTACCTGCAGTGTATTGGAGCCAGATGAGTCGGGGCAGTTGCACTACAAATCTTTTGAACATATAACAAACAACTGCAATAATGATATTGAGGAAATACGTATCAGGCGGGTATCTACCGGGGAGACCATAGTACTGAATGCCCATTCCAGGCCGGCAACTGCCAAGGACTTCTTCAGCTATATAAACGGGGAAAAGAAGGGCGATATACTTGCAGGTATGTTCCATAAAGATTGTAATAACCGGGCTGATGATTGCGGGCTGATATTCAATAATGATTATGGTATCATTATGCAGTAATTAGATGAAAATTGAGTTAAAATATCATTGAAATACAACAAAAACGGAAAATTTTATTTAATTTTAAAACCAAAAATAAAAAGCAACAATTATGAAAAAAGTGTTCCTGACACTCTATTGCCTTGCTATAACAGGCATAGTAACAGTAAATGCACAAGCTCCGGCTAACCAGCAACCGAATGCTCCAGTGCCAGCTGGTGGCGCCCCAATGGCAGCCCCTGCCCCGGCAGCTGCACCAACTCCTGACCCGGATGCGGGTGTGTTCAAATTCAAAGAAGAAACGCATGACTACGGTGAAGTTCTGGAAGGGCCACTGGCAGAATGCGAATTTACCTTCAAGAATACCGGTAAGAAGCCGATCGTGATCACAGAAGCGCATGGTTCATGCGGCTGCACAGTGCCTAAATGGCCAACTGAGCCTATACTGCCCGGCAAAACCGGTACGATACGTGTGTCTTACAACACACAAGGCCGCCAGGGCCCGATCATGAAAGACATAACCATCAACTCTAATGCTAAACAGCAGCCGATGGTATTGCACATTCGTGGTAATGTTAAACCAAAACCAGTTGATCCAAATGCACCAGTAGCCGCTCCAGCTCCGGCACCTCAACCAGTGCCTGCTGCAAATGCACCAGTTGCACCGGCCCCACAGCCTGCTGTTCAGCCAGGACATGAAGGACATAAGCACTAGTCTGCTGATAAATATTTATACAGATAGCCCCGGTTTTGCCGGGGTTATTTTTTTGTCTGAGTTATAGGTCATAAACAGGAAGACAAAAAAGCTGCCCGTTCAGGAGCAGCTTCTGCATTCTCAACTATTGTTCTATACCTCAGCAATGGTTCGAAGCTCACCATGACAATAAAAACTATGCTAACACCCCGGCATGCATTTCTGCCCTTACGGCTTTTATGCGGTCGCTGGTGATGTATTCGTCGAAGGTCATTTCTCGGTCTATGAGGCCGCTTGGCGTTATCTCCAGTATGCGGTCTGCAACGGTGTCGGCCAGCTCATGGTCGCGCGTAGTAAAGAGCATGGTACCTTTAAAATCCTTCATGCCATTGTTCAGTGCTGTGATGCTTTCCAGGTCCAGGTGGTTGGTAGGCTCGTCCATCATCAGCACATTGCCTTTCAGCATCATCATGCGGCTGAGCATGCAACGTACCTTCTCTCCCCCACTCAGCACTGTACAGCTCTTCAGTGTTTCCTCACCGGTAAACAGCATCCTGCCCAGGAAACCACGGATAAAAGTTTCGTCTTTCTCCTCAGAGTACTGGCGTAGCCAGTCAATAAGATTATCCTGGCTGTCTTTAAAATAGGCTGCGTTATCAGATGGCAGGTAAGTAGGTGTAACCGTTACTCCCCAGCGGTAAGTACCTTCAAATTCTTTGTCTTCGCCAGCAAGTATCTGGTAGAATGCAGTGGCAGCTAATGAGTTAGACGAAAGCACAGCAACCTTCTGCCCGCGCTTCAAATCGAAGCTGATGTCTTTAAAGAGTACTTCGCCGTGCAAGGTCTTGCTCAGGCCTTTTACTTCCAATATCTGGTCGCCTGCTTCACGCACCTGGTTGTTGAACAGGATAGCGGGATACTTACGGTTAGACGGGCGCATCTCATCCAGCTTAATTTTATCGAGCGCTTTCTTACGGCTGGTAGCCTGCTTTGATTTTGATTTGTTTGCCGAGAAGCGGGCGATGAACTCTTTCAGCTCAGCAATTTTGTCTTCAGCTTTCTTGTTCTGGTCGCTGCGCTGTTTCAATAACAGTTGGCTTGACTCATACCAGAAAGTATAGTTACCGGTGTAGATATTGATCTTGCCGAAGTCGATATCGGCTACGTGTGTACAAACGGTATCCAGGAAGTGACGGTCGTGCGATACTACTAATACTATCTTATCATACTCAGCCAGGAAATCCTCAAGCCAGCCAATGGTCTCGAGATCAAGGTCGTTGGTAGGCTCATCAAGTAACAGGATGTCCGGGTGGCCAAAGAGCGCTTGTGCAAGCAGTACCCTCACCTTCTGGTTGCCATCCAGTTCTTTTACCAGTTTGTAATGATGTTCTTCTTTAATGCCGAGGTTGCTTAAAAGCTGGGCAGCGTCGCTTTCGGCATTCCATCCGTCCATCTCTGCAAAAAGGCCCTCCAGCTCCCCTGCTTTTATGCCATCTTCTTCTGTAAAGTCAGTCTTGGCATACAGGGCATCCTTTGCTTTCATTACGTCGTATAGAGTAGTATTGCCGCGGATAACGGTATCGAGCACAGTAACTTCGTCAAACTCATTGCGGTTCTGCTTCAGCACGCTCATACGCATGCCTTTGGTTATCTCTACCTTGCCTGTAGTCTGGTCTATTTCACCGGCAATTATCTTCAGGAAAGTAGATTTGCCGGCGCCGTTAGCACCAATAATACCATAACAATTGCCCTCTGTGAACTTAATGTTCACATCCTCGAACAGCACACGCTTGCCATAGCGAAGCGATAAATTATTGATTAAAATCATGTTTGTAGTCGTAAGTCGTAAGTAGAAAGTCGTAAGTCATTTACGGCTCAGTTACGCCATTTTTGAGCGTGCAAAGGTACGGAGAATAATTATAAATAAATCAAGATTTGTAGCTTAAAAACATCATCTCTTTATTTTTAATAGCAAAGAAAAAAAAATTTATTAATTACCATTATTTTATAATAGTATCCTAACAAGTTGTTAGTCTGTGGTTAATTGATAGCTGATTATATGATTTGAAAAATTCTCATACTATATTACACAGCACTTTTATACGCAATATAAAAAACACCAAATGAAAAAGAACACTTCTGTTGTAAAAGCAGTGAGCTACTGCTTTTTAGCATGCCTGTTATTACTAGCCGAAAAAGTATCGGCGCAAAATACCCTTGATCTTGCCGGACTTTCCAGCAGTTCTCCTGCCAAAGTTGCCTTCTCATTGAGGAAGCTAAGTTCCAGCTATTCAGGCAGTGCGATACAAGTGCGCAGGAGTTCGGACAACGCTACACAAGACATTGGTTTTGATGGCAGCGGCAACCTGGACCAAAGCGCCCTGCTGACCTTTGTGGGTACCGGGGGCACAGATAATGGGTTCATTGCCAAGTGGTATGACCAGAGCGGCAATGCTAATGATGCCGTGCAATCCACATCCGGCAGCCAGCCACAAATTGTAAGTGCCGGTGTTGTATTGACCGCGGGCTCGCGGGCCACCATCAAATTCAATGGCACTACTTTTATCGACGGCGGTACTTCTGCATATAGCATATCGTCGGGGGGCCATACATTGAGCGCGGTTTATAACTTCCAAAGCGGTACTGTGCAACATATCATTGACCGAGCTGTGTCAGGTAACCCGTTAACATCTATAACGGGTAGTAACCAAGGGCAATACAGGAACGATGCGGGTACTTTGCAAACAGTTGGCAGTACACAATCTGCGCCGTTCTCAAATACCTTCACAGCCACATGGGATGCATCCAATAATATTAACCATTATAAAAATGGCGTAAACGATTACTCGGGTACGATTTCGCTGCCAACGACCCTTGACCTGATGAGAATAGGCAAACACTTCAGCATTACAGGCACGGCGGTATTGAACATCTGGGAAGTGATATTGTTCCCTTCTGCCATTTCTACAAATGAGCGAAAGGCGATGGAGTGCAACCAGCAGGTATACTATGGTATCACTACGATGCCGGCAGCTATTACGGGTAATACAACACTCAGTACTGCAATAACAACAACTTTAGCTGATGCTACTGGTGGCGGCACATGGTCGTCTACAAGCACAGGTGTTGCTACTATTGGTTCTTCTACCGGTGTTGTAACGGGTGTAAGCGCTGGTACCTCGGTAATATCTTATACTATGCCGTCGGGTTGTGTGGCTACGGCAACTGTGACTGTGAATACACCGCAAAACGGATTGATCTTTGATGGGACCGATGACAGGGTGAACCTGGGCTCACCGCTTTTATCAACTACAGATGGTACGTTGCCTTATACAGTGGAAATGTGGGTGAAGGCTACTACGACAGGGACGAGAATGGGCCTGTTTACCCAATATGTGTCGCCGGGCGCTGAAAGATGGGGAATAGAAATAACAACTACCGGCAAGCTGGCAACGTTCAATCATGGTGTAATGACATCTACGGCAACAGTGGGCGACGGCCAGTGGCATCATATAGCCTGGGTGAAGCAGAGCGGCGGAGCTGTGCAGTTCTTTATAGATGGCATAGCAGATGTGTCGACAACTGATGCTGTGGCTTATTCAAATGCGAATACAATGCTCGGTAATTACGGCAGTGCAACACTGCTGCCGCTGGTGGGCACGATGGATGAGGTACGGGTATGGAACATAGCACGTACGCAGAGCCAGATACAAAACAATATGAATTGCGATGTGGCAGCGCAAGCTAACCTTGTTGCATATTATCGTTTTAATCAAGGTACAGCAAGTGGTACTAACACCAGCATTCCCGGCGCTTTTGACTATAGTGGTAACGGGAATTGTGGAACGATCACCAATTTTGCTTTAACCGGCAGTTCTTCGAACTATGTTACAGGTGCTGTTGGCAATTGCAGTACTATCAGCGATGCCACCCCCGGAACTTTCTCTGGTAATACACCGGTATGTGTAGGTTCTTCTATAACATTGGGTAATGCAAACACCGGCGGTATCTGGAGCACCGCAAGTGGAAACATTACAATTAATTCAACCAGCGGCCTTGTAACAGGTGTAGCGGCTGGCACTGCTACTGTGAACTATACGCTGAACTGTTCTACTTCATCTGCTACAGTAACCGTGAATGCCCTGCCTGTAGTAGCCGCAATAACCGGCAATACCACTGTGTCAACAGCAATAACAACAGACCTGGACAATGCAACCGGAGGCGGTGTATGGACCAGTGCTGCAACTGGTACAGCAACGATTAATAGCACGACCGGTGTGGTGACAGGTGTTTCGGCAGGTACTGCACTCATCAGCTATACGGTAACAACCAGTGGTTGTAGTACCACGGTAACTACGAATGTAACCGTGAAAACGCCTAACAATGCCCTGCATGTGGATGGCAGCAACGATTATGTATCCATTCCTAATAATTCCGCACTGAACATATCGTCGAATATTACTATCGAGAGCTGGATAAAAATAACAAATACCAGCACAAACATTCAAAATGTGGTCTGTAAGTCACAGTGTAGCGGCTCAAACAACGGATATATATTCCCCCGTACCGATAATGCCTGGACAAATATGAATGGCTATCTGCATATAGCTGGCAGCTGGCGAGTGTTAACGGGCCCCGCACCAAGTGCAAACGTATGGCACCATTGTGCCCTAACTTATAATGGCAGTACTATCCTGATGTATATAGATGGCGTACAGGTAGCTAGCATGTCACAGAGCGGATCCATTACGACGAACAGCAACCCGCTATCCATAGGAGTTCAGGTGGGCTGTTCCAGCGAACACTTCGGAGGTGCGGTGGATGAGGTAAAAATATGGAATACTGCCCGTTCTCAATCACAGATACAGGCAGATATGAATTGCGATGCAGCACAGAACGCCAACCTGGTTGCTTATTATCGCTTCGACGAGGGTACAGCATCAGGCACCAATACCGGTATCACAACTGTTGTAGACTATAGCGGCAACAGTCTTTGCGGCACGTTGAACAACCTGGCGCTTACCGGCAGCACTTCAAACTATATAACCGGTGCTATTGGAAGCTGCAATACTATTACGCTGGGGTCACCCGGCTCATTCTCTGGCAATTCGCCTGTATGTGTTGGCAGCACCATAACATTGGGCAATGCTAATACTGGTGGTACTTGGAGCACCGCAAGTTCTAACGTTACCGTTAATTCTACTACAGGGGTGGTGACAGGCGTTAACGCAGGTACAACTGCAACTGTTAATTATACATTGAACTGCAGTACATCTTCGGTTACAGTAACTGTAAACGCAAAACCGACTATAACTTCTGTAACACCATTGGTGGGCTATCCAGCTTCATCTGTAACATTAGTGGGTACTGGTTTTGATGCTACGACAACAAATAACATAGTTTACTTCGGTGCAACGCAAGCTACAGTAACCGCTGCGGCTACTACTACATTAACGGTGACTGTTCCAACTGGAGCGACGTTTGCGCCGATAACAGTTAAGACATCAGTATGCAACCGCATGGGATACTCACAAGCGCCGTACCTACCATCTTATGACAACAGTGCATTTGTGGCCAATACGGTGAATTTTGCCACTAAAGTAGATTTTGCAGGCGGTACATTTACATTCGAAGTTGGCGTGGGCGACCTCGACGGTGACGGAAAGGCTGACCTGGCAGTAGTTGACCACAATAATACTAACATCCTGGTTTACCGGAACACCGGCAGCAGTGGTTCCATAACGGCCGGCTCATTTACCTTGTCCACAACGCTTACCGGCGTGGGCGGGCTAAATGGACAGGGCGTACATATTACTGATATTGACGGCGACGGCAAACCGGATATTACAGCCTCGGCAGGCGCCTCTGATATGGTTAGCGTATACAGGAATACTTCGTCGGGGGCAGGTTCCATATCTTTTGCTTCGAGGTTAGATTTCGCAGCAGGTAACAACCCGGACAGGTTGCAGGTAAATGACGTGGACCTGGATGGCAGGCCTGATATAACAGTAGCAAACTTCGATGGAAGCGCTATTGCCGTGTTGAGAAATACGTCATCGGTAGGATCCGTTTCTTTTGCATCGTTCGTAACTTTCGCCGTAGGGAGTAATCCGGTGACCGTTAGAATGGGTGACCTTGACGGAGACGGCAAACCCGATCTGGCGGTGACAAACCGCGGTTCGGCAAACATTACAGTCTATCGCAACACATCTACTTCCGGCACTATATCACTTTCATCAGCATCTACAACTTCTACAGGCACTACCCCGGAATCGTTGGAAATTGCGGATATTGACGGAGATGGCAAACTGGATATCGCTGTAGTAAACTCGGGATCGAACACGCTGTCGGTGCTTCGCAATACCAGTTCTGGCAGTATCACTTTTGCTGCAAAAGTAGACCATACCACAGCGGCAGCGCCATGGGGAATTACCGTTGGCGATTTTGACGGCAACGGCAAGCCAGACCTGGCGACAGGCAACTTTACAGATGATAACAGTTCAGTGTTCCTGAATAATTCCACCAGCGGCACCATAACCCTGACGGCAAAGACAGATTTTGCAGTCACGAACACAGGAGCCTTTATAAGCGCCGGCGACCTGGATGGTGATGGAAGAACTGATCTTATTGTACCTAATTATCTGTCGGGTTCTTTTTCCATATTGCGCAATAACCCGCTTAGTCCAATTACCGGTACGCTTACAGTAAACCAGTGCTCAACTACCACATTAAGTAATGCAACTGCCGGTGGCACATGGAGCAGCAGCAATACGAGTGTTGCTACAGTGGGTTCAACAGGTATAGTAACCGGCGTAGCCGGTGGCACTGTAACTATTACTTATGCAGGTACTGCCGGAACTTCGTTTACCAATAATATTGTAACTGCAACTGTGACTGTTAACAGCACTGCGCCTACCATTACTTCTGTAACACCATTGGTAGGCTACCCTGCTTCTTCTGTGACTATTGTCGGCACAAACTTTGACGCAACTACAACTAATAATATCGTTTACTTCGGCGCTACACAAGCTACGGTAACGGCAGCAGCTACAACTACATTAACAGTAACTGTGCCAACCGGAGCAACATTTGCGCCAATAACAGTAGCAACTTCTGCATGCGGACTGACAGGGCAATCACAATACCCTTATCTTCCTTATTACGACAATAGTGCATTTGCAGCCGGCCAAGTAAACTTAGCTGCAAAATTCGATATGTCTTCGGGCACAACACCATATAGTATTGCAATAGGTGACGTGGATGGTGATGGTAAACCAGATATGGCTGTTTCAGATAATTCGTCTGATAGAATCAGAGTTTATCGCAATATCAGCACTAGTGGTACGCTTACATCGGGTTCTTTCTCAACGAGCGTGAGTTTCGTAACCGGGTCTACGCCAAGAGGTGTATATCTGAACGATGTCAACGGTGACGGCAAGTTGGACATGATAATAGTTAATAGCGGCGTCAATTCTTTCTCTGTGTTTAGAAATACAGCATCCAGCGGTTCTATTACTTCAGGCTCTTTTGCTGCGAGGGCTGATTTTACAACTGCATCCAGCCCGTTATTTGCTGCTGTGGGTGATATTGACGGAGATGGCAGACCGGAAATAGTAGTAAGCAACAACGGTGGCGCTAACGTTTCTCTATTCCGCAATACTAGTTCATCTGGCAGTGTCTCTTTTGCCGCCAAGGTTGATTTTGCTTCCGGAGGTAATGCACGGTCTGTAGCAATAGGTGACGTAGATGGAGATGGCAAGGCGGATCTGGCTGTTGGGAACGGATCAGGTAATACTATATCAATATTTCGTAATACGGCTACATCCGGAACGATCTCGTCAGGTTCATTTGCTGCTAAAGTAGATATTTCTGCAACCTCCCCGGTCGGGTTAGTGTTGGCTGATATTGATGGAGACGGCAAAATGGATCTTAGTACAGCACAAGGAGGAGGAGGCACTACGCTTTCTGTGTTCCGCAATACAGGTTCCAGTGGCACTATATCCTTCGCATCAGCAGCAACGTTTACCCATGGTACAAATGCCGGGCTGTTAGCAGCCGGAGATATAAACGGCGACGGCAAAGCTGATCTTGTTGTAACAAACCGTACAAGCACAACTATCTCAGTATTACGCAATACAAGCACCAGTGGATTAGTTTCATTTAGCGGAAAAACTGATTTCTCTACCGGTAATTCAGACCCTCAAGGTATAGCTATCGGGGACCTTGATGGCGATGAACTGCCAGATATCGTTGTAACAAATAATGGCACCACGAACATTTCAATTTACAGAAACGATCCCCTCAGCCCGATCACTGGTCCACTTACTGTAAACCAGTGCTCAACTACCACATTAAGTAATGCTACCGCAGGTGGCACATGGAGCAGCAGTAACACAGGTATTGCTACTGTAAACTCTACATCCGGTGTAGTAACAGGGGTATCAGGCGGAACTGTTACTATTATCTACGCAGGTACTGCCGGGGCATCATTTACAGGTAACATCGTTACAACAACCGTAACTGTTAATAGCTTGTCTCCAACCATTACTTCTGTAACACCATTGGTAGGCTACCCTGCTTCTTCTGTGACTATTGTCGGCACAAACTTTGACCCAACTACAACTAATAATATCGTTTACTTCGGCGCTACACAAGCTATGGTAACCGCAGCGGCTACTACTACACTTACTGTAACGGTTCCAACCGGTGCAACTTTTTCACCGGTTACTGTAGTGACCAATAACTGTGGTTTGATGGCATTTTCATCCGGCCAGTATCTTCCCAATTATGACAACAGCGCATTTGTAGCTAACAAAGTGAACTTTAACTCCAAAGTTGATTTTACAGGTGTGGGAGCAGGATATGGCATAGCAATAGGCGACATAGACGGCGACGGGAAAGCGGATATGATAATGACGAATAGTGCGGGCACAACTATTTCTGTTTTCAGGAATACCAGCTCAAGCGGAACTATCACTTCGGGTTCTTTTGCAGCAAGGGTTGACCTCACCATAACATCTGCACCTCACGGTGTTAAAGTGCATGATGTGGACGGCGATGGAAAGCTGGATATCATAGCTGGCGATGCAGGCGCCAACAGAATATCTATCTTACGCAATACATCAACCAGTGGTTCGGTGTCATTTGCAACCAGGGTTGATTATACAACTGGGGCAAGTTCAACACCTGTGATGATAGCCATAGGCGATATAGATGGTGATGGCAGGCCGGAGATAGCTACGACAAATAATACCTCTGGTAATATTTCGGTTTACAGGAATACATGCAGCGTTGGCACGATATCTTTCGATGCGAAGGTTGACTTTACGCAAGGCAATGGCGCCAACGGTATTGTTCTTGTAGACTTGGATGGCGACGGCAAACTGGACATGGCCGCCGTAAACAATGGCGGTACAGCTAAAGTAGGTGTGTTCCGAAACACAGCAACTGCAGGAGTTATCAATAGCAGTTCTTTTGCAACAAGGGTTGATTATAGTCACTCTTTTGCTTACGACCTTGCTGCGGGAGATGTAGATGGCGACGGGAAGCCTGAACTGGTAGTTTGTAACACTTCCAGCTTATCGCTGTTGCAGAACAACTCAACGCCTGGAACTATCAGCTTCGGTTCGGCGGTTGGCTTTAGTACAGGTACCAGCCCACAGCGTTTAGCCATGGGAGATGTAGACGGTGATGGCAAGGTAGACATCGCCGTATCGTCCAGCTTCTCGTCAGTAGTCTCTATCCACAGAAATACTGCTATTTCCGGCACTATCAATGGTAGCTCCCTGGCATCAATGGTAAACTTTACCAGTGGCAATAACCCGCAGGGTGTCGCTGTTGGCGATCTTGATGGTGATGGCAAAGCGGATATTATAACAGCAAATAATGGTGCAGGTACTGTATCCGTGCTCAGAAATAATCCATTATCTGCGATCACAGGAACTACTGTAGTATGTGTGGGCGCAACTACAACATTGAGCAACGCAACCGCAGGTGGCACCTGGGTAAGTGGCGCAACCGGCACTGCAACTGTCAACTCTGCTTCAGGTGTAGTAACAGGTGTAGCCGGAGGCACTGCTGTCATCAGTTATGTTGGTACTGCCGCAAGTACAAATGCTGACAACATCGTTACCGTTAATATTACCGTAAATGCGTTGCCAACAGTCAATGCGGCCAGTGTGGCTATATGCGTCGGTGGCTCTACCGGCTTAACTGCAAGCGGTGCCTCTAGTTATATATGGGCTCCTGCAGCAACATTATCTGCTTCTACAGGAGCTAGTGTAACTGCGACCCCAACTGTTACTACAGTATATACCATAACAGGCACAGATGCGCTTAGTTGTTCTAACGCAGCTACTGTTACAGTTACTGTAACTCCTTACTCGGGTGTTTATTCAATTACGGGTGGTGGCCCTTACTGTTCAGGCACTGCAGGTGCCACTATCGGCCTTTCAAATTCTGATGTTGGGTACAACTATCAATTAATTAAAGGTGGCACAACACTCATAGGCAGCCCTGTTGCAGGCACAGGGGCTGCAATAAGCTTTGGCGCGCAGCCACTGGCAGGATTATACACAGCTACTGTTACAAGTGTTGCAGCACCTGGTTGTGCAAACAGCATGTCTGGCAGCACTGTTGTTTCTATACTCACCTCCCCTGCCCCCGTTGCCATGATCGGCGGAGGCTCGGTTTGTGGGGGCGGGCCTGGTGTAATGGTTGGGCTTGCTGGTTCTGCGATCGGTATCCAGTACCAGTTGTATCGCGGTGGCTCACCTGTTGGCGGCCCGGTGCCCGGTGCCGGCACGTCAATAAATTTTGGAACATTCACTACGCTGGGCACGTATACGGCCATAGCAACAAATACCGTAAATGCATGTACCAGCAATATGACCGGCAGTGCAATTATTAATGCGGCTGCAGGCATCACTACCTATACTGTTACCGGCACCGGTAGTTATTGTGCGGGTGGCACGGGCATCACAGTTGGGCAAAACGGTTCTACTTCCGGTATAAGCTATCAATTGTTCCTTGGCTCAACGGCAGTTGGCAGCCCGGTAACTGGTACTGGTTCTGCTATCAGCTTTGGCCTCCAAACAACTGCTGGCACATATACGGTGGTTGGCACTAATACATCAACCGGCTGCTTTGCCACAATGACCGGCAGTGCAGTTATTACAATAGACCCCCTTCCAAATATTCATACGGTAACGGGTGGTGGCGCTTATTGCTCTGGCGGTGCCGGCGTGCCGGTAGGGTTAAGCTTGTCGCAAACAGGAGTCGATTATCAATTGTATTTGGGCGCATCGCCCTCAGGCAGCCCTGTTGCGGGAACCGGTTCAGCGCTCAGCTTTACATGTACCAATACAATGGGTGGTAGCGTAACGGTATCTATTAACCCTCTGCCATCTGTATCTGCAGGCGGGGCTGCGGCCATCTGTAATGGCTCATCTACAGGCCTTACCGCTTCAGGCGCAGTTGATTACGCATGGGCTCCTGCTGCCAGCCTTTCGGCATCTACAGGTAGCAGTGTAACTGCCAGCCCTTCATCTACAATAACTTATACAGTTACAGGCACAGACGCAAATGGCTGTGTAAATACATCAACAGTAACAGTAACCGTAAATGCATTACCAACGGTGAGCGGCGGTTCTGACGTGGCGATCTGTAATGGGGCATCAACAGGCTTAACTGCAAGCGGTGCTTCTACTTATACATGGGATCCGGCAGCAGGATTATCTGCTACAACCGGGGCAAGTGTAACTGCAACCCCCACAGTTACCACTACCTATACGGTAACAGGTACAGACGCAAATGGATGTGTGAACAGCGCTACAGTGATAGTGACTGTAAACCCAATACCAACGGTTAGTGGTGGCTCAAATACCGCTGTCTGCAACGGGTTCTCAACATTACTTACAGCAAGTGGGGCTACTACCTATACATGGACGCCTTCAACAGGCTTATCTGCCACAACAGGTACAAGTGTAACTGCCAGCCCTACAGTTGCGGTAACTTATACTGTTACAGGTAATGCTTTGGGTTGTACAAATACGGCTACAGTAACAGTGTCAGTAAATTCGATCCCTTCATATAATGCTGGCGCTAACGTTGCTATCTGCGCAGGTACCTCTACTTCGCTTGCAGCCTCCGAACTCGCGGCAGGAAATGCAATAACATTCCCCGGTTCAGGCAATAATTACGTTACCATACCTAATACTGCAAACCTGAAATTGATGACCAGCAATTTCACGGTATCTGCATGGATATATGCAACTTCCACGAGCGGTGCACAAAATATCATGTACCATGGGCTTGGCTGTTCTTCATGGTCAAGCTGGCACTTTGTTATAGGCGGTTCTGAGAGTGTGACGTTTGCTAATAAAATTGTATTTGGTTTCCGCACTTCAAACGGCGCAGGATTGAACGAGGTCGCTTCTCCATCAGATGTTCCTATCAATACATGGACACAGATTACCGGAACTTATGACGGTTCAAACCTGAGGTTATATGTTAATGGTAGCCTTGTTGCAACAGCAGCAGCCAGCGGAACACCATGGAATAGCGGTGAAAATCTCTACCTGGGCATGGATCCCGGCTGTAGTGGCAGAAACAGGTTTACCGGTAAACTGGATGGCCTGCAGATATGGAATACAACAAGGTCGGCATCTGATGTTGCTACTTATTACAACCAGTATGTTGCGCCAGGCACTTCAGGTATTATAGGCTCATGGGTATTTGATGAGTCATCCGGCACTACTATTACAGACCTGTCCAGTGCTTCAAACAATGGTTCCATTGTAGGATCTTTAACACGTGAAATTCCAAGTACTGCGCCAATTTACGGCAGCGGCTCATCAGCTTATGCATGGGCTCCTTCAGCTACTTTATCATCAGCTACCGGCACACCGGTTACGGCATCGCCAACTGTAACCACCACTTATACGGTTACAGGTACTGATGCAAATGGTTGTTCTAATACAGCTTCTGTTACTGTAACAGTTAATGTTGCACCTACAATCGGTGTAAGTCCCAGTGTGGCTATATGCACTGGTTCATCTACAGCTCTCACTGCTACCGGAGGCATAAGTTATACATGGGCCCCGGCAACCGGCTTATCTGCTACAACAGGAGCAAGTGTTACTGCTAATCCAACAACTACAACCACTTATACGGTAACAGGTGCAAATGCAGGCGGTTGTACGAATATGGCCACTGTAACAGTAACGGTTAATCCTTTACCAACTGTCGCTGCATCTGCAGGTGGAATTTACTGCTCAGGCTCATCCACAACTGTGACTGCAAGCGGGTCGACCAGCTATACGTGGACACCAGCAACAAACTTATCAGCAACTACAGGGGCAAACGTTACCGCCAGCCCAACTGTAACAACAACATATACAGTTACAGGCACCGACGCAAACGGATGTTCTAATACGGCTACTGTTGTGG
>JAJNBJ010000010.1 GCA_021155965.1 Flavipsychrobacter sp.
TTTCCACTCAAATATTCTGAGATAATTTGCTGCTTTTTTGATACTTCTTCCCTCCTAATCATGATTACAAAGATTGTAAACCTATTTCAGGACAAGACATTCTGATTTTTAGATTTTGCGAATTTATTGAATGTTAGGGAATAATACAGTAGTGATTATCAAGTGGGTAGTTTATATTTTTTATTATTTAATCGCTTAAAGGTGAGGCTGATGCTTCCAAAATTGATTAATAAACCCGTTTTGACATTATACGCTTCAATATAATTGATTGCTTGTGCCAAATGAACGTCTTCTAATTGCGTAATTGCTTTAAGTTCTACCATTACTTCATTATCAACACAAAAATCTACTCTTCGTGAACCTACGGGTCGACCGCGGTAGATAATTGGCATTTCTTTTTCACGTTCGAAATTGAGTCCTTCATATTCCATTTCAATCTCTAGCGCTCGCTGGTAAATTACCTCCTGAAAACCATTTCCCAAGGCTGAATGTACGCGCATTGCACAGCCAATGATCTTGCTTGTGCTATCGCCAAAGTCTTCTGCTTTTCGTTTGATTTCCATACGGGCAGGGAAATTCTAAAAATTCTTCGAATTCCACAAATTCGAGTTCAGATTATCTTATTTAATACTTTAAACGGCTCGGCAGTTTTCAGCCTGTTTTCTACAAAGGGCAGGTCGCGTACATAGATAGTATTGTAATAACCAAATGTGCCGGCATGGGTGAGCGTGCGTTTCAGAGGGTTATATAGGTATGGCTCAAAACCTGCGGCCGAGAGCATTTCATGAACAGCTTCCTTATTGTAGCCATATTTTTTCCCGCCGCTGTTCAGCTCTATGATAATTGCCTTCAGTTCTTTTTTGGCGAGTGTCTTTGCTGCTCCCTTGATAACTTCCGTTTCCAGCCCTTCCACATCTATTTTCATCAGGGCCGGGTATTTATCAGCTAAAATATTGTCGAGGGAATCCAGGTTTACCTGGATTGTCTGCTTATCTGTGCTCACCGCGACGTGGTTCATTGAGTCGAGGTTAGTGGTAAACTGTACCACGCCTTTCTTTTCACCTACTGCCATTTGTAGTGGGGTGGCAATATCCTGTGCTTTATTGGCTTCAATATTTTTTTTCAACTGTTCGAAAGCTACCGGGCCCGGTTCGAAGGAAATTGTTTTGGCCCTTACATGCCCAACCGCCAATGCGGTGTAGCTACCAATGTTTGCACCAACATCAATAAACAGGTCTTCCTTCCGCAAGAAATGCAGCAGAAACCCCATATCATAAAATTCATACAAGCCGCAATAGACATTTCCGGTAGCACCATACATGCCTTTTTTTATAATGATACGGGCTTTGTCTGTAAACGAATGAATGATAGGTTTTGATGCCAGGCGCAGCATTACCTGCCATTTCACAAAACGCAATATTGCCGTCAGCTTGTTGTCCCTGTTCAGCGGATGATCGGTGACGAAGTTAAATGTTCTGCTTATGGACTTAACGACACTGCGTAAACTCATTATGTTTTTTTGTACTTCGCGTATGAGAGGCCTTGAAGGTACCGCAAGGTATGGCAAACCATTTAATAACTTTCGGTTTTTCAATTTTCACATAATTTTCGAATTACTTAAATTTTCAAATTGCGCAACATTCGTTAGCTTGCTGCTTTTATGCAATGGATCTACTGGGTAATAGCCATTATTATATCAGCCGCGGCGGGCTATTGGGTCTATCGTACTGATAAACAACGGGCTGTACCATATCCTGTTATCACTTCATTATTACGGAGCCTGGTTGTTTTCTTTACCTTATTATTGATACTGGTACCTACCATTACTATCACAAAAAATATAATAGAAAAGCCTGTCGTGCTTTTATTGCAGGATAATTCCCGTAGCATTGGCAATGCCATAGGTGCAGATTCAGCAACCTACCAGAAAAATTATGAAGCGCTGGCAGATAAACTCTCTGCAGAGTACAAAGTAGTGAAATGGGCATTTGGCAATAGGGTACAGCCAGACAGCCTTTTTTATTACCATCAGCCGGCGACGGATATTTCGGCAGTCCTTTCAAGAGTGCAGGAATATTTTGGCATGCAGAACCTGGGTGCAGTTGTGCTGGCTACAGATGGCAGGTACAACGAAGGTATGAACCCCATTTACCAGCAGTTGTCGCTGCATAGCCCGTTATATACCGTTGGCATTGGCGATACCGCACAGCAGAAAGATATACGCCTTGCACGGGCTTATGCTAATAAGGTAGTTACCCTCAACAGCAGTTTTGAGATACGGGCTGATGTGGTGGCTGAATTATGTAAAGGGTATAATAACAGTGTATCTATAAAAGAGGGAACGGAACCGTTGTCATCGGTGCCTTTGGCAATAAGCAACGATAAGTTTGACCGCTCAGTATCCTTTACCATCAAAGCCACTAAAGAAGGCCTGCACCATTATGTCATCACTGTTCCTGATGCAGAGGGAGAGAAAAATGCAGCTAATAACCGCAAGGATATTTTTGTGGAGGTGGTGGATGAGAAGAAAAAAGTGCTCATACTATCTGCTGCTCCTCATCCTGATGTGAACGCTATAAAAGAGGCGCTTACAGGTGTGGAAACCTATAAGGTGACTATTGCCAGTGCCGATAATATGCCTGCCTCTTTCAGTGATTACAATGTTATTGTGGCGCATGGCTTACCATCATTCAGGAACAGGATAGCCCCACAATTACTTGCAGCTAAAAAACCTGTCTGGTTCATTACGGGCAGCCAGACAGATGTAACTGCATTGAACACGCTTGACCAATTGACCCATACAACACTAACCCCTAGCGGGCCGCATGATGTATTGGCCATGTATAATTCAGCCTTCAATACATTTATACTGCCCCAGAATATACAGGCAGTGGTTGATAAAATGCCGCCGCTTTCAGTAAGGGTTGGCAACATTATTCCTGCGCCCGGTGCAAATGTGTTGTTTACGCAAAAGTCAGCGGCTGCCAATCAGTTCCCGCTGTGGATATTGCAGCAGGGCAATACTCCGGCAGCAATGTTATTGGGTGAGGGTATCTGGCGCTGGAGGCTGTATGAATATAAGAACTTCAATAATCATGCTGTAGTTGATGAATGTATTCGCCAGACCATAGCATTCCTGTCTGCCAACAATGCCGAAAAACCATTCAGTGTTGTATTGCCCAGACATGTGTGGAGCGACCAGGAGAGTATCTCCATGAATGCCTACCTGCATAACCTTAACAATGAGCAGGTAAACACACCTGATGTGCAACTGGCTATTACCGACAGTGCAGGACGGAAGAGGGATTTTTCGTTTGAGCGATCGGGCAGCGCTTATAACCTGAACGTGGGCATATGGGCGGGCGGCACTTATGCCTGGAGCGCAAAAACTACTTATAACGACAAGGCCTATACGACAGCAGGCAGCTTTGTTGTGGAAAGCATGCCATTGGAACTGATGGAGTCGGGTGCGGACTATCCGTTATTGTTTGCGCTGGCTAAGAAATACAATGGCGGCTTTGTGCCTGCGCAGCACATCAGCTCGTTGTATGACAGCATTACCCACAATGAGCACGTGAAGCCGTTGATACAAACAACCACAGAAACTGTGCCGCTTGTGGACCGGAAGTGGTATTTCTTTATCATTCTGCTGCTGGCAGCAGGCGAGTGGCTGCTGAGGAAGTACTGGCTGGCGATGTAACAATTCAATTAACTTTGCAACTATAAAAGTTATTCTTGGGCAGGTATACATATATATTGGTTTTCCTTGTTCTTGCGTTGTATGCGCCGCAGGTATGCGTTGCACAGGCAGTACAGGATAGTGTGCGCAATACAACAGATAGTACAAAGCCTGTGTCTAAATTCCCTTCTGCGGCAGATATCGTAAAGACTGTTACTAAGCCTAAGAAGTTTCAGCCTAATCCTAAAAAGGCAGGACTGTATTCTGCTATAATTCCCGGCCTGGGGCAGGCATATAACCGTAATTACTGGAAGGTGCCTGTGGTACTTGTGGGTATTGGTGTTGCAGGATATTTCTATCGTGAAAACTATAACGATTACCAGGACTACCGGAAGGCCTATATCAGCCGGATAGGGGTAGACAACCCTGCATATTGGACAGATGAATTTAACACCCGCTATGATAAAACACAGTTACTGCAATACCAGAACGATGCTAAAAAGTACCTGGATATGACCGTGCTATTCAGTGGTATTGGTTATGCACTGGTGGTATTAGATGCAGTTACATCAGCCCACCTGAAGAACTTTGATATCTCCCGCGATATATCTATGAAGGTATCTCCTGTTGTTGTGCCGGGTGGCGGGGGGATGGCTTTGGTGGTGAACCTGAAATAATTACAACAGACTGTTCATATGGCCAATAACGGTCCTTGCACGTGCATCCAATGAATGCTCTTTTAACGCACGCTGATAGCCGCCTGCTTGTGCGCGTTCACGTGCAACAAAGTTGGCAAGGTAATATTCAGCCTGTAGTGCCATTTCTTCGGCACCTTCAAAGAAGCCAGCCTCTTCGTTTTCTTTAAAGTAGAGTACAGATTCCTCGTTACGCTCATGGAGCAGGAAGCCCGAAGATCCGGGGATATGGAATGTGCGGGATGTGATGAGGTCGCCAGAGGAGGCGCCCCGTACTTTCTCTGAAAGTATGCCCAGGTTTATTGCAGAGCATTGTATGGCAATGGCATACAGATCGCCATGCACGCCGGTGTATTGTATGCTGGTTTTAATATTATCGGTAGTGGCTTTGAACCATTGCTCGCCCCATATTTTCAGGTTCATGCCGGGTAGCCTTTGTTTCAGTACAGATAGCCATTGTTCCTTCTTGGGCGACCAGGTGCCGATAAACGATGCATCGCAGCCAAACCTATGTTTGTCCTCATTGCTGATGTTTAACTTGCGATGTATCTCAGGGTCAAATCCATGGGGGATAAAAACAGCGTTCTTTACGCCATAGGTGTTCTCCAGGTCGCGGATGCCAAAGGTCTTTGTGGTGAATATCAGGTCGTAAAGTGGTATAGACTTAGGTATGTTATTGCCATGTGCGCTCATGCTCACATCGGGGTAGAACAATACCAGCCTGCAATTTTTCTGCCTTGCAAACTGCAGTGTTTCCGGCTGTACAAATGCGCCCTTATAGACAAAAAATATATCGGGTGAGAACAGCTCAACTTTTTTCCGGATGGCTATATTGAACTCCTTTTCCTGCAGAGGACGTATAGCGCGTTCCAGTACTTTTGTGGACCTTGTTTTGGTTTGCAGGCTTAAATAATAAAACTCATCAAGCACCTCTATAAGGCAGCCTTCCCTGCTCAGGGCACGGAAAAGCCCACCTGCATTACTTCCTCGCCACAACGGTCCTATAGCCAGAATTCGCATAGTGGTCAGCTATTTTTTTAATGATCAGAAATATGAGGTACGTAGACAACAGGGTTACCACTACCTGCAGGTCGGCATAGCCGCCTATGGATATGATGAACAGGTAGCCTCCATAAATGGTGCCTGTAAGGTTGTATTCTGATGCATAAAACCTGGTTGAGTTCCAGAGCAGGGCCAGGAACGAACCAAAGAAAAGGCTGCCCAGTATTACCCCTATCCAGCCGAAGTCCAGATACAGCTCGCCGGGCACGGTCATGTTTATCGAGTTATTGGCAAGGCCTACCGATGTACGGGACCCGGCCCCTATTTCCAGCGCAAACCAAGCCCCAAGCTGTATCAGCGGTTTGTCGGGCCATATAACGCGTGGGATAAGGGCAGTGAGGATAGGGGCTGAGGCAGCGCCCTCGTAGAAACCGTTCCGTTCCACAAGGTTTACAACATTGGTAACCTGTGCCAGGTTCGCGCTTCGGTCCAGGAGGCCGCCGCGTGAGGGCCCGGTATCGCTTTCCCGTTCCTCCATATTGTCGCTTTCCTGGAATACAGAAATAAAATTAGACCGGTTCTGCTGCAACGCAGTAAACACGCTTGAATAAATAAGTATGATAATTAAAAATGGAATAATGCGATAGCTGAATACGGTTCTGAGGTTGCCCTTGCCAATAAAGTACCCTACGGCAAGATAAAATGTTGGCAATATAAGCTCAAAACGCAGGTATGATGACAGCAGGGCCGTATATGTTTCTATGGCAAACAGGGCCAGGGCATAGGTCCTATAGGTTTTATTTTCATTCTTAGCCCATAAGCGGGCAAAGAACAGGATACCTATGGTGTTTACAAGGCCGAATATTTTGGCTATCTGGTTGCCCCTGAAGTTGCTGCCGTAGCCTATAATGGAAAGGGCATTGGCCAAAAGCAGTATCCAGAAAAGGTACTGCAATACGCTGCGCTTGTTAAAGTCGAAATTGACCGGGGGTAAACTCTTTTTTATAGTTAGCTGGTAACCGATAGCTACCAACGTGCAGGATATGCACCATATCAGCGCTGCCTGGTCTATATATTGCGGTATGATGTAGGAATAAGTACGCACATCGCGCGCTTCTACCTGCGATATCAGGCTGAGGTTGGCGATATTTACAACAATAGTGCCGATATAAAACAGGAAGAGGGGCGTGACCAGTATTTGTTTTTCGCGCAAATGGTTTATAGCTCCTATACCGAAGTGAATAGTCAGCAGAATGAACAGTTGGGCCCCCGTAAAAAAACTGGCAGCCAACGAATAAATTACAAGAAATACTACATGAAACATTAATCCTCCAAAATTACTGAACTACCACCTATTCAAGCTAAAAATTATTTCTTTGTTTCATTTATTGCGAGCCAGTTGCCGTCTTTTATGTCTGCCGGGGTATTCATCAGGGTTGTGTCCTTTTCCCCGATAAGATAAACATTATAGCCAGCCGCTTTTAATGTCTGGTATAGTACTTTGGTATCATTGTAGGGTTCGCAGGCTTCGGTAAAGATGGTTGGTTTGTGCCGGGCAATTGTCTCGGTTGCCCCAGCTATCATATCCATTTCTGCCCCCTGGATATCCATTTTAATGAAATCAACTTTATTAATATTGTTTTCTTTTAAAAAAGTATCCAGCTTTTTTTGCGTTACATCTATTTTCCGGGTATTCGAGGTTTCCATATACTTGCTCGACATACCGGAATTGCAGAAATTCTTGGGGTAAATGTTGAATTGTATGGTTGTGTCGCTTTCGCCAAGAGCATAATCATACGTGCTGATGTTTTCCAGTTCGTTGATGGATGCATTTATTTTCAGCCGATCGAACGTGTAAGGATTTGGCTCAAAGGCATATACCCTGCCTTGTTTCAGCATACGTGCTATAAGCAGGGTTTCGCTGCCTATGTTTGCGCCCGCTTCTATCACTACGTCATTAGGTTTTATGTATTTTGATAAGATCGAATTTGTACCCTCCTCATACTCGCCGAAGAAAAATATCTTCCAGCCTATCAGGTCTTTGGTATTAATAAAGCAAACCAAGCCGTCATCCTGCAGCGGTGAGACAAGGTCGATACCATTTATGCCAGGGGATTCGTAATTATATAAAGCTTTAGCTATTCTGAAACGGGCACGTGGCGGAAGAACTGATATTATCTTCTTCGCAAATGTTAATTGCCTTAATTCGTTATGATATTTCCCCGCCATGAGTTTAATCTTCTGTTATACAAATGTAGTAAAGCATAAAGACTTGTGGTTAGCGCATGTTTAATACCATTAATGAGTCTTTAAATGCCTGCGTAAATATTATTGCCCCGTTGTAGTTAATATGGCTGGTATTAAAGAATTTATCATCATTAAGTGGCATTGTACCGAGGTTGAATACATGAGCGTTCTTAAGTGAATTGATGGTGCGGCAAAGAGTGTCTAACCTGGGCATATAATCGGCCATGCGGCATGAGCTGTGATATGGCACAATAACAAAAACGAAATAGCGCTCGGGGTGTTGCTCAATAATATTGAGCAGCCTTTGTTTTAATGCAGGGTCCATGCCATACAATGGCTGTGCATCATGTCTTTCGGCTACCATTCTGTCAAAGTCCCTTTTGGGGATAGAATTTTTTTCAAATGTAGCGCCTTTATTGCTGATCTTTAAGTCTGACTTGTCTCGTAAATAAAGCCGGAAGAAGTTTTCGTAATAGCCAAAATAGTTTAACAACGGGATATTGAAATAAGGTTTGTAAGCAGTGTCAAGCAGTGTTTTGATGCTGCTGTTTTGTACATTATGAATGTAAGAGGCAATATCCCCAATGCCGTTCCTTAGCCCGAATGGATCAAGGTTCAGTATGATCCATGGGTTATTCTTTTTCTTTTTGCATTCTTCTTCAAGAAAAAACAGTGTAACATTGTAATAGGCGCCATTTATGCCATAGTTAAAATAATTAGCGCCGAGGCTGTCGGGTATAAGCCCCATAATAGAGCGCGATGAACCAAATATCGGGATCTCGTCAGGATTGGTTTCGTTAATGATCCGGTTTATTTTGTAGGCGCCGCTTATCTGGCTTTTGAGGACTACATTTTGTTCAAAAAAATAGTTGAATAACGCCAGACCCGCGCATATAATGAGCAGCAGGGGGGCAAGTATCTGCAACATAAACCGCCTAAAACTGGAAATAGATGAATTCTGTTTCGCCATTCATGCCAAGAATAATAATGATAAATGAAGTTATGACCAGGAAAAGGAGGTTGTGCTTAAGTTTTAAATTGGTGGGTAAAAGATAGCTTAATGCAAGCAAACCTATCACCACGAACGAGAGTATAAAGTTCATCGGCCCTTTTTGCATGGTTAGCTGATGGATATTTAAGGAAAAGTCGAAACTGAACAGCTTATCGATGATCATCTTAGCTTTTTGCAGGTTCTCTGCACGAAAGAATATCCAGGCAAACGTCACTAAAATGAATACAGCAACCTGGCTGATGAATTTGTTTACAGCAGGTAACTTCATAAGGCCTGATATTTGCGCTAATTTACTTCTCATGGTTTGGGTGGTGATGCTGAAAATCGTGTAACATGCGTGGAGCGCGCCCCATATAATGAAGGTCCAGTTGGCGCCATGCCACAGGCCGCTTACGAGAAAAACAATGACAAGGTTCCGGTACCATCGCGGTCTGCCTGCCCTGTTCCCGCCTAACGGGATATAAAGGTAATCCTTAAACCAGGTAGAGAGGGAGATATGCCACCTGCTCCAGAACTCCGGGATCGTTTTGGCAAGGTATGGCCTGTTGAAATTGATCATGAGGTCATAACCCATGACCCTTGCACAACCCCGTGCTATGTCCGAATAACCGGAAAAATCGCAGTAGATCTGGATAGAAAAAAAGCAGACGCCTATAACGGCTGAAATGGTGCTGGCAGAATGAGTGTTTGCATACAACTGGTTGACGTAAACAGCCAGCCTGTCTGCAACAACTACTTTTTTGAATAATCCATATGCTATAAGGTTCAGCCCATGCACAGCACTGTTATGATCGAACACATGCTTCACATAAAACTGGTGCAGCATATTCTGGGGCCGTTCAATAGGCCCTGCAACCAGTTGCGGGTAAAACATGACATACAACGCATAAATGCCAAAGTGCCTTTCTGCTTTCTGGTTTCCCCGGTACACTTCAATGGTGTAGCTCATTGCCTGGAAAGTGTGAAAAGAGAGGCCGATAGGTAAGATCCAGTCAAGGTATGGAAGCGGGTTTTTCATCCCAAACAGGGAGGCGAGGCCGGTGATATTATCGTTGAAAAAGTTGTAGTATTTAAATACTGCCAGTATGCCGATATTGGCTATAAGGCTCAGGATGAGATATTTCTTTCTTTTTCGTTTTTCTTTTTCATTTTCAAGCAGTATGCCCGCGTAGTAATCGATAACTATTGTGAATGCCAGGATAAGGATGTATTCCGGCTTAAAGAACATATAAAAGAAACAGGAAGCCGAGAGCAATAAGGCCCACCGGAAATTCTGCGGCAGAAGGAAATAAAAAACAGTGACTACAGGGAAGAAAATTAAAAAAGCGAATGAGTTGAACAGCATTTCAGCAAATCAAAAAAAGATGGTAAATTTTATTCCTCCTAAAAATAATGATATTATCGGTTGGCTATAACATTAAATTGTTTTTTCCATATCCTGAGGGAGATGCTGCGCCATATCTGCAGGGCTTCATTTATGGTCATGTTCTTTCCATTCAGCTTGGCTAAAAGTTCATTGGTATATGCTTCTGTAAGTAATGTATTGCTCTTCAGTTTGTCCGACACCCAGTCGGTATCTTTGACAAGCATATTGATCAGTGGCGTATAGAAGCCGATCTTATCTTTCCGGTTGTAAACCATTTCGGGTATATACTGCCTGCATGATTCCCGTAAAATGTATTTACGCATTCCATTCTTCAGGAAATCATCGGGCCTTATTTTGGCAATGAACTCAACGATCCTGTGGTCAAGAAAAGGCATACGGCCCTCTATGCTTTTTGCCATAGCATTGCGGTCATCATAGTGCACAAGGTGCGGCAGGTGCACGCCGTAAAGTGATTCGCGCCATACATCATATATGTTGTCGTATTTATACAGCGTGACCAGCTCGTTGTCCACGTTTTTGAGCAATTCAGGGCGGATAATATCTCTTCGCTTAATGCGTGATTTCTTTCGAAGGGTATGTTCCAGTCCCGGGAATACTGTTTTCAGCAGTGTGCGCAACATATAGCCGCGACCCAGTTTCATGCTGCTCAGGTTACTGCGAAACTTGTTCAGTTCGAATGACTTGAACTGGTGAGACAATATAGCCTGCGCCATGTTGTTATAGCCGTAAAATAACTCATCCGCACCCTGCCCGTTCAGGATCACTTTTATATTAGAATCTGCAGCTATGTTCATCAGGAACCCATGGGCAATAATAGATGGGTCGCCAAATGGTTCTTCCTGTATGTTGATGTACTGCTCTAATGTGTCTTTTACAGACACGTCGTTCAGGTTCTTACGGTGGACAATAAAGTTAGCATTTGGATATTTATTGATAACCGCATCAACATACCTTGTTTCATCAAATTTGCTATGTGGCGACTGGGCAGTGAAAATATGTATGTCCTTGTCATAATAGCTGGCGAGTATACCGGCTATTATTGAGGAGTCCACACCTCCTGATAGCGTTAATCCAATTGGTACATCAGAAAGTGTCACAGAAAGTATTGCCTCCACTAATATATCGTGCAGTTCATTCCTCACACTTTTATCAAAAGGTACTTTATCCTTAGGAGGTATGTCCGGGAGTTTCCAGAAATTTATTGCGCCTAGTTCTGTTTGCCCCGGCCGTATCCATGTGTAATGCCCTTCCGGAAATAATTGTATGTCTTTAAAAAAAGTGTGTGCGCCCAGGTGTCCGTAATTGCCCAACGCCAGGTATTCTACAACTGCTGTTGGGTCGTAAGCTACCTCTTCATTTGTACGCAGCAAAGGCCGTATCTCGCTAGAGAGCATCCATGAGTTGTTCAGGTAGCGGACATACAATGGTTTTTGGCCCAGGCGTGAGCGGCTGACGAATAATCTCTTATCTTCCTTATCCCAGATAATGATGCACCACATGCCCACCATATCCTTAAGCATGTTCTCTTGTTTTATCCTGAACAGCTCGATAATGGTTTCGGTATCTGAATGGCCTTTGAATGGATATTTGGGCAGGAACTTCTTACGAAGCTCAAGGTGGTTATATATTTCTCCGTTATAAATAATGATATACCTGCCGCATGATGAATACATGGGCTGGTGGCCCAGTTGTGACAGGTCGAGTATAGATAAACGGGTATGTACCAATGCTACGTCATCATCCGTATATATACCGTCATCATCCGGCCCCCTGTGCCGCAGCATGGTCCTGGAGCAGGAGCTGAATTGTAACTGTTCATCCTTATTTTTTCCTAAATAACAAGCAATTCCACACATAAAAATATCCTCATCAATCCCTTTTAAGTATTAACAGCACTAATTCGAATTAGCTATTTCATTTAAATAATATATAAGTGGCTTTAGCTGCCGCTGCATGCTGTAATGGTCCTTTACAAAAGTCCTGATCTTTTCCTTCAGCCCATTTTCGTTCACTGCAACCAATGCCTTCCTTAATGCTTTGCTTATTTCCACCGGTGTGCTGGTGGTAGAAAGAGCAGCTATGCCCTGCATCTCCAGCGGTTTAAAATAGTCGCTTGCGATGCCCAGGATAAAAAGGTTTTTATACAGGTACTCGCCAACTTTATTAGGCGCGATCATTTTTGTCCGCACACTTTCCTGGTATTCTTTTTGCAGGCATACTCCTATATTGGCATTTGCCTGCAGCGATAACATTTGTGCACGGGTAACATAAGGAAGCAATTTTATGCGGTCTTCACAATTGCTTTTGAGCACTATCTTTTTTACCCGGCTGCAGTATTCATTGTCTTTAATGCCGGTTATTACCAACGCGCTGTTTTCATCATTCACCAGGTCAAAAGCCCGAACCAATTCCATGATGCAGTGTTCCTCATTCACTGCACCTGTGTACAGGATCACTTTTTTGTCCAGGAATTCAGGGGGCACTAATGTTTTATAAGTTTCATAATCTGTCCCTTCTTCTTTTTCGGGCAGGTACGAAGTATTTAATATCGTATGGGGCATAGAGACCAGATGGCACCTGCCAGCAAGCCATGCAGAACGTTGAGTAGATGGGGTTGCAAGAAAATCTGCCTTGTGAATATTTTTCAGCGCCCTTAAGTTTCTCAGGTTTGATAAAGGTGAATTGAAAAATACAGGCAGTATGAAGTCCGATATTTCTAATACAAGGTATGCAAGCGGGGTATGCTTTTTGATCTTTAAACCGCTCATAAACGAAAAAGGGCAGAAGGAAATAATGGCTGCAGGGTTTTCGTGTACCAACTCATTTGCCCTTTCTATAAATTTTCTTCTCAGCTTCAACCGTTCTGTTAGCCCGGCACTATAATGGTTACCCAAGGATTCTACAATAATATTATCTCCAAGGTCTAATTGGGCGGGCACAAATGAGTCGAATGTTAATATATGTATATTTAATCCGTGGTCCCTCAATACCTGCCCGGTAGCATAAACAGGTGGTAAAAAATCGGGATGAACTAACGTAAGCAGTAATATCTTTTTATTCGTCATTTTTTAAATGCGTATAGTTCAAGCCACCACTATCATTGGGAGAAGACAAATTTACAGCTATTTTTTAAAATTCCTTATTGCGAACGCCTTGATCGCTGTTAGGATTTAATGCTTATTAGCACCTTTTTCACATTACAAACCTTTACCTTTGCTACCTGAAATCGGAAATTATGGCAGAGGTACTGCAAAAAGTGGTAGATGAAGAACGCCAGGGAGAGGCTTATGAACCTTTTGTTGGAGACCCGAACGTATTTAATAAAAAATTCTATATTGAGAGCTATGGCTGCCAGATGAATTTCAGCGACAGCGAGATCGTGGCATCTATACTCCATAACGAAGGTTTTGGTGCAACACGCAATTTTGAAGATGCTAACCTGGTCTTATTGAATACATGTTCCATTCGTGAAAAGGCTGAGCAAACGGTGCGCAACCGCCTGCAGGCATTCCGTAAGGTAAAAGAGAGCAAGCCCGGTATGCTGATAGGGGTGCTGGGTTGCATGGCGGAAAGATTGAAGGCGAAATTCCTTGAGGAAGAGAAACTGGTGGATATAGTAGTAGGCCCTGATGCATACCGCACCTTGCCGGGTTTGATCACTGAAGCTGAAGGTGGGCAAAAAAGCGTTAATGTGCTACTGAGCCGCGAGGAAACTTATGCAGATATATCTCCTGTGCGGTTGGATAGCAATGGAGTAACAGCGTTCGTGAGTATCATGCGCGGCTGTAATAATATGTGCACGTTCTGCGTAGTTCCTTTCACCCGTGGCAGGGAGCGCAGCCGGGATGCTGAAAGTATAGTGAATGAGTGCAAAGACCTGTTTAATAGGGGGTATAAAGAAGTGACGCTTTTAGGCCAAAATGTCGACAGCTATTATCACTCGCCTATGGATGGAGAGGTAACGAATTTTGCCCAGCTTTTGGAAAAAGTGGCACTGGTGTCGCCATTGCTTCGTGTAAGGTTCAGTACATCTCACCCTAAGGACATTACGGATGATGTATTGCATACGATGGCTAAGTACCACAACATTTGCAAATACATTCACCTGCCGGTGCAGAGCGGTAATACACGCATATTGCAGCTAATGAACCGCACGTACACACGCGAGTGGTACCTGAACAAGGTAAAACGCATTCGTGAGATAATGCCGGATTGCGGGCTTAGCACAGATGTCATTTCAGGGTTTTGTACCGAAACTGAAGAAGAACACAGGGACACCTTGTCCGTAATGGAATTGAGCAGGTTCGATATGTCGTATATGTTCTCCTACAGCGAGCGGCCAGGTACACTGGCTGAGCGCAGGTATGAAGATGATGTGCCGGAAGACGTGAAAAAAAGAAGGCTGGAAGAGATCATTAAGCTGCAAAACCAGCTTTCTAAAGAGAATTACCAGCAGGATATAGGCAATACTTTCGAAGTATTGATAGAAGCAACCAGCAAAAGGAGTGAACAACACTGGAGCGGGCGTAATACACAGAACAAAGTAATTGTATTCCCTAAAGGGGAGAGGAACCTGAGAAAAGGAGATTATGTGCATGTGAAAGTGAGTTCGGCAACTTCAGCAACTTTATTAGGAGAAATGATCTAGTGATACCGTTAATACAAAATAACATCCAGGCTATACGGGAGCTTTGCAAAAAGCACCATGTAAAAACATTTTACCTTGTTGGCAGCGCTGCTAAGGAAGGTCGTTTCTCGGATAACAGTGATGTGGATTTTTTATATCGGTTTAAAAATGAGGAAATTGAGGAGTTTGACCATGTAGATAATTTTTTTGATTTGTTATTTGCTTTGCAAGACCTATTAAACAGAAAGGTTGACCTTGTTTCAGAAGCGAAAATGAAGAATCCCTATTTTATAAAAAGTATCAATGAGAGTAAACAGATCATTTATGAAGCTTGAAGTTTTAAAATGGGTGCAAGATATTTATGACTCTGTTGTTTTGATTGAAAGCCATCTTCAAAATGTATCGTCCTTATCTGATTACAGTAATAATGCTTTAGTGGTTGATGCTGTTGAAAGACGTATTGCGATAATTGGAGAAGCGTTGTGGAAAGCAGATAAGATGGCTTCATCCCTGGATATTTCTGATAAGAAGAAGATCATTTCATTGAGGCATATTGTAGTTCATGATTATGATATTGTTGAGGATGCAGACATATGGATAATATGTAAAAAGCATCTTCCTATTCTTAAGGCGGAGGTTCTCGCGATTTTAAATTCTGAAGGTGATTTGCAATAAGTATTAGTACACATGGACATTCAAAGTATAAAGAACAGGTTTGGTATCATTGGTAATTCACCGGCGCTGAACCATGCATTGAACACAGCAGTACAGGTAGCCAATACAGACCTCTCTGTATTGATAGTTGGGGAAAGTGGGGTAGGTAAGGAGGTTTTCTCAGGCATCATTCATGCACTCTCACCCAGGAAACATAATCCGTTCATTGCGGTGAACTGCGGGGCAATACCTGAAGGCACCATAGACAGTGAATTGTTCGGGCATGAAAAAGGGTCATTCACCGGCGCGGTTGATAGCAGGAAAGGTTACTTCGAAACAGTGAATGGCGGTACCATCTTCCTTGATGAGATAGGGGAGATGCCTTTAGGTACACAGGCTCGCCTGCTCAGGGTTTTAGAGACAGGCGAGTTTATCCGCGTTGGCTCTTCAAAAGTGCAAAAGACAGATGTGCGTGTGATAGCCGCTACTAACCGCGACCTTTTGGAATATACCCAGCAGGGCGATTTCAGGCAGGACCTGTATTACCGTTTAAGCACAGTGCCTATCCGTGTACCAGCCCTGCGCGACAGGAAAGAAGACATACCATTACTCTTCAGGAAGTTTGCCGGCGATTTTGCAGAGCGCTATAAAACGCAATCGGTACAGTTAGATGCTGTGGCGCAGCAAATGCTGGTTAGTTACCATTGGCCGGGTAATGTGCGTGAGCTGAAAAATATTGCAGAGCAGATATCGGTACTTTCTACCGATAAGCTGATCACTGCCGATGTGCTGCAGCGCTTCATGCCCCAGCGTAATACCACACAAAGCCTTGCATTGATCGCCCCATCCGGTTCCAATGGTATGACTACAGGGTCGTCTTCAGATTTCAAAAGCGACAGGGATATACTCTACAAGATCATCTTCGACCTGAAGAAGGATATGAATGACCTGAAGCAGATGATATTTGATGTGGCACAGCACCAGGGCTATACCCCTGTGGAGCCATCCGGTACATTGCTGCCGGTTTACAGCGACAAAGAACAGGCGCCTGTTCCTGCATACAATGCAAATACCCCTATCCTGCTCAATGCACACGATCCCCATGAAGATGTTGAGGAAACTTTGTCGCTGGCAGATAAGGAAAAAGAATACATTACCAAGGCGCTGAAAAAATATAAAAGCCGCCGCAGGGATGCCGCCGCCGAACTGGGCATTTCTGAACGTACGCTATACAGGAAAATAAAGGAATACGATATTAAAGAGTGATTGATCACGGCTTATTGCCGTATTTTTACAGATGATGCCTATCAAGCCATATTTGTTTTTTTTACTCCCGCTCCTGCTGTTTCATGCAGGTTGCGGTATCTATAGCTTTTCAGGCGCCACCATTGAAGGGAAGAATATCAACATCCGGCAGTTGGAGAACAGGTCGGCGAATGTTGTGCCCAGCCTCAGTTCTGTGCTTACCCAAAAAATAAGGAGCAGGATATTGTCGCAAACGGGCCTGGCCTCAACAACAAAGGATGATGCTGATTACGATATGAGCGGCGCCATTACAACCTATGCAGTATCTGTTACGGGTGTGCAAGGGGCGCAGGTGGCCACCAAAAACCGTCTTACAATAAGCCTTGAGGTAAAGTTTACCAACCGCATCAACGATAAGAGCAGCTTTACCCAAACTTTCACCCGTTTTGCCGACTTTGATGCATCTCAGTTATTGCAATCTGTTGAAGGTAAATTGATAGAGGATATAGGTAACCAGCTTGCCGATGATATTTTTAATAAAGCTTTTGTAAATTGGTAGCCTGATAGATGAACAACCAGACTTCCATAAAGTATATATCGGCCCTGCTGGATAATCCGAATACCTTAACGGATGGCGACCAGAGCAGTATCTCCCTGTTCCGGCAAACGTTCCCCTATTTTGTGCCTGCCCGCTACCTTGTGGCGCTGGAAAGCCATAAAAAGTCGGCATATACGCCTCAAATGCTTACCGGTATCCAGCCATACCTTGGCGACTGGATGTTATTCTGCGATTTCCTTGAAGCGAGCAAGAAAACGATGAGCGACCTTTCTACGGTCAACAAAGTGGTGGACAAGAAAAAGGTAGATATTCAACCGGAACCTTTGCCGCAGGCACCTGCCGCGCCTGAGCCCATAGCTGTGGTTCAAACCCCGGTAGTTGCAGAACCTGCATTACCAAAAGAAGAAATAAAGCCGGTACAACCTGAAATAATACTTGCGTCTTCGCCGTCGGTGCCCGAGCCTATGGCGCCACAGGAAGAAAAGCCTGTTCGGCATGAAATGAAGATGCTGGTGGAACAGCCCGCATCCCAGGTGATAGTAGAGCAGGTAATTAGCGCTGCTGAGCCATCTGCCCCTGCTGAAGTTGTACAGGAAGAAAAATGGCCGGCAGATACACAAGCAGATGCCCCGGTATTTGCACCACCTGCGCCGCAAGTCTCTGCTGCTGTTGATGAGCCGCTGATCCACGATATGCCGGTGGCCTTTATTGTAGAGACACCACCGCCGCCACCATTGCCCCAGGTTGAAGTTGCTCCTGTGCCGGAAGCTATGTCAGAACCACCTGCGCCACAGGAATTGTACATGCCCCATATAATATCTGTCCCGGTTGAAACAGTATTCGATTCTATACCATTGGCGCCAACTGCTGTGGTCATAGATGAGGCAGATAAGATCGTTGAAACGGAAGAAGTGGAGGAGGCTACTGCTGAAGCGGCGGAAACCGAGGTGACAGCAGAACCTGTGGCAGTAACGGAAGACATAATTTTTCCGCAGGACCCTGAAACAATAGAGGAAACTATAGGTAATACAATTGAAGAATCCGACTTTGCCAGGGCCTGGGCCGAGAAAGAAGCGCTGGTTGTTGATCCAGTGGTGATCAATGCTGAGGCGGCACTGGAGCCTGAAATAATTGATGAAGCAGAACCGGCTATTTCGGTTACAGAAACGGATAAGGATGAGGAAGACCACGACCCATTGATATTCCCGATATATACCAAGGATTACTTCCTGCAGCAGGGTGAAAAGGTGTCGGAAGAGATACCGCTGGAGATAAATGAGCTTAAGGATGCGGCCTACCTGGAAGACGAGGATAAATCGCTGATGGTGGTGATGAGTTTTTCTGAGTGGCTACTGCACTTTAAGAACACTTCTGAAAAGCAGATAGAGGAGAGCAAAGACCAGAAGGCCCTGAAAACGATGTGGCAAAAGGAGAAGCTGGCAGCCGCTATGGAAGAGGAAAATGAAGAGATTCCTGAGACCGTGTTTGAAATGGCAGTGAATTCTATAAGTAAGGAGGAAGGGCTGGTAAGCGAGAGCCTTGCTGATATATATATAAAGCAGGGAAAATATGATAAGGCCATTGAGATGTACCGCAAATTAAGTTTGCGAAACCCGCAGAAAAGTGCGTACTTTGCGCACAAAATTGACGAAGCTTTAAAGGATAAACAATCATGATACCGTTTTTGACAATACTGATCCTGCTGGCCTGTGTGATACTGGCATTCTTTATTTTGGTGCAAAACCCTAAAGGTGGCGGCCTGTCGGGCACTTTTGGCTCTATGAGCTCTGCCGTGATGGGTGTGAAGCAATCTGCCGATGTGATGGAGAAGGGTACCTGGGTAATGATCGGCGCCATTGGCGGGCTGTGCATTATCTCGGTAATGTTCTTCAGCAAGCCTGCCGGTATGGATAACAGCCCCAACAAGGCTACGCAGAAAACCACTGCACCGGCTAAGAAGGGTAAATAGGTTAATTTGTTAAGAAGTTAATAGGTAAATAGGGGCATGGAGCCCTTATTTTTTTCTTCAACTTTCCTGTGTTATCCTTTTTTCCGTAAGCAGGGCTTCTCCAGGCTTGTTCTCTTTAGCCTGCCTGTTGTGGTGGATGATCATCCGCTCGATAAGGTTTATAACAAGCGACATGATGAATGCGAAAATGAGTATTACTGCGATCATGGTTTACCTCCCTTTTATTCTTTAGTTCGTCTTCTACTTATACATAAGAAAATTCCGTGCCAAACTTTTTGATCTTTGCATTTTTGATGAATAATTTATACTAAATGACCATAAAAAACCGGCATTGAAATTTTCACGCAAAGGCGCAAAGGATACGCAAAGCACGCAAAGTCCATGCCGTTTTTTAATGTTTAAATGCGCTGTGGGCTGATATTATGTGTTTTATTTACAGGTATAAAGGGGTATAAAAGGGTATAATTTTCAGGCATAAAAAGAAATGCCGTGTTGCCATGCGTTCGCATTGCTACCGCAGATACATACGTTGCCAATTTTTCAAAGAACTTGTGCCTTGCGGCGAAAAAACCAACCACCCCAATCCGCTTAAACATTCGTTTTCGCAAACGCCCTGTATTATGTGAGGCTGCTTCGTTCCTCGCAGTGACCGGGGTTGTTATGATGTAAAGTTCTGCAAGGTTTGTTTGCTGAAAAAATTAAAAATCCTTGACGGTACTGAAATGGTACCGTGACGGTACTGAAACGGTACCGTGAAGGAAAATAGTTTGCGCCTTGGGTGCGGGTTTGAGCAGGATTTAAGGATTTTAGAATTAACAGGATGCAAGAGTATCTTCCTGTGTTGCGTGAGGTTACCTGTTTCGCAATGCTCACCACCCCCGCAGTGACTGGGAATTTAAATTCAGCTACAGTTCTATGAATGCCTGTTGCAAACAGGCTGAATTTGTGAGGCACGGGAGTCCTGCGGAACTCTCGTGCCAGTGGAGACCCACCGGGAACAGTTTTCATGCATATACTTAATCAATATTTACATTAAATAAATTATAGTATAGCCCTTTTGCAGAAGTGTGCTTTACGATTTTTGCTGTTTTCAGATCAACCCAATATATATTTACCGTTGTATCATCTATTAAATATCCGTTATCATGTACTATATACTGATTTTTGCATGAATCAAACGTACTGAAATCATAACCGTTGGAAATGGGAGGTATAGCCAAGCTGTTAATCTCTGTCAGGAGATTTGTGGAGGGATTAAACTTACAGAAGAACTCTTGAGATTTGAACCCGTAAAACATACCGTCGTTTTTATTAAACTGCAATAAGCAGCCAATGCTAAGAGGAATTGATATTTCTCTGTTCTCATTAGTATTTGGATTGTATACATTAAATCCAAAGTATGAATTATAATACATGTTACCTGTAAATTCGTCTACAAAAAATGGTGGAAACATGGTAGTTGGATAGGACATTGTTATTTTTTTATCTGAAAATACATTGCCTGAAACAGATATTTCATATAACTCAGCGATACGACCACCGCTTACCGGAAGCCATTATCATCATTTATCAGGCGCTTGTGGTATAATTTTATAGCGCACTCGTCAACAGCTATGAACACTAAGATCGAACAACTATTTGCCGGCTACGAAAAAGCATTCCAGGAACTGGACCTGGAAAGAATTGCATCCTTTTATTCCGAAACATTTATTTCGGCAAGCCCAAAGGGTTCTATGGCGCAGGGCAGGGAGGAATTCGCGCAAAATGCACCGGCCGCCGCTGACTTCTATAGAAAAACAGGGCAGACATCGGGAAAGATCCTTGCATTAACTGAAACGCCGATAAGCAAGCAATATACTATGGTGAAGGTGCATTGGGGTTTAACTTTTGAAAAAACAGGGAGCAGGCTAATAGAATTCGACATCTCATACCTGGTACAACTTACCACCGACACGCCCGTTATAATTCTATTTATCGCGCACGAGGATGAAGAAGAAACTATGAAGGAACTGGGATTGATTTAAGAAAAATCGCTCTATCCCAGCTCAAACACCGTTATCTCCGGCAGCACACCCAGCCTGCCGGGATAGCCAAGAAAACCAAAACCACGGTTCACGTATAAGTGCTGGTCGCCGGCTGTGTATAAGCCTGCCCACTCGTTATACATGTATTGCACCGGGCTCCAGTTCAGCCATTTGCTTTCTACACCAAACTGCATGCCGTGGGTATGGCCGCTTAATGTCAGTTGTACATCTTTGAACTGCGGCACCACCTGTGCATGCCAGTGAGAGGGATCATGCGACAGCAAAATTTTAAAAGAAATGTCTTTCTCCTCCAGCCCTTCAATCGCTTTTGCCATATCACCATACTTCGGGAAATTGGCTTTGGCGCTCCAGTTCTCTATACCTACCAGGGCTATTTTATCGGTACCTTTCTCAAGCACCACATGCTCATTCATCAGCAAACGCCAGCCCATTTTGGCATGTGTAGCTTTGAGCATGTCCAGGTTATCAATTTTCGCTTGTGCTGAAGGCCACTGCACATAATCACCATAATCATGGTTACCCAGCGTTGAATACACACCCATTGGCGCTTTCACCCGAGAAAATATCTCCCGGTACTTTTCATCTACTTCCACCGCGTGGTTATTCACAAGGTCGCCGGTAAACAAAATGAGGTCAGCATTCTGGTCCATCACCCTTTGTATGCCATGCGCCACAGCACTATGGTTATCAAAACTACCCGTATGTATATCTGATATCTGTACAACTTTCAACCCTTTAAAAGCATCAGGCAAGGATGCAAAGTTCAGTTTCACTTTACGTACGCGGTACCTGTACCTGTTGGTAATGCCCCATGTAAACCCTAACACGGAAAGACCACCTAGCACTAATGCCGTTCGTTTCAGGAATTCAGAGCGGGCAATACCGCCATCTTTTACTGTTTCTTCTGTAGCAGAATTACCAAAAGCCAGCGAAGAGATAAGCCACGTAGCCAGCCTGCGTATGTCATCCACCAGCATCACCAGCAATACCAGTATCTTGCCCACTATAAAGCCGATCACAAAAGCTATGTACACATTCCGCAGCAAGTGCGGCACAGCCGCCCAGTTTATCTGCCGGAAGAAAATGAAACCAAGCCAGGTAATGGTAGTAAGGAAAAGATAAAGGACAGTGAGTGTTCCGCGCCAAACGGGCGGCATATTACGCACCGACGACCGCACTACTATAAAGCTGTAATACTCCGCCAAACCAATTATCCCCAGTATGATAAACAACCGCAGCTTCATAACTCAAATTAGAATTTCAAAAAATCTTCTACCTGCTCAATGATCAATTTTTCTGTAGCAGGTTTCAGCAGCACACCATTCTTATCCATCTCGTCATTTACTTTAGACAGCAGCAGCTTATTGTACAATACGTGTACTTTCAGATAATGCAGTATGCCTGTCATGTGCTCCAGCCCGCGAATATTGCCTGCACGCCCATCCGACAAGCCAACCAATGCAGCCTTCTTATACCACCATGCCTTCCGCACATCGCAGTTATCCATCATCAGCTTCAGTATGCCGGGAAAACTGGCGTTGTACTCGGGCATCAGTATTACAAACTTCTGTGCAGGGATAAGCAGGTCATGCTCTATCACTTTCATTTCAGCGCCGCGCTCCCATACCTGCTTCCCTTCCAGCGATAACAGGTGTACATTATCCGTCCGCTCCGACAACAGCTTATAGTAGATGTTCGCCAGCCGTAAGGTCATGCTGTCGTTGCGGTTGGTGCCTGAAATTATGGTTATCATTCCCTTCAAAAGTAAAAATTATCCTTTCAAAAAGTAAAGGTGGTTACAATTGATTAATAACGGGCTTTTTCTTATTTATCCGTAAATAGCAAAATATTATAAATAGAAAAACCACCCGAAAGGATGGTTTTTCTATTACAATTCAATTGAGCCATTAAGCTATTGCGCCCCGTCCGAACGGTAATTTTGCCGGGCGGGCATTGAGCCATTATTCTCTATCACATACACATCTTCTCCCGTATGCTTCATTTTGTAGTGCTCCCGTGCATATTTTTCCAGCACAGTGGGATTAGTAAGCAGTTGCTGGCGCTCATTGGCCATTTTATCGATCTCGGTATTCAGGTAGGCTATATTATCCTTTACCGCCTGCAACTCTTTCTGCCGCTGGCGCATCGACGACCAGTCATTCTGGTCAAAGTAGATCATCCATGCACCGAATATGACCGCAGTAATAAGATACTTATTTGTGATTACCCTTAAAGCACGCTTCATACAATAAAATTACATAAATACTTGCTACTATAGCCCAAATGAGTTACCAACATATTCACAACTAATTGCCGAATTTCAGCGACTTACCTGGATAATACGCATTATCACCCAGTTCCTGCTCTATCCTCAGCAACTGGTTATACTTGGCCATACGGTCGCTGCGGCTGGCAGAGCCTGTTTTTATCTGCCCGCAATTAAGAGCTACGGCAAGATCAGCTATAGTTACATCTTCTGTCTCCCCGCTACGATGGCTCATAATGGTATTGTAGCGGTTACGCTGCGCCATAGTTACCGCTTCAATGGTTTCTGTAAGCGTACCGATCTGGTTCACTTTCACCAATAGGCCATTGGCTGTTTGCTCTTTAATACCTTTTTCCAATCGTGTAACATTGGTTACAAACAGGTCATCGCCTACCAGCTGCACCTTATCACCCAGCGCTTCGGTCAGTTTCTTCCAGCCTTTCCAGTCATCTTCAGCCATACCGTCTTCAATGCTCACTATCGGGTATTTCTTGCACCATTTCACCCAATATTCCACCAGCTCGTCGCTGCTCATCTTCTTGCCATCACTCTTATGGAAGTGGTATTTTTTATCCTTGTCATTATACAGCTCGCTGTTTGCAGCATCCATAGCTATAGCCACCTGTAAACCGGGTTTGTAGCCCGCCTTTTCTATTGCTTTCAGCACTGTTTCTATCGCCTCCTCGTTGCTCTGGATGTTCGGGGCAAATCCGCCTTCATCACCTACGTTTGTGCTGTAGCCTTTTTCTTTTAATACAGTCTTCAATGCGTGGAATATCTCTACACCCCAACGTAACCCATCACTGAAAGTGGCAGCACCTATTGGCATCACCATAAATTCCTGGAAATCTATCTTGTTATCAGCATGTGCACCGCCATTCAATATGTTCATCATAGGCACGGGCAACGTTTTAGCATTAGCCCCGCCTATATAGCGGTATAAAGGCAACCCTACCGTTTGCGCAGCAGCTTTGGAAGCAGCCATGCTCACAGCCAGTATGGCATTAGCGCCCAGCTTACCTTTATTGGCCGTACCATCAATATCTATCATGGCTTTATCCAGCCTCGGTTGGTCTGTCACATCCCAGCCATACAGCTCTTCAGCTATAATGTCGTTCACATTGCTTACAGCTTTTAACACACCCTTGCCCAGGTATTTCTTCTTATCACCATCACGAAGCTCAACAGCCTCATGCTTGCCGGTGCTTGCACCGCTGGGCACAGCAGCACGGCCCATAATGCCTTCATTGGTGTGAACATCAACTTCCACTGTGGGGTTCCCGCGGCTGTCCAATACCTGGCGGGCAATTATGTCTGTAATAAAACTCATGTGCTTATAATTTGGTTGCAAAAATAAAATTTATACTTATTCCGCGAGGTTAATTTACCTAAAAACCCCAACTATAATCAAAACGGGCCGGCAAATGCCAGCCCGTTTGTATAATTAATTATAAAAAACACTATTCAGTAATGGTCACTTTACCACTGTACGTGCCGTTTGCAGTAGTTGCTGTAAGCATATACAAACCTGCAGGCACATCGCACATTACGTGATATGGCTTGTTGGTAGACACGGTCATTTCTTTCACTTTTTCGCCAAGTATGTTAGTGATCACCACTTTTGCCTGCTCGTCCTGCTCTGCTGCAAGGTTAAAGGTGAATGCACCGCTATTCGGGTTAGGGAAGATATTGATAGCTTCCTGGTTCTTAGCAATGGTGTTCACACCGTTAACTACAGTCAGCGTTAAAACATAGGTACCGCTTCCCACACCGCATGAGTTGGTTACAGTATAAGTGAGCGTAGAAGAACCGGGGCCCATAACTATTACAGAACCGTAAGATACCAGCTTGAAAGAATCAAGTTTTGCCATAAGCAGGGCCACAGAGCTGTTGCTGGATGTCCAAACACCGTTGTCGCTATATGGTACACCCCTGATAAGATAGTTAGCGCCTTTCTTTATGGTCTCAGCAGGGCCTGTAACTGTAACAACCGGGGCACGGTTCACGAATATTGCTTTCACAATAGTCCTTGAGCCAAAACCATTGGTAAATGTGTACGAAATATTGGCCGGTCCATATCCGAGGCCGGAAACCACACCACTGCCGGTTATGCTTGCCCTTGACATTGATATGCTGTCATCTATATGCCATACCCCGCCCGGAACTGAAGGATTGGATAATGTGATCGGTGCCGCACCAAGGCATAATGAGTCGGGGCCTGTAATTGCACCCGCAGATGGGGCCGGGCCTACATGCATCAGTAATGTTGCAGAAGAAGTGCCGCATGTATTGGTAACAGTATAGGTAACCATAACGGTACCGGTATCCCTGCCTGTAACATTCCCAACACTGTCTATTATAGCAATGTTTGTGTCTGCAATACTCCATACGCCACCTGCTGCGCTATCGCCAAGTGCGCGTACCAGGCCAATACCAACGCTGTCCAGCCCGGTTATCATGCTTGCTGTACGGGATACTGTCATTGCATGTGTTGCCACGCTTGAACCACAACCATTGGAAACGATGTAAGAAATTGTTGCTGACCCTTCTGATACGCCTGTAACAGTGCCGCCAACAACCACAGCTACTGCAGAATTGCTGCTGAACCATATGCCACCGCCAACACTTGGAGATAAGAAGGTCCACGAACCTGCACACAATGCAGAACCGCCGGAAATAGTACCTGCGCTCAATACAGTATCAACCGCTACGGTCATTGATGACATAACCGAACTGCACGCATTGGTGAATGCATAAGATATCACCGCAGTGCCGTAACCAACACCTGTAACAACGCCTGAGCCTGAAACTGTAGCAACAGAAGTATTGCTGCTTGACCAGGTAAATGAGCCCACAGTATTGGCATTGGTAAGTGTAATGAAATTACCCACACAGGTAAGAGAAGGGCCAACTATCGAAGCTGCAGTAACTGCTGAATCAACATGTACTAAAACCCATGACGTATCTGTGCCGCATGTATTGATAGCAGAATACATAATAGTATCGTATCCAAATGCGGTTGGCATACCCGTAACCACTCCGGTAGACGAACCTACCGTTGCTACTGAAGGCGTGCTGCTGGTCCATGTGCCGCCGCTTACAGAGCTGGCCAACGTAATAGTTGCGCCCCGGCAAACACGCGATGGTCCTGTAATAGCTCCGGCATATAAAGTATCTACCGTAAGCATTGCGCCGGTTGAAGTATCTGCACCGCTAGTATTTGTAGCAATACCACGGTACATATAGCCATTCAGCATTGTGCGGCCTGTTACGTCAAGCGTATCATTACCTGTACCCACGTAGTAAGTAGTATCTGTTATTGTTGTCCATACTGTACCACCATCGGTAGACACCTGCCATGAATAAGTGATAGGCGTAGGGCCGGGCGTATCGATCGCTGCAATAATGAACAATGCATGCCCTGGGGCACAAACTGTATCATGCATAGGGTTGCTGGTCACTGTAGGAACAGTCGCACTGGCTTTCATAGAGAATAGAAGAGAGCCGATCAACAGCAGGCTTGACAAGTAAAAGCTTTTTTTCATTTTATAACTTTTTGATTTTTATATGTGTTGCCATCCAAATACAAGCAACCATGCTTTTCCCCGGATTACAAGGCAGCAAATTTAATCAAATCAATCTATATTATACTACCTCACTAAACCACTCTTGAATATAATTTATTTATTTATACAAGGTTATGTTCTCATTAAAAATGTATTAAATTGAAGTATGCCCCGTGTAAGGGGAAAATATACTGCTAATTTGTACCTTAGTCGGTTCAAACAAAGGTAATGGCACAATTGATCAGGAAAGAAGACGCCCTGGAATACCACGAGAAAGGAAGGCCCGGCAAAATAGAGGTGGTTCCCACCAAGGAAACCAAAACCCAACGCGACCTTGCTCTTGCTTATTCGCCGGGTGTAGCTGAGCCCTGCATGCAGATACATGCAAATCCTGATGATGTATATCGCTATACGGCTAAAGGGAATCTGGTTGCGGTTATAAGTAATGGTACTGCAGTTCTGGGATTGGGCGATATCGGCCCCGAGGCATCAAAGCCGGTAATGGAAGGTAAAGGGCTACTGTTTAAAATATATGCAGATATTGATGTATTTGATATAGAGCTGAATGCACGGGATATTGACGATTTTGTAAAAGTGGTAAAAGCCCTCGAACCTACGTTCGGCGGCATTAACCTGGAGGATATCAAAGCGCCGGAATGTTTTGAGATAGAACGCCGGCTGAAGGAGGAAATGAATATCCCCCTGATGCACGATGACCAGCACGGCACGGCTATCATCAGCGGGGCTGCCTTGTTAAATGCGCTGGATATTGTGAAAAAGAAGATAGGCGAGGTGAAAATTGTGGTGAGTGGTGCAGGCGCATCTGCTATCTCATGCTGCAAGATATACCTTGCACTGGGCGCAAAAGTGGAGAATATCTATATGTTCGACAGCAAGGGCCTCATCATCAGCAGCCGTACAGACCTCGACCAGTACAAACAACAATTCGCCAAAGATATGCAGGCGCAGGACCTGCATGAAGCCATGGTAAATGCCGATGTATTCATAGGCCTGTCTAAAGCAAACGTCGTATCGCAGGATATGGTGAAGGGCATGGCGAAGAAACCAATCGTCTTCGCGCTGGCAAACCCTAACCCCGAAATCACCTATGACGACGCCATTGCCGCACGCAAAGATGTGATAATGGCTACCGGCCGCAGCGATTACCCCAACCAGGTGAACAACGTACTGGGTTTCCCATACATCTTCCGCGGCGCACTGGATGTGCGTGCCCATTCCATTAATGAAGAAATGAAGCTGGCCGCAGTAAAAGCACTGGCCAAACTTGCAAAAGAGCCTGTGCCCGACATTGTGAATGTAGCTTACAACAATGCTGTATTAAAATATGGCCCTGAATATATAATACCCAAACCACTTGACCCCCGACTGCTGGTAACGGTATCCACTGCTGTAGCAAAAGCTGCCGTAGATAGCGGCGTCGCCCGTAAAGCGATCACTGATTGGGATGCTTACGAAGCAGAACTCTACCGCCGCCTGGGCACAGACGATAACCTGCTGAGGTTCATCATCAATAAGGCAAAGCAAAGCCCGAAACGCGTGGTATTTGCTGAAGCGGAGAATCTGAAAACACTGAAAGCAGCACAAATAGCAAAAGATGAAGGCATTGCAATACCTATACTGCTGGGTAATGAAACCAAAATACGTAACCTGATAGCCGAAAATAGCCTGCACCTGGAAGACGTGCAGATAATAGACCCCAAGAGCGAACAATCTGAACAGAAACGCAATGAATATGGCGAGCTCTTCTTTCAGAAGCGTCAGCGCAGGGGCTACAACCTATATGAGGCAAAAAAAGCAATGCGCGAGCGCACCTTCTTTGGCTGCATGATGGTGAACTGCGGAGAGGCTGATGCTATGATATCCGGCCTTACGCGCAAATACCCTGATACTATTCGCCCGGCATTGGAAATAATAGGCATGGCGGAAGGTATCAACCGGGTTGCGGGTTTGTACATCATGCTTACCAGGAAGGGGCCACTTTTCTTTGCAGATACAACGCTCAATTTCAACCCCACAGAAGAAGAGTTGATAGACATAACCCTGCTCACCGCCGATGTGGTCAACAACTTCAATATAAAGCCAAGGGTAGCCATGCTCTCGTACTCCAACTTCGGCAGCAGTATGTCGCCCGAGGCCAACCTGGTGCGCAACGCAGTGGAGCGGATCAAGCAAAAACATCCCGACCTTGTTATAGACGGAGAGGTGCAGGCAGGCGTTGCATTCAATAAAGACCTGCTGAAGGAGAACTACCCCTTCAGCGACCTGGTAAATGAATCACCCAATGTGCTCATTTTCCCCAATCTTGCTGCCGGCAACATAGCCTACCACCTGCTACAGGAAGTAGGCGGTGCGGAAGCAGTGGGGCCAATATTGCTGGGTTTACGCAAACCCGTTTATGTACTACAACTAGGCAGCAGTGTAAGGCAGATAGTAAATATTATTGCATTGAGTGTAGTGGAAGCGCAGGTGAAAGGGGATTCAAAATGAAGATAGCCATCATAGGCGCAGGAGCTGCAGGTTGCTTTGCTGCAGCTAATATACCCTACCGCGATGGTGTGGAAGTAACTGTATTTGAGAAAAGCAGCAAAGTGATGCAGAAAGTAAAAGTATCGGGTGGCGGCAGGTGCAATGTAACCCATGAGTGCGACGATATACCCGAACTGATCAGTTGCTACCCACGTGGTAAACAACTACTAAAAAAATCGCTCTACCAATTCCCACCGCAGAAAACTATCGAGTGGTTTGCGCAAAGAGGTGTAAAGCTGAAAGCAGAGGAAGACGGGCGCATGTTTCCTATCACTGACAACTCCCAGACCATCATAGACTGCATATGGCAGGAGATGATGCGCAATAAAGTGCAGGTCTATTACCACAAATCTCTCGAAAAAATAGAGACGTCATCTTCAGGATGGAGTTTATCTTTTAGTGACGGCTCTACTTACGAAGCTGACAAAGTCCTTATCGCCGTAGGCGGTTTCCCAAAACCCGAACAATACAAATGGCTGGAAATGCTGGGACATACCATTCAGTCGCCCGTCCCCTCACTGTTCACCTTCAACATACCTAAACACCCCATTACCGAATTGATGGGCGTAAGCGTGCCTAACGCCACCATAAAAATAGCAGGCACCAAAATAATACAGCAGGGGGCCCTGCTCATCACCCACTGGGGCATGAGCGGGCCGGCTGTCTTAAAAACATCGGCCATTGCTGCCCGTGAACTGGCAGACCGGAATTACGACTTCCAGGTTATTGTGAACTGGCTGGGCGAAGTAAATGATGTAGACTTAAAAGAAACACTACTGCAACTAAGAAAAGAGCAGGGCAAGCAACTGGTGCAGCATAAAAATCCCTTCAACCTGCCCAAAAGGCTGTGGGAATACCTATTGCAACAGTCTGGCATTAAAGAAGATACACGCTGGGGAGAATTACCCGCCACAGCACAAAACAAATTGACCGAACACCTCCTTCGCGACCTGTATCACGTAAAAGGCAAAACCACCTTCAAGGAAGAGTTCGTTACCTGCGGCGGCATAACCCTTTCTGAGATCGACCCGCAAACCATGGAAAGTCGCAAAGCGCCGGGCATTTATTTTGCCGGGGAGATACTGGATGCTGATGGTATCACCGGTGGCTATAACTTCCAGCACGCCTGGAGCAGCGGGTGGATTGCAGCGCAGATTATAGTAAGCAAATCATAAACTGAACATTTTCTGAAGTACATTCATTACATCCTGCATAAACGTCTTATCCTTAAAATGACCCAGCTTTTTCACCAACCTTATTTTGTCGACTGCTCTCATCTGGTCTATTGCAACTTGTCCTTCTTTATTTTCGAAAGTGCAGTCAACCCGGGTGGGATATGCCCGTTTTGTACTCGTTAAGGGAATAACAAGTACTGTGTTCAAAAAGTCGTTCATTTCATTGGGTGATATAACAACACATGGACGGGTTTTTCTTATTTCACTACCTTTCGTCGGATCCAGCGAAACCAGGTAAACTTCAAACTGCTTAACTACCATGTCCATTCATTTTTATCAAAATCATTTTTCATGCCTTCTGAAAAATCCTTTTCGGGCTTCTCGCCTTTAGCGATTGCTGCTTTAAATTGCTCTTCCCATCCGGCTCTTGGCTCATTGACGGCCGCGATGACTATATGATTATCTTCGACACTGATAGAAACCTGGTCTTCTATTGAACACATGGCCATTACCTGCTTTGGCAGGATAATTCCCTTTGAATTACCAAACTTCTGAATCTTTACTATCATAGCGCTATAATTTTAGTACTTACAATGTACATACAAAGTTAGTACATTGTACTTTTATTCCAAAAATAACCTTTCGGACAAAAAAATGTCCTGGTTGCTCCGATAATAGCGCAGGGTATGGTACTTTTGACGCTTACAATTATCAATGAAAATAGCACTTATAGGATACGGTAAAATGGGGCATGCCATAGAGCAGGTAGCAGTAAAACGCGGGCACGAAGTAGTGCTGCGCATCACCACCGCCAACAAACATGAAATGGATGAGGCCCACCTGAAACAGGCTGATGTTGCCATAGAATTCACCCGGCCCGATTCAGGAAGGGCAAATGTGCTGCAGTGCCTTTCTGCCGGTATATGTGTGGTAAGCGGCACCACGGGCTGGAATGAATCATTATCCGAAGCCTATGCCGCAGCAGATAATAACAACGTTGCATTATTACATGCTTCCAACTTCAGCGTTGGCGTTAATATCTTTTTCGAGGTCAATAAGCTATTGGCATCGCTGATGAACGGCCATACCGAATACAATGTACTGGTAGAAGAGACCCACCATACCCAGAAAAAAGACGCCCCAAGCGGCACAGCTATAACCATAGCCGAGCAAATACTCCAGAACCTTACCCATAAAAAACAATGGGTATTAAATACCTTCAACGAGAAAGACGCATTGCCCATAGTAGCACACCGAGTAGAGAACGTGCCGGGTACCCACAAAGTAACCTACTCCTCCCCTATCGATAACATTGACATCATCCACACCGCACACAACCGCGATGGCTTTGCACTGGGCGCTGTATTGGCCGCAGAGTACATTCACGGCAGAAAAGGCGTATTTCACATGAAAGATGTGCTGGGAATAAAATAGTATTGCTATTTTTAAGGAAATAACTCCTTTATTATGAAGAACATTCTTTCTCTGTGCGCGTCAGTAGTGTTATTTACCTTCTTGTTTTCATGTAAAGACGTGCCTGATCTAAGGGGGAGGACACCAATACTGAATGACAGTATTCGCACGACGAACATGTTCCCCACATTCAGGGCATTGCATATAGACTTAAATGAGGACTGGACAGAAATTACGGTGGTCATAGGTGACCCCAACTTTTACGGGGCGTCTGCTGAGGAAAAAAATAAAAAAGCTGAAGAGTTGGGCAAAATGATCGTACGCATCTACGGTACGGAGAATTACCTGGATAAAGGCACACTTGTTGTAACCAAAGATGTTAATAACACATCAAACACACCTGCCGATGGTATCAGCGTACCCATTGACCTTAAAGCACTGAAGAAAGCAGTTAGCCCAAATTAGTCCCTACGCGATTTCGAGAATTACTGCCATCATAGATCACTACGCCAACTAAAATCACAAAAATGTAAAGGAGATATTTTCTTCGATTGCGTATATCGAAGTCCTTTCTTTTTAACTAAGACATACCATTTTTTATAGCTTGATACAATCTCATTGATATCCGCTACATTATATAAAGAAACCGTCCCAAAAGGACGCTTCATTCCTGAACAATTATATGCAATTAGATCATACACAAATTCATTATTCTGCTTGCTGACTAAATCAAACTTCATATTTGAATCACATTTTTCATATGCGCAGAATATACTAAACAAAATGCGGACTTTATTTGAGTAGCAGTACTCGTTACATAAAGCCGCACTTATTAAACTTTCGTAATAATCGCTTGAGTCAATCCGACCTCCCTCACCTACTTTAAATAACTTTTCACTACTATATCGCCATATTTTCTTAGTGTAGATCGAATCGTCCAATTTCGAAAAATAAGTCTTTAATGACTGCCCTTTACAAAGATTGAACAAACCAACACACATCATTAAGATCAATACAAGGGTCTTATTATTTTTTGACATCTTTTGAATTTTGCGGCTTCATTACGGCTTCAAATACGCATCAAAGTAATCACTCACCTTCTTCATCAAATGCACCCTGTCTTTACCACGCACATTGTGTTCGTAGCCTGGGTACACAAAGTAATCAACCTGCACACCTTCATCCACGCATTTCTTCAAAAAATTTACGCTGTGCTGCCATACTACCACATTGTCTTGTGTGCCGTGTATCAGCAGCAGCTTGCCTTTCAGGTTCTTCACTTTATCCAGCAGGTTGGCATTGGCATAGCCATCAGCATTGTCTGCAGGCACATCCATATACCTTTCGGTGTACATCACCTCGTACATTTTCCAGTCCATTACCGGTCCGCCTGCTACGCCACATTTAAAAACATCCGGGTGTTTCAGCATCATAGAGGTGGTCATAAAGCCGCCATAGCTCCAGCCATGTATGCCCATCCTGTTTGCATCCACATAGGGTAACGTTTTCAAAAATTCCACACCCTTCAACTGGTCTCTCAGTTCTATCTCTCCCAGCCTGCGGAACGTAGCTTGCTCAAAATCAATACCGCGGTTCTTGCTGCCACGCCCATCCATGGTAAATACCATATAGCCATGCTGCGCCATATACTCGTACCATAAGTTACCACTCTCCGGGAACTGGTTGTGCAGCAACTGCACATTAGGCCCGTTGTACAGGTACACAATCACCGGGTACTTTTTATTACGGTTAAAATTGGTGGGCAGTATCAGCTTACCATACAGTGCTGTCACTCCATCATCCGCTTTCAGCAACACATTCTTTATTTCCGGGCGGTCATAATCAGCCAGCGGGTCTGCAGACCGCACCAGTTCCTCTTCATATTTCCCGTCTGTAGACCGCACACAACATACCCTGGGAATGCCCGCACCATTATATACATCAAACACATAGCTGCCGTCCTCGCTGCATAATGCACTGTGCATACCTGCATCTTTGTCTATACGTGCCATCTTGCCATTATCCAGGTTCACGGTATAAATATGTTTCTCCAGCGGCGATTCTTTAGAGGCAGTGATGATCACTTTATTATCAGCCATATTAAACCCAGCTATTTCATTTACCACCCAGTTGCCGTGTGTCACCTGGCGTATCAGTTCTCCGTTAGTGTTGTAGAGATACAGGTGCTCATACCCATCTCGCTCGCTCCACCATAGGAAACGGTTGTTCTGCCCCGGTATAAAGGTCAGCGGATGTGTAGGATGCACATACTTCCTGTCTTTCTCTTCAAACAGCGTAGCCAGCAGCATACCGCTCCTTGCATCATACTTGCGCAGCACCAGGTGGTTTTGCCCCCTGTTCAGTATTCCTATAAAAATATATTTCTCATCCGGGCTCCAGGTCACGCTTGTCAGGTAGTGGTCCTTGGGTGCGCCTGTCTGCATCGTAACACTCTTATTTGTTTTTGGGTTGTAAACACACAAGGTCACTTCGTGAGATGTCCCGCCTGCCATTGGGTATTTTATCAGATCTACAGTTGCAGGTGTTGTGTTCCATTTCACTATCGGGTAATCCTTCACCATCGTCTGGTCCATGCGGTAGTAAGCAAGATAATTTCCGTTAGGCGAAAAGAATATGCCCCCGTCTATCCCAAACTCATCCCTGTGTACAGATTGCCCGCACACTACGTTTAAGTTCTTCTCCTTCGTCACCTGCACCTTGCCTTTATCCTTGCTCCACAACCAGAGATTGTTATCTATTGTGTAAGCTATTTTCCTGCTTTTGTCAACTCTGATGTTCTCTGCCTTATCCGGCACAGACATCATTTTGGCAGTACGCCATTTCATATTGTCATTAAGTGTTGCCAGCACCACCTCTTTATCTTTCTGAAACCAGGCATTATTCCTGTCCAGCCATTTTATAGCAGGAACGATATATTCCTTACCCCTCGGTCCTTCTACTTCCACCCCCGATACATGGTTTATAGTACTGTTTGCCCGGTTCAGCATCACCCACATATCCCTGCCATCAATTTTATTCGTCCACCATAAATTATTGGTGCCCGGTTGCCAGCTTGCCCCTTTTACAGTTTTAGGCGCCAGCGTAGTAGCCATACCATTTGTTGCCTCGGCAATGGTAAACTGTTTATGCTGCGCCGATACCGTATAGTTAATTGAAACCGCCCAAACCGAAAGGAGCAGCATTTTTTTAATATCATTCATAAGTACTGTTTTAAATAACTCGTAAAGCCCCTTTAGGCCCGTCCGAACGGCTATTCTGCCGGGCGGAGGTTTGGGGCTTCAACAAACATAAGCGAACTTTAGCCATAAAAAAAGCCCCCGCTTTGCAGGGGCTTTTCAAATATTATGTGCAGATATTATAACTGGTCGTAGATAGGCGCATCCACGTTCCTGTATATACCGAAGTACTGGTATGTTTTGTGGCGGTAACCTTTCTTGATATAGATATCGGTATCTGTATCTTCAGGTATAGTCACCCACGAGTGGCGCTTGCTCAGCAACCAGCGGTAGATGCAAACTGTGTTAGAACCACGGCGTGTTAACGCGTAAAACTGGAGGTGCTTCTGAGTATATCCGTTCTTCAGCATCTGGTCGTCAGTAAATTCATCTTCCGCAACACTTATGTGCGCACGGCTTACAGGGTTGAACCAGCCATTTACAGCAACCCTTCCTGGGCCCGGTGTGCGGTATCCCCAAAACATCAGCGACTTATCTGTCCAGCCCCAGTTGATCAACTGGCCATCCTGGTATTCACCGTCTGCAACCGTGCAAAATTGTTGGTCTTCAGGGATATACCAGCGGAAAACGCGAACAAGGTCTTCCTGGGCAAAGGTGGAGTTGGTGAACAATAACGCTGCCAGAACAGTTGTAAATACAATAATGGTTCTTTTCATCTGAATGTTTTTTGATTTAATTAGTGCTACATAGAACTCCCCGAAGGTAGTCCCATATCAGTCATACTTTCAAAATTGCACCCAAAATACATAAAAATTTTCTTGCCTTGCAAATTATTGTCCCAAAATTTTTTTTTATCGCGTTAAAAAACAGCCATTTTTCTTTATAAATCCCCTGTTAACAGGCATTTCAGCCATTATAACAATTACATTCCCGCCGTTATTTTTTCGCATGGGCATTAATCCCATACTAGTAACCAATATGTACCATGCACTAATGCTGGAAAGGCCCCATACATATGCAATATTATTTACAATTACTAGTGTGCTTATCTTTTCCAAAATCCCCTCTTTTGGCGTAACTTCGCAACCCTTTTGCCAAGCTGGCAGTTAATGTATTAATTGCACGGTTTTTGCAAAACCTTATTTAGAATAAAGACACTCATACAGGAAATATATATACAATGATCGGATTCCTCTCAAAATTATTCGGCGGCAGCAAGTCTGATAAAGATGTGAAGCGCATTCAACCGCTGGTAGCTGAAATAAACAACCATTTCGCCCAATACCAATCCCTGTCCAACGACCAGCTCCGGGCAAAAACCATGGAGTTCCGCAAAAGGATACAGGACCACCTGGCAGATATTGATGCACAGATAACCGAAAAGAAAGCTGAGGCTGAAACAGCCGGTGCCGATGATGTACATGCCCGCGAAGCTGTTTACAACGAAGTGGACAAGCTGGTAAAAACGCGCGATGAGCAGATAGAAGACATCCTGCGCACCATATTGCCCGAAGCTTTTGCTGTAGTAAAAGAAACAGCACGCCGCTTTAAAGAAAATACTGAGATCGTTGCCACAGCTACCGATATTGACCGCGAACTGGCTACAACCAACCGCAAGCACCTGCGCATAGAAGGCGATAAATGTATCTACCAGAACTCATGGGATGCCGCAGGCATCACCGTTACCTGGAACATGCTGCACTATGATGTGCAGCTTATAGGTGGCATTACGCTGCATGAAGGTAAAATAGCTGAAATGGCTACCGGTGAGGGTAAAACACTGGTATCTACATTACCTGCTTACCTCAACGCATTGGCTGGCGAAGGCGTACACGTAGTAACCGTGAACGATTACCTAGCCCGTCGCGACCAGGAATGGAACGGCCCAATATTTGAGTGGCTGCAACTGCGCACAGATTGTATAGATAAGCACGAACCCAACTCTGAGCGCCGCCGCCAGGCATACTATGCCGATATCACCTACGGCACCAACAACGAATTCGGTTTTGATTACCTGCGCGATAACATGGTACACCATCCCGATGAGATGGTGCAGCGCAAACACCACTACGCCATGGTGGATGAGGTGGATAGTGTATTGATAGACGATGCGCGTACGCCGCTCATCATATCAGGCCCCATACCTAAGGGAGATGAGCAGCAGTTCCATGCACTGAAACCCCGTATAGAAAGGCTGATAGAGGCCCAGCGCAGGATAGTGAACCAAAGCCTTATCGAAGCAAAGAAACAGATAGGCGAAGGCAAAACAGATAAAGACACCGGTGGCCTGCACTTGTTCCGTGCTTACCGCGGCCTGCCTAAGAATAACGCCATCATCAAGTTCCTGAGCGAGGAAGGCAATAAGCAGATAATGCAGAAAACAGAGAACTACTACATTGCAGAGCATCAGAAGAACATGCCCAAGGTAGATGAGGAACTCTATTTTGCAATAGACGAAAAAAACAACAGCGTAGACCTCACCAACAAAGGCCTCGGACTTATCACCGGCGCATCAGAAGACCCCAACTTCTTCGTACTGCCCGATATTGGCAGCGAACTGGCCGAGATAGAAAAACAGGAAGCCACGCCCGAAGAAAAACTGCAGCGCAAGGATGCATTGTTGCAGGACTATGCAATTAAAGCAGACCGCATCCACTCCATTCAGCAACTGCTGAAGGCATACACACTCTTTGATAAAGATGTAGAGTATGTGGTGATGGACGGCAAAGTGAAGATAGTAGATGAGCAAACCGGCCGTATCCTCGATGGCCGCCGCTACAGCGATGGCCTGCACCAGGCAATAGAAGCAAAAGAAAATGTGCAGGTCGAAGCCGCTACGCAAACATTTGCAACAGTTACATTACAGAACTACTTTCGTATGTTCCACAAACTGGCAGGTATGACCGGTACTGCGGAAACAGAAGCAGGCGAGTTCTGGCAGATATACAAGCTGGATGTGGTGACCATACCAACTAACGTAGAAGTGATACGTAAAGACCAGCAGGACCTTGTTTACAAAACCAAGCGCGAAAAATATAAAGCAGTAATAGACGAGGTGGAAGCATTGCGTGCCAAGAACAGGCCATCACTGGTGGGTACAACATCGGTGGAGGTGTCTGAGTTATTAAGCCGCATGTTGCAGCAGAAAAAGATACCACACAACGTACTGAATGCAAAGCAGCACGCGCGCGAGGCACAGATTGTAGCTGAAGCCGGTTTACCGGGCGCTGTTACCATTGCCACCAACATGGCAGGCCGTGGTACCGACATCAAGCTTGGCCCCGGCGTGAAGGATGCGGGTGGCCTTGCTATCATAGGTACAGAACGCCACGAAAGCCGCCGGGTAGACCGCCAGTTGCGTGGCCGTGCAGGCCGCCAGGGCGATCCGGGTAGCTCGCAGTTCTTTGTATCGCTTGAAGATGACCTGATGCGCCTCTTCGGTTCTGAACGTATTGCCGGGCTCATGGATAAAATGGGTCATAAAGACGGTGAAGTATTGCAGCACAGCATGATCTCCAAATCCATTGAGCGTGCACAGCGCAAAGTGGAGGAGAACAACTTCGGCATGCGTAAGAACCTGCTGGAGTATGATGACGTAATGAACTCCCAGCGCGATGTTATTTACAAGCGCCGCAGGCACGCCCTGTTTGGCGAGCGCCTGGCTATAGACCTCGACAATGCCATGTATTCTGTATGCGAAGGTTTTTCAGAGCAATTTGCTGAGAACAAAGATGTGGAGGCTTTCAAGCTGGAGGTGATGAAGCACCTGGTGATAGAACCCGCAATGAGCGCTGAGGAACTGCAGAAAGCAGACGCAAATGCAATTACAGAGTCGCTCTACAACCAGGTGAAAGACTACTACCACCGCAAAATGAATGCCCTGCGCGAGCATATGATGCCCACCCTCACACAAATACTAAATGAGAACGGCGACAAGGTGGATAATATTTCCATACCCTTTACCGATGGCATACGCGGAATGCAGATCTATGTGGGCCTGAAAGAAGCCGTAGAGCAAAATGCGCTGCCGGTCATCAACTCTGTGGAGAAGAACATCACCCTCGGCATGATAGACGATTCATGGAAGAACCACCTGCGTGCTATGGACGATCTCCGCACCTCTGTGCGCATGGCGTCATACGAGCAAAAGGATCCCCTCCTCATCTATAAGTTCGAGGCGTTCAACCTCTTCAAGCAGATGCTGGTGGAGACCAACCGCAACATCATCTCCTTCCTGCTGCGTGCGGGCATACCTATACAGGAAGCGCCGCCACAGGCAGCAAGACCGCCGCAGCACCATACGGACATGAGCCATATGCGCGTGAACAAAGCAGAGATAGATGCGCGCGGACAGGCATATGCAGCCGATGAGGAAGATTACTATACCGAAACCCCGGATCCGGCGCCCGTAAAACGCGCCCCTGTGCAGGCAGGCCCAAAAATAGGCCGCAACGACCCCTGCCCCTGCGGCAGCGGAAAAAAATACAAAGCCTGCCACGGAAAGGGGCTGGCAGGGTAATTTGTTGATAATTTAAGAATCTGAAAAAAACGCCTCCAGGCTGGAGGCGTTTTTGCTTCATTTTACCGTTCACGAACTTTTTCGACCGCTTACAAACTCATTTTTGAAAAATCAATATTTGCAAGCATATTTGAAGATGCACTATTAACCTAAATATAGACTTATGAAAAAACTGATCTTACTTGTACTTGGTTTGTATGCTGCGGTTTCTGTAAACGCATCAACTTCAATAACCACTCCAACCGTTTCCGGGCACTGGACTCTCACAGGTTCTCCATACCTGGTTTATAATAATATCCAGGTGCCGGCAAGCCAGGCATTGATCATTGACCCCGGTGTAGAAGTAGTTTTCCAGGGCTCATATGCAATGAAAGTATCCGGCATCCTTTATGCTACAGGCACATCCGCCCAGCCAATTAATATACATGTAAATGATACTTCCGGCTGGTGGAACGATTCAGTTGTCAATGGTGGTTGGCTTGGCATTGGGTTCGATGCTTATACAGGTAGTGGCACTGATTCCTCCATTTTAGAATATTGCAACATTTCCGAGGTTAAAATTCCACTCGTATCTAGTGCTTTAGCGATGGCAAGAGGCATTCCCATAAAAAACTGTTCTTTCCAAAATAATAAAGGTGGCACCTTACTATACTTCTATTACTATACCCCCCAAACGATAGAAATTTCCGGATGTACTATAACCAATAACTCATTCGGAAATATCATATTCGTTAGCAACTTTTTTGGAGGGAGCACTTATATTCACGATAATCATATATACCAGAATACAGCCGCTACAAGGATAATTACCGGCATGGCTGTGAACCTTTTATTCGAGAAAAATGAAGTGGATCATAATACTTCCAGGTTTGGCACTATGTTTCTATGTGCGGGCATAGGATTTGACAGTATCGACTCCAAAGCCACTATTACAGGTAATAAGATCCATCACAACATTAATGAGAATATTGGAGCGCTCTGCTTTTACAGTGGCTTTATTGATATCAGGAACAACCTGATCTGTAATAACCAGCACACATCCGGCTTTTGCGGCATTACAGATGGTGGTGGCGCCATGAATTTAGCTTATAATTCGCCAACACCAATTGATAGCACGTTTTATACGATACGCAATAATGTCATAGCCAATAATTACTCTCCTTATCACGGTGGGGCAATCAAGATTCATCGTGCTAGAGCCTCAATTACCAACAACCAGGTCGTAAACAACACGTCACCTGCAGCCGGGTCTATTTATGTATTCGGCACCTCGCCTTTAGTCTGTAAGAACAACATTTTCTACGGAAATACGGCGACAGGCTCAACCTCGCTCCTGTCGCCTGTAGTTGAAGGTCCGCTTTTATCAACTATATTATTTGAAAACAACTGGAAAGAACACAGTTCACTTATAGACATTGGCACCTATACATCTATTGGAGATACTACCACGAATATTACAGGTACCTCTCCGGGCTTTTCGGCTCCTACACTCACCACAAGCGTTACAGAAGACGCAGTCACAGCTGATTTTTGGCTGGTCCCCGGCTCTGCCTGTATCGACATGGGCGATACCACAAGCGCACTCACCCTTTCAACAGACTGCGCAGGGAATACCCGCCTTGTTGGCAATATAGATATAGGCGCCTATGAATTTGCCACCACATTGGGCCTCCCCCCCGGTAGGGTTCCGCCATCCATCACGGCATACCCAAATCCTGCCGTAAATGTTTTGTTCATTCGCACCCCGGTAGCAAATGGCAACATATCTATATTGAATGCTGTTGGCAAAAAGATATCTGAAAGTACTGTATCCCGCACGCTCACTTATTTTGATATTCATACCATACCCCGCGGTATTTACTTTGCCATATGGGATAACGGCGCTGGTACAAAAGCAACTCAGAAAATAATTCTTGAGTAACCTGCCTTAAGCCAGGCATAGCCTCACGACCGGCGCGAGAGTTCCGCAGGCACTCTCGTGCCTCACAAATTCAGCCTGTTCAGCCGTTGTCCGCCGTTGTTGGTGAGGAACACCAACAACGGCGGAAATAATAAGTGTTTATTTTTATAAATGGTGAAAAAATGGCATGAATTTTGTGATATAAAAATAATGAAACATATATTATACATATTTTGTGCATTAACGTTTATTGCTTCTTCCTGCAGAAAACAAAACCAGGCTATTTGTAAAAGCATATTATATGCATGGAAGGAGACAGGCAATGGTAATCATTTACTTGTAGAGATAGATGCCGCCACCGGTAAAAGCGCTGAAAGTTCACCTTACCCTGCTGTAAAAAGTATATATGGATGTTACCTGGCAAAAGAAAGATCTTATTATACGCTTCAAATAAGCGTGGCAGGTGAATTGAAACTGTATAAGTTTGATTTTGTAAACAAAACAACAGAAGTGTTGAACTATGTAGATTCGCTAACTCTCATAAAAAATATTCATGAAGTGTTCCTAACATACAATAATATAACAGGCAAGTTTTATAATTTGCGTGAATGGGTCATCATGCAAAAAATATTTGCAAAAATATTGTGGAAATTTTCTGTCCTGGTGTCTTACTAATAAACAACCTATATGGAAACCGCGAAATTATTACAGGCCGATTACTTAGACATCATCTACGACCACCGCAACAAACAATATGGTGGCTACGAATTACGCAGGCATTATGATGAGCGATTGAAGAAGGGAATGTTGTTCCTGTTCTCTGTGGTTGCTGCATTATGCTGTTTATCATTTGTCGGATCAGATAATACGAATGAAGTACGCCGCAGCACTGTGACAACTACTTTAACAACAGTGGAGATACCCATAAAACAACCCGAGCTTAAAGTAGAGCCTCCCAAGCCGGTTGCACCTCCAAGACAACCAAGAACACAAATATTTACAGCACCGGTTATTACTACCGATCCTATTCGCCCGGATGAGCAAATGACAGAGAACAGGAACCTTGCAAATGTAGTTCCCGGAATTGCTAACAATGATAGCGGCAGTGTAGATATTGTCCCGGTAATTACCGGCAATACCAATACCAATGTTGTCGTGAACAACACAGAATCGCTGAAGCCATTTACTTATGTAGCGCAAATGCCGCAGTTTGATGGCGACCAGGATGCTTACCTGCAAAAGAATTTACGCTATCCTGAAGCAGCACGTGAGAACGGAATAGAGGGCAGGGTGTTGGTGGAATATGTAATTAATGAGGATGGCTCCGTAAGTGATGTGCGACTGGCGCGTGGTATAGGTGGTGGTTGTGACGAAGAAGCCGTGCGTGTAGTGAAGGCTATGCCTAAATGGAAGCCCGGCAAACAAAATGGTAAGCCGGTAAAAGTATTATTTACGCTACCAATAAAATTTGTGCTGAATTAAAATAATAGATGGCGCACTTTAAGTGCGCCATCTATTATTAATGATCGTAGTGTAATTGAAAAGGTGGAGAAGTGGCATCCTTCTCGTGGCAGTTAAGGTGGATATCTTGAATGAACACCGTAACATTAGGATGGTCCCATTGCTTGATGACATCCTTCTGTGTTTGTGTGAAGTCGTCGCCCACAGCCCATAGCGGCCCGTAGAATGGTTGCCCGGGGGCTTGCAGGGAAATTGTGAAGCCCGATACACGGCATCCCGCAGAATCGGTGAGCAGCTTTGGGTTTTCCAGTATTTGTTCCCTTGTGGTGTTATACGTTTTTACATTGCCCACCCATACACGTGGTGGCGGCGCCTCGGATACTTTCGTAGATTTTTTGTGCTTCTGCCCGTATGCCAGAACAGGCAGTACTGCCAAAAGAAGAAACAGGTGTTTGCTCATTATTTATTCAATACCATGTTTAAAAGAATAGGACTCATTATACGTATGCCATCCCTCGTGCTCACTTTTATATTTTCAATAAATATTTTGCCCTGCGGGTCCTCAAGCTCTTGTATTTTCGTTATGATCTCATTAGATAAACGGGCGTCCTTTACCTTGTAAGGCCCTATAAAATCGTTGCCTTTGGGTAGCATGCTAAAGGTGAATTCTACGATCTCAAGGGACGGTGGGGGCATGGTGAGTGTTGTATTGGCAAGAACCTCGGCCCTCGTCACAACGCTGGCGTCCACTTTGCCATTAGTGAATTTTTTTGGGATAGCACCAAGTGTCACGTATCCAACCGGGTGGTTCACATTTTGCCCGTAAGATGAGACAAACAGAAACAACAGAGCAAATAATGCAGGAAATCTTATCATTCTGGTGAGTATTACTGTTTTAGGACCATTTTCATGATTATCGGGCTGGCATGCAGTTCCTGGCCGCCGCATTTTACATTGATGTTCTCAATGAATATGCGGCCTTGTGGATCTTCAAGCCCTTTAATGTAATCTATTACATTAGGGGGAAGATGAGGGCCTTGCACTGTATATGGTCCCTGGAAGTCTTTTCCTTTTGGCAGTATGCTGACCTGGAAATTGAGTATCTCGCATGGCGGCGGCGGCATCATTAATGTAGGATTGGCAAGTATCTCCTCGCGGGTTGCGATCAATTCCGGTTTGCCGGTAACTGAGGTTTTAGGCTGGATATTGCCTAAAGTAACAGTAGGCCTGATCTGTGCATTTTGGGCAAATGACTGCGATGCAGCAGCAATGAGCAGGAGGACGAATAAAACTGATAGCTTTTTCATAAAATATATTATTTTTTAGGTTGCATGACTAATAAAATAGGCCGCGCACGCATTTCGCCGCCACCTGCTTTTACTCTTATTTCATCAATGAAAATTCTTGCGCGCGCATCTTTTTGGTTAAGTAACATTTGTTTGATCTCGGTGGTTAATTCGGCTCCTTTAACAATAATAGGTTCGGTTAATTTCGCGTCTTTACTTCCAGGTACCATTCTGAATTTGTAACCAAGTACTTCGTTCGCGGGAGGTAGCGCCATGAGGGTTGGATTTGCAAGGATATCCTCTCTTGTTACTACAGGTGAGGTTTCTTTACCATCAACGAATAAAGAGATATGGCCGAGCGTGACATATAATTGCGGCTGGTTTGGCGTGTTTTGCGCAAAGGATGCCACTGAAATTGGTAAAAGCGCCCAGATAAGGAATACTAGCTTTTTCATGAAAAAATATTTTTATAAAGATAACGCCAAATATCTTTTCTGCATATTTTATTTGGGGCAAAGGAGAGGATTGTTGGGGTTATTGGCTTTGAGTTAATTACATATACCTGCCGGTATAACTCTCTTTCACCTTCTTCAATCCATCCGGTGGGCCTTCGTAAAGCAAGTTGCCACCGCCAATACCACCTTCAGGGCCAAGGTCTATTACCCAGTCGGCGCTTTTTATTACATCTGTATTATGCTCTACCACTATTATGGAGTGTCCCTGTTCTATAAGCGCATCAAAAGACTGCAGCAGCTTTTTTATATCGTGCATATGCAGGCCTGTGGTTGGCTCGTCGAAGATAAAGAGCACTTTATCACTTGCCTTCCCCTTGCCTAAGAAGGATGCCAGTTTCACACGTTGTGCCTCACCACCACTAAGCGTGTCGCTGCTTTGTCCTAGTTTTATGTAGCCGAGGCCAACATCACTCAGCGGTTGCAATGCATTTGCCAGTTTCTTCTCATCTGCAAAGAATTCAATTGCCTGGTCTACGCTCATCTCCAGTACATCATACACGCTTTTGCCACGGTAGGTTATCTCCAGCACTTCTTCTTTAAAGCGTTTCCCTTTGCACACTTCGCATAGCAGGTGTACATCCGCAAGGAACTGCATTTCTACAATTACCTCGCCCTCGCCTTTGCAGGTATCGCACCTGCCACCATCGGTATTGAAAGAAAAGAACTTCTCCACAAAGCCGCGCATTTTGGCTAACGGCTGTTTGGCAAACAGCTTGCGCATCTCATCCCACGCCTTTATATAAGTAACCGGGTTGCTGCGCGATGATTTACCAATAGGGTTTTGGTCCACCTGCTCCACCTGGCTGATGTTCTTCAGGTTTCCTCCCAGGTTCCTGAAATGCCCCGGCCTGTCTGCGCCTTCACCAAAATGTTTCATCAGGGCAGGGTAGAGGGTTTGTTTCACCAGCGTGGTTTTGCCACTGCCACTTACACCTGTTACCACGCACAGCATATTCAGCGGAAAATCGACCGAGATGTTTTTCAAGTTATTTTCCCTGCACCCTTCTATGCTTATTCGCTCACGTGGTTTTCTTCTTACAGAAGGGGTTTCAATTTTTAAAGCACCGCTCAGATATTTACCTGTAAGGCTGTTCTTGTTCTTTATGAGTTCTTTAAACGGACCTTCTGCCACAACCTCACCGCCTAAATGACTTGCCAGCGGCCCCATATCTATTATATGGTCTGCCTCTCGCATCATCATATCATCATGCTCCACCACTACTACAGTATTACCCAGGTCGCGCAGGGATTTCAATACGCCTATCAGCCGCTCTGTATCCCTGCTGTGCAGGCCTATGCTGGGTTCATCCAATATGTATAACGAATCTGTAAGGTTGCTACCCAAAAACTTGGTCAATTGTATACGCTGGCTTTCCCCTCCCGACAGTGTATTGGCAAGCCGGCTTAGTGTCAGGTAATTCAATCCCACATCCAGCAGCGTTTTCATGCGCTGGTTCACTTCTATCAGTATGCGCTTGGCAATGGTTTGGTCGTGTTCGCTCAGCATCAGGTTTTGCAGCCATGCAAATAGCTCATCTGCCGGTTTGAACATGAGGTCGGCTATGGTAGCGCCTGCCACCTTCACATACAGTGCCTCCTTACGCAAACGTGAGCCCTTACATTCCGGGCATGTGGTTCGCCCACGATAGCGCGCCTGCATCACCCGGTACTGCACCTTGTACAGGTTCTGCTCCACCATTTTAAAGAAATCCCTAATGCCGTTCACCCGCTCATTTCCTTCCCATAGCAATCCGTATTGCGCATCGGTAAGGTCGGCAACAGGTTTGTGTATCGGGAAATCGTATTTGGCAGATGCCTTGATGAACCCCTGTTGCCATTCCGACATTTTATCACCCTTCCAGCACGCCACTGCACCTTCATAAACACTCAGGCTTCTGTCTGGTATCACCAGGTCTTCGTCAATGCCCAGCACCTGCCCAAAGCCTTCGCACGTAGGGCATGCACCATATGGATTGTTGAAAGAGAACAGGTTGGGAGTAGGCTCATCAAATACTATCCCGTCTGCCTCAAACCGGTTGTTGAAAGTGTGCATATCCTTGCCATTCACTTCCACATGGCATTCGCCCTCGCTTTCGTAGAATGCCGTTTGTATGCTGTCTGCAAGGCGGTGCAGGTCATCCTCATCAAACTGTTCTTTTACCACAATGCGGTCTATCAGCAAATTCACCTTTGCCTTGCCGGGATTCACTTTCTTTTCCAGCATATCTTCTATGCGTATCGGCTTTTCGTCAATTGTAGGAACATAAATGCGGCTGAAGCCTTTCTGCATCAATATGTTCAGTTCCTCTTCCAGCGTGCGTTTATTCCTGACTACAACCGGGACTATAAATTGAACCTTTGCTCCAACCGGCAATGTTTGTACAAAATCCACTACATCAGTCACCGTGTCTTTCTTCACTTCTTTGCCGCTTATGGGAGAGTATGTTTTGCCAACGCGGGCGAAGAGTAACCGCAGATAATCGTATATCTCTGTCATGCTGCCTACCGTACTGCGTGGTGTGCGCGTGGTTACTTTTTGTTCTATGGCTATTGCTGGACAAATGCCATGTATGAAATCCACATCTGGCTTATCCATCCGCATCAGGAACTGGCGTGCATACGCGCTAAGGCTTTCTGCATAACGGCGCTGGCCCTCAGCAAATAGTGTATCCATAGTAAGAGAAGACTTCCCGCTGCCGCTTACTCCCGTCACCACCACCAATTTATTGCGCGGGATGGCCACATCCACATTCTTTAGGTTGTGCATACGTGCACCTTTGATGAATATGGCATCACCAGCATCCGGTAGCTTTGTTTCATTACCGGCATAATGCTCCACCTCCGGTGCGGAAATACCTTCTATATGCTTTGCTGTATTTTGTTTGGGAATTACTTCCTTTTTCCTGGTACTTTTCTTCTCTGCCATAAATGCTCCTAAGCAAATTTAGGAGATTAGATGAAAGGTTGTAAGTACTTTTTAGTAACTTTACTATATAAACAGGGAATCATATGCAAGTGCAATATGTAATGAACGAGAAAGGGAAAAAAACTGCTGTTCAGATACCTCTGAAACAGTGGGAGGAGTTGCAAAAAGGAATAAAAAAATTAGAGTTATTTAATGAGTTGAAGCAGGCTTTCAAAGAAATGGAGCAACATGGCCAAGGTAAATTGAAGACTCCCACTACTAAGCAGTTACTTTCTCAATTGTAATCCCGTATCATGGAGTTTGTTTACTTGCCACAATTTGTCAAAAAATTAAAAGCAATTGTAAAGAAATATCCTTCTTTTAAAAAAGATTTTGAACTATTACTGCCTCAAATTGAAAAATATCCCCAACTCGGAAAACCACTCGGCAAGGATTGTTATAAAATACGGATAGCGATAAAAGGTAAAAATCAGGGGAAAAGTGGAGGGGCAAGAATTATAACTTGTGTTAAGATACAACGCAACTCCATATATTTTCTAACAATTTATGATAAGTCAGAGCAAGAAACTGTTTCAGATAAAGACCTGTCAATTCTTATTCAGTCTATAGAGCGAAATTAGAGGCTCAGATTATTCCCCATAATAAGCAACAACCTCTTTTCCTTCACTATTCTTCATACCCCTGTACATGCCGTTAGAGTTAAAGCAGAATTCATAATTTCCTTTTGCATCTACTGCTATCAAACCACCTTCACCGCCTATTTTTATCAGCTTGTCTTTGATAACTGTATCACATGCTGCTTTGAGCGACAATCCTTTATACTCCATCAGGCAGGATACATCGTGTGCCACGCATGCCCGCAGGAAAGGCTCGCCATGTCCCGTGCAGGATATTGCACATGTCGCATTATTTGCATAGGTGCCAGCACCTATCACCGGACTGTCGCCAATACGGCCAAAGCGTTTGTTGGTCATGCCCCCGGTAGATGTACCTGCTGCTATATTGCCTTGTACATCGCAAGCTGCAGCACCTACGGTTCCAAATTTATAATCTCCTGTGTCCGGTAGATGGCTTTTTAGATTATCTCCTTTGTGGTCGAGTTGCGTAAAATTAGTATGGCGTATCTCCAACCATTGATCATAACGATCCTGGTTGAAAAAATATTCATCAGGAACCATCTCAATGCCATGGCTCAGGGCAAATTCAGCAGCGCCCTCGCCAGCGAGAAATACATGGCCTGAATGTATCATCACCTCCCGGGCAAGCACAATCGGGTTTCTAATATTGCGTACCCCGGCTATGGAGCCTGCCATCAGGTTGCTGCCGTTCATCAGGGCAGCATCCATTTCGTTCAATCCTTTCTTGGTGAACACAGACCCACGCCCGGCATTGAACAGCGGACAGTTCTCCATTGAGACGATAGCAGCTACAACAGCATCCATTGCGGCTCCGCCCTTGCTCAATACTTCATGGCCACTATCCAGCGCTCCTTTCAGTGCAGCACTATATTCTTTTTCCAGTTCCTCATTCATTATGGCAGGTGTTATGTTTCCCGCACCCCCATGTATCACTAATGTAAAAGACATTCCGAATTCTATATTTTAACTGATCAAATTATAAACTAATCAAGCGCTCAACATCACTCCAGGTATGCCGCAAATACCTCTTTCCCTTCTGTTTCCACTTCTATGTGTTCCTGCAGAGTAGTGGCTATGCCATGGCCAATTATATCAGAAGCTATAGGGAAGTTTTTATGCTTGCGGTCCACCAGCACAGCAACCATCATTTTTTTCAGATCGTAGGCAAGTATGGCCGTGAGCGAATAAAAGATGGTTTTTCCTGAGTTCACTACATCATCAACCAGTATCACGCTTCTGCCGGTAAGGTCTTCATTAAAATCAATCGCATTATTCAAAGGTTTCTTCTTGTTAATGCTCAGTGTTGTATTCTTTACTTTAAGAGGGCTTATCTTCTTCAATATCGTGGACAGGTTTTCAGCAACAATTTTGCCGCCACCTTCTATGCCAATAAGGGTTATCTCCTTTTCATCGCTGTTGCGTTCCCATATCTCGTATGCCATACGGCGCAACTTATTGGCTATTTGCTCTTTGTCGAGGATAAGTACGCGTTTCTTTTTTGTTGCCATATCAGTTTGTTCTTATAGCTACCACAGGGTCCAGGCGCGAGGCAGATCTCGCAGGTATGAGCCCTGATAATACCCCTACGAATATAGACACAAAAATACCAATAAAGAAGTTGGTAAACGAAAGCGTAATATGAAAATCAAACCCATAGGTCATCAGCAGGCTTAGTAAAAGTACAATGACGATGCCGACAAGCCCGCCTATCAGGCAGAGTACAATTGCCTCCAGCAGAAATTCCCACATAATGGAAGATTTTCTTGCGCCTATTGCCTTTTTAAGGCCTATTATTTTAGTCCGTTCCTTTACGGTAACAAACATGATGTTGGCTATGCCGAAAGCACCCACTATCAGTGAAAACCCGCCGATGACCCATGCCACTATGTCTATGGTGCCAAATACAATATCTATGCGTTTGGTCACTTCGCTTAGCTGGTTTATGGCGAAATTGTTTCCCTGCCCCGGCCGTATTTTTCTCACTCTGCGCAGCGCACCCTCTACTTCAAATTTCACCTCTTCAAGGTTCCTGCCATGGGCGGCTTTCACTGCTACGAACGGATCATAATTCAGCGAGCGCACATCCAGGAAATTAGCGGCGGCATAGTAAGGATAGATAACAGAATTATCGAAATCAAATCCTGCCATATTCTGCCCTGCTTTTTTCATGATGCCTACTACGGTGAATTTCCGGCCGCGGTAACTAACACTCTTGCCCAATGGGGTTGCATTTCCCTGGAAGAGAGAAGTGAAAACATCGTGCCCCAGCACTATGGAGTTGCTTCCCCCATCCAGTTCGGCTGAACTTAAATACCTCCCATTGATAATGTCTATATTCTGCAGCTTGTCGAACCCGTACAGCACTGCATAGCCCTCAATGCCGCTTACGTCCAGGTCGTTATATTTTGCTGTGGCCCTGTGTGTTGACAGGCAGATGGTTACTACCTCGGCATCAGGCACCTGGCTTTGTATAGCTTTCACCTCGGTTGGCGTCATGCCGGGGCGGCGCCAGTATTCCCACCATTTATATTCCCCGTCGTCGTCCATCCACGGCCAGCGGCCTATGTACAGCACATTGCTGCCGAGTGTGGCCATGTCTTTCTGGATATTGTTCTTCAGGCTCTCCAGTACAGTGAGCACGGCAATGATGCAGAATATGCCAATAGTAATGCCCAGCAGCGACAGGAACGTGCGCAGTTTATTGGCCCTCAGCTCATGAAAGGCCTGTACAATACTGGTGCCTAATATCTGGGAGGCATTGGTCATTACACAGCAAATTTAATGTTTGCAGGTGTAAGTAGAATATTTATTTGTGCCGGAAACGCCTGGCCTTGAATACACGTAGTTGGATGCCCGATTGTATCTGCAGGGCGGATACGCGCTGGTTGTAACTTAAAACAGTTTTGGAGATATTGCCGGAGATATCTGTTTTTGTATGCTCAACATCATAAGTCGTTGAACCGCTATTATACTGGATTGAGAATGTTAAATAGAATATTTTGTGCATTTTCCTGTTAATTCGTAGGCCAATGCCGGGATAAAATAAACTGCTTGGGAGAATTGACATGTCAATATCCTCATAATAATTGTCGTTCGCCTTTTTTCTGTGTATCGTCGCGAAGCTTTTACCGCCAATAATATGGCCTGCACCAATTTGTAAGTAAGGTTCTATCTCTCCCAGTTCTGTTTTGAATTTGTATGTGAATTCCAGGCCTTCCGTACCCAATCCTGCGTCGCTCTCTTTGATAATGGCCGTGGTGTAATATCCGGGTTCATCAAATTGTTTTTTCAGTAAACGGTAAGATTTTTCGGGGTTCAATTGGAAATTTGCAAATCCGATATATAATCCCGCATGAAAGTTTTTATGTACTCTAGCTATGATCGATGGCACAATGGCAAATCCTGCTTTAGATTGTCCCAGGAGGTAACCGTTGCTGTGTATATTTGAGAACTGTCCTGTAGGTATAAATACAGCGGGGTGCAGCTGGAAATTTATGCGGTGGAGGATAGAGTCTGTTCCCTTTCCATGTATGGAAAGGCTGGCTGATAAGCACAGCAGCAATAATAAAAGCCTCATAATAATAGTTTTACAGGTTTAGTGGAGGCAATAAAAGTGCTGCGGGCTGAATCGTGCATGAAGATCTTTATTGTAAACACATGTGTACCTGTGTCAGATGGAGCATTTACCAGGTAGCAGGTGTGCAGGTCATCGTCTCCGCCATTATTTTTTTTGTTCACAATAAACAAGCTCTTAAGGTCTGTACCCGCCGGATGTAATGCGTCAAAGTTGCGATCGCTGGTTAACTGTATGCTGTCCATCAATGCCGGGTCGTCGTCTCCGCTACAATAGGTTAAAGTGCCAGACAATGTGTATTCCAGCATAAACGCCCTGGCCAGCACTCCATCTGGGCTGAGAACACGTGGTATGCTGTCTGCATTGTCAAATGGTGCCAGTGAAACGCTTGTCATATAATAGCATCTGTATCTGCCGCAACTCATCCTTACGAACAGTATATTTACAAGCAAAGGCAATGTAAGCAATAACAGAAACTTCTTTTTCATAAGGTATTTGTTTATCGTAATTACAACAAATTATATGCCGGAATTTAAAATTTGATTTTTATATTCCGGAAAATGAAAAGCAGGCAACCATCGCATTTTTCTTAGGTTTGCAATAACCAATTGTTTGTTGTTTGATCTCTGCTACATCCTTTCTGCTCAAGAACCAGGCACTGCGATACCCTGTCTTCAGGTACTTCCTGCTGGTAAGGGTAGCTATTATCCTGGCGTTAAATATGCAGGCGGCTATAGTTGCCTATTATGTATACCAGCTCACACACGATAAACTGGCGCTGGGCATGCTTGGGCTGTGGGAAGTGATACCCGCAGTAGGTTTTTCTCTTGTTTCAGGGCATTTTGTTGATCTCAGTGAGAAGCGGAAAATGATGGCATCATGTATTGGATTATACATTTTGCTTTCAGGCCTGTTTGTGGCACTTGCATGGCCGGGCATACAAAACCATTTATCCGTTACGGCTATTGTATGGCTGGCATATGCAGGTATTTTTATCGGCGGCGCGCTCCGGGCATTCCTGGGCCCATCATCATTTGCTTTGCAGGGCCTTCTTACCCCGCGCGAGCATTATCCTAATGCAACAACCTGGAGCAGCACATCATGGCATATAGGCGCAGTGATCGGGCCTTTGCTGGGTGGGTTTATGATATTGTTCGGTTTTCATATCAGCCTGATATGGGTAGCAGTGATCGAGCTCGTGGCATTGGTTGCGTTGCTCCGCATACCCCGGCAGCAGATAATGAAGAAAGAGAAAGAGCCGGTGATGAAAAGCATTACAGAAGGATTGCGTTTTGTATTTCGCACTCAACTGATACTTGCCGTACTTTCGCTGGATATGTTTGCAGTGCTGTTTGGCGGGGCAGTGGCATTGCTACCTGTTTATGCAGATGACATACTGAAAGTAGGCGAAATAGGCTTCGGCTGGATGCGGGCTGCGCCGGGTATTGGGTCTGTTATCTGCCTGCTTGTATTGTCATTGGTGCCTTTAAAGAACAATCCGGGTATCAAACTCATGCTTAGTATCGCTGCCTTTGGGGTCACTACTATCATCTTTGCCTATTCGGGCTACTTTGGTACAGATGCAGTGTTTTCCATCGCAGGCTTTGGTATTTCGTGGGGCTTTATCGTTGCTTTTTCCATGCTGTTCCTGGGCGGTTTTTTCGATGCGGTGAATGTAGTAATACGCCACACTATCCTCCAGGTCTATACGCCCGATGCTATGCGGGGCAGGGTAGCTGCAGTAAATACTATGTTCATCAGCTCATCAAATGAACTTGGAGCGATGGAGAGCGGCATAACTGCAAAATGGATGGGCACGGTACCCGCTGTTGTAATGGGTGGCTGCCTCACAATAGTAGTTGTTGCTGTTACATGGTTTGCTGCTCCTATGTTAAGGGTATTAAAGTCCCATGAAGAAAAGCATACTGATTAATCTGCTATTGCAACTGGCTCATAACACTCGGGTCTAACTTTAACCCCAGCGATTCAGCCTTTTTCATGTCCTGCAGTGCCATCTGTTTATTTCCCATTGCCAAATAGCATTTCGCCCTGGCTACCCACACATCTCCCGATTCGGGCTTCTTCTCCACAGCTTTATTAAAGTCTTTAATTGCCTCGTCAAATTTGTTCAGCCGCTGGTATATCCTGCCCCTGTTCATATAGGGTATATACGCGTCGGGGTCCTGCTCTATAGAAATAGCATATTCTTTCAGCGATGAATCCAGTTTGCCCACTATGTCAAAATAATTGGCAAAGTTGCTGTGCCCTTCAGGCGAAAATGGTTTGATCTGTAAACCTCTCCTGAAACAAAATTGTGCAGAGTCGTAAAGTTGTTTTTGTACTTCTATCGTTGTGGCATTCTGTGCTTGTATGCTGTATATCACGCCTAGCCCCATATATACGCTCTCGTTATCTTGCTTTATTTTCAATGCACGCATATAAGTACTTTTTGCTGAGTCTACCATACCAAAATTGCGCTGTAACTCCGCAATACAAATAATAGGGTTGATATAGTCCGGTTTACGCGCTACCGACATATTGAAGAGGAATAGGGCCGAGTCTGCATATAGTTTTTTCTTGGTTGGTTGGGCGGTTTCTTCGTACTTCGTAAAATAAGCCTGTCCCATATAAAAATAGCCTACTGGTGCTTCCGGGTGCTTGTCGATGTCATCCTGCCATAAGGTCAGCGAATCATACCAATCCTTGCATCTTTCTTTACTGGCAAAACCCAATACCAGGCAATAGGCGATTGTGACCCCAAACAGTATTTTTCCCGTTCCTTCTTTCGCCTTTTCATAATACCTCGCAACAAACCAGCCGATGATAAAAAACAGGCCTATGTATGGTATATAACCATAGCGGTCTGACATGATAGCACCACCAACAGGGATGAACTGGAGCAGCAAAACAATATTGATGAGGAAAAAACCCAGCCCAAAGATCACGGCCCTGTTTTTACGGGCAAATTTCCATACCACAAAAGCCAGCCCTATCATCAGTATCGGGTAAATGTAATAGAGGCCCGGCAGCGCGTCATGCTCTTTTAACGGATATGGATAAAAATTGCTTAACCCCGCCGGAACAATAGCCTTCCACAAGTAAGAAGTTAACGCATACATGCCCAATGAAAAACGTTCAAGCGGGTTAAAATGAGTGTCGAGCGAACCGTACGCGCCTACATCCTTCTGCGCCGCTACTGACAGTAAACCAAACAACAACGACAGCAGAAAGTGCGGTATTTTTTCAAGCAATATTTTTTGTGATGAGTTGAACAGTTTTGCAGAAAAGAACTCCTTGAAGCTGAATGGCCGTTTTTCAAGACAGTCTATAGCAAACAAGGTGATGGGCAGTGTTACGGCTACCGACTTGGCAAGCAGTGATGTTGCGAACGCCAGCAGCCCAAGCACATACCACATTGCTTTTTTGTCTGCCCTGAGGTATTTTATATAGCAGCTCATTGATAAAACAAAGAAAACGCCATAAAGTATATCCTTGCGACCCGCTGCCCATGCCACAGATTCTACGTGCATGGGGTGCAACCCGAAAAGCAGTCCTGCAATGGTGGCTATAATAGTGTTTCCTGTTAGCAGGCGGATAAAGTAGTAAACGGCAATAGTACACAACACGTGTAGCAGTACACTGTCGAAGTGGTATATCCATGGATCAAGGCCATACTTTTGGTACTCGAAGTAATATAATAGAATGGTAAGCGGATGATAGTTTCCCATTACCGGGTTGGCGGTGGAAAATATATTTTTTATAGCATCCGGCGATTGATCTTTTATCAGCTGGTTGGTGATGATATAGCCCAGGTCGTCCCAGTTGGTCAGTTCATTATTAGTGCATTCCTGCAGGAAGGCGTAAGTGAGTATCCCTATTACCAGGGGTATTGCCCACTTGCCATACCTGTCCCAAAAGTTAGTACTATCGGTTGCCTTTGGTTGCTTTGGTGTGTTTTGTTGGGCAGGTGCCGGTTTTCTTACAGGTGCACTGCCGGTACTTATGGGTTGTTTATTACTCTTCTTAGCCATTGCGGGCAGGGATTATTGCTAATGCGTTGTTTATGATCGTTTTGGAATTTTTAAAGATAAATAAAAACTGGTTTAATTTTCAAATGCGCTTCTATTTGTATTTTGCACCGCTTATAATTTTACTTAAATGAAAATAGCAATATTAGGCGCCGGAATGGTAGGCAGAACAATGGCGATAGACTTGTGCAAAAAACATCAAGTGACTTCTTTTGATGTGAGCGAAAAAGCATTGGCCGCATTGTCTGTCCGGGAGCCATCTATTAATACAATAAAAGCAGACCTCCAGGATTACGCCAATTATAACAGCCTCCTCTCTGGTTTTGATTATGTAATAACAGCAGTGCCCGGTTTTATGGGATATAAAACATTGGAAACCGTAATAAAAGCCGGCAAAAATGTTGCAGATATTTCCTTTTTTTCAGAAGATGCACTGGCACTGGATGCCCTTGCCAAACAAAATAACGTTACAGCAATTGTAGACTGTGGTGTGGCCCCCGGCATGAGTAATTATATACTTGGTTACTATAATGAGAAATTGAAGATCACAGATTTTGAATGCATGGTTGGTGGGCTGCCTATGATACGTGTGAAGCCGTTTGAATACAAGGCCCCGTTTTCTCCTATAGATGTAATAGAGGAATATAGCCGTCCTGCTCGCCTCATGGAGAATGGACAAATTGTTACCAAACCTGCGCTTAGCGAGGCGGAACTTATTGATTTTCCACAGGTAGGAACTTTGGAATCTTTCAATACCGATGGCCTCCGTTCCATACTCTTCACTATGGGGCATATCCCGAATATGAAAGAGAAGACCCTGCGCTACCCCGGCCATATTGACCTGATAAAGGCAATGATAAAAGGTGGTTTCTTCGATACCCGCAAAATCAACTTTAAAGGTATAGAAACTACGCCACTCGAATTTTCTTCTGCCATGCTTATAGACCAATGGAAGTCAAAGCCCGATGAGCAGGAATTTACGCTCATGCGTATACGGGTTACTGGCACTGAAAACGGTAAAGCAGCATCGTACACTTATGATCTTTTCGATACGTACGATGCCGTAACTCAATTTTCATCTATGAGCCGTACCACCGGCTTTACCTGCACCGGTTCGTTACATTTGATTATGGATAAACTGTTCACAGAAAAAGGTGTCTTTCCGCCGGAACTTGTTGGTAAGCATACGAACTGCTTCAACTTTATTATGCAATACCTAAAAGAAAGAGGGGTTATTTACCATCTTACAGAAGAATAAAAACTATATAATTCCACATAGCCCACGGTTTCAACCATGGCCATAAAGAGGCCAAGATGGATAACCGTTTTAACGGTTTATTTTTCATTATACATTCCATGCTCATTGGCGTATAATAAAACTTCAATTTCCTTACCTTTGCCGCGTATTTAAATTATTTCACTTCAAAAACGTTTTTATAAATGAAAATTACAGTAGTAGGCGCCGGTGCAGTTGGCGCTACCTGTGCCGACAACATCGCCCGTCGCGAACTGGCAGAAGAACTGGTACTTGTGGATATTAAAGAAGGTTTTGCAGAAGGCAAAGCGCTCGACATCACCCAAACTTCCTCATTGTGTGGTTTCGATACCCGTGTTACAGGTGTTACCGGCGATTATTCCAAAACCGCTAACTCTGATGTTTGCGTTATCACCTCAGGTATTCCCCGCAAGCCCGGCATGACCCGTGAAGAATTGATTGGCACCAATGCCCGCATAGTTGAAGATGTTTGTAAGAACCTCCTGCAGCATTCTCCAAATGCCATCATAGTGGTTATCTCTAACCCTATGGATACAATGACTTACCTCGCGCTTAAATCAACAGGCCTGCCAAAGAACCGCATCATAGGTATGGGCGGTATCCTTGACAGCGCACGTTTCAAAACATACTTACAGAAAGAGCTCAACTGCTCGCAGAACGACCTGCATGCAGTAGTAATAGGCGGCCATGGCGATACTACCATGATCCCGCTAACACGCCTCGCTACCATCAATGGTACTCCGGTATCAAACATGCTCAGCGCTGAAACACTGAAGCAAGTATCTGCCGATACAATGGTTGGTGGTGCAACACTCACCAAACTGCTCGGCACTTCTGCATGGTATGCACCCGGTGCTGCCGGAGCCGAACTGGTTGAATCTATTGTACGCAACCAGAAGAAAGTATTCCCTTGCTGCGTTTACCTGGAAGGTGAATATGGACAGAATGATATCTGCCTCGGCGTGCCTGTGGTAATAGGTGCCAACGGCTGGGAAAAGATCATCGACTACAAGCTGAACACCGAAGAGCAGGAAGCCTTCAACAAATCAGCCGAAGCCGTTCGCAGCATGAACAAAGTGCTCGATACTTTAGTAACTACTTAATTATTTTGTCACCCTGAGCTTGTCGAAGGGTTGCTGAGAGTTAGCAAGACAGTTGAAAGAACATTAAAACGCCCCGCAAGACTGCGGGGCGTTTTTCTTTTTTCAAACACACACAATTCTTATTTATGAATTTGAGCTCACCAGCGAATTGCGCCTGCTCTTAGACTCATTATTTGATTCAGTATTCAGCGAAGATTTGCGCTCCCTTGATTCAGTCTCGCGGCTCACATGCAGGCGGTTCTCTACATTGTTCACACCAGTGATCGATTCTGCCAGGTCTTCAGCGCGGCGTTTTTCTTCGCGGCTGGCTACAGTGCCACTCAGTATCACTTCATTATTTTCTATGGTCACTTCTATGTTCGATGCATCCAGTACACCGTCATCCATCAGCAGGTCATTCAGGTCTTCCTTTATGCGTTCTGCTGAACGCTGGTAGCCTTTTGGCCCCTTGCCTTTATGTGGCCCATAGTTGCTGTGCATGCTTCCCCTTTCGTTGATTGCCAGGTTCTCGCTGCGGTTATAAGTGCCCATGCCGCCGCTGTAGTTGCCGCCGTAGTTACTGCCGGTATTGCCGCTGCCTGTACCTGTATTGCGCTGCATGAACTGCCCCCACGATTGATTATTGCGATAATTACTTTGCGGGTTGTTATGATCTTCGTTCCAGCGGTTTTGGTTGGTACTATTGTGCATTTGCTGGCTTCTTGTATCCCACTGTGGGTCCATGGTCTGTCCGTATTGACTGTAACCGCCATATTGGTTGCCGCCATAAGTAGGCTGTTGGCCGTATTGGTTACCGTATTGCGATTGGTTGCCGTATTGTTGCTGGCTGCCAAATTGTTGCGGCCTGTTGTTCCAGCTATTTTGTGTCCGCTCGTTGTAGAAAGGAGAGTTTTGTGTATTGTAGTTGGGCTGCCTTTGTTCGTTCCACTCGTTGCGGTATTGGTTTTGCGCATAAGGGTCATTTTCATAGCTGCCAAAGCGTTGCGATGGATAATCATTTGTAAACTGCTGCGTTTGCCGGGGATAATAGTCCTGCTCCCTGCTGTCGTAGCTGCTGTTTTCGGTTTGATAATCTTCAATTCCACTGTTGAATGAAGTGTTGTCCCAGGTACGTGTGCGTGTACGGGGATCTGTCTGCCTTAATTTGTTTGTTGACATAGCTGATGTTATTTTAAAAATAAAGTAATGGACTGCATAGGCTACCAAAACTATGCCCGCACATTACCCGCCACATCAATTTCTTTCACTAATAGATAAATGATTGCTGTTGAAAAAAGAACACGGAAAATGAACGGAAGGTTAACCCTCTGTTAACTCCCAAAAGTGTGGAATTCCCCAAAGCAATTCCCATCCCACACCTCAAAGATGTGGCATCCATAATTCATTAAAAAAAGAATGCCCCGCGAAACACGGGGCATTTTCAAATTTTCAAATCATCAAATTTTCAAATTACTTCAGCTTAAACGCCTTCTTCACCTTATCCACATAATCCAGCTTCTCCCACGTAAACAGTTCCACCTTCATATTCTTGGTCTTGCCATCTGCACTTTTGAAAGTTTTGCTTACAGTCTCCGACTTACGGCCCATATGCCCGTATGCAGCAGCTTCGCTATACATAGGCGTGCGCAGTTTCAGGCGCTGTTCAATAAAGTATGGGCGCATGTCAAACACTTCACTAACTATTTTGGCTATCTGCCCGTCATTCATTTTCACTTTAGCCGTGCCGTGGGTATTTACATACAGGCCCATTGGTTGTGCCACGCCTATAGCGTAGCTCACCTGTACCAGCACCTCATCACATACACCTGCTGCCACTAAATTCTTGGCAATGTGGCGCGTAGCATAGGCTGCAGAGCGGTCAACCTTGCTCGGGTCTTTACCGCTGAACGCGCCACCACCATGTGCACCCTTGCCGCCATAAGTGTCAACGATGATCTTACGGCCGGTCAAACCGGTATCACCATGCGGGCCGCCGATCACGAACTTACCCGTAGGGTTGATGTGGTACTTTATCTTTTCATTGAATAAATGCTTGTATTGCGGGTAGCTCTTCAGTATGCGTGGTATCAGGATGGTTTTTACATCCTTTGTTATCCTCGCCTGCATTGCTTTTTCCTCTGCAAAGTCATCATGCTGCGTGCTGATAACTATCGCATCTATGCGCACCGGCCTGTTGTCGTCGCTGTATTCCAGTGTCACCTGGCTTTTTGCATCCGGGCGCAGGTACTTCATTTGTTTGCCTTCTTTGCGGATGGCCGCCAGTTCCAGCAGCAGGTTATGCGCCATATCCAGTGCCAGCGGCATATAGTTGGCTGTTTCATTGGTGGCATAGCCAAACATCATACCCTGGTCGCCGGCGCCCTGGTCTTCTTTCTTCTTGCGCTCAACGCCCTGATTGATATCAGCGCTTTGCTCATGTATGGCAGAAAGTACCCCGCACGAATGCGCCTCAAACATATACTCGCTCTTGGTATAGCCTATTTTAGCTATCACCTCGCGGGCAATGGTCTGCACATCAATGTAAGTGCTGCATTTCACCTCGCCGGCAAGTACCACCTGCCCGGTGGTTACCAGCGTTTCGCAGGCAATTTTTGCCTGTGGGTCCCATGCAAGAAAGTTGTCAACAAGCGCGTCCGATATCTGGTCGGCCACTTTATCAGGATGTCCTTCAGAAACTGATTCTGATGTAAATAGATACGGCATTGTTTAGTTAAGTGATTGTTTTAATTTGAGAATGCGCAAAAATAGTGATTGTTCGGTGGTATATCAAATTTGTTGGGATAATGATGTTATATTATACTTAATAATCTTTGGGACGCATGCTTACATGGCGCACGCGTACAATTATAATTTCATCTTCACCACTATAATAACTTATGCGGTAATTCAACAGCTCAAATAATGAAAACGACCATCATTATTTCTTTTGTATTCATCTTTGCGATGCACAACGGGGGCTTCCGCCAGGCTACCAATTTTAGATAATATTTTTTCTTTTACAGAGTCCGCATTTTGGTCTGAATCTTCGCGGATATATGATATCGCGTCATTGAACTGTTTTAGCGCACGGGAAGCCCATGTTATCTTCATTCCTTTGCTCACCAGTTCTTAGACATTTTTATCACTTCTTCGTGCGAATAAGACTCGCCACGGGCAACTTCGGCCATTGCTTCCTCTATATCTTTGTTATAATCTTCAATAGTTACAGAGGGCTCTTTGCTTTTTCTTTGCAAAAATGTTTTCAGCATCTGTACCACAGATTTTTTTTCAGCAATACTCAACTGCATAAAATAAGCCTGCATTTCCTTTTCTATCCCTTTTGCCTGCATAATACAAAAATACGGTTTTGTTAGGATAGTACAATTTAGTGATTATACCGTGGTATATCAAATTTGTATTAAGGATATTGAAAATTTTGCCAGTAGCCACGTCCTTTACCTCGCATTGCCTTTTTACACACTCTCTCCACCAGTCACCCTCTCCACCTGTGGAGATCCCGATAGCTATCGGAAGGGGTGAGGTAAATACTCGCGTCCTTTAAGTCGTGGAGGTAGAGGATGATATATAGGCTTTAGCCAAAATATCGTTTAAGGTTATTTTCACGCCTCGCCCATTCTTGATTTGCTTTTTGCTCTCCCTAAGCCTTGAGATCATCTTAGTAGATAAAGGGGGACTTGCCTTAGTGTTAATGGATTTTTTTTCAGTCGGTTTATTCATAGTGCAAAAATATGGTTTCCGCCTTTGTTGGTGTTCTTCACCAACAAACCTCGCGCAGGACAAACTCGCGCATCCTGGCTATCCACAAATCCTATAAATCCTAGTTCAGACAAAACCTCGCGCCAAACAAAATCACAAATCAGGGCAATCCCGGTTAATCTCGTTTAATCAAGGTTCGCACTAATGCAGCACATTATATATCCTCCGGGCTATCACAGATGGTTCTGCCTGCGCGGTATTGGTAAACACAATGATGCTGAGGTCTTCATCTATACCATGCCAATAGGCGTTTTTAAATCCCACCGCTGTGCCTTCATGCGTAAGCAGTATTCCGTAGCCGCTTTTTATCACTCCCCACCCATATCCGTACCAGGTTACCCGTCCATAGGGCTTCACCGGCGGACGCACGGTATCCTGCCACATGCGTGCCCAGTCGTCCTTGCTCAGCAGGTCGCCGTGGCGCTGTATGGAATCCCATTTTATCATATCCCGGATAGTCGATGAAAAAGCCCCGCTCGGCCGCATTACCTGTATGCTGGCCCGCTCTTTGCCATCGCCATTCCATACTCTTGCGCCGCCGCTGTTTTCGTCATATTTGTACGATCTGGCACTGAGCGGCCCCAAACTCCTGTTCGTTGTAGTGGTATGCTCAAGGCCAATTATGCGGAACACCAGGTTGGTGTACAGGTCAAAACTGTAACCACTCGTCTTGCGTATAATATCGGCAAGAATAAAATAGCCAAGGTTACTGTATTGCCAGCCCTTGCCGGTAGCAAACTCCAGGTCTTTTTTATAAGCAGCCTTTATGTAAAATGAATCGGGTTTGCTGTGGCCCCAGTCAAAATTTGGTGGTTCTCGCTGCAGGCCGGAGGTGTGATTGAGCAAGGTGCGGATAGTTATGTCGCCCCATTCCTTGGGTGCATCAGGATAGTAGCTGGAAACATAGTCCTCGATTGTAAGTTTGCCTTCTTCCGCCAGCCGCAGTATGCAAACTGCAATTATGTGTTTGCTCAGGGAGCCTATTCCGTATACCGTACTATCCGTGGCAGGCAGGCGTGCATCCACGTCAGCCATTCCATAACCCCGGCTTAGCAATACCTCGCCATTGCGCACTATCCCCACCGACAAGCCTACTATATGCTGGTTGCGCATTTCTTCGGCTACTATACCGTTTATCTCGGAGACCTGTGCAATACTATTGCTGCCTGCTCCACATAAAAGCAGCATCAATTGAAGGAAGCTATATGTAAGCAATGACTTCACAGGGATAATCTTATCCGTAAGATACATACGCATCTTAGATTTTCAAATAGCCTACGGGCCATTTGCCTCTATTTTCTAGCACATCCTGCAATCCGTTAATCCTATAAATCTTAGTTCAGACAAAACCTCGCGGTGGATAAAACCCACCTATCAGCAAAACGCACAGCTCAAACTGCCCATCAGCAAAATCTCGGTTAATCTGAGGTTCAGACATTTATCGTATTTTTACAACTCATGAAAAAAATCCTGTTGTTCTTATTTGCTCTCGGTGTGTTCAACGCTCATGCCCAGCTCGCTGCAGACTATTACAATAGTGGCGTAGCAAACATAAGGAAGGGAGAGATGCAGGCTGCCCTGGCAGATTTCAACAAGGCTATTGAGCTCAACCATAAATTTGGCTATGCATACTGCTACAGGGGTGCGGCAAAATATTGCCTCAAAGACCCGCAGGGCGCTATTGATGATTATAATATTGCACTCAACATTAACCCCGAGGATGGAACATCGTTTTCGGGCAGGGGATGCGCCAGGTGTACTATTGGCGATTTCGGGGGCGCATTGGAAGACCTCAACAAAGCCATTGCGCTAAACCCAAACGATGCCGGTGCTTATTATAATCGGGGGATAGCCAAAATAAACCTCAACCAGAAAGAGAGTGGCTGCGAAGACCTCCAGAAAGCCCTCCAACTCGGCGACAGGCGCGCCACCGAAGCCATAAAAAAATCCTGCGAATAGAAGAACTTCCCTTCTGTGGTGAGCTTGCCGAACCATTAGGAAGGGATGTCGGCGAAGACGAACGTCAGAGCTGACTGGGGTGGTTGACTCGCGTAGAACACCCGCGTCTACATCATGAAACCAGCCTGATTATTTTACTGCCCAAAATCCCTCAAACCCGCGCCCATGGCTCAAACTTTTTTCCTTGACGGTACTGAAATGGTACCGTCAAGGATTTTTTCACTTTGCCACACCATTTTCTCCTCCGAACTTTACAGGTTATAAGCCCGGGCACAGGTTTACCAGGCAAAAAACTTGATAGATCTTGTGGCTGAAATGATAAATAATGTGAGCGGGATTAGTAACAAATGTGTGCAAAAGTGCGCAAAGAATGCGCAAATAGTGCGCAAAAATAAATGTAAAAAAGTACATAAAACCAATGAATTATATATATCACTGTTGTCCCCCAAAAAAATCATGAAAACTGTGCAATATCATAAAACCCTTATTTTGTGCCACCAATGAAGATAGCCTTTGTGCAAGACTGGTTCAATGCTAATGGCGGCGCAGAAAAAGTAGCCGGCGCCATCCTCGCCCTCTATAAAAGCGAGGATGTGGATATCTATGCCCTGTTCAATAAATTCACCCCCGCTGCAAAGCACGAGATACTGCATGATAGGGCTGTAAAAACATCAGTGCTGCAGCATGTGCCCTTCATCAGCCGCATATACCGGTTAGCTTTGCCCGTCATGCCGTGGCTCATGAAACGTTTTAACCTGCAGGGCTATGATCTGATACTGTCAACATCACACGCAGTTGCAAAAGGTTTCCGCAGCGATCCAAAAACGCTGAACATCTGCTACTGCCACACCCCCCTCCGCCCCATTTGGGATATGTACGACGATTATGCCGCTACTCATCATATGGGCCGCACAGGATTTTATAAATGGTTTGTAAACTACCTCCGCCGCTGGGACAAGCGATCGGCCGAGCGGGTACATTACTTCATCGCCAATTCAGAGCATGTGCGCAGGCGCATACAGAACAGCTATGGCAGGGATTCCACGGTTATCCATCCACCTGTTCGCGTAGATAAATTTGCATTAAGTACTGCTCCCCGGCAGGATTATTATCTATGCGCGGGCAGGGTAGTGCCATACAAGCGTATGGACATGATAGCCCGTGCATTCAAACAAATGCCGGACAAGAAACTGGTAATAATAGGCGATGGCTGGGGAGCAAAAGAATTTGATGATCTGCGGGATTGTAAGAATATTACCTGGCTCGGCTACAAGCCTGATGCAGAGATGATACAATATATGCAGCAGGCAAAAGCCTGTATCTTCGCTGCCAAAGAAGATTTTGGTATTGTATGTGTGGAAGCACAGGCATGCGGCACCCCTGTTCTTGCCCTTAATTATGGCGGCTACAAAGAAACTGTTATCGATGGTCAGACCGGCTACCTCTTTGCAGAACAATCGGAACAGGGCGTGATGGAAGCAGTAAATAAGTTTGAAACAAACCCGCTCACCAACCATACTTTAATAAGGGAAAATTCGTTAAGGTTCTCGGTAGAGCGGTTTAATAAAGAGTTTACAGAATTTGTAGATGCTGCAAGACGGCAGTTTAATAATGAGTGAATTACAACACATAGGGAAGCCCCTTCATGCCCGTCCGAATGGCAATTTAGCCGGGCGGAGGTTTGGGGCAGCCGATAAATATATTGCACGGCTGCTGATGCTGTCCTTTTTTCTGCCCATGAAGTGGCAGGTATGGGCAACCATGGCTGCCGGTGTTTATTTTATTATACGCACCGTACAGTTAAAATATGCAGCGCCTAAACAAAACTATTTGTGGGCATTGCTGCTGGGCAGCACTTTCCTGCTCTTCCTGCTGGCAATTCCATTCACTCCGGCAGAATATGCACGGGTAGCAAGGAAAGCGGTTGAGCATAGGGTAACGCTGTTGTTCATGCCGGTTTTGTTTGCAGCTATATCGCCCATGCTCAGGCAAACAATAATGAAGCAGCTGATGTATTTTGTGTATGGCTGCCTTATTATTTGTGCCGCCGCCAATGCCAGTTTTGTTTATCATTTGCTTACCGATGAGAATGCGGCTGCATTAACGCATATGGCTTACCGGGCCAGCATGCATTTCTTCATGGATATCCATCCTACCTATCTGTCCATGTATCTCTGTGTGTCCATTTGTATCATGTTGCAGGTGCACAAGCTGGAGATACAGGTACGCCCGGTTCTGCTCAATGTGCTGTTGTATATTTCGTTCCTGTTCTTGGTAGCTCTGGGCGCAAAAACGCCTATCCTGGCTATGCTGCTCATACTCGTGCATTTTGCCTGGGCGCATAGAAGGGTGTTGCGTACATACACGGTACTTTTCATTGGGTTGATAGCTGTCGCCGTGCTGGCATATGCATTCATCCCTTTCATCGGCCAGCGGATGAATGAGATGATAACGCTCTTAAGTTCAAGCAGCAAAGCAAGCCTTACGGATAACTCTGTTGCAGCACGCAAAGCCATTTGGGACATAGACGTAGAACTGGTAAAGCAGCATTGGCTCACAGGTGTAGGCCCCGGCAGGATATCAGCAGTAATGGAAGCGGGATCGCATGAAAAGGCGCTCCCGGTCATTTACGAGGACCCACACAATGAGTATGTTTACGAATGGCTCTGCTTTGGCATTGCCGGCATTTTGATTTTTGGTATTGCATTGATACTGCAAATATGGCGGGCTATACGCTTTAAAGAGCGTTTAAATCTCTATTTACTGGTTGTTTTTTGTGTTACCTTTTTTACAGAAAGTGTGTTATCTCTGCAGAGGGGTATAATGCTCTTTGCAATATTTACATCGTTATTGTTCTATAATTGTGTTGATAAGAATAAGCCCCTTTAGGGGTTTGGGGTTTAAATTTTCTCCAGCCTGATGACTTTCTGCTGGGTAGGGGACACAACCTTGAGTATATAAATACCAGCAGGCAGTTCTTGTAATGATAAAACAATAGGGGTATTATATCCCTTGAATAAATTTTTGCTGAACGACAATACGGTCTTGCCGGTTACATCCATCAGCCTGAACTCCACAAAGTTGTCAGAGTTTGGTGATACCGCGATCTTGATTTCGCCACTGGAAGGATTAGGCGCTGCGATCACCCAGTTTGTTGGTGTGAAGGGTGGTGGTGTATCTGTAACATGCAGTAACTGTTGCGTACACTGAAAGTTAGGCACGCCATAGCCAATGTGGTTATCAGGTGAGTTATAAGCGCTTGCGCAACGAATGATCGCCTGCTTTATCTGGTAGGGAGTAGCATTAGGATTTGCCTGCCAGAGGCATGCTGCCCACCCCGCTACCTGCGGGGTAGAAATGGAAGTGCCATTGCGCGACACTATTGCTCCGGGTATTAAAACGTTTGCTCCCTGTCCAAAGCATGCTACGTCTGGCTTAAGCCTGCCTGCGGCATTTGGCCCGTACCCGCTGGATGCTGCAATAACTCCATACTGGTTCGTAGAGCCAATGGTGAATGCGCTGTCCGCATCGCCGGGTGTGAGTATGTGATTGCCCCAACTGCCGAATCCCATACCATCGTTGCCTGCAGTGGCTACGAACAGCATACCCTTTTTTGTGGCAAAATTTGCTGCTTTGGCGCCAACCGTGGTTTTGCCATCCAGGTCAACAGCAAACACCTGCCCCGCACCGGGCGGATAATCAAACACGTCATACCCAACCGATTCAGAAATAATGTCTGCACCAATACTGTCTGCACGCTCTGTGGCTGCTATCATCTGGTCCAACTCAATAGGCTGGTCCGATCCACCGGTTTCAGTGCGGTACAATGCAAAAGTAGCATGAGGTGCGGCACCCACGTAAGACCCCGGTGCATAGCCGGCAATAGTTGATAATACATCTGCCCCATGGGAGTCAGCGTCGAAAATATTATTTGAGTGCCTGACATAGTCAACCGTATCGATGACCCTGCCGGAATTAAACATACTATCGAAACCCGCAATTGAATGGGCGCCGGCAAAGCCAGCGTCAAATACCGCTATCAGTATTCCCTGCCCCATAAATCCATTAGAGTGAAGGTAGTTGCCCCTTACCAATGAGGTTTGCACCCATGATTCATTATAGTATGCCGCATCAAAACTGGTGGTTTTGTAACCTGGCGACTGCACAGGATCGGCCGTAGTGGCTGCTGGCTTATGTAAATTAGACGTATAGTACGCAATCAATTTTATTTCAGTGATAAATGCCTTGCCGGTGAGGTTATTAATATTGGCAGAGTCAGCAGCAGCTAATAATATGGTACAGTTATTAAGCCATTTGGAAGTAGTGTGCCACTTGCCGCCGGTCAGTACAAGTACACTATCAATATATGCCCGGTTTACCGGCAGATCGGTGCTGTCAATAGCTATGCCTTGTGTAGCACGCCTTGTGATCGCTCTCGAAGATAAATATGCAGAGGGGGTACTGAGACTGTAGGGTGTGTTGTTTTTATCAGTAAAGCTTACCCGGAAAGCAAATTGTTGCGAGATTGCCCTGCTGCAGAGCATAAATGCCAACACCACACAGATCCCAATCACTTTCCTGTACATACAAAACTAGTTGTGGTCTATTGCGCGCATAATAACGGAATAGCCGTTCCTGCTCTGAGGGTAAGGTGCGCTCCAGGTATAGTGTGTCCACTCTTTATAAATCATGCCTACATTGTAGGCATAAACTTCTTTTGCGTAGGTTTTATACCCATGCGGGAGGGAATCTACTTCCTGGTAGTTCACATTTTCGTCATTCTGCATCACGGTAACGGTATTATCAAAGCTCACAAAGCCATTAAAGTAGACGTGGTCATAGTTCTGGTAAGTATAATCCCAGTTTTTCAGGTAAGAGAACAGCGTATCCTGCACCTGCGCAAATACATTGCCTTTCCAGCTAAAACCTTCTTTCACCGGAAACATCAGTTTTATGTATTGCGTGCCGTCCTGTGAGTATAAAAGGCCATCGTGTGTAGGCTGTACCAATATTACACGCTGAGGCACCCAGTCCGCCCCCTCATAAGGACGGTAATAAACATCCATTATGTAATTGAGTTTTTTCTTATAGGTGTAAGTGTCTGTTACTGCGTATTTCAATTGGCACCTCGTTTCAACTGTACGGGCGGTATCGTAGGCACCGCCATAATAATATGTCGAATCAACAGCATAAGTAACATATTTGCCAAACTGGAGCGGGAAATAATTACGGGTAGCATCCACTGTGCTGTTACTTACTTTTTTGCAGGAATAAAATGCAAATACACATGATAATACCAATAGAAAACCAGTTAAAATCTTCCTGATCATAAGATTCTGATGCCGTTATTTCACGTAAATATAATGAAAGAAACGAAAATAACTAAAAATACTTGGGGATGTGCTAATATTATGAATTTCCTTTTTTTTAGAGGCATTGATCGTAATAGGCAATACTCTGTATGTAGCCATTAAAGGGTCATTAACATTACACTACTTCCGGATGTCGTATTATATTTTTACTTTTAGTGTGCACTAAAAATATCATGTGTTAAAACGATGGCGCAAAATATGGCGGCTTTTCCGGTATAAAGTGCTGCTTAGCTTCTTTGCGTTCATTCGTATATTTATTATATGGCTGGCGGTATATTTTTACATTAACAACCGCAGGGCAGACCTCGACAGGTTCCAGACACGCCTTTCGAACCTTCAAAACCTGTACGGATCTGCTAATCGCGACCTGCAGAACTTTATCATATCTGGCCACCGGCAACCTTCATTCTATAGTACCGGCAGGCAAAAGGATATAGATAATTTCGACTCATTGCAGCGCCTCATACTTACTGGCATTGGCCAGATAAGGGAGGAAGCAGACAAGAACAGTATCGACATCCGGGAACACTTAGACACTCTTGCGAAACTGCACCGGCAACTTGCCGATTCGACAAAAATGCTGCGGCATATATACATAACCAAAGGGTTTAAAGATTATGGTGCAGAGCGTAAAATGCGGGACTATGCGCTATTTCTCGAAGACTCGACGCCGGTTCAGAAAGCTGATATACTTATGCTGGGCCGCTGGGAAAAGGACTTTATGCTGCGCGGCGAACAAAAATATATTGACGCATTCAATACTATTATAGACAGCCAGGTGGTGAAATTCGCCTCCGTACCTGCAATTAATGCAGCGCTTGTGAGGTATAAGTTCGCATTTAATGATTGGGCGGCCTATTCACGTCGGCTGGGCATAAATACAGATCACGGCCTGTACACAAATATGGAAGTCGTTATCAGCAATCTCAATAACAGGTATGGCCTTACAGGCAAAAAGGTTAGCAAAGAGATAGCTTACTTCAACCATTTATTTGCCATCATACTGGTCACTACTTTCATTTTTCTTGTTGCCGCATCCATCTATCTCAGCATTGTACTATCAAAAAGCCTTACCAGGGATATACACAAACTGAATAAACACCTGGGCGCTTTTGTCCGTTCCGGCTTTAAGGAAGACCAGGATGTGGACGACCCCCTCTTTTCCAAGATCGCAGAGATACAGGGGCTGAACGAAAACATCGCCTACCTTAAAAAAGCGTTGCTTAAAACGCTTGCTAACCTTCGGAAGGCCCTGGACGAAGAGAAAGAACTCTCGAGAAAATTGCAGGTTTCTATTACCAGGCAAAATAACCAGTTCATTATTACCGCCCATCAGCAGGCCGAATTGCAGCAATACCATATCATGCTTGGTACTTTATTGCATTATACTGCCACTCCTATAATCATCTTCGGGTCGCACCTGGAAGTGATCTTTCATAACCCTGCCTCAGACGTGATGGTGCATGCCGCCACGAAGAACGACCTGTCTCCCGGCTCCCATATTTATGAATATTTGCCTGACGACATTTTATCCGACCTTAAAGCTGGTATAGAAACGGCACTTGCCGGAAAGGAGATAACTACCGGCTACAACATAGCGCAAAATGGGACTCCTACGAACTGGAACATCAGCCTTTACCCTGTGCGCGACGATGATAATGTTGTGTTTGCAGTAGTATTAATTGCAGAAAAGTTGGATGACACCGCGGTGTAAGTGGCTTTATTGCTTAGTGCTTCTGTATTATACCCCCTGCCACCACATCATCGCCCTCGTATATAACGGCAGACTGCCCAGGGGCAATGCTGCTTACAGCATGTTTAAAGTCAACAAGAATTCCGCCAGCTACATTGGTCAGTGTGCTTTCTGTTCCGGGATCACGATACCTTATTTTAGTAACTGCTTCCATACCATCAGGTATTTCCGCGTATTTTACCATATTTAACCCACGCACAAACATTTGGTTGTGCTGCAACTCGTTGGCTTCACCCAATACCACCGTGTTTGTTTCTGGTAAAATATTGGTTACGAACATGGGCTTGCCCAATGCTACATCCAGCCCTTTGCGCTGGCCTATAGTATAGAACGGATAGCCCTGGTGCTTGCCCACAACCTGACCATCAGCCAATACAAAATCGCCACCCTTTACACGATCTTCAAGGCCATTCACATTACGTTTCAGGAAGCTGCGGTAATCGTTATCAGGCACAAAGCATATTTCGTAGCTCTCTGCTTTTTTAGCCAGTTCTTTGTAGCCCATATCGTAGGCTATTTGTCTTACTTCAGTCTTCAGATAGTCGCCCAATGGATATATGCTGCGCGACAAACAATCCTGTCCTAATCCCCACAATACATAGCTCTGGTCTTTGGTCAGGTCTTTGGCTTTTGATAGTACAAAACGGCTATTCTCTTCCCTGACCTTCACATAATGCCCGGTTGCTATATAATCACAGTTCAGGGAATTGGCGCGTTTCAGCAGGGCCGCCCATTTTATATGGGTATTGCATAAGACACACGGATTTGGAGTGCGTCCCGCTATATATTCATCAACAAAATTATTAATAACATGGTCGCCAAATTCCTCGCGGATATCAAGTACATAATGGGGGAAGCCATGCTCCACAGCCGCTGCACGCGCATCATTGAACGAATCCAGGTTGCAGCAGCCTGTTTCCTTTTTGCCGCCGCCTGATGAAGCATAATCCCACGTTTTCATGGTAATGCCCACTACTTCATAACCCTGGTGGTGTAACATAAGGGCGCTTACGGTACTATCTATACCGCCACTCATGGCCACCAACACCTTACCTTTTTTACTCATAACTGCGTTGCAAAGGTACGAATATTGTAGGTATAGGCCGATCGTGGCTATCTATAAGTGAATAGAGGGTTTCTGATAGTTATAAAACCTATTTTTGAAACCAATTATGCAGCAAACAGTAACTTTTCCTTCAGGCACCGTGCATTATCATTTTCAAAGCTCTTTTGCTGAGCTCTGGACGAGGTATGATAAAGAACATGCGGTGATCATTACTAACGAATACATCGCAAAACAATACGCTAAATTGCTTAAAGGCTATAAACTGCTGGTGATTCCGGTGGGTGAGCACAGTAAGAACCCGCATACGATAACCTTCCTTGCCAAAGAACTGCTGAATATGGAGGCAACGCGCAAAACCATGCTGGTAGGTATTGGCGGGGGTGTGGTAACGGATATTGTGGGTATGCTTGGCTCGATATACATGCGCGGGGTACCTTTTGGGTTTATACCTACCACCCTGCTTGGAATGGTGGATGCAGCTGTGGGAGGGAAGAATGGCATTAATGTTGGCCTGCATAAAAATATCTTGGGTGCTGTAGCACAGCCACGGTTCATACTGTATGATCCCCGTTTCCTGGATACCTTACCGGATGATGAATGGAGCAATGGCTTTGCAGAAATAATTAAGTGCGCCTGCATCTTTGACGCAGAGCTATTTGCTGAATTGCAGAAGAATAACATTTCGTATTACAAGGACCATAATGATGATGCGCTGCAGGTATTGATACAGAAATGCGTGGCACTGAAAAACAAAACGGTTGTAGAGGATGAGAAAGAAACGGGGCTGAGAAAACTGCTGAACTTTGGGCATACTGCTGCCCATGCCATTGAGAACCTTTATGAAATACCACATGGCAAGGCAGTGGGCATTGGAATGGTGATAGCTGCACGGGTGTCATCACAAGTGGCCGGCCTGAACGAGCACGTTGTAACTGACCTTGAGGAGTTACTGGGAAGGTACCACCTGCCGATAAGCCTTAAGATCGATGCTAAGAAAGCGATAGAGATAATGAGGATGGATAAAAAGCGAAGCGGTGATATGATGGACTATATAGTTCTTGAAAAGATTGGGAAGGCTGCTATTCGTTCATTACCGCTTACGGCTATAGAAAAAGCTCTTTTCGATTATGAAAGCGATAATTGAACCAGGAAATATAAATGGTATCATCGCTGCTCCGCCATCCAAGAGCATGACACAGCGCGTATATGCTGCTGCGCTTTTGCATAAGGGTAAAACAGTTATTCATAATGCGGGTATATCAGATGATGAGAATGCCGCTTTGCAGATCATACGGCAGCTAGGTGCTAAGGTTGTATCGCTCCCGGATAAGGGCATGGAAATAACCAGTAATGGGGTAGTGCCAATATCCGGCGTCATCAACTGCAACGAGAGTGGATTGGGCGCACGCTTGTTTACGCCCATAGCTGGTCTGTGCGATCAGCGCATACAAATTGAAGGGCATGGCACATTGCTTCGTCGGCCAATGGACGGGTTTGGAGAAATTTTGCCGCAGCTAAATTGTTACCTGACTGGTTTTGCCGGAAATATTCCGTTTGCCATACAAGGCCCTATGCAGGCCAAGAGCATACAGCTTGATGCAAGTGATGGTTCTCAATTTTTAAGTGGGTTGTTATTTGCATACAGTAGTTGTGTTAAGGAAGCAGTAACTATAACTGTGAAAGGACTGAAAAGTAAACCATACATAGATATGACCCTGGAGGTATTGGCGCATTTTGGCAAAACCATTACGCACAATAACTACAAGGAGTTTATTATAGATCCTGCTGTATTTACCCACAAGGATGAATTGACAATAAATGTAACCGGGGATTGGAGCAGTGCAGCATACTACCTGGTAGCCGGTGCTGTTGCAGGGGATATTACTGTGTCAAACATGCAGATAGGATCGAAACAGGCAGATGTGGCTATACTCGAAGTTTTGAAAAGTGCAGGCGCTGAAGTTACACAGATAGAAAATAGTTTTTCAGTAAAAAAAACCCGTTTAAACGCATTTGAACTTGATGCTACTGATTGCCCCGACCTGTTTCCTGTCCTGGCGATCCTGGGTGCTTGTTGCGATGGCGAGAGTCATATACGTGGGGTGCATAGATTATTTCATAAGGAAAGCAACCGTGTGGAGAGTATTACAGAGATGTTGCATGATTTTGCAGTGCCATTCTCGGTTGAGGATGATACCTTATTTATAACCGGTGTGCCGAAATTACAGGGAACCATTATAGATTCGTATCATGATCATAGGATAGTGATGGCAGCAGCTATTGGGGCTCTTCGTGCCAATGGGCCGGTGGAAATTACTTTTGCCGAGTCTGTGAATAAATCGTATCCTGATTTTTTCAAAGAGTTGATAGCGTGTGGTGGAAATGTGAGGCTATGATTGATTAATTTGTATTTTTAGTCTAATGAACACATTTGGCAACATATTCAGGGTTAGCATCTTCGGTGAATCTCACGGTAGGTGGGTTGGTGTAACCATTGATGGCTGTCCTGCAGGCATTGATATTAGCGAAGCAGATCTTATTCCCGACCTGGAGCGCCGGAAAGCAGGCCAAGCAGGAACTACACCGCGAAAGGAAGATGATGCGCCAATATTTGCCAGTGGTGTATTCAATAATAAAACAACAGGTGCGCCACTGACTATTGTTTTTGAAAATAGTAATACCCGTTCGGCTGATTATGATGCGATAAAAACAACTCCCCGTCCGGGCCATGCAGATTTTGTGCTGAGTAAAAAATTCAATGGGTTCAATGACCATCGCGGTGGTGGGCATTCATCCGGTAGGCTTACGGTAGCATTGGTAGCTGCGGGTGTGGTTGCGAAGAAAATATTAGGTTCTGTTTTGGTTAATGCCACTCTTATAGAGGCAGGAGGTAACATAGATGTTGAGGCTGCTATCAACAAAGCCATTGAGCAGCAGGATAGTATTGGTGGCATTGTGGCGTGCAATGTGAAAGGGTTGCCTGTGGGATTAGGTGAACCATTCTTTAATTCTGTTGAATCTGTTATCAGTCATGCCGTATTTTCCATCCCTGCTATTAAAGGAGTAGAATTTGGCAATGGTTTTGCGTCTGCACGAATGAATGGCTGTGAGCATAATGATGCCATCGTTGACGAGCAGGGTACTACCCGTACCAATCATGCCGGCGGAGTTAATGGAGGCATAACCAATGGAAACGAGCTTTATTTCAGGGTGGCGGTGAAACCAACAAGCAGTACGCCTAAAGAACAGCAAACGTGGAACAACGCTACCGGCTCTGTAGAGTCTTTTACCGTAAAAGGACGGCATGATCTCTGCATTGCTTTACGGGTTCCCGTAGTTGTGGAAGCTGTTACTGCCATAGCCCTTGCGGACCTGTTGTTAATATCGAAGGCATATAGATAGAGGTATTAACGCAGTTTTATGAATTTAACCGTACAGGAGTTGTAATTTTAGCACGAATTCAAAATAGAGGAATGAGGAACATAGCTATACTTTCAGTTTTAGTATTACTTTCATTAAACAGTTTTGCGCAAAGAGCAGGTAAGGTGCAGCCTGAGGCTATTCGTATGTATGATCCGCTCTCAGGTGTGCTACACTCTGCCAAGACCACGGTGCTGGGAGACACCCTTACTCTATCACATATCGCAACGACTGATTCACTTACGATATATAAACTTGCTTCAGGCGGTTATGTTACCGGGACTAATTTCTGGGGCGATAAAGCATTTGCTGAGCGTTATGACCATACGGACGATACCGGAAAGAATATGAAGGTGATCGGTTTGTTTGCGCTGTTCTCAGGAAATGTCACTGCTGCGTCGAATAAGACTGTGACCTTTACTGTATGGGATGAAGGGCCGAAACAAATGATCTCTGCAACACGACACTTCCGGGGTTTTCCGAATAATATCCTTGATACGCTTACGGTTCCGGGAACTCAATTAGGTATTGGAGCTACTATTGATACCTTAAAACAATTCCTTTTCGCAACACCAACAGTTAACTTCCATAGTTCGTTTTTTATTGGTTATAGTATTAATTACGATTACGCATCGCTGGCAGGAGATACATTGGGATTGGCTTCTACGTTGCATGGCGACCGCTTTCCCGCAATTGATTATACGTTTTCTTACAATGTGTCGACATTTGACACCACGCTCGATACTGTTTTCAATGTTCAGAATGCTGTGAAGCAATCGGATAACAGGTGGTATGACAACTACTCCCAGAATGACTCTATCCGCAATAACCTGGCTATTTATCCTATCATAATCATGGGCTATCCGGCCAGTGTGAAAGGCATCACCCGTAATTATCTTACTTTTTATGGTAATTACCCCAACCCAACTACAGGAAATACGAATGTGAAATTCTCGCTGGCGAAAAATACGGATATAACTATCCAACTTATGGATATGAGCGGGCGGGTATTAAATACTAGTCAAGAAAATAATGTTGATATTGGCGAACATATCCTTCAACTGAATACTGCTGCATTGCCGGCAGGTGAATACCTGTATCTGTTGCGTACCACAGATGGTGATGGCATCGCCGGAAAGATCATCAAACAATAATGTAAAATCCTTTATGGTCTGGGATTTGCGTGCATCCACTCCACCATATACTTGGGGTCCAACTGGTAGTAGGCGTAAACGCTTTTATATTCTATTACACTGTTGTTCACCCAGTAAATAGTGGGTACACCATTGTGCTCACCTTTTTTAAGCCCCGAATTGATCATTTCTTCAAATTCCTCGTTATGAGGGTAGTGGAGATAAGGCACTTTTTCAGCATGTGTCTCGTCAAAGAATTGTTTCTTATGGTCTTTGTTTCCTGCAAGTACCATAAATAGCGGGATATCAGGGTGCTGCTGGTGGATAATATGCATCAGCTTTGCCGCCTTTTTACAATGGGGGCAGGTAAGGCTCATAAACGCAATGATGTGTTTGCCCTGCCTTAGCTCTACAGTTGGTTTAGGCTCATACTTATATAACGGCTCCAGGTTAATGGGGCTGGAATACTTAACAGGGCTGGTACCGATATATATATTGTTTACCGCAAACGGTACCGAAAAGCTTGCAGCGCATAAAGCCATACAAACGTACTCCTGGAATTTATACGGCTTCACCGGGTAAATGAACATCAGTAAAACCGCTGCCGTTATCATTGCTGCATTCTTCCATATTGCCTGCGACGGTGTCATAGTGATCTTATTGCCGAAACAGCCGCAATTGCCGGTATTGCCTTGTTTTAGCATTATAACCAACAGGTAGGCAATGAATATTATAAGAATAGCAATAACCGCTTTGTAAGTAAACTGCCGCAGGTAGATGTGGAATAGTAGGAAAAGGCCTAGTAGCAGTTCCAACCCTATCATTATACGGGCAATGATGCCTGCTGCCAGCATGCTGTTAATGCCCAGGTCGAGGAATGTCCACTGGAAACTATCGAAAGCATTGGTGGCGCCCGGGGTATCTACAAGATAAAACCCCTTCAGCTCAACTCCCGATTTTGTATAGGCTGAATATAAAAAAGTGGTAGCTAGGGCAAGCAATAAAATAGCGCCTAAGGTGCGCTTGATATAAAATAAAATACCTTTTGGGGCAGGGGAAACTGGATCCATAACTATTATGGCTCAAACCTACATAAAAAGATGTTATTGGTAAAAAAAATCCAAACCTGTTGTTTGCTAAAGGTTTGATAATAATGGTGTTTAGTAAAGCGTGCAGGTTTCCTTCGTTTTAATGTAGTTCACCTCTTTTTCGTACGAATTTTCTTCGCACTTGCTTTGGGCCTTTGATTTGGTGTCCGATATGTCATATTCATGAACTGCGGTATCCGGCAGGCCGGGGATACCACTATAGGTGATCTCGCAACGGCATATATACTTTTTTACACAGGAACTCGTAGAGCAAACAACTGCAAGTATCAGCACCGGTAATAAAAAAGGGCGAAATTTCATGAATTAGATTTTATTAAGGGGTGAAGTTAGTGATATACAGCTAAATATCAAAATCCGGGCTTGTTTACAATATTATAGCTTTCTTACAGGTATTCTCGCTTTTACATTACCTCCTTCATCTGTTATTACCAGCACATATGAACCCGCAGGCACATCTTCGTACCGGAATGTATTTGTCCCATCGCGCGCAACGCTCCAGTTTTGCCGCATATCCCTACCCATTAGGTCAAACAAGGTTATCCTGTCATTAGCAACGAGGTTTGTAATGTTTAGTATTTCTCCCGATGGGTTTGGATACACTTGTATGTCGGACTGTACGTTTACATTTTTAATAGCCAGCGGGGCAGTAGTTGACGGGGTGCTGTTGAGGGATGCAATGGCTGAATCTCTTGCGGCGGGGCTAAAAGCATAGAAGTAATTAAAAGTGCCCTGGTTGGCAGGGTGCAGCGCATAAGTCGCTGTGGTCCTGTATACGCTATCGCCGGCACTGTCTACAGTAGCCAGGTGGGGGATGTACATCATAAGGCCAATGGCTTTATCGCCCATTTGGGTCACCCCTGCGGTGTAGAATGCAGTGGAGCCAAAGCCAGCAGAATGAAGATAGCCAGACGCACTTGGTGTAGAGATGCTGATAGGCCACCCGTTATATATGATCGCTGTGGCGGCAGTATCGGTCGTGCCTAACGCCATATAAGGGGCGCTCGAGCTGGTTCCTGTTGCCGATACGATCGTTGTATCGGTTAACTGGTATTCTATCAAATTGTTTGTAACGAAACTGCCGCCTGGCCAGGTCACATCATTGTCGGGGTCAAGGCTGCGGAAATAGTAAATATTATTTTTGGCAGCCGATGCAGTATTGGTGAGGATAACTTTCACCGTAAAATAAGCCTGGTTGGTATCAAGCGTGGTTATTTGTGTTATATCCACGCTGTCGAAGGTGCCCTTCCAGGTTCCTATCACTTTGGTGCCGCTGGTGGTATAGGAGAAGTTGCTGCCAGAGCATGCGGGGCCTGTAGTAAGCAGGGCAGAGGATGAAGACGCATTATTGTATCCCTGGCAACGGTTGCCATTTATTTCCAGCGACCAGCCTTCAAACGGGAACCCCGGCGTAAAATAATCTCCGTTATAATGTGAACCCGAACTTGTGCTCCAGCCGGTTGCTGCGGGGTCTGCTACAAACCCAAGAATACCAGAGGTGGCACTTACAGCAGGGCGGGGATGATAACCCGAAGGAGCAGGAGAGTCAGAGCCATAGTAGCCGTTGTGGCCAATACCTAATTCCACAAATCTTCCTTTCAGAAAGATATCTGTGCCCACCATTTGGGCGTTCGCATTAATTGTTATCAGGAATGCGCCAAACAGGGTGGCTGTTTTAAGTAAATGGGTGTACTTCATGAGTATATTTTTTAGGTGTGTTATTGGCAAAGTATGCCGGTTGTTACATAAAAGACAGATGGAAATAATTATTCGTTAGTAAAAGTATCATATATTTTACTTAGCAATGTAATATCCCTGCCAAAGAAATTTATGGCTTGATAATGAATGTGGGCGTAACGATCTCGTTACTTTTATTGCCTGCACGGTCCTTTATATATAATATATAATAAAGTGTGTCGCCGGTCGCGGTGTGTAAGGAGTCGGGGCGGGGCACAGGCCTCGGGTCTGGAAAGTATACGCATTCTCCTGATATTCCTTTTTTGGGGTCTTCTATACTCACATCTATATCAGGGAATGGTGTCTTCATGATCACAGTGGTATCGCGGCTGTCGATGAGGTATATCTGGGAAATAGAGTCTCCCGGCCCGGCAATATCTGCATCCCCATCTACCAGGCTGAAATAAAAAAAGCAGGTATCCACATTGGCTTTCATTACGGTTTGCGGCTCAAACCGGATCAGGGATATATATGGTATCTTTGACATCGTATTTTTCTGGCACGATGCAAACAGCATTGCTGCCAGTGAGGAAAGGGCTATATAGCGGATGCGCATCATATAATCAAAGTTAATAAAAGTGTCTTACAATACAACGTTAAATCCGGAGGCAGTATTGCATGCAGACAGCAACAGCTTTCCACAACTGGCACTGGAAGTTTTCAGGTACCAGCATGAGCATAATGCAATTTACCGGCAATATTGCGATGCGTTGAACGTTGATGCAGCAATAATTACTTCGCTTACAGATATTCCCTTTCTGCCCATTTCCTTTTTTAAAACACATAAGATAGTGACCGGTAATAAACAGCCTGATCTGGTATTTGAAAGCAGCGGTACTACAGCCGATATCCCATCGAAACATTATATAGCAGATGTTAATATTTACAAGCGGAGCCTGCTGCAGGGTTTTGAAGCTTTTTATGGTCCCGCTAAAGATCATGTGGTGCTGGCGCTGCTACCATCATACCTGGAGCGTAAGAATGCATCGCTGGTGTATATGGCGAAAACACTGATGGAGCACGGTGGGCATACTGCCAGCGGGTTTTACATTGATGAATGGGAGCAGCTACACGCGCAACTGCAAAAACTGCAACAGAGTGGGCAAAAAGTACTGCTGCTTGGGGTAACGTTTGCATTGCTTGATTTTGCTGCAGCATATCCAATGCAGTTGACCAATACCATTGTGATGGAAACCGGCGGAATGAAAGGCAGGTGTGAAGAACTGACCCGTGATGAGGTGCATGCCATCCTTAAAAAACAATGGCAACTGCAGCATATCCATTCTGAATATGGCATGACCGAGTTGCTCTCACAGGCTTATGCTACAACAGGTGGCATTTTTAAATGCACCAACACAATGCGGGTATTTGTCCGCGATATTAATGACCCACTAGAGGTAACTGAAACCGGCACCGGCGCACTCAATATTATAGACCTTGCCAATATTCATTCCTGTTCATTTATAGCTACTGAGGATATTGGCAGCATAGCTGTTGATGGCACCTTCAGGGTTCTTGGCCGACTGGACCACAGCGCCCTGCGCGGTTGCAGCCTGATGACCGTATAGCGGGAATTTGGAATTTGTGGTTTGGAATTTGGGTTGTTATCGCTGTTTTTCTTTACTGCTAATTCTAAATTCCATAAAAACTATTACCTTTGCGCTCCCTGAACATTACCAGGAATGCCCAGGTGGCGAAATTGGTAGACGCACTGTGTTCAGGTCGCAGCGCCTGCAAGGGTGTGATGGTTCGAATCCATTCCTGGGCACAAAAATGAGAGCGGAGAAACAAAGCGAAGAGCGAGTTTCTCCGTTTTTGTTTTTTCGAAAGTAGAAAAGGCTTGTTACTTTGGACACATGAGTAGAAAATACGCGTGCCAACAATGGGAGATATTTCTGTAACTTTAGCTATGGTTCTCAAACATATCGGCTTATTCCTTACCTGCTGCTGGGTATTGATAATTGGCATATGTGGTCTGTTGCTATTCATGGCCTTTCGCACAACGTCAATTGAGCGTGAACCCTTTATTTGTGGCAATGCGGCGTATTTGAGTGATTCGACTGTTACCGATGGCAAAGCTGTATTTCAAAATAATTGTGCATCCTGTCACAATCCGCTAAAAGATGCTACAGGGCCTGCGCTGGCAGATATAATTTCTTTTCGTTCGAAGGAATGGGTATGCAAATTCCTCACAGAGCCAAAGTTTATACCTAATGATAAGCGGGCTATCAACCTTCGGAAGCAATATGGTCTTAGTTGTATGAAATTCCCTCAACTAAGCTGTGAGGAGATTAATGCGGTGTTGGGGTATTTTGAGTATCATTGACACCAGGTTAGGTAATCTTTTTTGCCTTAGCCACGTACTTTCCTTTACTTTCTAAAATTATCGCATATGGCTTACGTAACAGAAGAAGTTCGGGAGCAACAGCAACGCGATGAGGCGCTTGCCGGCATGCTCGGTATCACTTATGATGAGTTGATGCAGTGCCAGTGGAGTTACCAGGAAGATATTGGAAATGACAATGCTGTATATGGGCGGTATATAGCGTTTGGCACATCTTCCCCGCAACATATATTGCATAAGATAAAGGGGCTGGAGGAAGATAACCGGGTGGAGATAGATAATTTTGATTTTGATGCTGATTTTGATGAGGGTGGCGGGGACTAATTGCTGCAACTAACAAAGTACACATGAATAAAAATCCGGAGGTTGATGCTTTCCTTGCAAAGAAGGCGCACCCGATGAATGCCGAGATACAAAAGGTGCGCGAGATAATATTGAAGGTGCATCCCGGTATTGAGGAAACCATTAAATGGAGCAGCCCTACCTTTATGTACAAGGGAAATATGGCCTCATACTTTATGAATGCGAAAAAGCATGTGAGCCTGATGTTTCATAAAGGCGCCTATATAAAAGACAAAACCGGTTTGCTTGAAGGGGATGGCAAGGAAGGGCGCACTGCCAAATTTGCCAATATGGGCGAAATAAAAAAGCGGAAGAAGGACCTGGAAACAGTAGTGAGAGAATGGATAAATTTGCAGGATACCGAATAAGGCTTTGTTTTCACCGGATATTTTTTTAGATTTGCTGTAATGAATTCTGTAATTGTATTGAAGATAAAGAAGAACAAGCTTTTCCGAAAGGGTAGGCCTGTATGATATTGCATAATACACATCATTTACGAGGGCTTACCAAACGGTAAGCCCTTATTTTTTTAAACAAACACGATTATGCCAACAAAGATCACAATGAGAAAGGGAGAAGAGCGGGACCTGCAACAGGTGCTGGGGCTCATCAAGGAATTTGCACAGTTCCAGCGCACGCCGGAAAAGGTTTCTGTTACATTAGACCAGATGAAAGCGGAAAAAGATCTGTTTAGCTGCTTTGTGGCTGAAGATTGTGCCGGACGAATAGTTGGCTTTGTTTCATTTTTCTTCTGCTATTATTCCTGGAGCGGCAGGGCTATTTATATGGACGACCTGTATGTAGAACCTGCAAGTCGGGGGCAGGGTATTGGTACAAAGTTGTTAACTGCTGTTCGCGACTATGGCAAAATGCAAAATTGTTACAAGTTCAGGTGGCAGGTATCGCGATGGAATGAAAACGCTATTGGCTTCTATAAAAGCCTTGGCGCTGAAATAGATGAAGTGGAAATTAACTGCAATATTATTTACGGCAATCAATAGCTGAAAAATACCACATTTGTGGTATTAGAAAATGTGCCCCCATTTATTAGTTTTGGTTCACAAACTGATCAATAATGAACCTCATTCAAACAATCTACTGCAGCCAGTACTACGAATTGAAAAAAAGCGGCCGCGATTACACAAAAGGCAGGACCAATGGCACTGTGCTGGTGGCCGCAATATTGCTGCTCATAATTATTGCTGTTATTGTGCCCTATTGTGTCTATGTTCCCGGTAACGGTATAGACCGCATGTTCAGGGGTACAGGTATGTCGGGCCGGGCTATGGGCAAGATCCTGGGATTGGGTGGGCTTGCCCTTTTGTATGGCATATTGAATTTTACCGCAGGCAGCAAATCCAGCTACGACCGCATGATACAGCAATGGGAAAACATGTCGGATGATGAATTAAAGGCCACCGTAAAGAAAGCGATGAAAATATTTTTTGTTGCTTTCGGGCTATTCCTCATCGCCATGATAGCCGCTTTTGCAGCATAGTCAAAGCCGCAGGTTCTACGGCTTTGACTATCGCGATCTCTCAATTATATTTTAGAGATGTCATTGAATTCACCTTCGGTAACGCTCATCGTTCCAGTTGAATCGGCTGCAGAATAATGGAATGTGCCGCTTATTTTGTTGCCACCTGATTTGGTGATCTTTACTTCACCGCTTGTGCTCAGGTATTCACGATTGGAGGAGTTAACATATACTGTTGCAAAATTGCTGGCGCCAGTAGGACTAAGGCTGTAAGTGCCTACGGCATCAGATGGCACGTATATCTCTATAGTGGTTACGAAACCGCCATCTCCAATTATTTGTATGCCGGTGAACATTCCTGAAAGTGCTTGATACTTGCCCCCGCCTGATGGTTCGAAAGCTGTGCCGTTCAGTTTACAATAAAATGGTTTGCCAGTTCCAGCTGTAGTAGAACTGCTGCTGCTTTTCTTGCAGCTTGTAATGGTGAATAATGCTGCTGCAAACAAGCATGCAGCCATAAATTTTCGTGTCATAGTTTTTGTTTTTTGTTGGTTCAAAAGTAGGGTTGGTGTATGCCGCGCCCAATACCTTTATAGTGGTATTTTATACTCCGTAGAAATACGGATGGTATTTTAACAAAACAAATGAAAGCTAGCGCTAAGCAGTAAGCAGCCGTACAGCCACGATCAAAGTAACCAGGCTGACCAGCATTGTAACTACAGACTTAAGGAAAGGGAATATCATAACGCAGTAAACCAACATAGCAGCGGTAACAACAATCGCTACTATAGGGCCGTAGGTAATACCTTTATTGACCATCAGGTAAGTAATGAACATCAGTATCCCGGAAAGTATAAGCACATGCCCATCCATCAGCAGGCGCAGCAGCTCGCGGTTGTAACCATCCTTATGTTTTATGATAACAAAGATATCGTGGAGAATACCATTTCCTGTATACCAGATAGCAGCTATTAATAGCCAGTATTTTGAAAGCAAGGTTTGCATTTACTTTGCTTTCTTGATGCACGCTACATAATTCATCATAGCGGTGGCATATTCCGGAGTGACTACCTTTTCATAGCCTGCCAGGCTGAATTTTTTGATTTTCTTGGTGCTGAGCTCGCGGATCGAATTCTCTGTTAAAGTGTAATATACCTGTCGTATCGCCTGTAGTTTATCGTTTGTGAAATCGTGCGAGATCTTCAATGTGTCTTCGGCAATAATGCTGTTGTCGTCAAATGTTATTGCCAGTTTCCACTCTTCTTTCTCCACCTGTTCTCCTTCTGCATTCTTGGTATATATATTATCTAGATCGCCTGCTATCTGGAAGATCATAATAAAGTTATCCGACTCATAATCAGGATCAACATTAATCGACCTGCTCACCTTAATAACTGTCGGTTCCTCCGGATCGGCAGGAGAGGAATAATCGAATATTTTATTGTCGGGAGATACATCTTTTACTACCTGTTTACAATAGTCCTGTGCAATTGCCGGAGAGATCGTGGCGATAGCCAAAAGGAGTAACAAATATCTCATACGCCTGATTTTTAATACAATAAAGACTAACCAGGATATAAAAATACGTAAATAATATTAAGGAGTAGTGATTTACATGCAGAACCATACCCGGTTGTGATATAAATACGCAAATGTGTACTTTGTGCCGCCAAATAGTTGTTAATGAAACGCACTACCCTTACTTTTTTGTATATCTGTTCGGTGGCGGTGCTGGCTGTGGTAATGTTGTATGTGTTAAAAGCAGGCAAGGGCCTTGAAACGGGTATCATGAATACAGGGCTGCCGGCCCGCAAACAAATGGTGCAAAGTGCAGAGAGTGCATTCAGTCATCCCCTTGCTATTTTTATTTTGCAGCTTACGCTTATTATAGCTGCGTCCCAGTTATTCGGCCACTTGTTTAAGAAGATCGGCCAACCTACGGTTATGGGAGAGATAGTTGCAGGTATTCTGCTGGGGCCTTCATTGTTAGGGGCTGTGTTGCCCGATTTTAGTTCATTTATCTTCCCTGCTTCATCATTGGGTAATTTGCAAATGCTTAGCCAGGTGGGTTTGATTCTGTTCATGTTCGTTATAGGCATGGAACTGGACACGCAGATGTTGAAACAAAAAGCCCGCACCGCATTATTTATAGCTCATTTCAGCATAGTACTGCCATTTATCTTGGGTATTGCACTTTCGTATTACCTCTATTCAGCTTATGCACCTGCCAACATCCCTTTTTATGCTTTTTCCTTGTTTACAGGGATCGCCTTAAGCATTACAGCTTTCCCTGTCCTTGCAAGGATCATAAGGGAGAGAGGGCTCTCTGGTACAAAGCTGGGTATAATGGCTATTACTGCTGCCGCAGCAGGTGACGTGGCGGCATGGTGCATAATGGCATTCATAGTAGCTATAGTAAAGGCTGGCTCCATAAGTTCATCTGTATATACTATAGTTTTTGCTGTTGTTTATGTACTGTTCATGATCTTTGTTGTAGGCCCGCTACTGAAAAGGCTGGCAAGTTACCGCAATGACCGCAGCATACTGAAACGTTCATACATGGCTGTAATTTTTGTGGTATTGCTGGTCAGCAGTTATTGCTGTGAGGTGATAGGTATACATGCTTTGTTCGGGGCTTTTCTCGCGGGGGTGATCATGCCTGCTGAATGGAATTTCCGCAAGTTGCTGATAGATAAAATAGAGGACGTGGCGCTGGTGCTGTTGTTGCCGTTGTTCTTTGTTTTCACAGGTTTAAGGACGCAAATAGGACTGCTCAGCGATGTGTCTCTTTGGGGTACGTGCCTGCTTATTATTCTTGTGGCGGTTGCCGGTAAGTTTGGTGGCAGCACTATAGCTGCCCGCATTACCGGCGAAAACATGCAGGACAGCCTCTCCATTGGCGCGCTTATGAACACCAGGGGGTTGGTAGAATTGGTGGTATTGAATATTGGCTATGACCTGAAAATAATTACTGCTCAAATGTTCACCATGATGGTGATCATGGCGTTGGTGACTACTTTCATGACAAATCCGTCCATAGACCTGATCAATAAAATTTATGCTAAGAAGCAGGGGTTATAACCTTACCAGCTTTTTTGTAATAACCGAGTTTCCTGTAAATAACTTTACTAAATAAATACCCGGAACAGAAATGTCGGTAGTATAGTTATATGTTCCACTTTTCTGTGCTTCATTGTCGACCACTTTGCTCATCTCTCTGCCTGTTACATCATATATTTTAAGACTCACGATGGCAGACGTAGTCATGTTATATCTTATGTTTACTTTTTCGCCAGCCGGGTTGGGATAAATGATCAAATCGTTACTGCTGAGATCGTTCACAGGTATAGATGTTGTAGGAGGAACACAAGGAGGTATTGCAGTAAGGCTTCCTCCCATAGATGCAAAATCCGCATAGAACGACTGGTAGTAAATATTGGCTATCGTATCATCATGTATGATCAGTGTGTTTTCGTCGTTTTGTGTATTTGCAGACATCGTCCAGTTATGCGAACCGGTAAGTACTAATGGATCGGAGCATGTGTTTGACTGGTCTACAATAGCCAGCTTATCATGATATATGTATGAGCCGGTATAGGTCTTGAAGTTTGATCCCAATGCAGCGGTAAGTACCGGATGAGCAGCGCCACTTATGCTATTACCATCAACAATGCCTGCTGTATAAACGCCCGAAGTGTCTCTGTCTATAATATCATTGGCGTCATTTAAAAGCGTAAACGTAAATACACCGAAATACAGGTCTGTATTTGCGGATTTGATCGTTGAGCTTATCCGGTCATTTACCCTTTCTGACGGACTGAAATATAGCTCGACCGCTTTCCCGGCGATATTGAATACATGTCTGCCAAGATCCGTTTTGAAAGACCCGAATTTTGAGAGAGAAGTATTAGGCACTAAACCTGTATCGCCCCACATCATGTTGAATTCATCTAAGTAAGCATGTGCCAGTGCAGAATCCTGTATGAAAAGAATGTTGTTAAAGTCACGATTTAGCTGTTGTTCTGTCCAGTTTGTAGAACCGCCGGAAACAATAGCATCATTGGGGTCGGATGATCTGGCATCGATGATCACAAATTTATTGTGCATAATGGTGTAAGCACTCGTAGTAGGGCTGGCAAGGGTATGAATGCCCGGGTTGAGCAATGCTACACCGGTATTCGACGCTGAACCATCATATATCCACCTGATCCGTTTGCCACTTAAATAGGCATTATTTATTGCGGTGGCAATATTGGCGAATCCTGATGTCTGTACATAATTGTACATGGCAATATCTATTGAATATTTTGCCCGGTTTATATACGCAACAATAGTATCTGCAACACTGTTGCTCAGGTATATCGCATTCACTCCCGTAGATACCGTATTGTTTACCGGGTTATTAAAATAAACAGTGATCTTGCCTGAAGAAGCTGATGAACTCAGTGGTGTAGTAAAATAAGCTGTAGATGTATAGCCGCTAGTATCAGTGCCTGAACAGCGTGCCTGCACTTGGTATTCGTAAGTTGTATGTGCGGTTAAACCTGAGACAAACACTGACACCCCAGTTGATGACAAGTACGTCCATGGCAGTGTCCCGGATGTCCTGTATCTTATATTATAGTTCGTTGCTCCAGTAACTGGTATCCAGTTCAACGTCGCAGAAGTAGTAATCAGCGAAGAGTAGAATAAACCAGAGGGCATTATACATCCAGAGGTTGACGACACGGATCCATTGATGACGAGGTTCAGTATTTGCAGGCTACCCGATGTGCCGCTCGCATTAAACCCATACAACCTGAATTTTAATTGGGTAGGGGCAGTTACGGTCATAGTTCTTGTCCATGCAACAGCCACTGTTGTTCCACAACTTGTATTAGACGGTGCGTGGTCAATCCCCTGGTCTATCCATGTTATGCCGCCATCTGTGCTGTAGGCAAGCCGTACAGATGCAGGTCCGGTGCCAGATCTTCGTAGCTCTACCGCAAAGCGCTTGATATGCAGGGCAAATCCCGCATCAGCTGCAACGGATGTTTCCACCGCCGGCAGACCGGTAGTATAAGTTGTTGCAGACGGAAAGGATGATGAAGAAAATCCTGAGCTGCAAGGAGATGATGGACGTGTAGCACCATTTACCCTTGTAAGCGGTGTGCCTGTTACATGGGTGGCCACAGAGTACAATACACCGCCGGTATCTGTTGTATACGATAATATCTGAGCCTGACTGCTATTATTGGGTAAGCAAAAAAGGATAAGGAAATAGGCAATCCTGTTCATAAAAATACTTTCCATAACTTATGAAATTTTGCCGTGAGCAATAAAGGTAGCTAAATAGTACTAAAAAGAGGGTTACCACTCGCCATGTAGCGGGTAGTTCTTTGTTGTGCGTAGTTGTTGCAGGTTTATGGAAACCCTGATGCCTGAATTGCTTTGCATACGGCTGTCCCAGGATTGGACGAAGTCTATACGCACCAGGCGGGCTAATTTATAACCTATATTATCTATGCCCACAAAAGCCTCGGTATAATAATTGGTCTCTCTTGCATAAAATGCATTACCTCCTACCAGCAAATACCAGCGTGCCTGGCGCAGCAGCGGGATCTTATTACTCAATAATCCTTTCAGGTGGTATTCCACATGTGCCTCGCCATAGAAGGGTTCTTTATTGCTGAAATCGTAAAACGGCGCCATCTGGAAACTTTCCAGGTATGGTGCGGCAACGCCAATGCCCCGGTTGCCATACAGGTGCATCAGGTCGGGAATGGAAACATATTTGCTGTTCAAAAATCCGCCTGCTGCTATATGGTAGTTCAGGCTGCCCAATAACCGCAAATTCATATCGTCCCGTACCGAGAAGCACCACCTGTCAAAATCGCTTTTGCTGTTTAAAATACCGGGTATCCCTTTTTTATAACTAAGCGTAAACCGTGGCCATTTGCTGCCGGTGGCTACTTTGTAATCGGGGTACTGCACATACTTTATGCCGGGTTTGTAAGAGATAGAGGCTTCCACAAGGGCAGCATCATGCTGCTCCCATGCCGTTGCGGCAGCAACAAGGTAGGCAGGTCCGTTGCTTTTGAAGCCTTCCTTGCCGCCCGGAATAAAACTATAGCTACTGCTGTTTTGCAATGGTATCCGCTGTTGGTAAGATGCTTTCAGATACCAGGTTATGCCAGTTCCGTAATTTCTTGATACATACGCGGTGGCATCATATCGCTCAAATATTTTCAGGTCATTCTCCCGATAGAATAAAGCGGCATAGCTATTTAGCCATTCAGATACCGGGTTAGCCGGGTTATACTGGAAAACATATTTTCCCCCTTCTATGCCATATGTCCACGAGCGGTTTAGGAAAGTTCTGTCCTGTCTGAAATGGTATAGCCTTGCTATGGCATTCAAATGTGTATTTGTAAACCCATAACGAACTGCAATATCAGCAAACAGGAGTTTTCCCGTATCAATAAAATGCCTGATATGCAATTTTGGTGCAGCATTGAACCCTTCTACAGTATTATAGTTCACCATATTATCTGCACCAAACAGGATAGGATTGGTAGTATAAATGTTTTTGTTCTTCCTGCTGTGAAATTCCAATCCGCCGGTCAGCAGGCCAAGAGGCTTTATTTTATTCTCTTTTCTGCGCAGCGAATCCTGGTAGTGCGGGTCGTTCACTATTTTATTCAGGCTGTCTTTTGAGATAAAATTATGTTGTTCGTCCTGTTCCAATGGTATGGGCCGTGCATCTTTCCAATAGGTGCTGTCTTTTTTGTTTGCCTGCTTGTCATATATGCTAACAACCTTGTCAGCAAAAATGGAATCTGGTATAGGCTGGTTCACTTTCTGGTTATTATATGCAGCAACGCCCGTGCCTGTAATGTCGAAAGTGAAAATTTTTAGCGCGAAGTATAGTACCTGGCTTTTTATCACCCAAGTGTCTTTTTCAAGTGGCAGGAATAACTGGTCTATTTTCAGCGTATCCACCATATCCATACCCGATTGCTGGGTGAGCGACATATTCAGGCTGTGTATGGCCCAGTCTTCATCAACTATATAGATGGTGCCATTGAAGCAAGGCTCGTAAGCCCTTTTCTGGGTTACGGCTATTTTATAAACAGTGTGCCCTTGCTCAGTAAACTGTCCCTGGAGTTTGTATTTATAATACATCAGGGCATTATCGCTGACAGGCGAGATAAAACCCCTGGAGTCCCCGCCAAGTACACGCACGTTGTTTTCATAGAATGTTATTACAGGCGGAAAGCGTGATAATCCTAACCCATTGGCATTGCCGCTTTCGCGCACAGAATGGATCACAGTTTTGTTTTTGCCCCCAACGCTGTAATAATCGGCATGTTCCTCCGCAAGGTACAATACGCCCTTGCCTATGCTATCCACAACATCTCTTTCATCTATTACAACTTTCCCCATAAATTTTCCGGGCATTGCACGAGAACGGCCAACTGCTTTAAAATAAATGGATGTCTGGAAAGATTTTACCTGTTCAAGATGTTGTTCTCTCTTTTTAATAGTATTCCTGATGATCTCATAGGCAGGATCTTCGGTCACGCGCACCACCACTTCCTTCATCTCTAAGCTTTGGTCTTTCAAGACAAAATTGTGCTCTATAGTTTCATTGCCTGAGAAAGTAACATTAAAAGTACTTTGCTTATAGCCTATATACTGGCAAACTACTTTATACAACCCCGGTTGCACAATAAGTTCAAAATCGCCATTGCCATTGGTGTTTACGCCCGTTGTAGTGCCTTCCAGGTAAACGGTGGCGTAGGGCAGGTGTGTGCCATGCTCATCGGTTACTTTCCCTTTAAGTATAGCCGCTATTGCGCTGTGCGAAACCAGCAGTAATAAAAAGATAAGTGCAGGTGAGGTTATCTTCATTCCCGGGAGGGTAAAGGGTAAAATGATGCGCTTTATTTTTTGCTGAACAGCCCATGCAGTTGCGCGTCAATTTTGCGCACCACATCGGCAAGGTCATCTTCTTTGTCAGCAAAGTTGCAGTTGTCTACATCTATGATCAGTAGAGGGCCATCTGTGTATTTGTCTATCCACTTATTGTATAAGCCGTTCAGCCGTTTAAGATAGTCCAGCCTTATATTCTCTTCATATTCCCTGCCGCGTTTCTGTATCTGGTCAACCAGCGCCGGCACCGATGCCCGCAGGTAAATAAGCAGGTCTGGTGGTTTTATAAGCGCTTTCAGGTTCTGGAAGAAAGATGTGTAATTCTCATAATCGCGTTTGGTCATCAGCCCCATATCAAAAAGGTTGGGCGCAAATACATAAGCATCCTCATAAATAGTGCGGTCCTGTATCACGGTATCAGCGCCATTACGTATGTCTATCAGGTTCTTGATACGTGTATTCAAAAAGTACACCTGCAGGTTAAATGCCCATCGAGGCATATCCTCGTAAAAATCCACGAGGTATGGATTGTGCTCAATATCCTCAAAGTGAGGCTCCCACTTGTAATGCTTCGCAAGCATCCCGGCAAGGGTGGTTTTCCCTGAACCGATGTTCCCTGCTATAGCTATATGTTTTGTTGTTTGTTTTGGAGGCATAAAAAGTGTTGGAGCTACACAATATAGTGAGCAATTTCAAGAAAATAAAACGGAAAAGGTTTAATAATAATTAATGCCTATAAGTTTCCTAGCGCCTTCTATTGTTTTTGATGCACCCGCGCGGGCTTTTTCGGCACCATCTTTCAGTATCTTTTTTATTGCAGTTTCATCTGCCTGCAAGTTTGCGGCATGCTCACGGATAGGGCGCACAAATGCCACCATATCTTCGGCAAGCTGCTTTTTCATATCGCCAAAACGTATAGTGCAATTGTTGAACTGGCTGCGGAAGGTATCTGCTATGCCGGGCTTAGCGGTAAGGTCCATCAGCAGGAAGAGGTTCTGTATATAATCGGGCATTACAGAATTATGCTCCGTTGGCCCGGAGTCGGTCTTAGCTTTCATTATTTTCTTCCTGATGGTGTCATCATCATCACTCAGGTATATCGTGGCGTTCACATTCTCGCTTTTGCTCATCTTACCATTTCCATCCAGGCTCATGATCTTAACTGCACTCTGATTGAAGCGGAATACCTGCGGCTCCGGGAAAAACTCTTGCCCGTAACGGGTGTTGAACCTGTTGGCAAAATTGCGTGCCATTTCCAGGTGCTGCTCCTGGTCTTTGCCTACGGGTACTTTTACCGCGCGCTGTATCAATATATCTGCAGCCATCAGCACAGGGTAGGTAAGTAGGCCTGCGTTTACATTGTCCGGTTGCGAGCGCACTTTTTCTTTAAAGGTGGGCACTTTTTCCAGTTCCCCTTTGTAAGCAAGCATATTCAGCATCAGGTATAATTCGGGTATTTCGGGGATATCACTTTGTGCGTACAAGGCAACTTTATTCGGGTCTAGGCCACTGGCTATGTTCTCTGCTACTACACGATAAACGTTGGCTTTCAAAAGTTTCGGGTCAGGGTGGGTGGTCAGGGCGTGGTAGTCGGCTACGAAGAAATAACATTCATAGTTCTCCTGCATCAATACATAATTTTGTATGGCGCCGAAGTAATTACCCAAATGCAAATAACCGGTAGAGCGTATACCACTCACCACAATTTCCTTATTCATGCTGCAAATATAGTACGCAAGTGTTTCTTTCATTGGAAATACCACATAAGTGGTATTGTAAAACTCAAACCCGCAAATTATATTTACGCTATTGTTATTTGTAAATGATTACAGCGTCCTATGGGTGAGATATGAAAAATATTTTATTGCTGATGTTATTCTGTGGGTGCGATGGCAAAGGCTGTAGTCTGACAAGGACAAAATAAACCCAAATTTATTGTTACTTTTGCGCACCCAAATTAATAGTAGTGAGGTCAGTTTATATTACAAGACTTTCTAAATGCCTGCCTAATGAACCGGTTTCCAATGATGAAATGGAAGGTATTTTAGGGATGATCAACGGAAAGCCATCAAGGGCGCGGCTGCTGGTGTTGAGGAATAATGGTATAAAGACCAGGTATTACGCTGTTAAAAACGGGGTTAGAACGCATACAAACGCTCGTTTGGCTGCTGAGGCTGTGAGGGCGCTGTTCGATGAAAAACTACCTATCAGTAGGTTACAATTACTTACAGCAGGCACTACTTCGCCCGAGCAAATATTGCCTTCGCATGCATCAATAATCCATGGTGAGCTGGGTGCAGGGAACATAGAAATAATCAGTGCTGCGGGTTCTTGTTGCAGCAGTATACAGGGGCTAAAATATGCTTATATGTCGGTTGCCGCAGGGCTTACAGATGTGGCTGCAAGTTGTGGTTCTGAACGTCTGTCAGCATGGTTAATGGCATCGCGTTACCAATCTGAGGCAGATAGCTGGCAGGAAATGGAGCGTAACCCATATATCGCATTTGAAAAGGATTTTTTGCGATGGATGCTGAGCGATGGCGCCGGTGCTGCCCTTTTGCAACCTGAGCCTAATCAGGTAGGACTTTCATTGAAAATTGAGTGGTTGGAGGTTAGTTCTTATGCAAATGAGCTGGAAACCTGCATGTATGCCGGGGCTGTGAAAAATGAAGATGGGTCAATGACGGGGTGGAACGACATGGATGTTTCCAAATGGGCAACAGAAAGTGTTTTCTCATTAAAGCAGGATACACGCCTGCTTGGCGCTAATATTATTAAAAAAGGTGGTGCTTATTTGAGCAAGCTGATACAGAAAAAAGGATTTACCTCAAATGACATTGATTATTTCCTGCCGCATATGTCCAGTGAGTTCTTCAAAAAAGAAATGTACGATACGCTCTCTGAGATAGGACTCCAGATCCCCTATGAAAAGTGGTTCTACAACCTGCCTTGGGTGGGTAATGTAGGCAGTGCATCTGCCTACCTGATGCTGGAAGAATTGTTCCACAGTGGCCGTCTTAAAAAAGGTGACCGTATTCTTGTTATGGTTCCTGAAAGCGCACGCTTTGTCTATGCCTATATGTACCTCACTGTTGTTTAGAGGCTATAATAAATAACCTTAATGGTATGGTTTTTGTAGGCTCCGTACATTAGTTTAGCTTAATTTTATTCTCTACTGCAAATCATTCTTTAGTGAGACCAGTTTACATTACCAGGTTATCCAAATTTCTACCCAATGATCCTGTTTCGAATGAAGAAATAGAAACCGTAATTGGAAAAGTTAGTGAAAAAAGTTCCCGTGCACAGATAGCTGTTTTGCGAAACAATGGCATAAAAACAAGATATTACGCTTTCCGCGACGGCAAAAGCACGCATAGTAATGCTGAGTTGGCAGCGACCGCGGTGCAAGCTTTGTTCGATGAGGAAATTCCAATAGAAAAACTCCAGTTATTATCTGCTTCAGTATCCACACCAGAGCAAATTTTGCCATCACACGCCTCAATGGTACATGGATTGCTAAAAGTGCCTGATGTGGAAATAATAACTGCTACCGGTGCATGCTGCACAGGGTTGCAGGCATTAAAATATGCGTTCCTGTCAGTAGGTTCTGGCGATAAGGATATTGCCGTAAGCTGTGGTTCAGAAAGAGCATCTACGTGGATGCATGCGTCCAGGTTCCAGGCAGAAGCAGACAGTCTTGAGCAACTGGACAAAGAACCAATAATTGCTTTTGAAAAGGATTTTTTGCGATTCATGCTCAGCGATGGCGCCGGTGCAGCGTTATTGCAAGATGTACCGAACAAAAATGGACTGTCTTTACAGATAGAATGGATTGATATAAGATCATACGCGAACGAACTGGAAACCTGCATGTATGCCGGTGCTGTGAAAAATGAAGATGGCTCGCTTACAGGCTGGAATGATATAAACCCCGCTGAATGGACTGCAAAAAGTGTATTCTCGTTCAAGCAGGATACCAATATGCTTCGGGGTAATATTATTGCGAGAGGTGGGGATTTTCTGAATGAATTAAAAGAGAAATATGGGCTGTCAGCAGATAAGATAGATTACTTCCTTCCTCATCTTTCCAGCGAGTATTTTAAAAAGGAAATGGTGGAATACCTCGAGAAAATTGGCATGCCCCTTTCTCCTGAGAAATGGTTCTACAATCTTACAAAAGTGGGCAACATTGGCAGCGCATCAGCCTATGTGATGCTTGAGGAGCTTTTTTACAGCGGCAAGCTCAAAAAAGGCGATCATATCCTGGTAATGGTGCCGGAAAGTGCCCGGTTTACTTATGGGTATATGTATCTCACGGTCGTTTAGTAACTTTAACACCGAATGAAGCCAAATATACTGGTACTGTATTATTCCCAAACAGGCCAGCTCCGACAGATATTAGACAGCATTTTATCAGGCATTTTGGATAAGGTTGAGGTTAGTTATGGTGTTATAGAGCCTGTAAAGCCGTTTCCGTTCCCGTGGAAGGCATTGAATTTCTTTGATGCTATGCCCGAAACGGTGGAGCATCTGCCCGTCAATATAAAGCCGTTATCGCAGGATATTATCAATAAGGATTATGACCTGGTGATCCTCGGTTACCAGCCATGGTTCCTGAACCCGTCTCAGCCAACTACTGCATTTCTGCAAAGCGAATTTGTCAAAGTGCTGAATGATAAACCGGTTATTACGGTAGTGGGTTGCAGGAATATGTGGTTGCATGCCCAGGAAAAAGTAAAGGAATATCTATGTGCTGCAAACGCGCACCTTGTAGGTAATGTAGTGCTTACAGATACCAATCCTAACCTGGTTTCTTTATTAACAGTTATACGTTGGTCGTTTAAGGGGCAGAAAGCAGCGTCGGGCTGGTTGCCGACAGCCGGGGTGCAGGATCAGGACATAGCAGATGCCGAAAGGTTTGGCCATATAATCTACAAACATCTTAATGAGAATAACCTAATAGACCTGCACCGCGAATTGCTAATGCAAAGAGGCGTTGTGTTGAAGCCGGGACTGGTTATATTAGAACAAAGAGGTATCAAAAATTTCCGGTTTTGGGCAAAGTATATCAGGGCAAAAGGTGGTCCGGGCGATCCTAACCGTGCTAAAAGAGTGTTATTATTCAAAAATCTTTTGCTTACAGCTATATTCATTTTATCGCCTCTTTCGTTCTTAACGGCGAAAATAAAGCAGTTAATAATGTACAACTCCCTGGTGAAAGATGTAGACTACTTCAAACATTTGCAGTTTGAGAAAGGCAAGCTTTAATTAATAATTTCATTGAATGTTGTTTCTGTATAATTTTTTCCTCTTTTTGTACCAATTAGCCATAAAGGCTTATTCTGTGTTCAATGCCAAAGCTCAGAAATGGGTGGATGGCAGGAAGGGATGGGAGCAGCATATTGCCGCAACGTTAAAACAAGGAGAAAAGAGGATATGGTTTCATTGCTCATCAGTAGGTGAGTATGAGCAGGCAAAGCCATTGATAGAGGTTATGAAAGCTGAATTCCCGGCTTATAAGATCATAGTTACTTTTTTCTCTCCATCGGGCTATGAAGCATGTAAGGACAGTAAATTGCTGGACTATGTATTCTACCTGCCACATGATAATAATAATAATGCAGAACGGTTTGTCTCATTGGTCGCACCATCAATGGCATTATTTGTAAAATATGAGTTTTGGTATCATTATTTACAGGCATTAAAAACAAGACAGGTACCCACTATGCTGGTGTCCGGTGCATTCCGGAGCGAACAGCCATTTTTTAAATGGTATGGCAGCTTGTTCAGGAAAATGCTGCAAAACTTTACCTGGTTCTTTGTGCAGGACGATGAATCGAAAAAAATGCTCAATAAAATTGGCATTGAAAGTAACGTTATCATTTCTGGCGATACACGATATGACAGGGTAGCAACAATAGCCAACAATCTGTCCCCGATACCAGCTATCGAGGAATTCCAGGGGAATCATAAGATATTAATAGCCGGCAGCACCTGGCCGGGTGATGAAGAAGTACTCAAGGAATGTCTGGAGTTACTTCCTGATGATTGGAAACTGGTATTAGTGCCTCATGAAATTGACGATGCACACATCAAAAAAATACAGCAGCTTTTCGATAATAAACCAATCCTGTTTACTGACCTCAAAGATGGGAATACAGGGTATGACAAAAAGGTGTTGATAGTAAATACAATGGGTATGCTGTCGCGCATGTATTCTTACGGAGAGATAGCATTTATAGGCGGTGGTTTTCAGAAAGGGGGTATCCATAACATACTGGAGCCTGCTGTTTTTGGTTTACCGGTTCTGTTTGGTCCTATATATGAAAAATTTGTAGAAGCGAAAGAATTAGTAGCTCATCAATATGTATTTCCTGTAAATGATGCCGCAGAAGCTAAAGAAAAGTTGAAGAAACTGATCGAAGATGTAGATTATCGCCAGTCGCTGCACAATTCTTTAAAGAAATTTATGCAGGAGCACATTGGCGCTAGCGGGAAAGTTGTGGATATTATCCAAAAGAAGAAATGGCTGATTTAATTGAAGTAGTGGAGTATCTCAAAATAATATCGAAAAAAAAATAATCTACTAAAAAATGCAACCCCAATAAGGAAACAAATGCCCATTAAAAAGTAGGATAGGTATGTTAAATAGTGAAATTTACTTTTTGCTACAAGTTTTGGAATAACAAGAGTTTAACCATGCTTCCAGTGTAGAAAATAATAGTTTCAAAAATAACTGATGCTATCCAAAATGATATAGAAGTTTTCTTTTGGCAGCCCAATCAAAGTAAATAAGGTAATTGTGTCCTATAGAACAAAAAAAACATTAACAGCGCTAACTTCCATTTTCCTTTCTTGTATATGGTAATCATATCGCAAAATAATAAAAATTCATATTCATTTTACTGGTCAGGCCGGCTTGCTTTAGTAAAGACTTGTATTTAGTTCGTATATTTGTATTAAAATAGTGTATATGTTGAGTGTTAAAGCTATTTATGATGGGAAAGAACTGAAGTTTATGGAGAAAATAAAAATAGATTCTCCTCATGCGGTCATTGTTACATTTCTTGACGAGCCGGGAGATGATATTACGTCTGAAGCAATGCAACATATTGCAATGGAAGGAGAAGCCTTTACATTTCTTCAGAATCCCGAAGAAGACATCTATTCAGATAATGATCTTAAGGTGAAATATTAATGCGGCGCGGTACCATTGTTCTTACAAAATTTCCATTTACAGATTTATCTTCTGTAAAAAGGCGTCCGGGAATTGTAGTTTCACAAAGCGTCAGCGGTGAAAATGATGTTATCATTGCTTTCATTTCTTCAGTAATTCCTGTTAATTCAGAGGGGACAGATTATATAATAGCATCTACTCATATTGATTTTTTAGAAACTGGATTGAAGAAATCCTCGATCATAAAACTGAATAAAATAGCTACTATCAATTCATCTCTTATCTCAGGCGAAATAGGTAGCGCATCGGCTGCAATAATGAAAGAAGTAGATGCCCGGTTAAAAATGGCCCTTGGATTATAGGCAATAGCAGGTCGCATTTCAAAAATCGGCAGGTTAGAACTGTTTAACAAGTTCTGATATCATTCCTTCCTCAGCCTATTGGTAATAAACAAAAAAACTACCCAACTACATACCACTCCGATTAAATCTGGTACATTTTTTGCTGCTATAACACTTGCGATTTATGACTTACGACTCACGACTTATGACTCTTATGCCTTACGACTAAATTATACCCAAAATGCCGTTTTTTAGACATTTTATGCCGTTTTTTAGACCCTTTTAGACCCTTTTAGACATGAATACAAAACACATAACATTTGCTCATAGCGCATTTCACCTATACCCGCTAAAAATTATTAACTGAAAACAGGCACATCCCGAAAATTATACCCCTGATCCCGCATGCGCTGCAATAACACTACCGTTTTAGCGTTTGGGGTTTAAACCGTAATTTTGCAAACTTAAAATTTTTAATATGCCAGGAACAGAACTATTCGGAGCCGAAGAACGCAAAGAAGTAAATGATGTATTGGAAACAGGGATGCTTTTTCGTTATAACCATGATGCCCAACGCAATGGTATATGGAAAGCACGCGAATTCGAAGCAGAAGTAAAAAAACAGTTGGGTGCTAAGTATGCTCATGCTGTTTCCAATGGTTCTGCAGCTATTGCTATCGCACTGGCTTCTGCAGGAATAGGTGCAGGCGATGAAGTGATATGTACGCCATTTACATTTATAGCAAGTGTCGAGGCTGTTCTGTTCGTAGGCGCTATACCTGTATTCGCAGAAATAGATGAAACCCTATGCCTGAGCGCAGAAGGAATTAAGAAAGTGCTTACCCCAAAGACCAAGGGTATTTGCCTGGTGCATATGTGCGGTGGTATGGCTGATATGGATAGCATCATGCAGGTGGTGAATGAGCATAACCTTATCCTTGTGGAAGATGCAGGCCAGGCATATGCGGCTTCTTATAAAGGAACATCGGTAGGCTTGTTTGGCAAAGCAGGTAGCTATTCTTTCGACTTCTTTAAAATAGCAACCGCGGGTGAAGGCGGTATATTCGTTACTAATGATGAAGAAACATATAAACTTGCAGACGCTTATTCAGACCATGGCCACAACCACGTAGGTAATAACCGTGGTATGGAGCAACATCCGGTACTGGGTTTCAATTATCGTATCAGTGAATTGCATGCAGCTGTTGCCTTGGCGCAAACACGCAAGGTGCCACAGGTGCTTGCCGCAAACCGCAGGAACAAAAAGATGCTGGAAGATGCCCTTTCTAAAACAGAGGGTATATCATTCGCGCGCGTAGCAGACCCGGCCGGCGATTCTGCTACCTTCCTCAATATGATGCTGCCTGATACAGAGACCGCAAAGCGTACTGTTGATGAATTGAATAAAGCAGGTGTAGGTGGTTTCAATTATTGGTACCTGAATATGTATCACTTCATCAACCAGTGGGATCACCTGAAGAACATGAAGACGGTATCAAAACTTCCGGCTGAAGTACTCGGCATACCACGGGACTATAACAACCTGCATTTACCAAAGTCACAGGAAGTGATCGGCCGCCTTGTTTCTTTTGTTATACGCTGCACATGGACAGAGGAAGAAGTAAAAGCATTAGGACAAAAGATCGCTGGATGTGTTGAAGCAGCAATGCCGGCACATGTTTAATATTATTAGCGCACACACTATACATGCACAAGAATTTTAAAAACATAGATAAGGTTGTTTTCGGCCGGGGCAGTTTCTCTGAGATGGGGAACATCCTTGCTGAAAAACGGAATGAGAATAACAAGTTCTTTCTTTTTGTAGTGGATAACTATTTCAAAGGAAAGGATCTCGAAAAACGCATTGCTGCGCAACCGGAAGATATAGTTCGGTTCATAGATGTCGACCCACATGAGCCAACTACTGAGCAGATAGATAATCTGCGCGATGAAGTGCTTGCAGCGAAAGGCTTGCCTGCCGGTGTGGTTGGCATAGGTGGTGGTAGCATTATGGATATTGCCAAGGCAATATCACTGATGTTCACTAACGAGGGCTCATCTGTACAATATCAAGGTTTGAACCTGATCAAGAAGCCTGGTCTTTACCATTTGGGTGTTCCTACTATTTCCGGTACTGGTGCAGAAGTGTCTATGACGGCTGTGCTTACAGGGCCGGTAAAGAAGCTAGGTCTGAAATGCGACTGGACTGTATTTAACCAGGTAATACTTGATCCCGAGTTAATAGCGTCTGTACCTACAGATAAGTGGCTCTATACAGGTATGGACACATACATCCATTGTATAGAATCAGAGAATGGTACCCTGAATAATGCTTATAGCCATGCCTTTGCAGAACAGGCATTGAAACTTTGCCGTGATATTTATCTTGGTGAAAAAGCAGGCCAAACTCCGGAAAATGATGATAAGCTTATGGTTGCCTCTATGATGGGAGGACTTAGCCTTACATACTCGGAGGTAGGTGTATGTCACGCTTTATCTTATGGACTGTCTAAGATACTTGGCGAGAAACATTGTTATGCTAATTGTGTAGCCTTCCAGCACCTTGAAGATTATTACGGAGAGGGTGTAAGGGAATTAAAACAGATGTTGGTGCAACACAATGTGCAGTTGCCTCAAGGGTTGTCAAAGGGCTGGAGTGATGAAACGATCACAGCAATGGCAGAAGTTGCGTATAATCTGCCGCATATGTGGAACCATGCTATCGGCGCTGATTGGAAAGAAAAAGTATCATTAGATACTATTAAGGAACTTTATAAAAGAATGTAAAAGTGAGTGTAAAAAAAGTAAAAGTCGGGAATATCAATTGTGGTGCTGATGAGTTGTTTCTTATCTCGGGCCCATGCGTAATAGAGGATGAGTCAATAATGATGAAAACAGCTGAAAAGCTGAAGGACGTAAGCGCCAAGCTGAACATTCCCATCATTTATAAATCTTCTTTCCTGAAGGATAACCGCAGTAGCCTTAAGTATTATGATGGTCCGGGAATGGATAAAGGGCTGAAGATATTAGCTAAAGTAAAAGAACAGTTTGGGTTTACCCTATTGACAGACATTCACTACCCTGACCAGGCAGCCCCTGTAGGCGAGGTATGCGATGTTTTGCAAATACCAGCTTATCTATGTATGCAATCTGGTCTTATGGTAGCTGCAGCAAAAACTGGTAAGGTGGTAAATATCAAACACGGCCAGTTCCTTGCACCGGATAATATGAAACACCCGGTAGCTAAGTGTGAGGAGGCGGGTAATAGCCAGATCATTCTTACAGAACGTGGCTACACAATGGGTTATAACGACCTTATTGTTGATCCCCGCAGCTTTTATCACCTGGCCAATATTGGCTACCCGGTAGTATTTGATATTACCCATGCTATTCGCAAATATGGTATTCCAAGTGCTGATGCAAAAGGTGGCGCACGCGAGTTTTTACCTGTATTGAGCAGGGCAGGAGTTGCAGCCGGGGTAGATGGCATATTCATTGAAACTCATCCTGAACCTGAAAAAGCTCTTTGCGATGCTGCCAGCCAGTTAAGTGTTTATGCACTTGAAGAGTTTTTAAAGCCTTTGATAGAATTGCATGCTATTGAGGTAAAATACAGGGGATAAATAAAAAATGTAGTTTTGCACCAACTCTAATAGTTTAATAAATATTTTATATATATACAGATGGAATTATACTTGGATTCAGCCAACCTTAAGGAAATTGAAGAAGGATTTAAACTAGGGTTTCTTAACGGTCTTACTACCACACCTACCTTCATGCAGCGCGAAGGCATTGCAGATATTGATGCCATGATAGTGAAGCTATCTAAAATGGTGCCTGTCCTTCAGATAGAAGCTTTAGGTAATACTGCTGAAGATGTGGTGAAAGAAGCGCACCGCCAGTTAAAACTCGGGTTGGATCCGAAGAAAACGGTTTTTAAAATACCGGTTTCTCTTGAGGGCGTTCGTGCATGCAAGTTGTTGCGCAATGATGGCCTGTTGGTGAATGTTCACCTTGTATATACTTTACAGCAGGCTTATATGGCTATGCATGCCGGTGCTTCTTATGTTTGCCCGCTGGTGGGCCGCCTGCAAGATCAGGGCCACGATGCATTGGCGCTTGTAAAACAGTGCGTAGATGCTGTCAATCACTATGGTTATGATACCAAGATCATGTTCAGCTCGGTACGTACTACAGAACATGTACGTAACGCAATAAATGTAGGAGTGCATACAATTACAGTTCCACTGAAGATATTGAAATCGCTTACCGATAATAACTTCACCACAATTGGTACAGAGCAGTTCCTTAGCGATACCCGCCTGATGACGGTACGTGTGAAGGAAGCTATAAATGGCACTAACCCAATAGTGAGTGAAAGCTCGAACCTGAAAGATGCTATTGTAAAAATGACTGAATATGGCTTTGGCTGTATCACAGTTGTGAATGCTGACGGTAGCCTCAGTGGTATATTTACAGATGGCGACCTAAGAAGGTTATTGCAGAAAGATGGTGAGCATATTTTGGATAAGAAAGTAGGCGACCTGGTTAACAAAACACCTGTTAGCATAGATGCTAATGCCTTGCTGAACGAGGCACAAGGCATCTTTAAGAAAATGAATGTGGATACTATTCTTGTAACTGAGAAAGGCAAGCCATGCGGCATGCTGGATATACAGGATTTGAAAAGATACTGATCTGCATGACAACTTCCGATCTCGATCATCTCAAAGGTCTTTTCTCAGGTACTTTTCTTGTTGAGCCATTAACGCTGCAGGAAAAACTACTGAAAGTAAAGGCATTCGTGTTCGATTGGGATGGCGTGTTCAATAACGGAACGAAGGATGCCAGTGGTTCCAGTCCGTTTAATGAGGTAGATTCTATGGGCATAAACATGCTCCGGTTCAACCATTATTTATGGAAAGGTAAAATTCCATTTACAGCAGTGATTACAGGTGAGTTGAATACTGCAGCATTCACTTTTGCGCGAAGGGAGCACTTTCACGGAGTGTATTACAACATAAAAAACAAAAAGGAAGCACTGTTGCATCTATGCGAAAGGCATGGGATAGACCCACACGAAGTCGCTTTCTTTTATGATGATGTACTTGATCTCTCTGTTGCTGAGCTGGTTGGCCTACGCATTATGATAGGCCGTCCCGGAAGCCCTTTATTATCAGCGTTAGCTCAGAGAAATAAGCTTGTGGATTATATTACAGCAATGGATGGGAGCAGGAATGCAATACGTGAAGCGACTGAATTACTAATGGGCCTCAGCGGTAAGTATGATGATACTATTATGCAAAGGGTGCATTATACTGATACCTACCACCAGTATCTGACTAACCGCAACGCGCATGAGCCCACTTTTTATACATTAACCTATTCAGAAATAACAGAACAGCAGCCTAAATGATAGCAGGCATTATTCCGGCAAGATATGCATCTACACGTTTCCCTGGTAAATCGCTGATTGATATCCAGGGTAAAAGCATGATACAGCGTGTGTATGAAGAAGCATCAAAAAGCACTTCTTTAAACAAGCTTGTTGTTGCGACTGATGATAAACGCATTTTTGATCATGTTGTTTCGTTTGGTGGTGAGGCTGTGATGACAGGCGCAGGCCATCCAAGTGGTACGGACCGTTGCTGGGATGCGTTGCAGCAAATTGGTAATATTTACCAATACGTTATCAATATACAAGGCGATGAACCTTTTATCGATCCTGCTCAGATTGATGAACTGGCTGCAATACTGAAAGATGGAACAGTAGAATTGGCCACGCAGATGATACCTGTAAGCAATTACGAAGAGCTGTTTGATAAAGGGGAAGTGAAAATAGTGTTGAATAACAAAATGGAAGCACTTTACTTTAGCCGTATGGTGATCCCCTTTATCAAGGGTGTTGAGGAAAAAGATTGGCATAAGCACCATGCATACTTTCGTCATGTGGGTATGTATGCCTATCGCAGGGATATATTAGAGAAGATAACTAACCTGTCTGTTTCGCCTTTGGAAAAGGCTGAATCGTTAGAGCAGCTTCGCTGGCTGGAAGGTGGCTTTAAAATAAAATGCGTTACCACCCGGTATGAAAGTCATTGCATTGATACGCCAGAAGATGTTGAAAAAGTGCTGAGGCGCATGGGAAGACATTAATTTACCCGCTTTTTCATTTTTTCTTTTGTACGCTCTTAACTTTTACCTTACCTCTTATGCACTATCTTTGCGCCCGTGAAACAGGAAAGCATCTCGGTTTTTGATATTTTTAAGATTGGCATAGGTCCCAGTAGCTCACATACACTCGGTCCCTGGCGTGCTGCCCAGCGGTTCATAGCATCTGTTAAGCAAAAAGGAATTGATAAGGTAACTAGTGTTCGGGTGCTTCTTTATGGCTCATTGGCTAAAACAGGCAAAGGGCATGGAACTGATGTTGCGGTATTGCTCGGTTTGTGTGGTGAAGATCCTGTTACGTTCGATGTGAATTTGATAGAACCACGGATGGAGCAGATCTTGGAACAGCGGAAACTTAATCTAAACAACGAGCACGTCATCAATTTTGATCCCGCTGAAGACGTTGTTTTTCTGTTAGACCAAAGTTTGCCATTCCATCCTAATGCATTAACATTTTTATGCTCCTATAACGACGGAGACGAAATAGCCGAAACTTTTTATTCAATTGGTGGTGGTTTTGTAGTGAAAGAAGGTGAAGAAGATGATGACAGTGCACTGGTAAAACTTCCTTACCCGATAGAGAAAGCTGAATACTTACTGGCTGCATGTGATAAGACTGGTCTTGACATATCAGGTGTAGTTATGCTCAATGAAAAGACATGGCGTAGCGAAGAAGAAACAAAAACAGGTGTGTTGCGTATTTGGGAAACTATGCGCGATTGTATTTTTCGTGGTTGCCATATTGGTGGAGAGTTACCGGGTGGGTTACAAGTAAAGCGCCGTGCGTTTGAACTAAATAAAAATCTTACCGCAGATAAAACATACAATAGTTTTGATGAATGGCTGGCTGTTATCCGCAGTGGTGGTCATTCTTTTAAATATACCCTTGATTGGGTCAGTTGCTTTGCATTGGCTGTAAATGAAGAGAATGCGTCCTTTAGCCGTGTTGTTACTGCGCCAACCAATGGTGCTGCCGGTGTTGTTCCCGCAGTGTTATTGTATTTTATCGCATTTTGCGATGGCTACGACAATGAGAAGATCATCAAATACCTGCTCACGGCATCAGAAATAGGCAGCATCTTTAAGAAAGGTGCAACACTTTCCGCTGCAATGGGTGGTTGTCAGGCAGAGATAGGCGTATCATCATCAATGGCTGCGGCAGCCCTTACCGAGGCGCTTGGTGGAACAGTTGACCAAAGCCTTATGGCTGCGGAAATAGCTATGGAGCATCATCTTGGGCTTACCTGCGACCCGGTTGGTGGCCTTGTGCAGGTGCCATGTATTGAGCGCAACACAATGGGGGCTATAAAAGCTATCACTGCATCTCAACTTGCTTTGCAAAGCAATCCAGATCACGCACGCATATCTCTTGATGCAGTAGTAAATACTATGTGGGAAACAGCTCTCGACATGGATCATAAATATAAAGAGACAGCAGAAGGTGGTTTAGCTGTTCAGCTCCCAATTAGTCTTAGTGAATGCTAATTTAATAGCAATAATTAATTGAATTTCAATGTATTGAAATCGTGTGGGAAAGTTGTTGTACCAATTTTTTCATTCAATACAATGTTTTTCTATTTTTATTGTCATGAGCCAGGTTGGCGATTTTTTCAGTAAACTTTTTGATACAACCAATTTTCCTCCGCGATGGCATTGTGGAAGGTGGTCGGATTTTCACGGCTGGCTCTACATCATCAGCGATATTATGGTCTGGGCTGCTTATTTCGCTATTCCGCTCATTATCGTTCGGTTTGTTTCAAAGAGAACGGACGCGCGTTTCGTCCGTATCTATTTCCTGTTTGCAGCCTTTATCCTTGCCTGCGGTTCTACCCATCTTATAGATGCACTTGCATTCTGGTTCCCTTTCTACAGGTTCAATGCTTTAGTGCGTTTTTGTACAGGTGTCATTAGCTGGATCACGGTATTCAGCCTGATACGCATATTGCCTATGGCTAAATCTCTGAAGACAGCGGAGCAATTGGAAGCAGAGATAGAACAGCGTAAAAAAGCAGAAGAGCAATTGCAGGTAAATAATGCGCTGTTGAACGAAGCGCAGGATATCGCACGCCTCGGGCATTGGCAATGGGATATCCCGTCAAATAAAGTAACGTGGTCGGAGTCAACGCTCAGGATATTCGGGGTGCCGCCAGATGTAAAAGAAATGACCTACGAGGACTACTTGCAAAAACTTCATCCTGAAGAGAGAAACATGATGCAGGAGCGTGTGGCAAAAGCATTGGAAGAAAAGGTGTACCCGCCTTTTTATCACCGTATTATATGGCCCGATGGACAAGTAAGAATATTGCTGGGGAAAGGTGAGGTGGTAGCAGACGACACCGGGAAAGTGGTGAAAATGATAGGTACAGTGCAGGATATTACCGACCAGAAAAATTCGGAGCAGGAACTTTTGCTCAAAACACAAAAGCTTGAGGCTTCCAATGTAGAACTGCAAAAATTTGCTTTTGTGGCCTCACACGACCTTAGGGAGCCATTAAGAAAGATAATTACGTTCGGCTCAATGCTGGAGCGGGAGTATAAAGATACACTCGGTGAAAAGGGTAACCTTTACCTGCAAAAGATGACGGGTGCATCACTGCGAATGCAGAAGCTGATTGATGATATTCTTGATTTCTCAAAGCTGACGGTTAATCCACGGGCGTTTACTAAAGTAAAGCTGAACGATGTTGTTAGCCAGGTACTTTCCGATATGGAGGTAGCCACTACCAAAGCCAATGCCAATATCCAGGTGTCACAGTTACCCGAAATAGAAGGCAATGCCAGCCAGCTTGGCCAGCTATTTCAAAACTTAATTAGTAATGCTGTTAAGTTTACAAAGCCCGGCGAGGCGCCTGTTATCCGTATTCATGCCAAGTATGTGGATGCAACAAACCTTCCAAAGGATTTTTTAAAAGACCACCAGTTCCATCTTTCAATGAACAAAAAGTATTGCCAGGTATTTGTGGAAGATAAGGGGATCGGTTTTGATGAGGCATATCTTGATAAGATATTCCTGATCTTCCAGCGCCTGCACGACAGGACTGAGTATGAGGGCACTGGGGTCGGACTTGCTGTCTGTAAAAAAGTAGTTGACCTGCACAATGGTTACATTACTGCCTACAGTAAGCTGGGTGAAGGGGCTACATTCGTTTTTATCCTTCCGTTAACCCAGGACATTATCGAGCTAGGCTAGAGCATTTGCACTATCAGGAATTTCAGGTATTGCGTGGATGGCACATTCCATAGAATAGGGTGGTCGCTTGCCTGTGTGCGCCATTCCACCTGCCTTAATGTGCGCCGTGCATCTTTTGCAGCATCGCCTATCACGTTCAGGAACATTTCCGGAGTAACCAGGTTTGTACAGGATGCTGTTACCAGGAACCCGCCGGGCTTCACCAGCTTCATGCCCCTAAGGTTCACCTCCTTATAGCCGGTTACGGCTTTTTGTATATTTTCCCTGCTTTTGGTGAATGCAGGTGGGTCAAGCATCACTACATCATATCGCCTTCCGTCTTTTGCCCATTGTTTTAGAACATCAAAAGCATTCAATGCCTCAAACTTGCAGATGTCCTGGTAGCCATTTAACTCTGCATTTTTTCGTGCAGTGGCCACGGCAGTTTCTGATATATCCAGGCCCAATACACTTTTAGCGCCATAATGTGCTGCATGCAGCGAGAAGGTGCCTGTATAACAGAATACTTCCAGCACATCTGCATCCTTCACTATTGGTTTTATTGCCCTGCGGTTATCCTGCTGGTCGAGGAAATACCCGGTCTTTTGTCCATTCTCTATATCTACATGGAATTTCAGTCCGTTCTCATTAATGGTGATGTTGGTTTCAAAAGGCGCGGATAAAAAACCTTTTATTTGTTCCATGCCCTCAATGGTGCGCACCGGCACATCATTACGCTCATAGATACCTTTTGGGTTAAATATTTTCTGAATGGCATTTACAATAGCCCCTTTCCAGCGCTCTATGCCTAAAGCAAGCGACTGTATAACAAAATGGTCGTTGAACTTATCAATGATAAGTGCAGGTAACATATCGGCCTCACCAAATATCAGGCGGCAATTCTCCACATAGCCAAGCAGCTTTCTGTACTCCCATGCCTCCTTTATGCGTTTATAAAAGAATTGCTCATCAATGGTCTCATTCTTATCTCTTGTCAGTAACCTTATGCGTATTTGCGATGCAGGGTTAATATAGCCTTTCCCGATAAAAGAGCCGTTGTAAGAATATACTTCCACAATATCTCCCGGCTCTGCAGTGCCTTCGCTGTCGCCCAATTCATTGCCAAATACCCACGGATGCCCATTTGCCACCCGGTCGCCTATTTTTTTCCTCAAAAAGAATTTCGCCATGCCGCAAAGATAGGCTGATTACGCTATTCCATTAAATAAGAAAGCTCTCCATTTTGGAGAGCTTTCTTATTATGCAGAGGTTATACTTATCGTTTCATAATAACCAGCTTTTGTGTCTGCACTGCTTGACCTGTGCTCAGGGTCACTAAATAAGTGCCTGCGGCAAGACTGCTGGCATCAACCGGTATGGTTTGTGATCCTTTTTGCAGGCTAACGGTTTTAGTCATCATAGTCCTGCCGGTTATGTCTGAGATACGCATTTCAGCGTTGGCCGCAAACTCGCTTGAAATAACTGCGCTGAAGCTGTTTTCAGCAGGGTTCGGGTAGATAGTGAATGAGTTAGCTACAGCAGAAGTTACATTGTTCACATAGTTACTTGCGCCGGATGAACTCAAAGTGTTCAAGGTAGTGTTGGTTGATATTGGTTCATTATGATCGAAGTAGATAGATGCCCTGTTCCTGAACTGTGAGCCAACCGCCAAACCGGGTTTTATATGAACAGTGTAAGTGAACATGCCATTGCTGCGCACTTCGTCGGCCGATCTTGTTGGCAGGTTGATGTTGTTGAACATGAACTTCGCGATCTTCCTTGTTCCATTTTGTGTAAGCGTAACCTGGCAGGGAGATGAATAATATACCGGGCGCAATGTTGTCCAGTCAAGGTTATCATCCAAAGTATCTATTACCATAACGTTCTCTGCCATCCAGTTGCCGGTGTTCTGGAAATGCACCATGTATTCGAGCACCGAATCTGTATGTGGTATCATTCCTGCTGTTCCTGCTCCCTTAGGACTCACTTCTTTAAAGTTAGGCTCGTAAGAAGCTACTACCTGGGTTGAGTAATGCCTGATGTTATTCCATGGTGAAGCATCCGTGAGCCAGTTCGATGTAGGCTGTATATGTACAGCAGTATCCCTGAAGCTAACATTGGTGCCTACAGGCATATTTGCAGGCACATGGTAGTTCATGTAGAACCGTGTAGATGCACCTGGTGCCAAAGATGGCATGCTGTCTGCTGTGTAGTAATTAGACCCGCCTGAGAAATAACATGCATTTACAAACGCAGGTACATATAATTGGCCGTCAGGTCTGTAGGTTATCAGTAATGAATCTGCGGTTATAGTACCGTCATTGGTTACAATAGTTATTTGCGAATAAGTGTTGCCTGCCACAGGTGGCGCATAATTCCATGTGCTGATGTGTACATCGCGTGCTGTATCTGTAGAGTCAGCAAAGTTCACCGTGTTCAGACAGCCTGTGCTGGCTGTTATCGCAAGCGGTATATCGTTTAGCTGGCATGCAGCAAGGTGGTGGTGTGCAGGTAATTTCTGTGAAACAGTATAAATGCCCGAAGGTACTTTGTAAGAGTAATAACCGCTTGCATTTGTGTATGTGTATGCTGTGCCAAATGTGCTGCCTGCGATCTTTATTTGTATGTTCGATATACCCGGTTCGCCAACATCCTGTACACAGTTGTTGTTGCCATCATGATACACAGTGCCTTCTATGGTGCAATAACAGCTTGAGTTTGTTGTGTCATAGGGCATGTAAGAGTATCTTCTCGGCGTGGTGCAGCCCGCTGCATCAGTCGCATGCACCCAGTAAGGCCCGGGCGTAACTCCGGTAATAACCCTTGTGGTGCCGCCTGTGCTCCAGCCATACGCGTAGGGTGGTGTGCCCCCCCAAGCCCAGGCACTGTCAATACCGTTATTGGCATACAGGCAGGTTGATGGAGTGGTCACTACGCCAACACCAACAGGCGATGTTGAGGGCAGGAAATAAGTGCGTGTAGTTTTGCAGCCTACTGCGTCTGTTACAGTAACAGTATGGTTGCCTGCCTGCCTGCCTGTTATGGTTGCAGTGGTTGCACCGGTATTCCATACATATGTGTAAGGCGCAGGGCCACCTACCGGATATACGGTCATCTTGCCGTTAGCAGCAGTGCATACTGCCGGTGTAGCCAGGAAGCTCAGGCTGATGGTATTTATCGGCGGCACAAAAGCAGTGCCGCTTTGTTTGCAGCCCATTGCATCTGTAACTTCGAAATAGTAATTGCCCGATTTTAATAATGTAGCAGTGATGCCCGTATGGGCCGGTGAAGTATGCCATGTTGTTGTATAAGGTGGTGTGCCACCCCCTATGGTTAACGTAGCATTGCCGGTTGGGCTTGTACATAAGCTTGGTGTAGTAGTATAAGTGATCGCTATAGGAGTGGAAACACCTACAAAACCACCATCCATACCTATACAGCCATTGGCGTCAGTAACGTTTATTGTATAAAAGCCAGTGCCCAGCCCGCATTGCGATTGTGTGGTTGCTCCATTGCTCCATACATAGCTGTAAGGCGCTGTGCCGCCTGTGCCGAATGCGATCACAGTACCATCGTAAGAGGTACATGAAGCAGGAGTAGGAACCACTGGTGCAGTAACACTGATCGATTGCGGCACAAAGCCAAAGGCTGATACGGCACAACCAACCGCATCCGTAACGGTTACCTGGTAAGTGCCGGTTACAAGGCTGCCTATTGAGCGCGTAGTAGCGCCTGTGGACCATTTGTAAGTGAACGGTGCAGCACCTCCGCCATATACCACGGCCTCTGCGCTGCCATTGGTACAAGCAGCTGTTGTTGTGCTGATACTGTCAGAAAAGCTTGGCAACACATAGGCAAATATTTGGATGTCCTCTACAAGTGAGCCATAAGTGCAACCTGCCGCATCGGTAACAGTAACCCCATATATATTGCCGGGCGTTACGGGGGTGGGGTTCATTGTGCCAACAATGCCTGATGTAGCGATCTCGTACCATTCATAGTGGAAAGGAGCTGTTCCGCCACCACACATACTAGCTGTTAGCGTATCCTTTGCCGGACATACACCAGCGGCAATACTTAATGGGCAAATCGTGAAAGGTGGTGCACCTGCATAGTCGCCTGAATCAAAAACTCCCAATGCATCAGTAGCAGAAATTGAGATAGGCCCGCCGGAATAGCCCGTAAGTGCATCGGATGGGCCAACGACTCCTGTGTGCATGATTGTTGTTCCCGCTGAGCCATGTGTGTACCACTTAACGGTAACTGGCGGCGTTAGGCCTGTAAACGTTGCCGACAAAACTCCATCATTATGGCACGGGGGGGTTACAAGGGTAAAAGAAGGTTGTGCCTTTGCGCTAAATGAGAATGCCACAAAAAGGAGTAATGGGAATAATTTCTTCATATTCATGTTTTTAGCCAATAAAATAATACTACAGGTATGCCTGTTCCCCAGTACAAACCTGTGCGTTTTCTCGAGTTAATTTACCCAAAAATATGCGTAAATATAGGCAAAAATCAATATTATAGGTGGTTTTTGCCCGGAAAAATGGGTTGTTATTTCCATTCGCATAAATCAACCCATTTTTGCGTTAATATATAGCTATGCAGGCATAGATTGTGGAAAACATGTTATTTACAAAATATTTAAATGCGCATATCATGCTTTGGCATCGCATTTGTTATATAACTTTATAAGAAACAAGGAGGGTATATGACTTTAAGTGAGACATGGTTCATGGAAGGATATATAGATTTTGAGCTGCAGAAATACAGGTTGCTGGCCTATCTTCATGAAGTAAAAAAGTGCTTTAACGAAACAAAACTCTACCCGCAGCTCTCCGATATAATTTTTCATTACAATAATCTTTTAGCTTTCCGTAAGAACAAGCAGGTGCTGCAAGACCAGTTCCCTAAGAAATTAGACCAAATAAATCTGCAAAGGCTGGAGATTGTTTATGAGAATATGCTTGCCGATGATGAACTGATGCAGGAACTGGAACAAATTACGCAGTATGCTATAGATGAGATGAAAGGAACGATAAGTGAAGGTGCGGAAATATATGAATTTGTAGAAAAGAAATTATTGATAGAACCGGTAGGTATTATGCCGCTCTACAAAAACGAAGGATATGTTTTTTTACGCTACGGCGACCGCCCGGAAGTAAGGATATATAACTATAACATCACTCTGTTCGAGCATAAGGATGCCAGGTATAAAGGCATAAAAATGGAGTACATAGACAGCCGCACAAAAAACCTGGCAAATACCTACGAGCAGATAAAGCTGGATGTTATACGTTCTATACGCACATTGCCAAATCCCGCGGTATATAAAGTAGAATTCCCGCTAAGCGTGCCGTTCAATGAAACACTGTTGCCTGTTGCAAAAAGAATGCTGGTGCGGCATATCGCAGAATAGGCGGGTGTTTTGTGAATTAAGGCATTATCCCGTTTTTCCTGTTATTTTTACCACGTTTTAAATCTGGTACCATGTTTTTACAATTTGGTGGAAATGAAGCGGCAGCGGAAATGTTGAATAAAAGGCTTGCCCTTATCAATGAACTCACCTCTCCTCTGCTGCGAATGATGTGGATCTATAATATCGATGAGCCCGAGCGCCGCACATTCGAGAATAATATTTGCACCTTTCATATTGGCGGAGGCTACTTTTTATCTGTTGCCCATAATCTTCGTTCGCAGGCGGGTTTTTATAGGTCTATTGATGAGGCATTGTTCAAGCAGGAAATATTTCCGAAACTGGATGGCTCGCAAAACAGGCTGATGGAAACGCACTATTTCACCGATCCCTACACCCACAAAAAATACCTGAACAGCATTGAACCGGGTAATCTGCAGGCTATAGCCGCGGTATTGAAACAAAAACGTTTTGATACCCGTTGGGTAACACTCGCTCAGAAGAAGATATGCAATCCTTACCTGGTTGTGCAATTCAAGAATAATGTTTTCTATAACGATGCCGCTGCCACCCAGTTCTTCACAAATACGCGGCGGATGTATGACCAGGATGCACAGAAGCATACCTTCCTGCTAGAGATGGAACTGGTGAATGCATTTTATGGTGCTGATATTGCTTTGTACAAGATCATTAATGCACCCAAAGAAGTAGTAGACAAAATACCCTCAATAAACATCGATTTTACTTTCCTTGATGAGCATACTGAACGAATGTATTGCCTGCAAAGCTCGCCCAGCGGGCCTGCCGGCCGTCTGCTCAATGATGCCACAATAGAAGGGATGATAGACCATTTTAATATCTTCCCCGATGATGTGGGCGGCAATTATGTGTTTGAAGGGTACCGCTACCTGGTAAAAGGATATTTCAGGTTCGGCTCATCCGGCGCACCTTATATCGTTTACGATAGTGCCCAGGGTAAGTATGTAGTGAATGCCATCCAAAGTGAGGCCAGCGGTATACAGTTCTCTATACGCAACGATAAAGAAGGCAACACACAATATGTGAATGCTATTGCAACACCATTGTCAATCATTAAGGATGAGTTGAAACAATATTTAACGGAAAGATGAAATGGTATTGATTGCCAGAATTTCGATTATTGTCTGTTCGTTGGTAATTACTAGCGATTGTTTTGCCCAAGCTCATCATATTAAATGTGATAACTGTTCTGCGAGTTCAATTGCCTATTCTGACAATATCAGCGAGATGAAATTGTATTGTTTTTTAAAGCGGTTTAGTTTTGCTGAATGCAGAAATGCTATTGAATATATGGAATATGCGAATTCCCGGTTGTTTGATATTTTGAAGACCAATTCAAGGGCACTGATTGCAATATTGAATAAATATCCCGAGCTAAACATTAAATACCTGCATGACGAAATAAAATCTCCTTTGTTAGATTACGATATCAGGCGCTTAATTTTCATGGTAGATTCAGTAAATGAGGATACTCAAATCAAGCGACAAATTGTGGCTGATCTCAAAACAATAAGGATTGATGAAAATGGATTTCCAAAATAGTACATAGATTATTTGCCCACTATCTTCATCTCATCTATCAGCCATCCTGCATCGCCAAACTTCTCTACTATGAATAAGGTGTAACGTATGTCCACAGATATATTTCTGCACCTGTTCGGGTCAAAGTAATAATCGCTCATTGTACCTTCATAGGCACGGTCAAAATTGGTGCCTATCAGTTCGCCTTTTGCATTCAGAACAGGGCTTCCCGAATTGCCGCCGGAAGTATGGTTGGATGCCACAAAAGCTAATGGCATTGTGCCATTTACGCCCCAGCGCCCATAATCTTTTTTCTTGTACAACTCCTTCAGTTTCTTAGGCACAGTGAATATCTCCTGTGTGGTATCATCCAGGGCCACCGCTTCACCCAGCGTTGTCTGGAAGGAATATTTTGCCGGCCCATCGGGGTCTAATCCTTTCACTTGTCCATATGTTGTCCTCAATGTAAGGTTCGCGTTGGGATAGAATATCTTCTTCTTGTTCATCCCCATCTGCGCCTGTGTATACAGCCTGTTCAGGTATTTCATGCGTGTATAATATGCGCTTAACTGCGGCAGTATCGTTTTGCGGTGATCATTCATGGCATTATACAATTGCCATGCAGGGTCCCTGATTATTGCTGCGCTGTCGGCTGCTGTAGCTTTCGTGATAACTGACATAAGTTTTTCCTTCGAGGTCAGCAGGGTGTTACTGTATACATCCTGCGCCCATGGCTTCATATCCTGTCCATATGCCTTGTACTCCGATTCGAACATTGGTGGCAGTGTCTCGTCACATTTATTAAAATAAAGCACCATTAGTGTCATGAACACATCCTTGTCGGTGGCGGCATCGTAATTCTTGAAGAAGCCATCCATGCTGTTCACTACTTTTGTCAGGGTATCCCGCAGTGCCCTTTCATCAAGGTTCAGCCTGAAACAATTGAGCAGTTTACCCAGTTCTGCTCCCTGCTGTATCAGTTCTATGCCCAGTACAGCTTCTTTATTATATTGGTCCAGCGTTATCAGCGGGTCTATGTTAGAAGCTGCTTCTTTCATCTGCGGCAGAATAGTTTTTGCCAATGGATATTCTTTACTGGTATCTGCCCATTTCTGAAAGGCTTTTTCAAATTGCTCTTTTTTTCCGGTAGCATTGTTCAGCTTCAGTCCCAATACTTCTCCCTGCCATTTCTTCCATCCGTTCGCTACACCTGCGCGTTTCGATGTGTATTTAATAAAAATGTCCCTCGATGCGTTCATGTGTTTTGTCCACACATCCAGTTTCCTTGTCCTGGCATCTATGCTTATAGGGTCAGTGATGTTGTACACCTGCTTCAGTTCGTATGATGAGATGTATTCCTGTGTTGTTCCGGGAAAACCATACACCAGTGTAAAGTCGCCCTCTTTATACCCGCCCGCATTTATTTTAAAATACTGGTCGGCACGATATGGCTTATTGTTTTTCGAATAGCCTGCCGGCTTGTTATCCGCATCTGCATATATCCTGAACATGCTGAAATCCCCTGTATGCCTTGGCCACATCCAGTTCTCCACGTCACCGCCAAATGCACCGATACCATTTGGCGGGAAGCCCACCAGCCTTATATCCCGGTAGGTCTCTGCTATTGCCACCCAATACTGGTTGCCCTCAAAGTAGGGCTTTATCATAGCATCCATTTTGGTGCTGGCTTTTATATCTTTTTCTGCCGCAGTTATCCGCCGTGCGATGATGCTGTCTCTTATAGCGCCTTTAAGCGTATTGTCTATGCCCGCAAGTATCCTGTCGGTCACGTTCTCTATCCTCCGTATAAAAGTTACCGTAAGTCCATTTACAGGTAACTCTTCATTGATGTTCTTTGCAAAGAAACCATCAGCAAAATAGTCGTGTTCCGTGCTACTAAGCCCTTGTACACTTCCATACCCGCAGTGGTGGTTGGTGAGCACAAGCCCTTGCGGAGAGATCACTTCACCGGTGCATCCTCTTCCAAAAAGCACCACGGCATTGTTCATCCCTGTCCCGTCTTTATTGTACAATTGCTCCACAGGTATCTGCAATCCCATCGATCGCATGTCCTTTTCGTGGGCTTTCAACGTAGCGGGTATCCACATACCTTCTTTGGCATTTGCCGGCGAATTGCAGAAATTGCAAAAAATAAATATTAAGCCTTTGATTAATAAATAGTTGGATTTTGATTTACTGAACATATATTTTTTTGCTTTACAGAAATAAATATACACTTTTCGAGCCAAAATTAACGGTTATTAGTTTATATTAGCGGAAGATTAGGCTTACTCTTTGCGAAATATGAAAAAATATTTGCTACTCATAGTGGTTTTGTTATGCTCACAACTCAATAAAACCTACGCTCAAAAACTTAGAATATCACCCGATTCTCTCTTTTATGCACCGGACACCGTGTGTATCAACCAGCCTGTAACTGTACTTCCGGATACTGCCGCTTTTAATGCTTTATCTTATTATTGGGGCTTTTGTTCAGGCTACCTGATGAATGCGCCTACAGGCAGAAATATGGGAGATAGTTTCGGTTTCCATATCCCTGCAAATATTGACATTGTAAATGATAGCGGCATATATTACGGTTTTGTTGTTAATGCCCGTACTAATGAGTTCCTCCGCCTCAACTTTGGTACCGACCTTACCAACAAACCTACAGTAACCAACTTTGGAAACCTGGAAAAAGGATTGCCCATCAACCCCACATCTCTGTTCATTCTGAAAGATACTTTTTCACGTGAGTGGCACATATTCGTGACTGGCGGCTTTGAGGCGGCAACGTCAAGCATCGCCCGCATTGACTTTGGCATGCATCTCAGCAATCCCAAACCTAATATTGCCAACTTCGGCGATCACTTTGGTGTGCTTAACTATCCTAAAGGCATTTTCGTGGCACAGGATGCGAATAACCAATGGTTTGGCTACGTGGTGAACCACAATACCAACAACCTCATCCGCCTTGATTTCTCTTACAATGTTTCCAATACGCCTAAAGTATTCGATTATGGTAATCCTAAAGGTAGCCTGTTACAAAGTCCTACGGATATCGCAGGTATCTTAGATAACGGGAAATGGTACTTATTCATTACCAACACAGGTGTAAGCAGCTTCGTTTCACGTATCGATCTGGATACGACACTCGCACCTGATTATAGTTACCTTAACGACCCTTCAGGCTCAAGCGAAAAGATAAGGAGCGATCCAAGCATACTCCCAGCAGACCCATCTCCTACAACTTTTAACTTCAGGATCGACCAGCCTTCATCTATCGTGCTTACCCGCGATTGCGGGGCTATTTATGCCTATGTTACAGACAGCACTACCAGCCAGCTCATCAGCATCCAGATGGCGTCTGTTACGGGTACTTATACTGCGATCGACTACAATACCGTTGGCGGAATGAGGTTCCCTTCATGTATCTCAAGCATATTGCGTAACAAAACCAACGATGACCTTTATGGCTTTATTGTGAACCCGGGAGATAGCACACTTACGCGTATCAACATCGAGCAGTGCCATCACTCCACTATTCCATCGTTCACAGAATCAAAACCGCCGGTTTATTCTTACGATTCCCCCGGTGTGTACAACATATACTTCGTGATCAACCAGGGTACACCCACCATGCGCGTGGATTGCAAGGAAATTACCGTACTCAAATATCCGCCTATCGCAATGAACCAGGACACTACTATTTGCCAGGGCGATACTATCCGTGTATATGCCGTATCTACCCTGGCAGATTCTTTCAGGTGGCAAAATGGTTATAATATAGATACAACATATCTGTATCGCGATTCTGCAAAAGTGTTCCCGGACTATTCGCATACTTACAACATTACCATTTACTATCCTTTTGGCTGTATCATTGATACTGCCGTAAGGGTGCATGTAAGCAAGGTAATGGCAGATGCAGGCCCCGACCGCTATATCCGCGATGGTGCTACTTCTATTATTGGCGGGCCGTTTACAACGCTTGCAGGGCTTTATAAGTACCATTGGGAGCCTTTCCAGTTCATGAGCGATTCTACTGTGCCTAACCCGTACGTATTCCCGCCACATGATATGACTTATCACCTCACCGTCACGGAATTGAATGATACTTTTGGTTGTGTCGCAAAAGATACGGTGGTTGTACGTGTAGACTGCGGTGATTTCGCTGTTCCGAACGCGTTCGCGCCCGCAAGTCCATACACAGCAGTAAGTACATTCGGTATTCTTAACAAAGCCCTTGTAAAATTGAACTATTTCCGGGTATATAACCGTTGGGGCACACTCGTGTTCGAAACCACTAACCCAACATTGGGCTGGGACGGCACCTACGCCGATAAGCCTTGCGAACAGGGGGTATATGTATGGGAAGCTGATGGTTTCTGTATCACTGGCAAACGGATCAAAAAACATGGCAACGTTACGCTGTTGCGATGACGTTAGCATTATGATAATATAAGTGTTTCGCCTCCGTAAGGGGGCGAAACTATTTTCAGTAATTACCTAATTAAAATTAACTTTGGCGTAATAACTAACAGGTATGGCCGCTTTCTTATTTCAATTTGAACTTCCTCCCTTTAATGATGAGCTTGCCGCAGTGGTGCCCATTCACCGTGAGCATATCAACAAGCTATTCTCAGAGGGCAGGATATTATCCTATAGCGTTTCTGCCAGCCGCAGCATGATATGGTGCGTTATAAACGCTGAGGACGAACAGGAAGCCATGGAAATGGTGCTTGCTTTCCCGCTTTATCAGCATTTTACCGAAGTATCCTGCCATCCGTTGCTTTTTCACAACACATTGCCTGCCACCCTTCCAGGCATTTCTTTGAATTGAATGAATAAATAGTAGCACGTCATTTCGAACGAAACAAAGACCGATAAGATCGGGCTTCGTGCAGAGAGAAATCCCCTGAGAATTGGCAGTTCGCTTATTAGGATCGTCACAGCAATTAATCTACGGGGTGCCGTACCTTAAACCCATTGTTGACAGCATACATAGGGTTCAGCAGGCATACTGTAACAACTTCATACCACCTGAACCCGTTCCTGCTCATTTTTATGGTCAGCACATGGCTTAGCTCGCCCAGCAATATGCCAGCCGCTGGTGTAATTACCAGGTCTTGTATGCTGGGCTGCTCTATGCCGCCTTCCCATGCATACTCCCACAACAAAGCATGGGCAGCACAGAACAGTGCCGATTGCCGTGCATTAGCTCCCTGGCATCGAAGGGCATTGTAATAGATGCTCCCCTGGTACGGGTGCCCAAGATAGTTGATGATTGGCAGGTCTGTGTCTATTACTGGTGCAGTAGTAAATGTCCGCTCATACTGTTCCAATATTGCCTTTACCGTGAATTTGTCCTTCTTGTTCCATTGGGTTATCTGTTCTGATGATAAAGTAAGAGTAGTGCCAATCACAACGTTATATGCAAATGAATAAGCTGTGCCTCTTATGATCTTGTTCGTTGTGCGGTCTTCTCGATGTTTGATAGTCGCTGAATACAAATAGGGCGGTTGCTTCCGCACAAGGAATGAACGTAAAGTATCCTGGCCTGTAGCATGCAGGCAGATGAAGCAAAAAAATAAAATAGCGGGCGTCCTGGTTATAAAGTTCTTATTCATCAATTTGTTGGTATAATATCCATACCATTACCCTGGCTGGAAATACTTAATTAAATGACTTGAACTAACCCCGTTTTGAGCAATAGCTATATCTATAGGAGAAAAATTATAGCGCATGATAAATAGCTATTTCATAAAATGTTAATTCCCGGCAGATATGCAATTAACACTTTCTGCACATTTTATAAAAATAATTAAATCTGGCATGGTTTTTTATCTATGTAATGTAAAATGTAGTGTATGCGTATCAGGATTTTATTACTTGGAGACGACCCGGTGGCGATGGTGGCTGATGCCCAGCTTTTAAGGGAAAGGAATATGCTTGTATTTACTGCCTTCAATCTGCAAAATATTACGGAGCTCATATCGGAAGTGAGGCCCGATGTGATATTCTTTGATGCGCATAAGTCGAACAACGAGATCACTAATGCATACAACGAGATCGTGAATGGTATTTATTTCACAAATATTCCCGTTGTGTTCACTCTTTCGGAGGACGATGTTTACCTTGTTACACGCAAGCGCACTGAGACAAAAGATAAGAGAAGTTTCATCGCAGATAATATGATAGATGCGGTTAAGATCGCGTTGAGCAGCAACAAAAGTTATCAGAAGAAAACAAGGAAAGACTCTAATACCGGCAACACAGGTAATACGCGCAACAACCAGCCTTCAGGCTCTCAAATGCGAATACCATTCCATTAAAAAAATCAGAGTAGGAACTCTCTTTGCGTCTTAGCGCCTTTGCGGTAGAATAAATTATTTTGAGGAAGTTACTTATTCTCTATAACCCGTACTTCCACTCTCCTGTTTTGTTCAGCGTCCCATTCACTTTTTTCGTCGGCAATCACTGGGCGCCGGCGGCCAAAACCTGCATATTTCAGCCGGTTTGAATCAATTCCCCTGCTCACCAGGTAGTTATAGATAGCTTTCGCCCTGTTCACAGATAAAGACTGTTCATAAGTGTCTATATCCCACGCGTCAATGGCGTCCTTTATGCAGCATACATGTCCTTCTATGCTTATTCGCAGGTTCGGGTAGTCGTGTAGCGCCGTGTACAGTTTTTCCAGTGTTTCTTTTGATTCTGGTTTTATAACATGCCTGTCTGGAGGGAAATATACGTTCTTTAAAAGAAGGGTGGCGCCCGGTTTTAAATTCTTTATGTCATTTACATTCGTCGTTCTTATTGAAATTGAACGTGCGCTGTCTTTTCTTGGTTTAACGGGCATCTTGCTGGTCTCCGTCACTAGTCTTTTAGTGCGGTTATTCACTACAATATCCACTCTTCGGTCAGTAGGGTAGCCCGAGGGGTCCGTATGCCCGTCCCTGTTCACTTTGCCTTTCCCTTCTACTAGTTTCACGTAATTGGAATCAATACCGTAAGTCACCAGGTACTTCTTAACGTTCCTCGCCCGCTCCATAGAAAGACTTTTATTATATCCTTCTGATCCCAGGAAATCTGCATAGCCAACTATCATCACAGAACTGCCATTAATGATCTTGTCGTTATAGATAAGCAGGTCTATCTTTTTTTCAATGCTCGGGCTAAGGGCTGCCACATCCAGCTCAAAATACAGCCTGAAGGTATCCAGCGGCTTTTGTGCAAAAGACGTGGCTGTTCCCAGGGTTAGCAATATGGCAGGCAATAATTTATACATCAGCTTATTTCAGCTAGTTAACTTTTATCCAGCTATTTCTATGCCAGTTTTTTTATAACTGCGAAGTTTTTTTCCTGATCAGCAAATATCCTAAGTAGGTAAAAGGTAAATAGGCAACCACATTTCCCGCTATAAACCAACCGGGGTGCGATATATGCATCATATTATAAATGCCTGCAAGTGTCAGCACAATTCCCACTACCACTCCGGGAATTGCAGTTTCTCTTTGAGCTATTGCAGTAGCAATAACCCCGGCACAAAACGAACATACCATATAAACCCCGATAAGTGCCATATATGCGGTGTCCGGCATGGCCTCATTTCCATACGCCAGTACTATTTTGGTCTGGCTTACGGTTATCAGGATCATACCCGCCATAGCGCCTGCAACCACCGGCAGTATGTACTTGGTTATCTGCATGCTCTTACTTTGCCATAGTAAAGTTAATGCGAAACCTATTATACCGTATACCGGCAGGCTAATAAAAATACACCTTCTTTGCCTGCTTTTGAAATTACAATACATTTGTTAAACATAATTTAAGAGAAGTTTATTGTTTAGGTTGCGGGAACTGCTCACTTTTTGGGAATAATTATATGTAACATGCTTAAATGCATTCAAATCTGCTGCCATGCTTAAAGAAATACTTAGCCACAGGCCTACCAAGGTGTTTGTGGTGCTCACCTCGTTTTTTGTAGCCAACGCGCTCATAGCCGAGTGCATTGGCGGCAAACTGTTCTCATTGGAGCGCGTATTTGGCCTCACACCAACGCCGTTTTCACTGCTGGGAGAGTATGGGCTTACCTATACGCTTACCTGTGGTGTATTACTATGGCCCCTGGAATTTGTAATGACCGATATTGTGAATGAATATTATGGCCCTAAGGCAGTAAGGCGCATTTCCTATATAGCGGTGGGGCTCATCTCCTATGCATTTCTCATGTTCTACTTTGCTATACACGTACCCGCCGACCAGTCATTTTGGACAGGCAGCCGCCAGGCACAGGGTATACCCGATATGCAGGCAGCTTTCACCGGTATCTTTGGCCAGGGTATGTGGATAATAGTTGGGAGCGTCACAGCCTTCCTCGTTAGCCAGTTGGTGGACGTATGGATATTTCACAAAGTGAAAAAAGCAACCGGAGGCAGGCATGTTTGGCTGCGGGCCACCGGCTCCACACTCGCATCACAGTTTGTTGATAGCTTCATAGTGCTGTTTATCGCATTCAAAATAGGTAATGGCTGGTCTTTTCAACGCGTATTTGCTATTGGGTTGGTCAACTACTCCTATAAATTCACTATGGCAATCCTGCTCACCCCTGTTATCTATTTTGTAGAGAAAAGAATAGACGCCTACATAGGTCACGACAACGCACAAAAGATGAAAACAGCCGCTATGGGTGGAGAGGATTAATTTTTTATTGCAAGGCAATACTATTTAAATATTAAAAAATGGCATCGACTTTGCGTGCTTTGCGCATCCTTAGCGCCTTTGCGTGAAAATTTTAATGCCTATTTTTATGGTCACTTGGTATAAAATTCCTTCAATTCCCTTTAATTCAAAAAAATTGAGTTCAGACAATAATAAAAAAACCGGGAGCGTCCCCCCGGTTCTTTCTGTATTTAAAACGACTATCCTGAAAATCCTCTAATCAAGCAAAGAACAGTTCAGACTACTTCTCTTTATTACCTCCGCCAAACCTATATCCCAATGACAACTGGAACGACGGGCTTCTGAACAACTGTGTAGATACAGCTTTAGCGCCATCTGTTTTCGCATTATCCCAAATGGTCTGCACATCGCGCAGGTCAATAGTTACCTTGGGCGATATCTGGTACGACACACCAAACAGGTAACCTAACCCAAACCTTGAATTGAAATCATCAGCTTTCAATTGCGCAGTGTTGTCGTTGCCTATAGCCGATACATATGTAGCGGTGTTATTTGGATCTACAGTACGGTAGTTGCCTGCATTTACGTTGAAGGTGTAGACAACATTAGGGCCAACAGCAAAGTTGAACCTGCCCGTGGTATAGCGCACAGCTATAGGCAATTCTATACTTTGTAATGTAGCTATCCTGTATGGGTTAGATACCTGTTCCCTTTTGAAAGTGCCGTTTGGCTGCGCGGTATACTGGTAGAAATCATCATTCAGGTTGTAATTATTGTTGATGCGGTTAAAGTACTTCAGCTCTGCCATCAGGCTCAGCGACTGGCCAAAGCTCAGCATGCTGGACATACCGAACTGGAAGCCCATAAAGTTATTAGGGCCGAAGAATGTACGGTTAATACCGCCTGATATGCCCATTGCAAATGTTGCATGCCCTGCATTATACTTAATATCGTTGAATGCAGCATTCAGGTTCTCCAGTGTTTTAGCACCAACAGGTTGTTTGTTGTTCGCTTCTTTGGCAGACATGCTAAAGCTTTCAGAAGAAGCGCCGGGTTTGATCGGAGAGCTATCCATATCCGGGTCTTCAGACACCGCTACCGAATTACCATTCTTTGCAGCTTCAGCACGTTCTGCACTGGCCACTTCATATTCTTCGGTAATAGACTCTATGGATATGGTATCCAGTTTCCTGTTCTCTTCCCTGTTTGCAGTTTTCAGGTAACGCTGCATTACCACCAGTTTTTCTATTACTCTCTTATGCTTCCTCGAGTTCACCAGCGATATATCTTTCATCTCGCTTGCCCCGCCCTTATCAGCTTTAGATGGTGCAGGTATTTTATTGCTGAAACCAACCGGGCCCCTCTTATTTTTTGTTCCAGAAGCAACCGGTGTTTTGTTTGCAGTTGCAATAGATGTAGTAGAAGTACTTGTTGTTTTTGTTCCACTTGTGGCAGGCGCAACAGGCTTAGCTTTTGTATTGCCAGGTATCGCAGCAATTTTAGCAGGTTTAGCAGGGGCCGTTTCTTTAGCAGCAACCTTACTTGTCTTAGTAACTACAGGTTTGCTGGTTGCCACAGAACTACTTAATACTTCTAAATTATTACTGCTCTCCGCATTCTTTCTCCGCTCTGGGTTTACATTACCGCTCTCCGCACTCTTTCTCCGCTCTGGGTTTACATTACCGATCTTCGCACTGTTTCTTCGTTCTGTTTTTACAACTGCTTTCTCCTCAGTCTTTGGCGCCGGAGTTGTTTTAGTTGTCTTAGTGCTTACAAGCGCATCGCTCTCAATACTATTGCCCTGTTCTGTCTTTTTAACCAGTTCTTCGTTATCCGCATGCTTGCTGCGTTCTGTGTTTTCTGTTTTCTTAGCTACAGATGCAGTATTACCGCTCTCCGCACTCTTTCTCCGTTCTGGATTTACATTGCCGCTCCTCGCCCTGTTTGCCCGCTCTGTATTTTCCGTCTTCTTAGCAACAGAAGTAGTATTATTTCCGGTTTCCGCACTCTTGCTCCGCTCTGCGTTTACATTGCCGCTCTCCGCCCTGTTTCTCCGCTCTGTTTTTATGCCTGGTTCAGTTTTGGCAACTGTATTGTTTGTTTTAACTACAGGCTTGTTGGTTGTTTCAGTTTCGGCTACTTTATTGCTGATGCCAGTGGTTGAGGCATCGTTATTTACTTCATGTACATCGGTATTTGCAGCCGGGTTGCCATTCTTTACGGGTTTGTTGTTGTTTGCAACAGTATTATTGGTGACAACTTCGTTACTTGTAGCTTCAGCTACTTTATTTGTGTTTTGAACTTTTTGGTTTTTGGAATTTACCCCTGTTGTATTAGACGCCAATACACTGCTGTTTGCAGTGTTGTTTGTCAGCTTATTATTTCCGTCTTCTGTTTTTCTGCTTGGGTTTTGTAGTTTTTGATCTTTGGTATTCTTTACTTCATTAGCCGCTATCAGTTTATTGGACTGGCTGCTATTTGTTTTATTAGGTTCGTTATTGGTTGTTTTATTATCTGTGTTGTTATTAGTAGTGGTATTATGTTCTGTATTTGCAGTTGTATTATCTGTAGTTGTGTTGTTATAAGCAACAGCATTGTTATTACCATTAACTGCAGGAGCGGTTGCAGCCACGGTATTATCAGAAGCATTACCCAGGCCCCTGAACTTGTTCAGCTCATAGCCGCCAAGGCTGATGGCACCTACCAGCAGCAGGATGCCTAATGCGCTATACGTGCGGCGCCACATAAAGGCTCCGCGCCTCCGTGGCATTTCTTCCTCCAGCAACTCGCTCATGCGAGTCCACGCTCCGGCCCGCTCTTTTTCCTCGCCCCCCAGTAGCCGCTGCCGTACCAGGTCATCGATGTTTACCAAATTTTTATCCATGTGGATAAATTTTTATATTTAAAAATACTTTTACTTTTTTCTTTCGCTCTCCGCTCTCTTTCTCCGCTCTACATTTTCAGGTGTAATTCCTGTTTCTCTATCCGCTCTTTCAGCACCCTTCGCCCTTCGCTCAAATGCCATTTAGATGTTCCTTCACTTATTCCTAATAAATTTCCAATTTCCTTATGCGTAAATCCTTCTAAAACATACATATTAAATACATTCCTTGTTGCATCAGGCAGTTCGTGTATCATGCTCAGTAACTGGTCATAATACAACTTGTCTGCATGGTCTTTGTGTACATATTCGTCTTTTTCCACCATTACAATGTTGTCATTATAACGGGCATGTTGCTTCACATAATCTGCCACCGCATGAAAAACGATCTTCCTCAGCCAGCCTTCAAAAGAACCCTGGAAGTTGTACTGTTTCACCTTCTGGAAAGCCCTCAGGTAGCCATTGTTCAGCACTTCTTCCGCCTGCATCTCACTGTCTATATACCTGCGCACCAATGCCATCATCTTAGGGTAGAACAGGTGATACAACTTCTCCTGCGCGCTCCGCTCATTGCGTATGCACCCATGAATGAGTTGCTCCAGCTCGCTGGCCTGCCCTGTAGTATATGCCAAAGCTATAGACAAGTATATTGGTGATTAAAAACTACAACATTATAGACCGATACCGATTCTGAAAGGTTGGGTAACGGCTGTTAATATGGTATGAAATTACCGAATTTTGGGGAGAATGCTAAAAAATTATTAATAGGTAGTTAATATGATTGTTAACGATTATGCGAATATATAAGGTGATATTATATAATTGCACATGCAAAAAATAGGTATTTATACCTATTTTTTGGTAATGGTTGTTACCTAATTTTACTATTGTGAAGAAGTCCCTTTTTATATTTCTGTATTTATTACCCTTGTTTGTGCAGGGGCAGATAATTACGAATTTTGCAGGTGGAGGTACCGTAATTGGAGATGGGGGGCCTGCGACAGCAGCAATTGTTAACGCAGCCAATGGCGGAGCCTTTGATAAGTTTGGGAATTTTTACATATGCGAAGCAGGCGGACATAGAGTAAGAAAAATTGGCCCTTCAGGTATTATTTCAAGAGTTGCAGGCACTGGTACATCTGGTGGATTAGGTGATGGTGGTCCTGCTACAGCAGCACAGTTGAGCATTCCTACTGCTGTTGTGGTTGATACTTTCGGGAATGTATACATAAGTGACCTTAATAATTTTAAGGTACGAAAAGTTGATGCGGTAACGGGATTTATTTCTACCGTAGTGGGAACCGGTGTTGCTGGATATGGTGGAGATGGAATACCCGGAACTGCTGCGCAACTCCAGGGCAATGAACAGATTTGGGTAGATAAAGCAGGCAATTTATTTATTTGTGATAGGGGTAATTGGCGAGTTCGCAAATTGAATACATCAGGAATCATTACCACAGTAGCAGGTGGTACTTTTAGCGGAGCAGGCTCCGGTGATGGCGGCCCTGCAACAGCAGCGGGTTTTAATTTTATTGTAGGTGTAGCAGTTGATGATACTGGAAATATATTTATTGCAGATTATAATACGGGATGCATCCGGAAAGTAAATACTTTAGGTATTATTACCACGATTGCAGGTAACGGATCGCTTACATATATAGGCGATGGCATACCTGCCACAGCAGCTCAGATGAATCCCGTTAGGCTTACTTTTGATACTGCGAAGAACTTGGTTATTGGTGATAAAATCAACCGCAGGGTGTATAAGATTGATAATGCAGGCATTTTTCATTGTATTGCCGGTAATGGAGGCACCGGCCTTAGTGGAGATGGTGGGTCAGCTACAGCCGCAACTTTAGATTTTCCTTCTGGTGTAACGTATGATCCCTGTGGCAATCTATATATCGCTGAAACAAATAATAAACGTGTCCGTAAAGTAACTTTCAATCCATCTTGTAGTCCTACACTCGAAACAAAAACACTTACCCTAACCAATAACTCCATCTACCCCAACCCCGCCACCGAAGAACTGCACATAGAACACACCACCCCAAACACAGCGTACACGCTCAATAACCTGGTAGGTGCAGCAGTGCTGCAAGGCACACTGCCCCACACCCGTAACACCATACCCCTCCGCTCCCTGCCTCCCGGCATGTACATCTTACAGCTTACAGATGAGCAGGGCAGGAGAGTGGTGAAAAAGGTGGTGAAGGAGTGACGCGAGTACACCACCCCGGATGACAAAAAGGCTTCGCTTTTTATCATCATCCCCTCCTAAAAACAGCTACCGTGTACCCACATCTTGAGCCATTTTCCATCCGAAATAAATATTACTGAACTTATCTAATCCTCTTTTTAAAACAATAATT
>JAJNBJ010000011.1 GCA_021155965.1 Flavipsychrobacter sp.
TCATATTTAGATCTTCTGCCTTTTTGACCCTTAAAACCTTTCTGTCTTTCCATTGTTTACACTTTTATGTGTAAGGTTTTTTCAGGACTAGACACTGCCAAAATGCTTACCCATAGCCAATTTCAGCCGTTTGCAAGGCAATTAATAATACCGCAAAATCTGTGCCAGAAAAGCGAGAGCGGAGAAAGAGTGCGAAGAGCGGTTAAGGTTGATATAACTCGCGATTCCAATAAGATATGTAAAAACCTGTAGCCTTATTTAATGCAAAATTTTTATTTTTATTGAATACAGATATCTAAAAATGTTTGAGCGATTAAAAAAAGAACTTCGAGAACTAAATAGTACCGAAAGTCATATGGAGGAAGAGCCTATTCTTTCAAGAGATAATAATTCGCTTTTACTACAATTGGTGGATTTATCAAAAAGAACCAGTTCAAATTTTACAGTATATGGGAAAGCAGAAAATTTCACACTTAAAACACCAGCCTCTAACGGAGCAACAATAATATTTTTCCTTTTTCTCTCTTTTTTTCCTACAATGTTTTTTATAAACCATATAATTGGTTTTCTCTCTTTGCTCGCATTTATATTACTTGCATTGATAGTTGTTGTTTTATTAATAAAATTTCTTGGCAAAACATGTCACAATATTGAAATTGATTCTATCCTGAAACTGGTAACTATAAAGAACAATAATATAATTGGAAGATATCTTGAAGAGCAAAAAATAGTTGACTTTACAGCTGTAAAAGAAATATCGTCTAAAATTATTGGAATTTCTGGAGCAGGTGGTGTTCCGCGTAAAGAATATAACCGCATAGTACTTAAAACCACTGACGGAAACGTATTGCCTTTAATTGATTTAAATGCAGGACCGTACATTTATATAAATCACAAAATATTTATGGGCTGTATTATGCAAATCATTAATAATGGTACTTTTGCGCCAAACGTATAATTATATGCAATTTGAACAACCTGTATCGGTGCAGTGGCTTAGTGAGTTTACCGGGGCTAAACTGGTGGGCGACCATAACCAACTGGCAACAGGTATCAACGAGATACATAAGGTAACTAAAGGGGATATCTCTTTTGTTGATTTTGAGAAGTACTACGATAAATGCCTTAACTCAGCAGCAACTGTTATCATCATTAATAAAGAAGTGGCTTGTCCTGATGGCAAGACACTGCTGGTGATCAATGACCCGTTCAGTGCCTATGTGAAAATTGTGAAACACTTCCGCCCGTTCGAACCGGCTACAAAAATGATCAGTGACAGCGCCGTTATTGGTGAGGGTACACATATACAACCGGGAGTATTTGTGGGCAACCATGTGCGGATAGGCGAGCATTGCCTGATACATCCTAATGTGACCATTTATGACCATTGTGTGATAGGCAATAATGTGGTGATACATGCGGGGGTTGTGCTGGGTGCAGATGCTTTTTATTTTAAACGCCGCAAAGAACGCGAGGTGCAGTATGACAAACTGGTTAGCTGTGGCAGGGTAATAATTGAAGATGATGTGGAAATAGGCGCGGGCACTACCATAGATAAGGGTGTAAGCGGCGATACTATAATAGGTAAGGGTACCAAGCTGGATAATCATATACATATAGGCCATGGAGCAGTGATAGGCAAGAACTGCCTGTTTGCTGCGCAGGTGGGTGTGGGTGGAAAAGCAATAATAGAGGATGAAGTGATACTGTGGGGACAGGTGGGTGTGAGCAAAGACCTGACCATAGGCAAGGGCGCCGTGGTATATGCGCAAAGCGGTGTGCCTGCAAGCCTGGAAGGGGGTAAGATATATTTTGGCTCCCCGGTGGAAGATGCGAAGTCTAAGATGCGTGAACTATCGTGGATAAAACGCATACCGGAGTTGTGGGAAAAACTGAACCCGCCTGTTAAGGATGAGGAGTAATGTCATTGAGACATTAAAAACATCATCGTAATATTATTCCCTGCGCGAGAAACCTCACCCCCGGCCCCTCTCCAAAAATGGAGAGGGGTGAGTTCGAGCCTGAATTTAATGGTTAAATGGTATAACTTCTGAATTTACTCCAGGATGGTTTCTATAATTGTTGATGAGAATTTATTGCTGCGCACTTATGAAGTTGACGATGCTGATGCGTTGTTCAATGCCATAAATGAATCGCGAAGCCATTTGCATACATGGCTGCCATGGGTTGGGGCAACCACCAAGCCGGAGCATTCGCTGCAATTCATACAGCTATCCCATCAGCAACTGAATAACCAGGAAGGATTGGCGCTGGGTATCTTTTACAACGGCAATATAATTGGCGGTGTTGGTATGCATGACTGGGACCAGGTTACTAAACGTGCACAGATAGGTTATTGGATAAGCAAGGGATATGAGGGCAGGGGTATCATTAATAAATGCCTCTCAAAATTGATCGCGTATCTGTTCGACAAGCTCACGCTGAACAAAGTGGAGATACATTTCATTCCTCAAAATAAGCGCAGCGCAAAGGTTGCTGCCCGGCTGGGATTTAAAACAGAGGGTATAATACGCCAAAGCACGATGCGAAATGGTATGCCGGAGGATATGGTGGTGACGGGGTTGCTGAGGAGTGAGTTCACGCCCTAAATCCCTAAAGGGACTTCCCCTCGTTTTACAAAGTCATTTATGTAAAATCAAGAGTAAGCCCCTTTAGGGGTTTGGGGTATTTAATGCTTAAAATGCCTCATCCCGGTAATCACCATTGCCATATTGTTTGCCTTGCAGAACTCTATACTATCATTATCGCGTATAGAGCCGCCGGGATGGATGACAGCGGTGATACCTGCTTCGTGGGCAATGCGTACGCAATCATCGAACGGAAAGAAGGCATCTGACGCCATTACGGCTCCATTAAGTGCAAAACCAAATTGCTTTGATTTTTCTATCGATTGGCGGAGTGAATCTATGCGGCTGGTTTGTCCGCAGCCTTTGCCTATGAGTTGTTTATCTTTTACCAATGCGATGGCGTTAGATTTTAAGTGCTTGCACACGATGTTGGCAAACAGCAGATCTTCGTTTTCTGCCGCGGTAATGGGGCGTGCAGCTTCTTTCCACTCGGTAAAATTCTGTGTGTCTGCTCCCTGTACTAGTATGCCGTTGAGCACACGCTTGTATTCTTTGGTTGGATAGAACGTCTTCTTTTGCAATAATATAATGCGGTTCTTCTTGCCTTTCAGTGTTGCCAAAGCATCGTCATCATAGCCGGGAGCGATGAGTATCTCGAAGAACAGTTCATTTATTTTTTGTGCAGCTTCTGCAGTAATAGTTTGGTTAGTAGCTAATACTCCACCAAATGCACTTTCAGGATCACCTGCTAAAGCAGCTTCCCAAGCCTGCGTTACATTATCACGCTCGGCAATGCCGCATACGTTGGTATGCTTAATGACAGCAAAAGCGGGTTTAGAGAATTCCGATATTATCTGGCAGGCGGCATCTATGTCTACCAGGTTGTTGTAAGAGAGTTCTTTACCGTTCAGTTTTTCGAACAGGGCATCAATATCGCCATAGAAGCTTGCCTGCTGGTGCGGGTTCTCGCCATAGCGCAGCGATTGCTTATTGCCAAATGATAACTGGAAGTGTTTCTCCCCTTCGGATCTTGTGAAGTAATCTGCAATGGCAACATCGTAGTGTGCACATTCTGCAAAGGCGGCGGCAGCAAATTTCCTGCGGTCTTCTATGCCTGTTTCGCCATTTTTACTGTTGAGCAATTCCAGCAGTTGCCCATATTGGTCGCGCGAAGCACAAATACACACATCATTATAATTCTTACCTGCAGCGCGTATCAGCGATACACCGCCTATATCTATCTTCTCAATTATCTTCTTCTCGTCATCGGTTGTTCTTACCGTTTCTTCAAATGGGTACAGGTCAACAATTACCAGGTCGAACAGCGGTATCTCGTATTCGCTTACGTGCTTTTGATCATCGGCAAAATCGCGGCGGGCGAGTATGCCACCGAACACTTTGGGGTGGAGGGTCTTTACACGGCCCCCTAATATTGATGGATAACCTGTAACAGTTTCCACCGCAACACATGGTATGCCTGCCTGTTCTATAAATGTTTGCGTGCCACCCGTAGAGTACAAGGTTACACCAAGCTCATGCAGCCTGCGAACAATCGGCTCCAGGCCATCTTTATAGAAAACAGAAATGAGTGCTGACTTTATTTTGCGGTTCATACCAATACCTTTTAAACGTAATTGAGGCGCGAAGATAAAACCAAATAACAAAACCGGGCATATGCCCGGTTTTTATGGATAGAATATTATAATATTACCAGTATCTGCCGGCGTGACGGTATTTACGCGGCTTTGGTGTTTTACGGTCGGTTTTTATGGGCGTGTAACAACTGCTGAAGTAAGAAAGCAGTATAATGAGTGCCGTTATTCTAATTATTGTATTCTTCATCCGATAATAATTTTTATTTCAATGGCCGGATGTAACTCGCGGCACCTCCAAAATCAGGCTCAACTTAGGATGCTTATGCCTCTGCGTGCAAAAGTCTCCTTAGTAAGCTCGACAACCTAAAATTAAAAAATCTTTTGGTTTTGCAATAGCGGCTATCTCGCATTAAAAGAAATCATAATCACGGCGTGCGCAATTCAGCCTTAACCCAAAATAGACATAATTGGTGGTAAGCGGGCCTGTTACCGGGCCCGTGGTTGAATAGGCAGGATAGGCATTGCCGGCAACCATATACTTGCGGTAAGTACAGCCAAGGTCGAAGAACAGGTTGCGGCGCAATTGGTAAGAAATATTCATGTTTATTAGCTGGCAGGTGCCGCGCGGGCCGTTTATCCAGGTAACACCGTATATATGATCTGCAGTGGTGTAATTATTAAAGATGGTATTGCCGTAATTCCTGCCGGCTGTGTCCACACCCTGCACATAAAAGGTGCCGCGCAATGATAAATACAGGTTTCTGATAGGGTTATACTTTACCTGGCCTATTACCTTGATGAAGCCCGCGCCAATAGGATCGGCAAGTGGTTGGTTGTAATGAGTGAAGTTAGCCATGGTATCCTGCGACGAATAGGTGTAAGGGCGCACAGCATCTACCTCGCCCTGCAGATCAAGGTTCTTAACCGTTAAGGCATCAAAGTATTTAAACCCTAGTTGGAAACCGTATTTATTGCCATACCATTTTTTGCTGCTGATGAGCTCCTGGTAGCGAAACTCATTGAATAACAACTGGCCATATATCTGCACATGCTTGGCGGCAATTGCCTTAAAGCTCATACCCAGTATGGACTTATCGCCAGATCCGTTAGCCCTGTTCAGCGCAGTGGTGAATATGATGGGGTTTAGATAAGACCATTCGTAATAGTTGGGGCGTGAGAAAACTTCTGCTTCAAACAGGCCTATGCTCAGCCATTTAAAAGTGTTGATATTGAGGTAGTGAATGGTAGAATATTTATGCGACATTATGGTATCCTTCGTCATTGTATTGAACTGGGGTGCCAGCTCTACGTAGAGACATTCATAATTCAGCTTCCAGATGCGTGCCTGTAGTTGCAGGAAGGTCATATTTGCAGCATTATCAGTGAGGAACAGACTGCTGATGCCATCGCCTATGAAGTGCTTGCCCCTGCCAAACGTAACGCCAAGGTGGTTTTTTACAACATCGAAGTTAATGTAACCAGTTGCCTGCATATAGTCGAAGTTGCCCTGCTTCACGTTCTTATAATTATCTGCACCGGGCACGGCAGTGAGCTTGTTATTCTTCTTTATCCAGTTCTCTACGAAGTACGGGTACTGCTCCTGGTTATCGGTGATGGAAGTATAGAAACCAACCCTTTTGCCTATCCAGCCACGCAGTTCAGCACCACGGCCTGAATAGAGCCTTGTGCTTTTCACATTTGCGGGAGGTGTAGGCGAGTTTTGCTGGTACATAGCCACACCGTTCAATACGGGGTTAACTACGAGGAAGAAATTATTGTCCAGCAGAAAATCATGGGTTTTAATATGGATGAGGTTGTACTGTTTCTTATAAAAGAATTTGAGCCATGGCCTTCTTGAATCGATCGTTTCTTCATCTTTAGGCGCCCATTCTCCGTTCTCAGATATCATCTGGTCCACGTTATACCTGTCCACCTTACTGAGCCATGGTTTAAGCGCCGTATTATTATTTTTTTCCTTTACTGTTTCCAGGAAATTTACTGCATTGCGGCGGGCCTCCGGCCTGTCCCATAAGGAAAGGCTATCGCATAGCTTACCGGAGCGCGTTTCGAGCCTGTCCAACAGGTGATAATTCTCTGTATTGAGCGGTAAAAACGTTGTCTGTGCAAAAGAAGTGGTGATAATTGATAAAGCTAAAGCAAGTAAATAAGCTTTTCTACGCATAAATGGTAAATTTGCAATCAAACAAAAAGAGCGCCGCAAAGGCGCTACGAAGATAACAATATGTTTCCGATACTGATAAAAAAGGCGACTGTAATCAACGAAGGTACAAGCACTATTAAAGATGTGCTACTGAAAGACGGCATTATAGAACGCATAGATGATAATATACAGCCACCGGGCAACTGCCGGGAGATAAATGCAGAAGGCCTTTACCTGATGCCCGGCGTGATAGACGACCAGGTACATTTCCGTGAGCCGGGGCTTACGCACAAAGCCAATATTGCATCTGAAGCAAGAGCCGCTGTGGCAGGGGGTACTACGTCTTTTATGGAGATGCCCAATACCAATCCACCGGCACTGACACAGGAGCTGCTGGAACAGAAATATGATATAGGCGCTGCCACATCGGTGGCCAATTATTCGTTCTTCATGGGTGTTTCTAACAGTAATGCCGATGAAGTATTGCGCACCAACGAGAAGAAGAAGGACATATGCGGGGTGAAGATATTCATGGGATCGAGTACGGGAGATATGCTGGTGGATAATTACAATACACTTGCCCGCATATTCTCAGAATCTGAATTGCTGATAGCTACGCATTGTGAGAATGAGAACATCATTAACGAGAATAAGGCGAAATATCCGGATGCGGATAGTGCCGCTTATCATCCAATAATAAGGAATGAGGAGGCTTGTTTTCAAAGCTCACTGTCTGCCATACAGCTTGCCAAGAAGTATGATACACGCCTGCACATACTGCACATATCCACGGCAAAGGAGCTACAGTTGTTTAGTAATATGCTGCCGCTTAAGGAAAAACGCATAACATCGGAAGTTTGTGTACATCATCTGCACTTTACTGCAGATGACTATGCACAATTCGGCAACCTGATAAAATGTAACCCGGCAATAAAAGGGCCAGAGAATAAGCATGAGCTGTGGAAAGCGCTGCTTGATGACAGGCTGGATATAATTGCAACCGACCATGCCCCACATACCTGGGAAGAAAAACAGCAATCTTACCAGAAAGCCCCGTCCGGCGTGCCGTTGGTGCAGCATTCACTGCTGCTTATGCTGCAGTATGTGAAAGAAGGCAGAATAACATTTGAGAAAGTGGTGGAGAAAATGTGCCATGCACCGGCACAATGCTTTCAAATAGCTAACAGGGGATACATACGTGAAGGTTATTGGGCTGATATGGTATTAGTGGATATAAACAACGGTACAAAAGTGAGCAAAGAGAATATTTTGTATAAATGTGGCTGGTCGCCATTTGAGGGGCATGAATTCCCGGCGGCAGTGAAGTATACATTTGTAAATGGAGAGGTTGCCTATGAGAACGGCAAAGTAAATGACAGTGTGCGCGGAAAAAGGTTAACGTTTGATAGGTAATGCAAAACGACAAAACCACATTAAAAGACCTATCTATCTTCACGTCTGATGGCAGTGAAGGTGTTTTTGCATTGCTGGACTATGCAACAACACAGGAAGGAAAAAATATGCTGCGCAGGCATATTTACCATCCGCCCGATACGCTGGAAAAACTGAAGGAAGTACAGGAGGCTATTAAGTTCTGGTCTACTCATCCGGACCTGTGGCCTAAGATTATTTCCAATGGCACCCTGGTAATGCTGGATAAGTTCTTTGAGTCGGCAGATAGTGTATCCGCACCACCTTCAGGCATCACACTGGTATTAAATTCTTTCCTGCAAAAAGTGATCAATAAGCAGGAGTATTTTATTACCAAATTTTCCCTGTCTCACCTTGCTGATTTTTTGACCGGTTGCATGCAACTGGCAGATATTATTGAGCAAGAAACAGTTCCACCTCTGCTGGAGCGGGAATTAACCGCTATAAAAGATGAATTGAAGCATGGCCTCACCAAAGAGATAATTGGTGTAACAAAAGATACAAAATACACCACGCTTGCCAACCTGAATTACCGTGCACGCCGCGAGATGAAAAACATGGTGTACAGGCTCATTAACAGCTATGCACGAATGGATGCATGGCAGTCTATGGCAAGGGCAACGGTAGATCACCGGTGGGTATTCCCTGAATTGCTACCTGCATCACCGGTATGTTTTGAAACAACGGGTTTAAGTCATCCGCTGCTGAGAAAACCAGTATCCTACGATATCTCTTTCGATAATAACAGGAATTTTCTGTTGCTTACAGGCGCCAACATGTCGGGCAAGACGACCTTTATGCGTGCGCTGGGTGTGTCTGCGCTAATGGCCCACCTGGGCATGGGTGTGCCTGCAAAATCACTGCGTATAAGCTTTATGCAAGGCATTATTACCAATATGCAGGTTGAAGACAATATACTTAAAGGTGAAAGCTACTTCTTTGCCGAAGTGCAGCGTATGAAGCAGACAGCAACCAAGCTAAAGCAGCAGGCACCCCACCTGGTGCTGATGGATGAATTATTCAAAGGCACTAACGTACACGATGCCTTTGAATGTACGCGTGCCGTGCTGGAAGGGTTACTGCACCATCCCAACCACCTCATGATACTGTCCACACATTTGTACGAAGTGGCGCAACAGTTTAGCAGCAACAAAGGCATCCTTTTTTTTTACTTCGTTACCAATATGGCGGACAGTGGCGGATATGAGTTTACCTATGAGCTCAAGACCGGTATATCTAACGACCGGATAGGTTATCGTATATTGCAGAAAGAAGGGGTTATAGATCTGTTGCAACAAAAAGACCAGGCTTAAAATTCATAAGGCATGCAGTTCACGCTGAAAGGCTTTCTAAAGATCACTTTGTTTTTTATTGTGGCTATAGCCGCTGTAGCCTTTGTATCCTATAAGGTATGGAAATACTATAATTACCAGGAAGTCCTGAGGAAAACTGCAGCAAAGCGTGTACGGAATTTTGAGCCTAAAGCATTTGAATATAAAATTGCTATAGCCGACACATCTCAAAAAGGCTATCTCCTCCTTGCTCCTTACGTGCGTTATAACTTAAAGTATGGAAGGCTGGTAATAATGGACACCAGGGGCAACATACTTTTTGAAAGAGAAAGTAAAGGTGCTATCAATTACTTCCGCCAGTGGAAGATCAATGGCCGGACTTTGTATTCCTATGGTATAGACGATTCTGCTGCTTATCACATAACGTTATCTGCAGGCCATATCGTGATCCTGGACTCGGCACTCAATGAGATCAAGCAGGTACACCTTTTACCGCATAAAGATATTACAACAAACAGGGGCGAAGACCTGGGGCTACACGATTTTATTATGTTCTCCCCAGATCATTATATAACCATGACAACCTATGCCAAGCGTGTTAACAATATACCTGTATTCCTTACCCCTGCACCTAATTGTAAAGTTGCAACTACTATTATACAGGAAGTAAAGAATAATTCTGTTATATGGCAGTGGGACGGCAGCAAATTCCCCGAGTTTTATGTGAACAGTGAGGTAGGTAATAACTTCTACGATACTACTGTGCCGCAAGATTACATGCACATCAATTCTATGTTCATCGATCCGCGCGACAGCAATCTTATCATCTCGCTACGCCAACTGAACCAGGTAGTAAAGATACACAGGCGCACAGGAGAAATTATATGGCGGCTGGGCGGCAGGAACTCTGATTTCACACTTACATCAGACCAGGTATTCCTTCGCCAGCACAACGCCGTTCTTACCGACGATTTTACCCTGCTCATATTCGACAATGGCGAAAAAGCCCAGCGCCCATATTCGAGAATATTGGAATTTGGGCTGGATGAGCATAATAAGAAGATCACTGCGTTCAAATCATACAGAATACAAGAGCCACTAACCGAATCGCTTGGCGCCGTGCAAAAAATAGGCGATGACTATCTTATTTGTGGCGGCACAGCCAACTATGTGCTGCTGGTGAACAGTATTACCGGAGAACGTAAAATGAGGCTTGTAGCCAACCAATCAATGTACCGCGCATATTTGGTGGACGATATTACCGGCATCAGGCAAACAGGGGGGAAACAGCAATAATGCAGGTTACCATAAAAATAAAAGGGATACTGAGAGGCATACTCTTCTTTGGCATTTTATTGCCATCGGTGCTGTATCTTTTTTATAAATCTGCGCTTTTCCTGGGCAGGCAAGGGTTGATATACCTGAAAACCAATAAAGAGTTCAAATACACTTTCAACTCAAAAGATCCCAATCAAAAGGGGTATATATTATTAACGCCTTCCTTACCGGCTAACCTTGAATATGGAAAAATAGTTATCATCAGCCTGAAGGGGGAAAAAGTATATGAACAACAAGTAAAAGGAATAGTATCCGATTTCAGACAGTGGAATATAAACGGACAGATTCGATATTCATATATGGTGCACGACAGTGCTGCATACCAGGTGCTTGCGCCGGTGGGATCCGCAAGAAAAGCCGTAATAATGGATTCTGCCCTGCATGTAATAAAAGAGGTGCGATTATTGCCATTCAATGATGTACGGACGGACAAAAGACAAGGGCTGGACCACCATGATCTTATCATGCTGTCTGATGACCACTTCATCACTATGGCATACCATATAAAAACAGTCAATAACATACCTGCATATCTACCACAATCACCTAAAACACAAATCGCTGCACCGCTGATACAGGAAACTATAAACAACGTCGTTGTCTGGCAGTGGGATGGCAGCCAATATCCCGAACTATATGAGAACAGTACCATGGGCAATAAATTTTATGATACTACCGGCCCACAGGATTATGTACATATGAATTCAATGTTCATAGACCCGCATGATAGCAACCTTATTGTTTCCATGCACAATACCAACCAGGTATTAAAGATCAACAGGCGAACGGGAGCTATTGTATGGCGGCTCGGTGGCAGGAATTCTGATTTTGAACTTACTGCCGAACAAGTATTTCTGCGGCAACACCATGCCACACTGACGGATAACGGCCAAACACTTTTGCTGCTGGACAATGGCGAAAAATCGGCTCGGGCATATTCGCGTATCCTGGAGTTCCAACTGGATGAACAAAATAAAAAGATCACGGCATTTAAAGCTTATAGGATACCTGCACCATTTGCAGGCACACGGGGTTCTGTGCAAAAGATAGACGGTAAGTACCTTATTTGTGGCGGTTCGGCAAATTATGTGCTGTTGGTGGATAGTAAATCCGGCGAAAAAATAATAGAGTTAAAAACGAACCAGCCTTTATATCGTGCCTACTTTGTGACTGACATCACAGGTATACCGCAAAGCAATACAAAATGAGCATCCGCCGCATAACAATACTCAGTATCGCCGCAATTATTATTTGTGTGACTCCTTACTTTGTGCAAAAAGCGGTTATTCACATTAAAGCAGAAAAAGCTGAAATATTCTCCTTCGAGTTTAAAAAGAAAGACACTTCTGACAACGGCACGGTAGTTTATAAAGTCCGTCCAGATGCTGCCTGTGTCAACGACAAAGGATCGTGCAGTCATGTCTGCGGTTTGTGCAAGTGTAAGACTATTGAAATACTAAAGTGTGGCCATATCCACTTTGCAGTGCCGTATGCATATAAAAGAAACTACATCCTGCTGGCGCCATACGTACCTACACAAAAAAGGTTCAGTACCCTGATAGTTATGGATCTTGCTGGCAAGATCATCATACAAAGAAAAATAACCGGTATTGTCAGCGATTTCCGGCAATGGATGCTGAACGGGCGCATCCGCTATTCATATGCTGTTTATGACCCTGCATTATTTCTTACGAACTATTCAAATGGTTCCGTAGCTCATATAGTAATACTTGATTCAGCCCTGAATGAAATAAAGCAGGTCCACCTGCTTCCATACAATGATGTTGTTATTGATAAAAAGCAGGGACTCGACCATCATGACTTCATTATGCTGTCAGAAGACCATTTTATCACTATGGCATCTTATGTAAAACAGGTGACTAATATACCTGCATCGTTATCACCCTCATCAAAAGTAAAAGTTGCCGCACCTGTAATACAGGAGATACACCATGGCAAAGTGGTATGGCAATGGGATGCATCCCGATTTGCTGAATTTTATGCTGCCAGCCTTAAAGGAAATAATTACTCCGATAGCACCAATGTACAGGACTACATGCACATAAACAGCATTGCTATTGACCCCAGGGACAGTAACCTCATTATCTCATTTCACAACACCAATCAACTGGTAAAAGTGAAGAGGGGAACGGGAGCGATCATGTGGCGCCTGGGCGGCAAAAATTCCGATTTCGTGCTAACGGATGAACAGGTTTTCCTGCGCCAGCACAATCCTTCTTTCATTGACAGTTGCGGCACTATTTTACTACTTGACAATGGGGATAGCACGATTCGTCCATTTTCCCGCGTTCTTGAGTTTGGGCTTAACGAAAAAGATAAAACAATCACCTATTTTAATGCATTTAAAATACCCGCGCCTTTTGCCTTAAGCAAAGGCAGCGTACAACTTGCGGGGACTGACTATTTCATATGCGGCGGCTCGGGTAATTATATACTCAAAGTAAACAGGTTTACCGGTAAAGTAATGACTGAACTCGTGTATAACCAGACTTCATTCCGGGCTTACCTGGTCGATGATATTACCGGTATCAGACAAAACGGTAAATGACGTAAATTTGCCGCCTAATTTATTTCGTTTTGGAAACTCGTTCTCCTAAAAAAGGCAGAATATTTGCCATTATTTTTCTTATTATTATTATACTACCTGCATGTTTTGCGCTTATAAAGGAATTCTTCCTGAAACGCTCGGGCGCACCGGCTATCGAAGCTGTAGCTCCCAAAAAGGACTCTGCAAAGTAGCGTTAAGGCAGCGCCTCTATCGCCTTTACAAAATTGCTGATCTCTTCTTCCTTGGTATCCCATGCACACATGAACCTTACTTCGTGGGTGCTGTCTTTCCATACATAGAACGGGGAATGCTCCTGTAGTGGTTCATACCAGTTGCGGGGTATTTCGGCAAACAGGGCATTTGCCTGCACGGGTTTGGTGATCTTTATCTTCCGGTTTGGTGTTAGCGACTGGCAAAGCAGCTCTGCCATTTTGTTGGCATGCGTTGCTGTTTTTCGCCATAGCTCATCCTGCAGCATGGCTTCAAACTGGGCCGCAATGAACCGTGTTTTTGATGCCAGTTGTATGATCTGTTTATGTTTGTAGCCAATGTGTTTTGACAGTTCTTTATTGAACACCACTACAGCCTCACCATACATCATACCTGCTTTAGTGCCACCCAGCGAAAGAATGTCCACTCCGGCTTTCCCGCTAATATCATTCAGGCCGCACTTCAGTGATGCGACGGCATTAAAGAACCTGGAGCCATCCATATGCAGGTACAGGCCGTGTTCTTTAGTTAGTTCTGAGATCGCTTTTATTTCTTCGGGTTTATAAACGGTACCATATTCGGTTGCCTGCGTTATGGAAAGCATGGCGGTTTGCGCATAGTGCACATCGCCTTTGCGGATGAGCCGTTCGCTGATGGTTTCAATATCCAACTTGCCATGGTCATTTGCTTTTAACGGAAAAAAGCGGCAGCCGGTAAAAGTTTCCGGGGCTGAAGACTCATCGTTATAAATATGCGAGGTATCTGCACACAATATCGAGTTATATGAGTGCGTAGCGCTGCTTATACTCAGCAGGTTGGCGCCTGTACCATTGAATACGAAATATACGTCCACATCAGCATCAAACACCTCTTTGAACCGGGCGACTACTCTTTTGGTAATATCATCGGCCCCATAGGAACGAACGTGCTGGGAATTGGCTTTTGCCAAGGCTTCCATCACTTCAGGCAACACACCGGCATAGTTATCGCTAGCAAAGCTTTTCATTTAACGTTGTTTTGGGCAGTAAATTTAACTGTTTTCTGTACTTTAGAGTCCCTTAAAATTTGCACGATGAAACGATTACAGTTGCTTTTTGCAATTTTAATGCTATCCTATTCTTCATTTGCCCAAAAAACGGTACAGGTACGAAACCTGTGGGCTGATCCAAATGTACATGTCCTGTTTCAGGGTTATGTTCTTTCTTTTACTATTAAGGACATTAACAGGGCGCTACAGTTACTCTCGGAAAGAGGGATAACAACTTACGGGAAAACGTCAGGGCTTGATACTTTACAACAATACCACCTGGAGCTTTATCCCGGTTACAGGCAGGAATACCACAATGAGTTGCAGCGTATTATGCAACTGGGTGCAGGGGCATTTCTGCTCAGTAAAGGGCGGGCTGTGATCCATAACCCTAAAGGCAGGAAACTGAAGAATATCATAATTGATGTGCAACCTTTTGAAGAGGGCGAATATGTGACGACAGTGAAGTTCTACGATCCGGCAAATGACAAACTGATCTTCAGCGGCAAATTGGCCAAATCTATGGTAAATGCTGACCTTGGCATTGATTATTGGTAAACGTATACCTTTGGCAAATGGCAAACGAAACATTTGAACAAATAGCTTCTGTGATAAAGAACAGAAGGTCGGTGAATTGGTCGAAGATGAACGGGCAGATAATTCCTGATGAAATTGTGAACCAATTATTGGCACTTGGCGACTGGGCACCCACACATGGCCGCACCGAGCCATGGCGGTTTTTTGTTTACGGTGGGAGTGCATTAAAACAATTCGGTAAGGACCATGCTGAATTGTACTGGAGCCATACTGATGAAGACAAACGGCAGCAAGCCACTTATGAAAAGTTGCTGCATAATGTAGATAAAGCCTCGCACCTGATAATTGCTGTGATGAAACGCGGCGAAAATGTAAAGATCCCGCAACTGGAAGAAGTGGCGGCTGCATCGGCAGCCGTACAGAACGTATTACTTGGAGCAACTGCTTTAGGTATCTCCTCATTCTGGAGCACGGGCGGCATGACACATAAGCATGCATTGAAAGAATATTTAAAGCTTGGGGCAGACGATATTGTGATGGGGCTTGTTTTCCTGGGCTATACCGATGAGCCGGGAAAGGAAGGTGTACGCAACACCCCATTATCTGAAAAAATAATATGGATGTAGGCTGTTGCTGGTTGGTATTATTGAAAAAAACATACTATTTGGGGAGCAATTTTAATATTATGGAGTATCTTTCCGCTTTAAAATAGTTATATGAGGAATTTTGTGTTATTCTTATTGGCTACCACCCTTGTAATGGCTTCTTGCGCGAGAAAAGTAAAGCAGCCGTTGCGCTATATCGTTACCAATGACAGGGCTGACAGCGTGATGGAAGATATTTATATCCCTGATACCGGTAATTATATGATGAAGGTGCGGGTTAAATTCCTGAGCGGTTTCCAGGATGATAAGGTGAAGGTAGTATTGACCGGTATACCTGCCAACATAACCGTTACACCCGATACTTTTATAGGCACACCTACTTTTGACCAGGACGTGGTATTGAGGAGCAATGGTGCTATGGCGGGCGAGGTTTACCCGGTGACTATAACGGGTTATACAGAGACCGTTATCCCGCAGAGTTATACTTTTAATGTGAGGGTAATTCCGGCTGATTGTGCTGCATTGTTCTGGGGCAATATTAACGGCAGCAACATTTGCACATCGCGCACATTCGCTTATACATCTACCGGCGTTTCTACGGGCACACTGAATATGCTGACCATCAACAACTTTGGGGGATACGGCCCTCACTGCAATGTGCAAGTATCGCTTAATTGCAATAATGGCGCTGTAACTATAGCCAAAGCTAACTACGGCAACGGAGTGGTGCTTTCCGGCAGCGGTGTATTTACCTCTGACAGTATGACCATTAATTACTTTGCTGAGTCTATACCCTCCGGCGGCAGTGAAAGCTGTACTGTAGTTTACAAAAGATAACATCGTTTCCATCTGATTTATATACCTAAAACTATAATTAATGAAAAAACTACTCTTCTTTTTGGTTGTCTTATTCGTTGTTGCATACTCATGCAAGAAAAAAACGACACCATTTACGTTTAACGTGAATAACATTGCTGACATGACAATATCCAGTGATACTACCGTATATTTTCCGGTGCAGGTAGTATTGCTGACCGGAGCACAGGAGACCGTAACCCTAGCCATAAGTGGATTACCAACGGGCGTAACTGCTGTACCGTCTACAGCTAGCGGCATACCAACATTCACTACTACTTTTACACTTACCTGCAACCACGCAATACCCGGAACATATAAGATAACGGTTACAGCAACCAGCCCATCGGGTGGGGCTAAAAAGTATGATTTTAATATGACCGTAGTTCAGTCGAACTGCGTGCCGCGCATGACCGGGTCTTATTCCGGGACGGATGCATGCACATCGGGCCCTTATACATATACAGCAACAGCAACAAGTTCTTCCACTTCTGGCGTATTGATCGTAAATAATTTTGGAAGCTTCGGAACATCTTCCAATCTGAATTTTACACTGCATTGTGGGACAGATTCTATCACGGTGCCGAAGCAAAATGTATGGGCCAATACATGGGTGCGTGGGCATGGTTCATTTACATCTAATACTATGACTGTTCGCTACGCACTGATAGACTCGCTGGGTACTGTTACGGACAGCTGCACTGCAGTTTTAACAAAGTAAACTCTTGAAAACATAACAAATTATGTCAAGTCCAACATTTTATACACGGCTGCAGCAAGAACTGCAGGAGATCAGAAACGCGGGATTATACAAGCAGGAGCGCATTATTGAGTCAGCGCAGGGAGCTGAGATAACTGTTAACGGCAAGCAAGTGCTTAACTTCTGCGCCAACAATTACCTTGGCCTCTCTTCCCACCCGAAGGTGATAGAAGCTGCACATCGCGCAATAGACCACCGCGGGTATGGAATGAGCTCTGTGCGCTTCATCTGCGGCACCCAAGACATACATAAGGAACTGGAAGAAAAGATGTCGAAGTTCCTGGGGACTGATGACACTATATTATACGTAGCGTGTTTTGATGCCAATGGCGGCGTATTTGAACCGCTGCTGGGTGAGCAGGATGCAATCATATCCGACGAGCTGAACCATGCATCGATAATAGACGGGGTGCGTTTGTGCAAGGCACGCCGCGGCAGGTACCTGCACAATGACATGGCTGACCTGGAAGCGCAACTGAAAGCCAATATGGACTGCCGCACGCGCCTGATAGTTACGGACTCTGTATTCTCTATGGATGGTACCATAGCACAATTGGATAAGATATGCGACCTGGCCGATAAGTATGACGCGCTGGTGATGATAGATGAAAGCCACTCATCAGGATTTATGGGTGCCACCGGCAGAGGTGTGCATGAGCTGTGTGGCGTGATGGACCGTATAGACATTATTACCGGCACAATGGGTAAGGCGCTGGGTGGTGCATCGGGCGGATTTACGAGCGGGCGCAAAGAAATTATTGATATGCTGCGCCAGCGCAGCAGGCCATATTTGTTCTCTAACTCGCTGGCACCATCAATAGTGGGCGCATCGATAGCGGTGCTGGATATGCTGAGCGAAACAACTGCACTGCGCGATAAGCTTGAAGACAATACGCTATACTTCCGCAACAAGATGACTGAAGCGGGCTTTGATATTAAAGAGGGCACACACCCGATAACACCCCTCATGCTGTATGATGCAGTGGTAGCGCAGAAGTTTGCTGCGCGCATGCTGGAAGAAGGTATATATGTAGTTGGGTTCTTTTTCCCTGTGGTGCCAAAGGGCAAGGCACGCATAAGGGTGCAGATATCGGCTGGGCACGAGCGCCACCATCTTGACAGGGCCCTTGAGGCTTTTATCAAAGTGGGTAAGGAGCTTGGTGTGCTTAAGGCTGCTATTGTATAATTCACTTTTTCCCGTTTTTTTGTGTCCCGAACTAAAGTGCTCATTATGAACATTTTAGTTTGAAAATTTTGCGCATTCTTTGCGCACTTTTGCGCACTTGTGTTACAAGTGTTGCCCGTTCTTTGTGTTCTTTTTTTCCCCGAGGGCCCAAGTTTGGCCTTTTACCATGTGTGAAAATTTAACCGCAAAGGCGGAGACGCAAGGAAAAGCCAGTTAAGTTTAGTACCCCGGGGCTGTTATAAGACAAAGTTCTGCAGGGTTTTTGGGATAAAAAAGTGAAGAAATCCTTGACGGTACTGAAACTGTACCGTCAAGGAAAAAACTTTCTGCTGTGGGGGCGGATCTTGGGGGGATCCTGCCTTAAAAAATGAGGCTTTTTTTGGAGCAGAAGTTATGTGTGCCCCCTAAACTGCCGAGAATAGTTTAAATATTGTTAACTGGCATTCTATGTTTTAAGCCAAATATAAAAACTGCAATTTTTTCATTTTCCCAGCAATTTTTTCACACTACCTGCTTTTGGTATTCATTTTGCTATGGTTTGAGGAAAAGGAGGCAAAAATCAGTTCTTGCTGTAAACAATGCAGGCTTGATTTTTATTATGAGGCAATAATTAAACTAACCGTTATGCTCTTGAACAACAGAGTTCCTTTTGCGTACATTCTGAATAAAATACGAACGGAGCTGATCTATATATTTATCATAGTGCTGATCGTTGACGCGATCAGCATTAAATATGCCCACCTTATACCTGCCGTCCCCCTGGTTATTCCTACCTTTTTGGGTACAGCAATTTCCGTGATCTTATCTTTTAAACTGAACCAATCGTATGACCGGTGGTGGGAAGCCCGTAAGATATGGGGAACCATTGTAAATGAATCACGTAATTTAATCCTTCAGCTACAAGCGTTTGTAACGCCGGGCAATGAAAACGCAATAAAAAAGATCGGGCTGAGGCACATAGGGTGGTGTTACAGCCTGGGGCAGTCGCTGCGGCAATTGGATGCAACAACCCACCTGGAACAGTTTATGAGCCGTGATAACCTAACCGAAGTAATGCAGCACAGCAACAAGCCACTGGCAATACTGCAGCTAAACAGCCAGGATATAACCGCATTAAAAAACAGCGGTTCTATGGAATTATTTGGCCATGTACAGGTAAACAATACTATAACTAACCTGAGTAATGCGATGGGTATGGCAGAGCGCATAAAGACAACGGTATTTCCAATTACCTATCGTATATTTTTACATGGCGCCATTTACCTGTTTATCGTAACTCTTGCCATTGCCTTAAGAGAGTTAGAAAATTACCTGGAAATTCCCTTACTGGTGATCATCGCATCTTTTTTCTTTTTACTGGAACGAACAGCAACGCATTTACAGGACCCCTTCAGCAATAAACCGACAGATACTGCTGTGACAGCGATAGCGCGAACCATTGAGATAAATGTAAAACAGCTGCTTAATGAAAAGGACGTTCCTGAACCAATAAATGCTAACGATTACTATATCAAGTAGACCAGTAACAAATTTTAATTCCTGGTTTGCCCAAGTGTTGCCAGTATTTTATTGATCAGTTCATCGTACCCCTGCAGCGAGAAAGGCTTGTTGAAGAATTTGTTGCACCCTAATTTCATGCAGTCAGCTTCGTCCTTCTGGTTTGCGGAAGAAGTGACAATAATAACGGGAATACCAGATAATGCGGGAGTCCTTTTGATATCCTGCAAGGATTGGTAACCGTTTTTCAGTGGCATATTCAGATCGAGCAATATAACAGAAGGCAGCCCCGGAGGCACGGCATCGTATTTCATGCGGAGCTCATCAGCTAGTTCCAATCCGTTATGCACAAATTGGATCTCGCAGCTATTACAATTTCTTTGAAAAGCGTCTTTTATAAACTCCCTATCATCTATATCATCTTCCGCTATCAGTATGGCGAGGTTACCGGATCTCAAAGCAATAGTTTTAGGATGATAAAGCTACAAATAAAATGCCACCGGGTGACCTGAACCTGAATTTATGGAATTGGGCTACTTGCCTTTACTTCGTTTTTTTAACGCATTGGCATTATTATTGTCGCAAATTGTTAAAAATCAAACAGTATGAAAGCAAAAATGATCTGGGCTAATTTTAGTGTACAGGATGTAACGCGCACCAGTGAATTCTATAAACAGTTGGGTTTTACTCCCAATAATACCAACAACTATCCCAAGCTTGCCAGTTTTCTTTTTGGTGATAATGAATTTGTGATCCATTTTTTTGAACGGGGGTCGCAGATAGATGAATATTTGACCGGGCCCCAAACCGGCAGCGAAATTATATTCACACTTTCTGCGGAAACTGAAGCGGAAGTGAAAGAATGGGCAGAGCGGGTGAAAAATGCAGGCGGTAGTATTTTCAAGGAAGCCGGGAGAGACGAAAAGGGTTATTATGGTTTTGGCTTTGCTGACCCTGATGGGCATAGGTTTAATGTGTTGTAGATGCGGGGATGTAGTTGTCTGAATCAGGATTGCTAGGATTATAGAATTTGCAGGATGCGCTGGTGAAAATTCTACTGTTCATTACACCAACTTTAGTACTCTGATGCCGGCGAGTCCCAATTCAGGAGGCCTTTTTAGGTAAAAATCAATGAATTTTTTTGATCGTGAGTGTTCGCTACAGTATACACGTTTTTACCACTCACTAACTTTTACAACCGTTCACGAACCGGTTTTGGAGCAGGGTTTGTGTGTATGGTACATTGCATGCGATATCCTTTTTTAACCTTTAAAACTAAAAAATTATGAAAAAGACACGAGTTTTATTGTCAATCGCTGCGCTTGTATTCAATATGAGCGTTAATGCCCAACCATATTGGAATGGGAGTACTGTAGCAACAACAACGTCAGGCAATTGTAGCATACAGGGTGGTCAGATTGACCTGAGTATGCCTCTTGATGGTACATTTAGGAATATTAATGCTAATAGCAATACTGCCGGTTTAACACTTAATTCAGGTACAGGATCAAGGATTGAATTGTATGCCGGTACCACTTCTAGTAGCGCGGGGTCTATAAGTTTGGTCACTCAAGGACCATCAGGCCCTTCAGGAAGCCCAAACGGCGTAAGTTATTACTATCAGAGTGGCCCATCTTACACTCAGCTTATGCATATATGGAATGATGGCAAAGTCACAATTGGCAGTGGGCTATTTGAATGGAGTGAAAATATGTCCAATAAAACTCCGGGGAGCTATAAGCTTTTTGTTGAAGAAGGTATTCTGACAGAAAAACTGAAGGTGGCAATGGTGGGAGACGCGGCAAATTGGAGCGACTTTGTTTTTAACAAGGATTATAACCTGATGCCGCTCTGTGAAGTGGAAGAATATGTAAAAGCCAACAAGCATTTACCCGAAATACCATCAGCAAACGAAGTGAAAGAAAATGGTATTGATGTCGCAGTTATGGATGCAAAATTGCTGCAAAAAATTGAAGAGCTCACACTATATGTTATCGAACAACAAAAAGAAATCAAAAAACAACAGGATGAAATACGACTAATTAAAGCAAAGATGAACTAATTGTTAACCTATAATCGTATTTTTTATGAAAAAATTCATCATTCTGATATTCATTATTTTAGCGAGACACAATTCGTACAGCCAGGTGAGCCCGATTTTTCATCCTCCTGTAGGGGATGCAATAGGTTGGGCACCCGGACAATATAACTTAACCCCAAGCACCCCGTCATCTTGTAGTAATCAAGTCGGTGCAATATGGAGCACAGCAGCTACGTTTGCAGATTTTTCTAATAGTTTTATTCTTGAATTTGATGCAAGTTTTGACAGTTACTCCGGTGGTGGCGCTGATGGCATTTGTGTTGTATTTGGAACAAACATTCTGCCATTTACCTTGGGTAATAACAGTGCTTTCCTTGGATACTATCAATTTTCCGGCACTATTTTTCCTGAGTTTCAAAATTCGTTGGCCGTAGAAATTGATGTTTTTAGCAATTCTGGTTCATATTTAAGTGATATTTCTACTGATCATGTTGCTTTATGCCAAAATGCAAATCCATCTCCACTTTTTGGTCCGGTACCTTTTCCAGGAGGAAGTACAATTAAAGATGGTATATTTCGTCACTATATTTTGCAGTGGTGCCGAAAAGACAATGAGCTGAAGTTCTTCAGTGGTACTACAGAACTGATTAGACGAACCATTATTCCCGAATCGCTTTTTGTTAGCACAAGTGGTACAGGTAGCATCGCAAACGTTCCATGGGGATTTACAGGATCTACGGGCTCACATTGCAGCAATCAAATTGTGGCTAATGTAACTTTGCAGCCTCTTCCGGGTGAAGAGTTTACCTGTAATTGCGTAAATGACGTCCTTTTAATTAATAAAACCTCCCAAATTACAACGGGAAGCACACCCGGCGGTACATTTGCACACTCCGAAATAAGAGCCGGTAGTTCTGTAGCTGCGGGTGGTGATCCGATAGTAAACTCCCCGCCTAATAACAACACTTTATTTTTGGGCCGATCAATCAAATTGGAACCCAATTTCTTTTCAACCGTAAATACCGGGCATTATTTTAAGGCCTTACCGATATCGACTTGTGCACCTATAGTGCCGTGTAGCATTTCAGGACCGCACTGCATAAATTTAGGTAGTTTCATTTCACTTACAGGAAGTCCTCCTGGAGGCACCTGGAGTAGTAGCAGTCCAAGTGTTATTAGAACATTAGGTGTATTTTGGGGTGTAAGTTTAACAGGTTCTTCTCCTGCAATTATTACCTATACGGTAGGACAGTGTTCCACAACACATTATGTTGAGGTTAAGGAGAGTTGTGGTTCTTACTCTCCAAAACCTTCTTCCCATGAAAATGTTGTTGTAGGGGACTTAATAATTGCTCCCAACCCCAACACCGGCTCTTTTACCATCACAGGTTCTTTACCTTCAGTTAAAATTTCAAAAGAAGCCACCATTGAGGTAACAGACCTCCTTGGTAAAACTATCTATACCGATGTTGCCGCGATAGAGAATGGCAACATCAACAAAGTAGTGAACCTGGGCAGTGATATAGCCAGTGGTATATATATGGTTAGGATTAAAAACCCGGAAGTGAACGAAGTAATCAAATTCACGTTATACAGATAGCATAGTACTGTATCACATTGTAAACAGGCGCCCGAAAAGGCGCCTGTTTTTTTTATTACAAAGTTTATGCTTCTTCAGATGCACCGTTAAATAACGGTATTTTATTAATAAGCTATTATTACTGCCGGTTAACAACTATCTTTAAGCAAAGTATAAATTAGCCCAGCGTATCATTTGTTTTATTTAATCGTATCTCATGCCGGCAAAAAAAGTTGATAAAGCGCTCAACAGTAAGCAACTTACTGTTGATGATTTTAAGAATGATGCGCGTGTAAAAGCGTGTGCAGACCATGTAAGATCAAATCCTAAAGTTGTTTCGGATGTACTGGACGATGAGGGGAACCAATATGTTCACCTTGTGCAAAAAGGCGGCGGTGTGCTGGGCGTAGCGCTTGTAGGCTATGTGTATATACTGGAGCAGGCAGGCATACGTTTCCTGAAGATGGCTGGCACCAGCGCGGGGGCTATCAACACATCGCTGATGGTGATACAGGACGATAAAACCAAAACCAAATCTGACTACCTGATCGATGCGTTGTCGAAGCTGGATATGTTCAGGCTGGTAGATGGGCACCCTTTTGCAAAGCGCGTTATCAAACACTTTGTAAAGGACCCGGATTATACGAAGCGCGTAAAGAAAATAGTACGTACCGCTGCTATTGTTTTGATCACCTTGCTGGTGTCTGCGTTTGTTTTAATGGGGTTGCAGGACGATTTTCCGATACTGAGCATTGCGGCGTGTTTTGTTTTTGTGCTTATGGGCCTGTACTTCCTTGGGTTGGGTGTAGCGGGCGTGTATTTCTCGTCGCTGATGAAGCGGCTAAAGACGGCAGGCTTTGGCGTGAACCCGGGAGATTTTTTTTACGACTGGGTAAAATACCATATGAAAGCCAATGGTGTAAATACTGTAGCCGATCTTGAGCGGCGCGCACGGAAAGTGCCCAAACTGAAAATAAGGACACCGCGAACCGATGGCATTGACAACCTTACAGGCGATGTGGTGTTCATAACTTCTGAACTGGTAACGCAAAATAAATTTGAACTGCCCAGGATGGCCAACCTTTTCAGATCAGAAAATAAAATGGGCGAGCTGCAGCCGGCAGGCTTTGTAAGGGCATCTATGTCCATCCCCGTTTTCTTCGAGTCCTACTATATAAAGGATATACCTGTGCACGACAAAAAGATACAGGAACTATGGGCCGTGACATTTGACCTGAAAACGCCGCCAGACACTGTGCGTTTTGTAGACGGCGGCATACTGTCTAATTTCCCCATCAACCTTTTTTACAATAAAGATATTAATATCCCCCGCCTGCCCACTTTCGGGATAGACCTTGATGACAGTACGCCCGAAGATAAAGAGAATGTACCTGAGAACTGGAGCCTGGTGGGTTATTTAGGCAGGATGTTCAACACTGTACGTTATTATTACGATAAAGATTTCAGCCTGCAGAATAAGGTAATGAACCTGGGAGTAGGTAAGGTGCCTGTTTCAGAATATAACTGGCTGAACTTTTTTCTCACCAACCAGCAGAAAATAGACCTGTTCGCAGCGGGTGCAGAAGCTGCTAAAAAGTTCCTTGATGGTTTTAACTGGAAAGAGTACAAGGATGGCCGCCACACTTATTTTATACAAAAAACTAAAGCATAATGATACACATACCTAATACCGGCCTGTATTTCTGCATTGCGTTTGCTGTAATGCTGCTGGCTACCTGGCTCATGAGCAGGCAGGGCAGGCACCTTTTTACCAAAGACCCATTAAGGCGCAAATTCACTATGCTTGAAATGGAGTTCCCTGCTAAGAGCTATGAATTAGAGACCCTCATCAATGGTATTTACCTGCTGCCGGACGAAGCCCCAAAAACTATTAAAGCTTTAAAAAAACAACTGCTGCTGGATTACCTTTTGTTCATACCTGCGGTATATAGCTGCATATATATATTATGCATGCACATTGCAGTTGAGCTTAAAACAGAAGTGGGACGTTATTGGTTCATGGGGCTGGGATGGGCACAAATAATTCCTTTCATCCTGGATTATATAGAGAATACCTACTTCTGGATAATGATCAATAAAAGGAACATACCTGTACCCAAGCCGGATGTAACAAAACCCGAACCGGTATCCAGGCCGTTCAAGATGATGCAGCTACTGCAGGTGTTTAAGTGGGGCATACCGCTAATAGGGGCTGTATGCAGCATATCAGTGGTGGCGTATTTCTGGCTTTCGGGTAGATATTAGGTTGCTAAACAAAAAACGGCATTGAAATTTTTCACGCAAAGGCGCAAAGGATGCGCAAAGTACGCAAAGCCCCGTGCCGTTTTTGTAATATTTAAATAGTATAACTTCCTCAAGCCTCGCAAATTCTGCGAGGCTTATTTTTTTTATTTTCAAGCATTGATTTTCCATTTTTCGGAAAACATGTCCGTATGGTGGACAATTTTTGCGCCGTGCCAGAAATTAAACTGCTGATTTTCAATCAATTGCAAATTTGGCATGCCGTTGGTTATATACTCTGCAAATCAAACAACAAAAAACTAAACTTAAACAAACAAAAAATTATAAAAATGAAAAACGTTATCAAATCAATCGTAATCGCTGCTTCTGTAATCGCTATCTCTAACACATCTTTCGCACAGGCAACTGCAACAGCTTCTGCTTCTGCAAACATCATCACTCCCATCACTATCTCTAAGACAGTGGATATGAACTTCGGTAACGTAGCTGTTTCTGCTACACTTTCCGGCACTGCTGTTCTTGCCCCTGCCGGTACCCGTACCACAGGCGGTGGCGGTGGTGTTACCCTGCCTGCTACAAACGGTACTGTTTCTGCTGCAAGCTTCACAGTATCAGGCCAGGCTAGCTACACTTACGCTATCACTTTGCCTTCAAGCTGCACAATAACTGACGGCGCTTCTCACAGCATGACCGTTAACAGCTTCACCAGCTCTCCTTCTTCAACAGGTACTCTGAGCAGCGGTGGCACACAGACCCTGAACGTAGGCGCTACCCTGAACGTAGCTGCAGGACAGGCTTCCGGTTCTTACACCAACGCAACTGGTGTTCCGGTAACTGTTAACTACAACTAAGTCGTAAGTCGACAGTCATAAGTCGTAAGTCCGCGATAGATATTTTTAACGCCCTGATTGGGGCGTTTTTGTTAATTTAGTCCTGTGAAACCTTATGAATGCAGACTATAAGATCTAAGCGGAAAATAACGACCATAGTGCTGATGTTCTCTGGCAGTATTTTCTTTCTTGCATTGGATGCACTTTTAGTATGGGCTATGATGGAGGAAGAAGAACTCTATAGAAAAATATTTGTTTATGTATTAACAGCTATGGTATTGTGGGGCATAGTAGAAACTATCTTCAACTATGTTAAGTACAGCCCCTCTATAGAGATCGATGAAGAAAAAATTATCTTCAACGGAAAGGACATTTACTACTGGGAAAATATTGAGAGCATTCATTTGCATACCAAAAAAGAATGGGGATACTCAATGTTCATGGTCTTTTTGATCTTCATTGTTATGATGGGTATAAGCCTTTTTTCACATTATAACAGCACCGAAAGCGTTGACCTGGAACGAAAACGCAGGGCGATATTACTATGTTTCAAAGACGAAAAAAGGAAATTCATATTTCACAGGCAGTATTCGAACACACCCGAGATAATATCATTCCTGCAACAAATAATGGCAAAGCAACGAAACGTCATTACCGAAGAGCCATAACAGTTTTGTATATTTAAGCGTTGATAGCGCGAATAAAAGAATTGCGACATGGCTTAGTGCATTTGTTCTACCCCCGCTTGTGCGAGGGTTGCAGCAAACCTTTACTGGGAACAGAAGAAGTATTGTGCATAAGCTGCGCTATGGAGTTGCCCGAAACCAATTATCACCATATAGCAGATAATGAAACGGCGTTGCGCTTCGCAGGAAGGATACCTTTTGTGCATGCCACCACGCTGGCCTACTTTACGAATGACGGCTTACTACAGCATCTGCTGCATGGGCTCAAATACCAGGGCAAAAAGGAAAACGGTTATTACCTGGGCAAACAGCTGGGCGGGCAATTGAAGGAAACAGATTGGGCTACTAGTATAGATGCGATCATACCGGTGCCATTGCACAGGGCCAAAGAGGCAAAAAGAGGTTATAACCAGAGTTTACATATAGCGAAAGGTATCGGTGAGCAGCTTCAAATAAGCGTTATCAATAATGTTTTATTGCGGGTAAAGGATACGGAAAGCCAGACCCATAAGAGCCGGGCAGAACGGGCTGAAAATATGCGGGATACTTTTGAATTGCGGGAAAAAGGCCACGTGACAAATAAACACATATTGCTATGTGATGATGTGCTGACCACCGGGGCAACACTGGAGGCATGCGCCCTTGCCCTGCTGAAAGAAGAGGGCATCAGGATAAGTATTGCAACGATCGGAATAGTCTCCTGAACTATGTATAAAATAGCGTAAAATCAATTGCTGCAGGCTATAAAATAAGCTTTTTTTAATGTAGGTTTGTGCCGGTTTTGCGGAAGGGTATTGGTTTTATAAATATTTCGCCATACCTTAACCGATTAAAGGCCTGTTAGCAACAGGTAAAATTGTTTTTCTAACAACGAAAATTATGAAGAAACACGTATTAGCAGCATTAGTTTTATTGTCATCAGCAGACCTGTTTGGCGCCGGCTACCAGATGAACCTGCAGGGGATCAGGCAGATGGCGACAGGCGGGGCAGGAACAGCCTGGCCGTGGGATGCTTCTACTATATTCTATAACCCCGGGGGGCTTGGCCGCCTGAAAAGCATACAGGGATATGCCAGCCTCGGGTTATATATGCCATCAACAGCTTACGGCAGCAATATGTCGACCGCACGTACGCATTCACAGACTTATGTTCCGTTCAATTTTTACTTTGGCGGCCCAATACAAGAGGAAAGCAAGTTTGCTCTGGGCCTCGGTGTTTATTCAACCGCACATATTGGCGCTACATGGGATAATGACTGGCAGGGATCGCATATGGTGCGTTCTATCCGCTTCAAAGCCACTATGTTCCAGCCAACTATCAGCTACCGTGTAGGCGACTTCTTATCGGTAGGTGCCGGTTTCGTATATGCTGCAGGCACTTTTGACATGACGTATGCACTGCCTTATCATGGCCTGCTGGGCCCCCAAAATAACCTGGGTGACAATGGCTCAGCAAATCTTCATTCCAATGCAAATGGCGTAGGTTTTAACGTTGGCATTCAATTGAGGCCGAGCGACAACCTGCAATTCGGGCTTACTTACCGCTCACAAATAGTGATGAATATTGTTGGCGGCAATGCCTCTTTTACCACACCGGTATCGCTTGAAAGCGCTTACCCGAATACCAGCTTCGATTCTTACCTGCCATTGCCGCAGGTTGCATCCTTCGGGATGGGCATAAGGGCGAATGACAACCTTACCATGCTGCTGGACCTGAATTATACCGGCTGGAGCACACACGATTCTATGCGCATCAATTTTGAGCAACAGACCGACAGGCTCAAGAATATGCACACACCAAGGCGCTACCGTAACACACTGGCTGCAAGGGTTGGTGCTAATTACAAAATAAGCAAAGTAGTATCTGTGATGCTGGGTGGTTACTATGACCCAACGCCGGTGAGGAATGGCTATGTTTCGCCCGATATGCCGGATGCAAACCGCGTGGCTGTAACAGGCGGCGTTGCCATAAAGCCATTGCCCAGGTTTACGATACTTGCAGGGTTTGAAGCAATGTCATCGACGAAAAGGACAGCCCGTTATGATTACGGCGGATTCAGCGGCACTTACAAAACAGAAGCTGCCACTACTGCATTAGCCGTTTATTACAATTTCTAAACAACAGAATAAAAAATAGAAAGGATGAGAAAAGTATATGCCATTGGCGCCATAGCATTAATGTTTGCTGCATGCAGGCCCAGTGTAAGTATTACAACACCGCCATCGCCGGGGCCAACCCTGAATTTTAATAACTTCCTTGTGGTTGGTGATGATTATTCGGGCGGGTTTTCTGATAACAGCCTGACCGTTCGCGGCCAGCTGAATTCCTATCCGCAGATCTTATTTGAACAATTTTCCAAAATACCTGACCCGCGTGGCGCAAAAGGGCCTTTTATTATGCCATGGCTGGAAAGCGATAATGGTTATCCCGGCCCTAAAAAGGTATTAGGCTATTGGGTGAACTCATGCGACCATACCGACTCAATGCTGGCGCCTATTGATTACCCCAACTTCCTGATGCATGCTAATGATGACCTCCCTTACCTGAGCGGGGTGAACAACAACCAGGTAAACAACATAAGCGTAATGGGTATCCGCATGGCAGATTACCCTGTTGCCAACTATGCAAACCTGGTAGAAGCAAGCTACGGCCTGCCATACGCTAGGCGGTTTTACTTTGACCTGGCGGCAACACCACATGCAGAACTGAAGCACAGGGTAGATGTACTGTTCCCCACAGTATTCACTATGTGGCTTGGAATTAACGACGTACTTGGGTATGCATTATATGGCGGACAAGGCGATGGTACAGGAAATGCACTGGAGCAATCGGGCAAATTCTTTAACCCGAGGGATATTACCCGCATAGGCGCATTCGATTCTGCATACCGTGCAGCACTTAATGAAGTTAGCCGCACGGGCGCAAATGGCGCACTTATCAATGTACCGGATATTACTTTACTGCCGTTCTTTAACGTGATCAAATCAAACGGGCTGATCGTACCAACCCATACCCTGGCCGATTCACTTAGAATATATTGGGGTGGGTTTGGCATAACTGCAGAATTTGATACCGGTATCGCTAATCAATTCATGATCAGGGACCACAACGGCCATGTAAGGCAATCTGTACCGGGCGAATTGATATTGATGACCTGCCCGCTGGATTCCATCAAGTGCGCCGGATGGGGCACCACATTCCCAATACCAGATACATTTGTGCTGACAACAGATGAGATACAATTCATCCGTACAGCGACCGACAGGTATAACTACACCATCAGGCAGGAAGCTTTATTGCACCACCTGGCCTATGTGGATATGAACGCATACTTTAAAACACTGCCTGCCGGGTCGCCATTCAATGGCATCAGCTATAGCAATGAGTTCATTTATGGCGGCTTCTTCTCGCTTGATGGCTTGCGCCCGACTCAGCGTGGCAATGCGCTTATAGCCAATGAAATTATCAAGGCCATGAACCACTTCTATGGTTCTACAGTTAATACTGTTGATGCTAATAAATACCGTGGGGTTGATTTCCCATAATGGTAACGAATTCTTTAGTAAAAAAATGCCCCGAAAAATCGGGGCATTTTTATTTGTGCCGAATTAAGATTTGGCTAAAGCCGCCTGGCATTATATTTTACCCCGTTAAAGGTCGGGGCTACTAAAAATGTTTTTTGTATGCTAATCGATCATCCAATGCACTTCATAAGGCTTGCCCATAATTTTTGAGCGGAGGCATCCCAGGAGAATTTTTTTATTTGTACGCGGGCGTTTATTACCAGACGGTTACGGAGGGCCTCATCTTTGTACAATGAGTGCATCTTGGCTGCGATATCCTGTGGGTCCGCGGGGTCAACCAGCAGGGCGGCATCACCTGCTACTTCGGGCATGGAGGATGTATTGCTGACTATGGCGGGTACATCGCACTGTAATGCTTCGAGTATAGGAATGCCAAAGCCTTCGAACAGGGAAGTGTAAACCAATGCATAAGCGCCACCAATAACTTTCGACAACTCATCAACATTCATATAGCCTACCCACTTCACATCATCTTTGAACTGCATTTCTGCTTTCATCTGCTCCACTTCGTCATACTTCCATGCCAGGCGGCCAACTATAACAAATTTCATATTGGTATGCTGGCGCTTCTTGAACTCAACAAATGCCTTCAGCATATTCACGATATTCTTGCGCGGGTGCAGGGCGCCTGCAAATACAAAATACTCGCAGCCATCTGCATACTTCTTTTTTACCTCTTCGCGCTCATCGTGCGACAATGGCCTGTATTCGTCGTGCGCACCGTTGTAGACAACATCTATATTGTCTGCATTAATACCATAATGCTTTATAATGTCTTGCTTTGAAAAAGAGGATACTGTAGCTATTCTTTTGGCTTTTTTAGCAAACAGGGGAGAATAATTCCTCCAGTAAAGGCGCTGGCTAAAAACAAAATGCCCGGGATAATGCTCAAAAGCAAGATCGTGGATGACCACCAAGGTGGGTACTTTTGTGCGCAGGGACAAAAAGCTATCTGTAGATAAAAAAATGTCTGCTTTGTATTTACGTAGCATGAGCGGTATGCTCCACTCAAACCATAAATAAAATAATATAGGATGACGTGCCGGTGGAGCAACCACCACTGGCGTTACATTGGGTGCAAACACAAACATAGGGTCGTAGGGCCTGTCGAAAAAGAAGATAAATTCATGCTCAGGGTGAGCTTTGACTATCCTTTCGAGCGTTTGATAAGTGAACCAACCTATACCTTCCAGTTTCCCCTTTAACAAGAGGCGTGTATTTACTGCAATCCGCATACCTTCTGCCAACAAAAATATACTTTTACGGCTTAATAGACGTTAAAAACCGGGATGCGGCGCTTTTTTGTAAAAAACATACTTTTTGTCATTACCGTGAACGCATTGGTAAAGCCAATATGGGTGTTTTTTATTGACCGCGTAGTGCAAAACAGGGTGGGAGAGGCTGCTTATGGTACGTACAGCTCACTATTGAGCCTATCTATAATATTTTCTATAATACTGGATTTTGGTATTACCAACTATAACAGCCGCACCATATCGCAAAACCCGGATGAGCTGAAAACCTTATTTCCTTCCATGCTTACTGCACGACTGCTGCTGATACTGATCTATACCGGGATAGTATGCGGGGTGGCTTTTGCGTCAGGGTACGAATTATGGGAAATAGGTATGCTTTGCGGCGTGTTGCTGATACAGTCGCTGAACTCGTTGCTGCTTTTTATAAGGAGCAATGTGGCTGCATTGCAGAAATTCAAGACAGATGGTATGTTGTCTGTTACCGACCGTTTCCTGATGATACTAGTTTGTGGTTTCTTACTGGTGTTTCCAAATACAGGCAGCAATTTTAAAATTGAGTGGTTCATTATTGCGCAGATAGCCTGTTATTTTACTGCATGTGTTATTGCCTATTCCGTGTTGAAGCAGATACACGAGATAAAGCTGCGCATATCGCTGCATGCGCCTACGTTGTTCAAAATAATCAAGGATAGTTCGTGGTATGCCTTGTTCATCTTCCTGATGAGTGTGTATATACGCTCTGATATGCAATTGCTGAAATGGATAGGCGGTGCTGAACAGGCAGGGATCTATACTGCATCGTACAGATTGCTGGATGTGAGTATCAATATGTTTGGCTCTATGTTTGCTGCTGTGCTGCTACCCCTGTTCGGGAAAATGCTTGCAGAGAAGCAGGATGTGAACCAGATAGTGACCCTTTGTGTGAACATTATGCTGCCTATATCATTTATTGTCTCAGTGGCAGCCGCATTTTACGGGGCACCTATCATGCACCTCCTCTACCCTGCAGCTACTGATCACTGGGGAATCATCTTCGGGTGGGTGATGGCAGCATTCCCGGGTTTCAGTATTATGTACGTGTATTCTACGTTGCTAACTGCTAATGGCAATTTAAAGATACTGAGCCTTATTGCAGGTGTGGGTGCGATATTCAATATACTGCTCAATATTTACTTTATTGAAAAACAGCAGGCGCTGGGCGCTGCTATAGTATGCGCTATCACTGAAACACTGGTAGGCATAGGTTACATAATTTTCTGCGTTAAGCGACTGAATGTATCTATGAAGACAAGGTGGATATTGAGCCATATTGTTTTCCTGTGCCTGATCACCGCTATAGCTTATGGAACTACTTTGCTGCACCTGAACTGGCTATATGCAATAAGCATATTTGCTGTTGCCTGCTGCTTACTTGTTTTTGTGTTTGGTTTTATATCGGTGCAGGGAGTTAAGCAACTGATCAGCAGCAAAACAAATAGTGCTGCTACTTGATGTTGGTAGGATGCTTCACACCAGGAACTTCGGTCGCTTCGCGCTTTACAATGTACACGGCGGTTTTATAAACAGTAATACCTTTACCCAGTTTCATAGAATAGACCTTTGTAAACTCAGCACCGAAATACAATATCAATGCGGAGTAATAGACCCATGACAACAGCAGTATAATGGAAGCTGCTGCCCCAAAAGCATCCAACGCTTTTGAATTACCGAGATAATAACCGATCAAAAATTTGCCTATCAAAAAAAACACCGCCGTAAATGCTGCTCCTGTCATTGCATCTTTCCAATAGATAGTAGCATCGGGCAGTACTTTGTAAATAACGGTGAATAGCAGTGTGACACTGGCAAATAATAACAACAGGTTTATTCCCTGTACTATAAAGACATTAGAGCCAATAAAAAATTCCAGTCGTTTTGTGAGCATATCCACTAAGATGTTAATGAACAATGTGACCAGCATTAAAAAACCGATACCTATTATAAGTGAGAAAGAAAGCAATCGGTCGGTGAGGTACTTCAGCCAACTTTTCTCAGGCTTTGCCTTAATAGACCAGATATAATTTATAGACCCTTGTATCTCAGTAAAAATGCCGGTGGCACCAAACACCAATACTATACCACCTATTATGCCAAACAGGCCGGTGTTATTTTGTTTGCTGATATTATCGAGTATTGCCTTTAATTGCTCTGTGCCTGTTTTGCCAACAAGCAGTGCCATTTGGTCGAATATCCGGTTGGTGATATGGGTTTGGTCATAGAAAAAACCAACGAGCGTAATAACCACCAATAGTAGCGGGCCTATAGAAAATATAGTAAAATAAGCCAGCGAAGCACTGAGTTTGATAGCATTGTCATCGATAAAATCGATAGTTGCCTCTTTAAGGATGGAAAAATATTCTCGGAATTTTGCCACCATTTGCTCCTCTTTTTCTAAAGAGCTAACAATGATAATGCCAGCGTCATCAGATAGGCTTATTGGAGCTATGTATACGCTTAAACATGTGCAAATTATTCTACGAAAAGATAACTATACCCATTTACACACGAAATAATGTTTTCCCTTAATTTTATGAAAATCAATTTCGGTGAAATTTATTTTATTAGTTGGATTATTTAGCTTTTTCCTTATTTCGGCAATTGCTCAAGAGCCAATATATGTAGGTTCGGATTGGTGGAATTGGAGATGTTTTAAAGATACAGCAAGATATAAAGGTACAATTGTTGGGTATTACATAAATAAAAACACTATTGTTGATACCAATAATAGAGTCATTGGCTACTTAACGGAAGACCTAAAAAATGGAATACACACAAGTGAGCATGTAGACAGCGGAACAGATAAAAGGTCTGAGATAATAGCATATTGGCTAATTAAAAGAGAACAAGCAATGCATAAGCACAGCTCCAAACGAGATAGAAAAAAATATGAAAAAATGATACGAAAAACGAAAAAGGTGGCTATTTAATCAGCAGCCTTTTCTTTTCGCAGTCAGTACTTTGCATGTTAGTCTTAAGTGAGTATTGTTTCCAGCAAAAAACTACGCTATATCCTGCGTTTCATTCTTGATGATGTGCACCGCATTCTTACCTACCTTAATACCCCTGCCCCATTTGCGGGCATAGGCTTCTGTAAATTCGGCGCCAAAGTAGAGTATCATAGCGCAGTAGTAAACCCAGGTGAGCAGCAGGATAAATGACGTTGCCGCGCCGTAGGCATTGATATTCTTTGCCATGCTGAGATAATAGCTGATGAGCATTTTGCCTATAAGGAACAGCACACCGGTGAACAACGCACCAACCACAGCATCCCTCAAGTGTATCCGGGCATCGGGTAATACTTTGAAGATAATGGTGAACACGGTTGTCACTATCAGGAATAACACGGCAATGTTCGCGCTTTGTATGAGTACAATGTTGACATCTCCCAAAAACCTGGGAAGTTTATCCGCTACCATATCGATAACGAAGTTTGCAAAAATGGTAACCAGCAGAATGATACCCATACCAAAAACCAACAGCAACGACACAAGCCTGTCCAGAATATATTTAAGCCAGCCCCTTTTGGGCTTTGCCCTTATGGACCAGATATAGTTTATAGAGGTCTGTATTTCTGAAAAGATACCGGTAGCACCAAATATGAATACGAGACCGCCGATGATGCCAAACAAAGTAGTATTGGTTTGTTTACTCATGTTGTTGAGCACAGTTTGCAGATCGGCAGTAGCGGATGGGCCAATAATAGCACTCACTTGCTCAAATACACCGGCGGTGATGGTGGCTTTTTCGTAAATGAAACCAAGGACGGTGATAATGACCAGCAAGAGTGGCCCAATGGAAAAGAGTGTATAGTAAGCCAAAGACGCACTGAGCTTTGCAGCATGGTCTTCTCCAAACTCGTTGGCTGCTACAATAATCAGATCCCAGAAATTGCGGACACGGCGTCTCATTGAACTAAAGTACGAATATATTAAACAAGTAGAGACGCAATGCATTGCGTCTCTATAATATACATTAATGATTATTTACCATTCGTATTCTTTCTCTACAGCCTTCTTAAGCCTGTCGACAAGCGTAAGGGTAGCCGGGCAGTGGGGGAGGTTATTCTTAAACGTCTCGTTATAGAGATCGAACGGCTTTTTGTTGTGGTGCGGGAATTCGGCACAGTCTATCGGGCGAACCTCGTATATAGAGCACATATTGTTAACAAGGAACTGGCAAGGCTGGGTTTTATTGACCATATCGCCGGTATCCTCTTCCTTCATCAGCCATTTGTCTATGAACTCTTTAGGCTGCATATCCAGGTGCGCAGATATACGCTTAATGTCTTTTTTGGTGAAGGTAGGCGTCATTGTTTTGCAGCAATTAGCGCACTCCATACAGTTCACATCTTTCCAAACAGTGGCATCAACTTTTGCAACAAGCTTCGGCATATCTTCGGGCACTATCTTATCAAGTTTAAGCAGGAATGCAGTAAGTGGTTTCCTTTTGCGTGCAGATGTTGCCCTAAATTTTTTCAAATCCATAGAGCTGTAAATATAGACTGTTTAAGTAAATAGAACAAAAGAAAAACGGCTTCATAACTGAAGCCGTTGTATTTGATAAACTTATTCTTTAGCCCACACTTGGCTCACCTTCTTTTTTGGCAGGTGAGTGATCTATGGTAAAGACTATCTTGCCTTCTGCCTCATTGTAGTCGGCGGTAACGAGGTCGCCTGCTTTAATGCGGTGGTTCAATATCTCTTCTGCCAGCGGGTCTTCCAGGTACTTCTGGATAGCGCGGTGCAGGGGACGGGCACCGAACTGCTGGTCGTACCCTTTCTCGGCAATGAACTTCTTGGCCGGCTCCGTAAGCTCCATGGTAAAGCCAAGGGTATTGAGGCGTTTCATCACATCCTTCATAATGATGTCGATGATCATGTTGATGTGCTTAGCTTCAAGAGAGTTGAAGATCACCACATCATCAATACGGTTCAGGAATTCAGGAGAGAAAGTGCGCTTTAATGCCTTTTCTATTACCCCACGGCTGCTATCCTCTGCACTTGCTGATTTTGCAGATGTTGCAAAGCCTACGCCTGTTCCGAAATCCTTCAACTGGCGTGCGCCAATGTTGGATGTCATAATGATTAGCGTATTCTTGAAGTCAACTTTTCTGCCCAGGCCATCAGTCAACTGGCCATCATCCAGCACCTGCAACAGGATGTTGAAGATGTCAGGGTGTGCTTTCTCGATTTCATCCAGCAGCACTACAGAATATGGCTTGCGGCGAACTTTTTCGGTAAGCTGGCCACCTTCTTCATAACCTACATAACCGGGAGGCGCACCTATGAGGCGGCTGAGGGAGAACTTTTCCATGTACTCACTCATATCCACCCGAATGAGGGCATCCTCACTATCGAACATATAACGCGCCAATGCACGCGCCAATTCGGTTTTACCCACGCCCGTAGGGCCCAGAAATATGAACGAGCCTATTGGCTTGCGGGGGTCTTTCAGGCCAACACGGTTACGCTGTATGGCTTTTACTATTTTAATGATAGCTTCGTCCTGCCCTACCACTGCGCCTTTCAGGTCTTCATCCATGCGGCGCAGTTTGGCGCTTTCGGCTTCCACCATGCGCATAACCGGTATGCCTGTCATCATGCTGATCACCTCGGCAATAGCTTCTTCGCTGATGGGGTAACGCTTATGTTTTGCTTCTTCCTCCCACTCTGCTTTAGCACGATCCAGCTCCTCGCCGAGGCGTTTTTCACGGTCGCGGAGGGCAGCGGCTTCTTCAAAGCGCTGGCTTTTTACCACTTTATTTTTCTCATGCTTGATATCCTCTATCTTCTTCTCAAGATCGAGGATATTCTGCGGAACGTTGATATTCTTGAGGTGTACGCGCGCGCCGGCTTCGTCCATCACGTCTATTGCCTTATCGGGCAGCAGGCGGTCTGTCATGTAGCGGTCGCTGAGTTTCACACAAGCCTCTATTGCATCTGCATCGTACAGTACGTTATGGAAATCTTCGTATTTAGAGCGGATGTTGTTCAGTATAATAATGGTTTCTTCCACGCTTGGTGGTTCTACCAGTACTTTCTGGAAACGTCGGTCTAATGCACCATCCTTCTCAATATACATGCGGTATTCGTCCAATGTAGAGGCGCCGATGCACTGCAGGTCGCCGCGGGCAAGGGCCGGTTTGAATATATTGGAAGCATCAAGCGAGCCTGATGCGCCACCAGCGCCTACTATAGTATGTATCTCGTCTATGAACAGGATCACATCACGGTTCTTCTCCAGCTCGTTCATGATGGCCTTCATACGCTCTTCGAACTGGCCGCGGTATTTGGTACCGGCAACCAATGCTGCGAGGTCGAGGCTGATAACGCGCTTATCGAACAGAACTCGCGATACCTTACGCTGAACAATGCGAAGGGCAAGGCCTTCCACAATGGCAGTTTTACCAACACCTGGTTCACCGATCAATATTGGGTTATTCTTTTTACGGCGAGAGAGTATCTGTGATACACGCTCAATTTCTTCATCACGGCCAACGATAGGGTCCAGACTACCCAGCTCCGCAAATTTGGTAATATCTCGGCCAAAATTATCGAGAACGGGTGTTTTTGATTTGGCGTTGCCGCTGGCAGGCTTACGCTGCTGCTGGAACTGGCGACGTTCGTCATCATCATCAAATTCCTCAGAACCCGGATCGCTGTAATCTGCTGTAGGGCTATTGCCCTGCAGAATGCTTAATTCGTTCTTAAAGCGGTCGTAATCAACATCATGATTGTTCAGTATCTGCGTAGCTACGTTCTCCCTGTTCTTTAAAATAGATAACATAAGATGCTCAGTCTCTACGGTCGTACTTTTCAGTGCTTTTGCCTCAAGCACAGTGATACGTATCACTTTTTCGGCCTGCTTGGTGAGCGGCAGGCTGTTAATATTAGCCAATGGCTTGTTGTTCTTGTCTTTTATAGCGAGCTCCAGCTCTTTGCGCAGTTCAAAAAGATCGACCTGCATGGTTTGCAGCACTTTAAGTGCCATACCGTCCCCTTCGCGGATGAGGCCCAGCAGCAAGTGCTCTGTGCCTATAAAATCATTACCCAACCTCAACGCCTCCTCCCTACTGTAGGATATGATCTCCTTAACTTTTGGCGAGAAATTCGAATCCATTTGTTGTTCCTTAGTTTTAGTAAAGTTAGTTAAAATTAAAGGTATTTCAATATTGCCATTAACTATATGACTATCATCAGTTTCAGTAATGAACCCTATACTATAAATACGTTAATAATTGTTCCGGGGATTTCCTACTTTTAATCTTAGTTATCATTCTATCAAATACCGGTTTATGGAGTTCAAAATTGATACCAAAGATACATTTACAATTATTGTGCCGATAAATGACCGACTGGATGCTAAATTGACAGGTGAACTGAAGAATAAGTGTGCGGAATTGGCACAAAATGGGGTAAATAATTATATAATAGACTTTAAAAATTGTGCGGAAACTGATAGCAGTGCAATAGACGGTTTGGTTGACCTGCATGAGGATTGTTATGCCAATGAACGATCGCTTGTATACACAGAGCTTAATAAACAAGGAGTTACGGTTTTGAAAGAAAATGAAGCAGACCTGCTTATTAACCTTGCGCCAACCATGAAAGAAGCAATTGATATAATAAGCATGGAAATACTGGAACGCGATTTGTTCAACGAAGAGTAATGAGGGTAACTATACTCGGCAATAATTCGGCATTACCTGCTTTTGGCAGGCATCCCACGGCACAGGCGGTATCTGTGTATGGTGAGGTGTTGCTGATAGATTGCGGGGAAGGCACACAATCGCAGATGCAGCGGTTTGGGTTGCGGTGGCGGAGTATGCACCATATTTTTATCAGTCATTTACATGGAGACCATTATTTCGGGCTGCCGGGACTGATCAACAGCATGAGCCTGCTGGGCAGGACAGCACCTCTGCATCTATATGCGCCTGCAGAATTAAAACCGATACTTGATGCCATCCTTAATGTGGCGGAGACTATACTCACTTATCCGTTCTATTTTCACGCGCTGCCGGAAGGGACTGCATTGCTGGTTGATGACCCTTCGTTCAGCGTTACCTGTTTCCCGGTGAACCACCGCATACAATGCCATGGTTTCTTGGTGGAAAGGAAAACGAGAGGAAGAAAACTGTTGCCGGACAAATGCCGGGAATACGAAATACCTGCTGCAGCTTACGAAAACCTGAAGCAGGGGGAAGACTATACAGGACCGGATGGCACAGTAATAAAAAATGAACTGGTGACAGAAGATGGCCCAAGTGTAAAAAAATATGCTTACTGTGCAGATACTCTGTTCACAGACAGCTATTTGAGTGTGATACAAGGTGCAGATACCGTATATCATGAATGCACTTACCTGGATGCAGACAGGGAGAAAGCAACAAAACGTTTTCACAGCACGGCGGTGCAAGCGGCAGAACTGGCAAAGATGGCCAATGCAAAACAATTGTTGCTGGGGCATTTCTCATCAAAATATAAAGACCTTGATGCCTTCCAGGAAGAGGCGAGCGCTATTTTCCCGAATACTTTTGTGAGCGTAGAAGGTACTGCTTACGAAGTTTAATTTGACAATTCGATAATTTGGCAATGTTCCAAGTATTATAGTAATTGCGGATGGGCATATAAGGAACGTGAATTGATTGTGCTGCTGAATAACAGCTACCTTTGTAATCTATGGTACCGCAATGGCAGACAGGAATAGTGAAGCGTATAGAACAGGAAACGCATAATACGCGCCGCTTTTGGGTGGAATTACCTGAGACAAACCCTTTTACCTTTAAGCCAGGACAATTTGTGACGCTGGACCTGCCGATACATGAGCAACGCAACAAGCGTTGGCGCAGCTATAGTATAGCCTCCATACCTGATGGTGGCAATTTGATAGAATTGCTGATCGTTTACCTTCCAACCGGGCTTGCTTCTGAATATATTTTTAACGAGATAAAAGTTGGCAGCACATTTACATTGAGAGGACCGCAGGGTGTATTTGTATTGCCTGAAGTACCGGAAAGAGACTTATACATGATATGCACTGGAACAGGTATTGCACCATTCCGCAGTATGCTGGAGTATATCAGCAAACATAATTTACCACATAAGAATATACACCTGATCTTTGGCACACGCACACAAGCCGATATATTGTACAGAGATGAAATGACGGCTTTACAGGTAACACTGCCGGGTTTCAAATATCATGTTACCTTATCCCGCGAGGAATGGGATGGGAATAAAGGTTATGTGCATGATGTGTATGAACGATTGTGCGCAGATAAGCCCAATGCATTATTTATGCTATGTGGCTGGCGGGCAATGATAGATGAAGCAAAACGAAGATTGGTGGCATTGGGGTACGATAAGAGGGCTATTCTTGCGGAACTGTATGGGTAGCTTGTTTGGCTAAAGCCATTTGTTTTTTCAAACCTTCCCCCGAACTAAAGTTCAGGGCTACTATTAAGAACATTTCTATAACACTGTCCACCAGATATTGCGTGGTGCTAGTTTCCCCCAATCTTTAAAACCATCGCGCACTGCATCTCCTAACTGCTGCTCATTAACTTTTTTGCCTTTTTCGGGTATCACAAACTCTGTGTCTTTCGGTACACCCAGGTCAACCTTTTCTGCTACCCATGTTGTGTGCAGTCGGGGAATGGCAATCTCCAGTATCATACCCGGCAGGCCGGAAAACATTTCGGGGCCGCCGTTTACCGGTATGTCATCGGTATAAAAAGCAACCACATAAACAGAGTCGCACATGCGCCCCACTGCTTTCCGGCATTTAAAGTTAGCAATTGTTCGTATCTCGTCCTTCACTACCCAATCCATTTTGCGCATGGTATCCTGCACCAGGAATTTTTGCTCATACACCTTCTTGGCGGCAGTAACTTTTTCCGTTCTGAGATCTGTATAAACAGTATTTTCCATAGCCGGGCCACCACCAAACATTTTGAACAGGCTGCTCTGCTCCACTTGCCTGCCGGGTTTGTATAAAGTCCGCACGGTATCAAACAACAGGTCAAAATAACTGCTGCTGAATTTAGGTATCTGCGCTTTTAATTTTTCGAACCACTCATTATTATCCATCTCCGCCATCTGAGCATAGATATTCACTTTGCGCTCGTATTCTATTTTGCCCGCCAAGGTGAATTGCGCTTTCGCACTCATCACGATGCAGAGCAGTATGCATTGTAGTAATAATATTCTTCGCATAATTCCTTATTTGATGATGATCATGTTACTATTCGTTTGTGGCGCCCCTGCCGGCGTATGCGTAAAATTCCAGATGAGGTTCAGCATACCATAACGGCGGATGGTGTTGTAACTATCCTGTGTAATGGTATTGGCCTGGGCTATCCTGCTGAAGCCAAGATTTTGATTAAGTATATCAAATACCGACAACCTCACCTCCAGCTGGCTTTTCTTCAAAAACTTCTTGCTCACCCAGGCGTTCCATTTCACCACGTTGTTGTTGGTTGTAAATATGGATGTCTTTTCGCGTATCATCACATCAACCGAAGTGTTTATTTCAAACTTCAGTGGCAACTGAACATTGCCGCTGAATTCGCATTCATATATACTATATGAAGTGGGGTTTAAACCGATGGACGAAGTATTGCTATGGTATGTGTACCGGGGCTCAAGCCTGAATTCATATTTATCAGCCTTACTGTAGCTAAAATAGGGTGCAAAGCTTATCCTGTTGTTATCGGTGCTGTTGCGGCGGTAAGTGACCTTACCTGATGCATCCTGCGCGCCGATGCTGTCATTAGCTCGGTATATGGTCGGGTTTAGTTGCAGGCCGATATCAAGGTTTAGTTTTTTTATCTTAAACCCATAGCCTATAAATGCCCAGCCCATGTAATTTCCCTGCACATTTATATACTGGGTTGTATTTACCCCATTGATAAATGCCTGTTTGGCGCCGATCTCATTGTCCTTATAAGTAAAAGAAACATTTCCCCACAAGTACCGGCTGCTCAGAACTTTGTAGTCATTAAAGCGTATATCTATTTTATGGCTGAACCCCTGCACCAGGTTTGGGTTACCTATTGTAATATTCAACGGGTCGGTATTCTGACGTAAGGGCTGTGTCTGTGCAAAAGTGGGTTGTATTGTTCTCCCCGAATATCTTATTTTGACACTTGTCTGCTTGCTCAGGTTGTAGGCAAAATTAATATTGGGCATCAGGTTGAGGTAGGTGAATGTATGAGTGGTATCATGATACATTTTGTTTGTTTGCCGGTAATCAGTATTAGACACATCACCGCCTATTGAAACATTGAACTTGTCTGAGACATACTTGAAATTGAGCCCACCTGTGTTGGAAAGTATATTGTACACAAAATGGCTGCTGAAATTAGAATCCAGCCTATCCCCCTGATCAATGTTGTATGATTTGCTATAACCTTCATTATTGTTTACATTAATTCCATAATTCACTTCTCCGAATATCTTTTTAGAGATCGGCTCTGTATATGTGGCCCTGGCAGAAAAGCCCAGCGTATTGGAGCTGATCTCCTTCCGCTGGTTAAAAATTGAATCCCGCATACCGGGGGCGTCGAATGAAACATTCGATCTCAGTGTGCCTGTGTCTTTTGAACTCCTGTAATTTTCCCGTACATCAAGCGATATTGAACGGCCCTTTTTTGCAAATTTCGTTCTCAACAGCACTCCCGCATTCACATATTCAGCAGTTCCCTTACTTAAAATGCTCCTTGTATTGATATTTAAAGGTGTTCGCACGTCGCTGGTGTCCAGTGTATAGCTTTGAGTAGTGTCTACAGATCTTGTCTCCGTACTCTTCCTGCCTGCATCTGCATTGATCTTTATTGACGTATTCGTATCGACCTTTATTTCGTACATAGCATCTATGCTATGCCTGTCCGCTTTTTTCGCCTGTGTTTTTTGCTGATCATAGACGATCCGGGAAGTATCTGACACTGTATTCTGCACGGTGGTATTTCCTTTTATGTCCACATACTGCAATCCGTAACGATAATTTTCGGTAGTATGATTTTTGCCCCATTTATCAGCAAAATGAGCGCCACCCGTTACTGTTCTTGGCAGGCCCTGGCCGTTATACTTGCCATCCCATCCACTGAAATCGTTATTATCGGGAGCACCGGAAGTGAACATCACCCCATCCACAAACTCTGTGCTGCCGCCGCTACCTGCAAATTTATCGTTATCCTGCCAGCCAAGGCCTGTTTTGTCCGTATTTGATGCAATTGCAAACGCAGATGCCTGTCTTTTGGCTTTAAATGCATTGATCATTCCCTGCCCCTGGTAATAATTGTCTGTGCCGCCACCTGCATCCAGCTTCCCGAAGTAACCTTTCTTCTTTTCTTCTTTCAGCTCCAGGTTAATGGTCTTTGTTTTCTGGCCATCGTCAATGCCGGTAAATTCAGACTGGTCGCTTTTCTTGTCATATACCTGTACTTTCTTTACAGCATCTGCCTGCAGGTTTTGCGTAACCACCTTAGGGTCATCGGAAAAGAACTCTTCTCCGTCCACCAATATCTTCTGAACCGTTTCGCCTTGTGCGGTGATGTTGCCATTCTTGTCCACCTGTATGCCGGGTAATCTTTTCAGCAAGTCCTCAACCGTTGCATTTTCTTTTACCTTGAAGCTATCGGCCATATACTCGGTAGTATCGCCTTTGATCTTTATGGCTGATACTTGCTGGGTGAGCACAAATTCTTTCAGCAGGTGTGCTTTAGAAATAAGCGGTTTTTCGCCAACATCGGTTGTGGTCTTTTTTACGTCCAGCACTTCGAGGTAATCAACAAAACCAGGGAAAGATATACGCAACATGTACTTCCCCTTATTGGCTACATGCATTTCAAATGTGCCATTGGCTGCTGTGCGTGTATGCGTTTCGATAACAGAATCTTTGTTACGGATGAGCACTATGGATGCACGGTGCAGCGGCACGTTGTTCATGGTATCCTTTACCGAACCTTTTATGGTATAGCTCTGCGCGAGACCGGGCAGAAATGAGCAAAAGAGTATAATTATTATGAAGGAGAGTTGCTTCATAGATCTGGTGGTTCGTTTTTATATGCTGAAACAGAATATAAAACAACGAAATAATTCAGTGGCGGTGCTACCACTAAAGGGGTAGTTAAGGATAATTAACTTTTTATTAGATGTTTTATCCTGCCTATCTTCCGTTTCCTACCTGGGCCCTGTATCCCTGTGGCCTTTCGTGGTTTACAGGGTAGCCAAGTGCTTCATAAATATAATCCTGCGCAGTGGTGCGCACACTCAGCTTATTGATCTTAGTATTTGAACCTGAAGGATAAACACGGTTGGAGAGGAATACAAAGACTATTCCTGTACCCGGGTCTGCCCATACACAAGTACCCGTAAAACCCTGGTGGCCAAATGCCGATGCAGTTACCCTGTCGCCAGCCGGACCGCCATTATCTTCTTCAGGCAACGGTTTATCAAAACCAAGGGCACGGTGGCTGATGCGGCTGCCATATGCTGTGAACAGGTTAACCGTAGCAGCCTTAAAATAGCGTTTACCATTAAATGACCCTTTATTCAGCAACATCTGGAAAATAGCTGCTACATCCTGTGCAGTTGCAAACAGTCCGGCATGTCCACCTACACCACCCAGCATGGCAGCACCGGGATCATGCACATAACCGCAAAGTGTCTGGTTCCTGAAGCCCTGATCTATTTCAGTAGGTGCTATCTGCGATTCGCTGAATTTCCTGAGCGGCATGTAGGTAATACGTTTCAGACCCATAGGTTTGTAAAATTCGTCTTCTGCGTATTTATCTATAGGCTTGCCCGTTATTTGCTTTACTACTGCGGCAAGGAAATAGAAGTCGAGATCGCTGTAGGTCATCTTGCCGGAATTATCCAGCTTGCTAGCATATATTTTCTCCCACATGGTATCGAGGTAATCGCTACGCATCCACAGGTCTTTTGCAACTTCTATGTTATAACCTTCTGTTTGTTTAAATTTAAACAGGTCTGCCCGTGGATCACCATTATCTTCCGATACATCTTTATAAAAAGGTATCCAGCCCTTAAGGCCTGCCTGGTGCAGCAGTATGTCTTTTATTTTCAGGTTTTCTTTGTTCGTTCCTTTTGCCTGTGGCAGGTAGTCGCCGAGTGTTTTATCAAGACCGAGCTTACCTTGTTCATACAAGCGCATTACTGCCAGTGTGGTTGATAACACTTTGGTACAAGAAGCAACATCGTAAAGCGTATTGGTATCTACTTTCTTGTTCTTGTCGTACTTCATGTGACCGAATGCCTTATCATAAAATATTTTGCCGTCTTTAGCTGCCAATACCCTGCAACCGGGGAATACACCGTTCGCAATATTGCGTGCCATGAACATATCGATCCTGTCCAGGGATTTCTGGTCCACCACTCCTGCATCCGCAGGGTAAAGAACTTTTCTCAGCCTATAAGCAGGCTCGTTTGCAAGCTCAGGTATTTTTGTTGCAACCGGGCAAACACTCTTTCCCGCTATACAAGCTGTGACCGGTAGTTTGCCTTTGGGTTTTATTTTTTTGAACAATACATCAGCTACTGTGTATTCTGCAATAGTATCATCCTCATACCCCACCATCACGGAGCCTGCCCCGCAGAAGTACTGCATGGCATAAGCATTGCCCAAAAGCACCACCATAGTGTTGTTGCGACAACCAGCATATTGCAGGAAGGCTATTGCCTCGCTGCTTAATCCATAATTGCCGCCGGGAGTATAGTTAAGGTTGTGAACAGCAATAATTGTAGCGTCATAGTTTGCAACATGGTCCAAAACTTTTTGTGTGCTATCCAATGAAGTACCTTTGGGTAACCAATGTGCTTTTACATTGTTGAACTTATCGTTCAGTTCCTCATATAACGGTGTTGAGCCATTAGCGTTAATGCCCACATAGCCTATACGCATAGTATAGTTTATCTTGTTCATGATCTGGTTATCATCACGGACCAATGTAATAGCTCCTTTGGTAACCGTCTGGCGCATAGGATCAACGTACTGGTTCAGGTCCTCCCACAGACCCCGGGTGCTTATATCTCTCCATTTCGACAGCCCTATATCATATTTTGCTGCAAGTATCTTTCTTACACTGGTTTCAAGCGCCTCCTGCGAAACAGTACCTTCTGCCAATGCGGTCTTTATTCTTGCTATAGCTGTGGGGATATCCGGAGACATTAATATAAGGTCATTGCCTGCCTTGAATGCCATCAGCTCTGCATCACCATCTTTAAAATACTTGGTAATGCCCTGCATATTCATAGCATCGGTAACAACCAGCCCTTCAAAACCTAATTTATTTTTCAGCAGGTTCGTAATTGTATTCTTTGATAATGTTGTTGGCACATGGGGCTGTTTTTCCAAGGATGGCACCTCGAGGTGTGCTATCATAATGCTTTTTATTCCGGCATTGATCGCTTGTTTGAACGGCACCAGCTCCAATGTATCCAATTGCGCTGTGGTTTTGGGTATCAATGGAAGATCATTATGCGAGTCCACATGGGTATCACCATGGCCAGGAAAATGTTTAGCACAGGCTATTACCCCGTTTGATTGCAGGCCGCGCATATAGGCTACGCCCATTTTAGCCACCCATGTTTTGTCCTCACCGAATGATCGGGTATTGATAACCGGGTTCATTACATTATTGTTCACATCCACATCAGGTGCAAAGTTGATATGCACACCGAGCCGTGTTAACTGGCGCGCTATTACCCCGCCTACACGAAATGCTGTCATAGTATCGCGTGTAGCGCCTATCATCATCTGGCGGGGGAGTTTTTTTACGCTATCAAGGCGCATACCCAATCCCCACTCGGCATCCATGGCAATAAGCAATGGCACCTGTGCTATGCGCTGGTAATAGTTGGTAAGATTTGCCTGCCTTACCGGGCCGCCTTGCATAAAGATAAGCCCGCCTACCTGGTGATTAGTGATCAGTTTGGTAATAAACTCTTCATTATATTCTTTAGTGCCGGAGTATGCTGGTACCATGAACAGCTGCCCGATGCGTTCATCTTCTGTAAGCATATTATAGACACTGTCCACCCACTGCTTTTTCAGTGCGGCAATATCCGGTTGCTTTTGTTTGCTTCTTCTTTGTCCAAAAGCATTAAAACACAACAATAAAGTAAGGGTAGTTAATAAGACACTACGGATAACACTCATAAAACAAATATAATCTTTTCCCGAAAGGAGGTATTCAAAAGTTTTGTGAAGGTTGGGTTTGTTGTGGAGAATGGAATGCTGTATTTTTTGTAACTTTACTTACATATAAAACGAACGTTATGTCGGTCAATTATCTTTCGGACAACAGAGGTGAAACTATCGCGGTACAGATACCAATTGAAGATTGGAAAAAGATAAAAAACAAATACCCCGATGTTGATGATATTGATGGCGAATTACCCCAGTGGCAAAAGGATCTGATTGATAAAAGGCTAAATGCTATATCCCAAGACCCTAATTCTATACAGGATATTCAGGGCTTGTTTGATGAATTAGACAAAGAAGTTTAACGGATGCCTTACAAATTAGCATACTTTAAAGAAGCAAGGCAAGATATCAGGGATGCGAAAGAATGGTATTACGACCAGTTAAAAGGATTAGAAAAACGATTTTCTGATGATGTAAAAATTGCAATTACCCGTCTAAAAACAAATCCTTATGCACATGCCGTCCGATATAAAAAAATCCGAATTGCACACCCGGATATATTCCCGTATTCGATCCATTACTACATAGATGAAGAGCTGACCCGAATAGTCATTATCGGCATTATACATAACAGCAGAGATTCAGGATTTCTAAACCGGCGTAAATAGATTTATCTCGCATCAAAATCTATCACCACACGCTCAGTGCGGGGGTGTGATTGGCAGGTGAGCACAAAGCCTTTTTCTATTTCGTCATGCTCTAAGGCGTAGTTAACTTCCATTTCTACTTCGCCTTCTACCACTTTGGCACGGCAGGTGCAACATACCCCACCTTTACAGGCATAGGGCAGGTCGGCGCCGTTCTTTAAAGCAGCATCAAGGATACTTTCATCATTAAAGCCAACTTCCATATTAAAGGTCACCCCATCAAGAGTGATACTTACTTTGCTCTTTGGGCCCTCATCTTTTTTATGGGTGGATGCCCATTTTTCGTGGGAAGCTTTGGGTTGATCGGGAGAAGTAAATAATTCGATATGCACACTTGCGGATGGCATGCCCAGGTCTATAAGCTTCTGGCGTACAGATAATATCATTTCCTCCGGCCCGCAAATGAATGCTTCGTCTATGGTGCTTATATCTACGAGGGTTTTGCAGAACTGTTCACATTTTTCAGCATTTATCCTGCCGCTGAACAATGGTATCTCCATATATTCACGACTGAGCACATGGAATATGCGCAGGCGTTGCATGTATTTGTTCTTCAACCCCTCAATGGCCTCGCGGAAGATGATGCTGTTCTTGGAACGATTACCATAAACAAGTGTGAAGCTACTGTTGGGTTCATCCTCCAGCACATGTTTCATAATGCTCATGATAGGTGTGATACCACTACCCGCTGCAAATGCCAGGTATTCTTTGTGTTCTGTTTTTGGCTGCTTGATGATAAAATTGCCCAAGGGGGGCATTACATCCAGCACATCACCAGCTTTTAAATCGCCGTGGGCATAAGTAGAGAACTTACCTTGCTCTACTTTTTTCACGGCTACACGCAGCTCTCCATCTTTAGGGCTGGTGCAGATTGAATAAGACCGGCGAACTTCTGCATTTTCAAAATGCCTGCGAAAGGTGAGGTACTGCCCCGGTGCAAAACGGAACTGCTCTGCCAGCTCTGCTGGTACCTCCAGCGATACCGACACACAATCAGCTGTTTCCAGGCGAACGTCCTTAACCTTTAAGGGATAAAATTTAAGTGCAGACATAAAAGTGGGGGCAAATGTACTAAAATCTCTCCCTAAATTCCCTGACCATTATCAGGTAAAGAACCGAGGTTTTAACCTAACATCCCTTCCAGCTCTTCCTTTTTCACCATCACAAATACTTTTTTGCCATCAGTTGTGTATTCCGGCTGGCTGCAGGCGAAGAGTTCATCTATGAGTGCCTGCTGGCCTTCGGGCTGCATAATGGCGTGCTTATTACGGGACAGGCGGCGTGCCATATTAGCGAGCAGTTGCTCTGTGCGCTTGCCTACGGCATCGGCCGATTCGTGTTTCAGGTGCTCCACTATTTCATCCAGCACATATTTTTCTTCGCCATGGGGCAGGCCTGCCGGTATTCCTTGTATCACGAAAGTATGTTGGCCAAAGGGAGCAATGTCAAAACCAATACGTGCCATATCCGGCAACACTTCAGTCAGCAATAGTGCATCCTGTGGGGAAAGCTCGTATGAAGCGGGAAATAATACCTGCTGAGATGGCGCATCCTGGCTGTTCCATTGCTCCAGTAGCCGCTCGAACCAAATGCGCTCCTGTGCCCGGCGGATGTGGATGAGCATCATTCCCGACTTAACGGTAGTTGCCAATATGCTGCCATGAATGAGCATTATATTATTGGCCCCTTTATCTGATGTTTCTGCACCGGTTTCAAGTGTTGCCTGAGATGCATTGGTATCTGCAGCAGGAATATTTATCGAAGTCTGTTCTACGACTGTAGATTGCGCTATTTCATACAGGTCTTTCCAGCGTTTCAGGCTGTCCTTTTTTTCTATAAAGTGTGCCTGTCCTTTCTCTGTGAATGTATTATATAAATATCCTTTTTGAGCTTCTTCTTTTTTCTTATCAGTAAAGGGAAGGTTAACCGATGACAGTTGCTGTATTTCCGGGTTCAGGGTAAAATCGAGCGATGGGGCAATGTTGTATCGCGCAAGCGCATGTTTTATAGCAGCATTTAGATATGCATACATCATCCGGTCATCCTCGAATTTTACCTCCTGCTTAGTGGGGTGTACATTCACATCCACCCGTGATGGGTCAACCTCTATGAACAATATATAGAATGGGAACGATTCTTTTTCTATCAGCGTATCATATGCCTGCACCACGGCATGATTTAGATAAGCATTGCGAATGAAGCGGTTATTGATAAAGAAAAACTGCATGCCACGGGTACGGGTAGCCGCTTCCGGCTTACCAATGAAGCCATGAATGTTGAGCAGATCGGTCTTTTCTTCAACAGGTACTAAATTTTTTGCATATCCATTGCCTAATAGGCCAACAATGCGGGTTTTGAGGTTACCTGCCTCTAAATGAAATTGTTCTGTGCCATTATTAAAGAAACGGAAGGCAATACCTGGGTTTGCCAGAGCAACACGTGTAAATTCATCTAATATATGTCGTAATTCAGTAGTTGCACTTTTCAGGAAGTGGCGACGGGCAGGTACATTATAGAAAAGATTTTTTACAGATATATTGGTGCCCGGATTTATCGCACAAGGTTCCTGCAATTTTACTTCTGTGCCTTCGATCACTATCCGGGTACCTGATTCACTGGCAGCCTGGCGTGTTTTTAGTTCTACCTGGGTGACAGCTGCTATCGATGCCAGCGCTTCCCCCCGGAAACCCATGGTACGTATGGTAAAAAGATCTTCTATACTCTTGATCTTGGAGGTGGCGTGCCGCTCAAAGCTCATGCGGGCATCGGTCGGGCTCATGCCTTTGCCATTGTCTATTACCTGTATCAGCTCTTTGCCGGCATCTTTTATCACCAGCTGTATCTCCGTTGCGCCAGCATCTACCGCATTTTCCAATAGCTCTTTTACCGCCGAGGCAGGGCGTTGTATCACCTCACCGGCAGCTATCTGGTTGGCTATGTGGTCTGATAAGAGCTGTATGACGTCGGGCAAAGTGTACTGATTTTAAGCGTGTAAAGGTAATAGGTTGTGACCGAATCAACAGGGGCAACGGATACTAAAATATGAGATTTATGGATAGCCTTAACTTTCTGCCCCTCATCCATTTATTTTAGCCACAACTGTATTGCATATCAGGATATTTATACTTAATATTGTAAGCTTTATTTTAGGGAATATTATAATTTTTAATTAAACTGTTTTCAGATGAAAAATGTACGTTTACTTATATCCTCTTTGTGTTGTGTTTTTGGGGTTGCGGCGAGCAGCCAGGCGCAGGTATTGATCATGAGACCCTTTGCAGGTACCGGTGCGAGTTCTTATGGAGGAGACAATGGACCTGCTACTGCGGCACAACTTGACAACCAGTACATGATCAACCTTGATGCGGGCGGCAATAATCTGTACATTGCTGACAACGGAAATAATCGCGTTAGAAAGATCGACCTTTCTACAAATATCATCACAACTGTTGCAGGCACAGGCACAAGCGGCTTTAGTGGTGATGGCGGACCGGCTACAGCAGCGCAATTAGGAGCACCGGGCGGAGGCGGTCTTGTTGGTGTTATAGGTATATGTGCTGATGGGTCTGGAAATGTTTTTGTTGCTGATGCCTCAAATCAAAGGATCCGCAAAGTAGATGCCTCAGGCATTATAACAACAATAGGTGGAAACGGCACTGCCGGTTTTGCGGGCGATGGCGGGCCGGCTACAGCAGCGCAGATACGCAACCCCAGGGGTATGTGGGTTGACGGACCGGGAAACATTTATTTTACTGAAGGCTCATCCGGAGGTGGTGGGTCGACAATGCGCGTACGAAAGATAGATGTGGCAGGAATAATTACTACCGTTGCCGGTAATGGTACAACCATGCCTTTCCTTGATAATATGGCTGCAACAGCTGCCAGTTTGAATAACCCCCGCGGATTGTGTGTGGACGCTGCCGGCAATATATACATAGCAGACTTCGGAAACAACCGCGTGCGCAGGGTAGATGGCACAACAAACATCATTACAACTGTAGCGGGCAATGGTACAACAACTTTCGGCGAGGGAGTTGCGGCTACCGCAACAGGGCTTAATCAGCCACTTGATGTGAAGATGGATGGCGCAGGAAACCTGTATATAGCAACACTTGGCCACGCCCGTATTCGTAAAGTAGATATGACTACAGGGATAATAACTACCGTTGCGGGAAGCGGAACTGCGGGCAATGATGCCGGTAACTGGAGCCCCGCAACTGCTTCTAATATACGGCTTGCATCCCTGTCATCTGTGGCAGTTATGGCTAACGGGAATTATTTCTTTATTTCTGACAGGCAAGGCGGCGGCGGCACTGCAGGCAACAGGGTAAAGCATGTTCGCCCAAACAGCATTCCTTATTTCACCGGCGGCACGCGCCAGAGTTTTTCCGTATGCGAAGACCAGGGGCCATTTGATATAGGTTCTTTTATCGCTGTTACCGACTCAGACCAGGTGCAAATAGAAACGTGGTCATTAGGCGCATGGGCGCCGCTTCACGGCAGTGTTACCGTTGCAGGAACAGCGGCCGCGAATGGTTCCAGTGTGACAATTACAGGAAGGACATATACACCCACACCAGGCTACGTAGGCACTGACAGTTTCATTGTAAATGTATCTGACGGCCATAATTCTGCCGCAGACACTATTGTTGTTACCGTAAATCCATTGCCGGTAGTATCGGCTATAACCGGCACACCGGAAGTATGCGAAAGCGCAACTACAGTACTGGCAAGTAGCCCCGGTGGAGGCACATGGACTGCAAGTAATGCAAATGCAACTGTTGTGGGTGGCACTGTTACAGGTGTTACAGCAGGAACTGTAGACATAAGTTACACTGTTACCAATAGCTGCGGCCCACGAACCGTTGTCCAGAATGTTACCGTTAATCCTCTGCCCAATGCAGGGACAATAACCGGTGCTGCCAGTGTATGCGAAGCGGGAGTAACCACTCTTGCTGATGCTGCCGGCGGCGGCACATGGAGCGCAAGCAATGGTAATGTAACTGTAGATGGTTTGGGTAATGTAACCGGGGTTACTATGGGCACAACAACCATAAGCTATACAGTTACCAACTCTTGTGGAACAGCCAGCGCTACACACGCTATGACAATAGATGCACTACCTGCTGCAATATCGGGTGCAAACAATGTGTGTGTTTCAGCAAGTATTGTGCTTACTGACGCTTCGGCAGGAGGCGTGTGGAGTGCAAGCAATTCAAATGCTACTGTAACTGCCGGCCTGGTTACCGGCGTTACTGCAGGGACTGTAGATATCAGCTATACGCTTACCAATGCCTGTGGCGTTAATGCTGCCGTGCAGCCGGTTACCGTAAACCCCTTACCTGATGCAGGTACTATAGTGGGTGCAAGCAATATTTGTATATCCGGTACTGTAACCTTCACAGACACAGCACCAGGTGGTGTGTGGAGCGCAAGCAATTCAAATGCCACTGTTGACGGATCTGGTAATGTAACGGGTGTAACTGCAGGAACTGTGGTTATTTCATACAGCGTTACAAATGGCTGCGGCACTGCTGTTGCCACCTTTAGTGTGAACGTGGTTTCCACACCATCGGCTGGCACCATCACTGGTTTGTCAAATGTATGCCCTGCTGCCACTATCACACTCTCCAACCTCACAGCAGGCGGCGTATGGAGCGCAAGCAACTCGAATGCTACTGTTGACGCATCGGGGAACGTAACAGGTGTAACAGCAGGCACAGTGAACATCAGCTATACAGTTACAGCGTCGTGCGGCGTAGCAAGCACTTTTAATACTGTAATAGTTGACCCATTGCCGAATGCAGGCACCATCACAGGTTCGTCAAATGTTTGCCTTGCCGGAACTACAACGCTGACCGCAACTGTTGGTGGGGGCGCCTGGTCATCCGGCAGCACATCCATAGCTACGGTATCAGGCTTGGGTGTGGTTAGCGGCATGATGGTTGGCGCTGCAACGATCTCTTACGCTGTAACCAATGTATGCGGAACAGGTTATGCAACACATGGGATGAATGTAGACCCGATATTAACACCTTCAGTTACTTTTAGTGCAACTCCCGGTTTCAATACATGTCCCGGCACATTGGTAACATATAACGCGGCCCCTGTGAATGGTGGTTCCTCACCGGTATACGAATGGCGCGTGAACGGCTTTGTGCTGGGTGCAGGCGCTTCGTTCAACCACATACCTGTAAACGGTGATAGAATTACCGTAAGAATGTCCAGCAGCGCTGCATGTATTTCCGCAGCTATGGTATACGATACTATGGTTGTTGTAGTTTATCCGACCCTGGTACCTGCGGTAAGCATTTCAACCGGTATAGTTGGTGATACAGTATGCGTGGGCACACCGGTTTCTTATTATCCAACGCCTGTTAACGGTGGCACCACCCCTGCTTACACATGGTATGTGAACGGCGTAGCCGCAGGCAGCGGAAGCCCATTCACTTTTATCCCGGCCGATAACGACGTGATCACTACCAGCATGAACAGCAGCTACGTTTGTCCATCGCTTGCATCAGTAATGAGCAACAGCATTACAATGACAGTAGATGTAACACAAACCCCCGCAATAACCATTACGGCAAGCCCAACATCGGCAGTTTGTATCGGCTCTATGGTGACCTTTACATCCCACCCGCTTTATGGTGGCATAACGCCACTGTTCAGGTGGTCGCGGAATGGCGTATATGTTGCTACGGGCAGTACATTCTCCTACGCTCCGTCAAACGGCGATAATATCAGGTGCCTGCTTGCCAGCAGCTCATCGTGCCGCACCATAGATACTGTATTCAGCAACAATATACACATGAACGTTAACAGCCCTCAGCCTATCTCTGTAACCATAAGCCAGTCATCATCGGTTATAGGTGTTGGGAATAGCGCAGTGTTCACTGCCCTGGTGTCTACTACATCGCTCACACCAACTTACCAATGGTATGTAAACGGTACCGGTGTTCCGGGAGCAACTAACAATACTTATACCATTTCCGGAACAGCACCCGGCACCAAAACTGTTAACTGCGTGGCAGGAACGGGAGATGCCTGCTATACTACTGCTGCAAGTAATATCCTTGTTCTGAATGTTACCCCTGCAGGCGTTAATGACCTTAACGGCAGTGCCAATGAACTAAGGCTGGCGCCTAACCCAAATAAGGGAACATTCTCTATGCACATGATCTCTGGCTATAACGAGCCGGTACATGTGGTCATCACCAACATTATTGGCAAAAAAGTAAAAGAATTCAGCACACTTACCAATAAAGACGCTGAAGTAGTACTTAATCAGCCGGCGGGTATTTATATGCTTTCGGCAACTACCGAACACGGTACTCATGTAGCAAAAGTTTACGTTCAGTAATAATAATTTTTTATAGCTGAAAGGCACATAGGAACTTAACCCTATGTGCCTTTTTAGTAAATTTACTAATAGTACCAGACCACATATCTAAATAACATGGAGTATTCAAAATCAATAGAACGGCTGAGGAAAATAATGGATGAGCTGAGAGACCAATGCCCCTGGGATAAAAAACAAACCATACATACCCTGCAGCCACAAACACTGGAAGAAGTGTATGAACTATCTGAAACTATAGTGGACGAGGACTGGCAGGGGCTAAAGGAAGAACTGGGCGACCTGCTGCTGCATATTATGTTCTACAGCAAAATTGGCAGCGAGCAAAATCAATTCACGCTGGATGATGTAATAGAGGGTATTTGCAATAAGCTCATCAACAGGCACCCGCACATATATAGTAATGTAAAGGTGGAAAACGATAATGACGTTAAACAGAACTGGGAAAAGATAAAGCAGCAGGAAGGCAAGAAATCCATACTCAGCGGGATACCAACTGGTATGCCCGCGCTTATTAAAGCCCTGAGGCTGCAGGAAAAAACAAAAAAGGTGGGCTTTGAATGGGAAAACACTGCACAAGTAAAAAACAAAGTGGAGGAAGAACTGGCTGAACTGTATGAAGCTGTGGAGCAAAATGATGCTGCTGAGATGGAAAACGAAATGGGAGATATTTTGTTCGCACTCATCAATTATGCACGCTTTATTAATGTGGACCCGGAACGTGCACTTGAGAAGACCAACAGAAAATTCATCCGTCGTTTTACAAAAGTAGAAGACATGGCAGCCGAACAGGGTAAGTCGTTGCACGATATGACCCTGTGGGAAATGGATGCACTGTGGAATAAAGTAAAAGCGGCGGAATCTAAATAGTTAATGTTCAGGCGTTATCCATATTGGGGCTGGCTGCTGGTGAGCCAAATACTCTGGTGCATGAATGGTTACTACTTCCATTTGCACAAGAAGGCTACTATGCCCGAGAGCATGGCATCGGCTGTTAGCAGCGAACTGAACTACCAGCATGATGCTTTTGAAGACCTTATTGCCGACCAGGAGCTTATCCGGCATATTTTTTCAGATTCGCTTTCCCCGGGAGAATTCAATGAACTGAAAAGCCAGCCATTCTATGTATATGCCTACGAACGGGATTCCTTAAAATTCTGGAATACTAATTCGGTGATTGCGGATATTAACGAGCTTGCTTTCGAAAAAGAAAAGCTATTGCGCAATGACAGGGGTGTATTTGTAGAAAAAGACACCCATCTCAAATACCTGGATAGCAGCAAAACCCTGGTTGCCCTGTTTCCTGTAGTGATAACCTACCCGATAGAGAACAACTATTTGTCGTCTCATTTTGTTGCATCCAATAATATACCCGTAAATACTAAAATTGCCCTAACCGACACGCGCGCGCAAAATGAATATCCTGTATCAATAGGAGAGCAGCAACCCATATTTTACCTGCGTTTCAACCCACAGGATATTCCGAAATGGGCGCCTGAAACCCTTTCCATTTTTCTGCTCTTAGCAGCCCTTGTAGCAAGCATATGGTGGGTACAATTGGTCATTATCCGTTTCACACATAATACGTCTGCAACGGCAGGTTTTTTTGCCACCCTTGCTATTATTCTTGGCCTGCGGTGCCTGCTTTATATATACGGGCTTCCCTTCAACCTGGATGCACTGCGGTTTTTTTCCCCCTTGTTATATTCGTCCAGCATTTACCTGTCATCACTGGGTGACCTGTTTATAAATGCCATCTGCATCCTTTGGCTGGTAATATTTATCACCCGGCATACCCCGTACAGAAATTATTTTAACCCGGCAATGAACGGCACTGTGCGCCATACTATTGCTGTGATACTAACAACCCTGCTGCTTGGCTATGTATATCTATACCTGAGCATTATCCGCAGCCTGGTGGTCGACTCCACCATTTCATTTGATGTCAGCCACTTTTACTCTATTGATGTTTTCACTTTGCTTGGGTTGCTCATCATATGTATCATCACAGGCATTTCCTGCCTGATCATTTATTTATTCAATGTACAGTTAAATGTGCTCGTCAGGAGCAAAGTAACTAAATATATGCTGGTGGCCCTTATAGGGTTGGCGTTGATAACAGTTGCCGGTATCGTACACCATTATGGCAAACATCTTATGCCGTTCGACTGGCTGTTTTACTGGTTGCTGCTTGTTTGGCTGCTTATATTTATACCATTGCTGGATAACAAAAGGTTCACGCTGGTATCCGACCTGTTTGAACCTCACATGATATTCTGGGGTGTGTTTATCTGTTTCTTTGGCACAGGGGTATTATATTATTACAACCAGGAAAAAGAACGGGAGGCCCGCATAGCTTATGTAAATGCACACCTGATGCCTAAAAGGGACAATCCGATGGAATTTGCCTTTGAGGAAACCGCGAAGAAAATACAGAAGGACAAAAAATTGAAGGATTTTTTTGAGGACCCTTCATTATCAGCCCGGAAAACCCTGAACCAGTACTTTGATCCGCAATATCTATCCCGTGCAGCTTTTAACCAGTACCAGGCAAAACTATATTTATTTGATGCGCGGGAAAGAAACTTGTATAATAAGGATACCACTGCTGATTTTGCTGCACTGATTGAGGAAAAAAGTGAATCCTTCTCAACAAATTCTTCTTATCTGTTTTATAAAGAAAATTTACACGAGCGACATTTATATCTTTCTTACATACCAATATACAGCGATGTTGTAAACAAAATAATTGGTTATGTTTTTATTGACTTTGATCTTAAGAAACCTGTAACCCAAACCGTATACCCTGAATTATTGCAGCCCCCGTCAAACAATGTGAGCACCAGGGATGATGAATATGCCCATGCTGAATACGTTAGCAATAAGATCTATTCACAAACGAACGACTATCCTTTTTCTGCATACCTTGATGATGACACTCTGCAGAAAGAACAGGACTATGCTTTTCACCGCAGGAACAACAATACTGAACTTTATTATAAGGTATCTGACAAAAGCACTATCGTAATAGTGCGCCAGCATAGCCTGGTAATTGAAATGATATCGCTGTTCTCCTACCTGTTTGTTATCGAGATATTGCTGGCAATAGTTATCCTGGCATACCAGCTATATTTCTCATACTTCTCCGGCAAGCTTGGCAAAGAAAAATTTATCCGTTTTACGCTCAGGCGCCGTGTACATTTTTCTATGCTGGCTGTGGTGCTTATATCGTTTATCATTATAGGGTTTGTAACCATATTTTTCTTCAGTGTACAGTATAAGACCTCAAATAATGCAAACTATCAATCGGCTATGCAGCTAGCCCGCCAAACGATACAGGGAAATTTAAAAATGCAGCGTGCTTTTTCCGACCAAAATGCTTTTGATTCTGTAAGCAGGTCTAACAGCTTTAAGTCATTCATTACAACGCTTGCCAACGGACAAAAAATAGATATAAATGTATTCAGCAAAAATGGCATTTTGCTGAATACATCGGAAGATGAGATCTACAATAAAGGGCTCATATCGAATATGATGCGCGCTGACGCCTATTACCAGTTGAACAATATTGGCAGGACCATATTGATACAAAATGAGAACGTGGCCGGTCTTTCTTATTTGTCTGCCTACCAGCCTATGCGCAATGAACGCGGCACTGTTTATGGTTTCATTAATGTACCCTTCTTTACATCCGAAAAAGAATTGAACTACCAGATATCCAATATCGTTGTTACACTGATAAATTTATATGCGTTCATATTCCTGTTCTCAAGCGTAATAGCCATTTTAATAACCCGCTGGATCACCAAATCATTCAGTATTGTTATTCAGCAATTCGGGCGTATCAACCTGCAGCAGAACGAACGTATCACCTGGCCTTATGATGATGAAATCGGTTTGCTGGTAAGTGAATACAACAAAATGGTGAACAAAGTGGAAGAGAATGCAGCCATGCTGGCCCAGAGTGAACGTGAAGGTGCATGGCGCGAAATGGCCCGGCAGGTGGCGCATGAGATCAAGAACCCACTCACACCTATGAAGCTTAATATACAATACCTGCAACAGGCAATGCGCAACGACAGCCCGAACATAAAAGAGCTGACCGACAAAGTATCTTACTCTATCATTGAGCAAATAGACAACTTATCCTACATAGCCTCTGAATTCTCCAACTTTGCCAAAATGCCGGAAGCGCGGGCAGAGGAACTGGAAATTGTTGCCCTGCTGCATAAAGCAACAGAACTTTATACCAACGAGGAAAATATACAGGTAACAGTAAAAGATGGTGAGGAAAAGATTTTTGTGCAGTCTGACCGAAGCCAGCTGCTGCGTGTATTCACCAACCTGCTGGAAAATGCAAAGCAGGCCATACAACCCGGAGAAGCTGGAAAAATAGATGTATCCATTGTTGCACAGGATGGTTATGCATTGATAACTATAACTGACAATGGAGCGGGCATACCTGATGATATAGTGAAAAAGATGTTCCAGCCTTATTTTACTACCAAGTCATCGGGTACGGGCCTGGGGCTGGCTATGACCAAGAAAATAATAGAATTCTGGAAGGGAGAAATATGGTTTGAGACCAAAGAAGGACAAGGGACCACTTTTTATATTAAGTTGCCGCTGATCGACCCTGAATAGGCTTACCATACCTGCACTTCTCTTTCCAGTTCTATTCCAAATTTTTCTTTTACTGAATCAAGTATTTGCTGTGATAGCGCCCAAACTTCACTACCTTTTGCATTGCCATAGTTAACAAGCACCAAAGCTTGTTTTGCATGAACTCCCGTTTCCCCCAGCCTGTATCCCTTCCAGCCACATTGCTCTATCAACCAACCTGCAGGAACTTTTACCATTTCGCCATTTAACGGGTAGGATGGCATTCCAGGATAACTGGCATGTAGTACATCAAATTGTGCTTTCGGAACCGTAGGGTTTTTAAAGAAGCTACCAGCATTACCAATTTGTTGGGGGTCGGGCAGCTTGCTGGTCCTTATATTGACCACCGCCTGTGCAATTGCCTTTACTGATAGTTCCTGTACCCCCATATATTCCAGTTCCTGCCCGATGGCACCATAGCTCGTATTAAACTTCGGCTGCTTATTTAACTTATACACTACCGAAATAATAAAAACCTTTTCCTTTAAACCGTGTTTAAAAACACTGTCCCTGTATCCAAATGCACATTCTTTGTTACTGTAGGTCATAAATGCCTTTTCCTGCCAGTTCCAGAACGTTACACTTTCAATAGTTTCTTTTGCTTCAACACCATATGCGCCTATATTCTGCATAGGCGATGCACCTACTGTGCCGGGTATCAGCGCAAGGTTCTCAATACCGCCCCATCCTTTATCTATGGCATACAACACAAAGTCATGCCACACTTCTCCAGAAGCTACACTCAGCCATACGTGGCTTTCATCTTCTTTGGCAACAGTTATTCCCTTAAGTGTATTGTATATTACCAGCCCATTTACCGGTTGTGTCAATAGTATATTACTGCCACCACCCAATATGTGTTTTGTGTATGGTAGCGTTGTGACTTCCTCCAGCAAATCAATATTATTTAAAATAGCAAAATACTCTGCCGGCACATCTATACCGAATGTATTGTATGGTTTAAGTGAAATGTTTTGCTGAAAGTGCATATTGCTACAAATGTAATTCTATTTTTTCCCGGTAAATCGTACCCCCAACCCACTCCTTCCCGATAACTTTATTATCCCGTTATCATACTCCAGCCCTTCAGCCACATCCTCTTTCAGCAACAGCGGGCCATCTGCGTCTACTTCATCTACCAGAGGAAGAAGATTGGCAATAGCTGCAGACCCAATCGTGCTTTCGTTCATTGATCCTATCATCACTTTCAAACCCAGTGCGCGCGCTTCTTTTATCATTCGCAATGCAGGTGTAATGCCCCCGCACTTGGTAAGTTTAATATTTATGCCGTGAAATCCCTCTGCACATTTTTTTACTTCGTCCTCGGTCCGGCAGCTTTCATCTGCAAACATTGGAATGGGGGATGTTAATTTCAGCTCTTCCATTGCTTCGTCCTCCGCACGGGGTAATGGCTGCTCTATCATAGTTACGTTCAATTGCTGCAATTCAGGGAGCAGATTTTTCGCATCGTCAAATGTCCAGCCTTCGTTCACATCTATACGGAAGGGAGCACCAGTATGCTGGCGTAGCACCCGTAAAATATCTATATCACCCGGCGTACTTACTTTTATCTTATACATAGGCCATGGGTGCGCTTTTAATTTAGCTACCATGTTTTCCACGGTATCTATGCCAATAGTATAATCTGTGAGCGGGGTATTTTCCCATTTCAATCCCAGCAATTGGTAAAGCGGTTTCCTGCTCATTTGCGCATACAGGTCCCAACCTGCTATGTCCAGTGCTGCTGTAAGAAAATGCTGCCCCGGGATAAGATGGTGCAAAAAATGCCAAAAGCGCTGCGGTTCAGTTAATGAATACCGTTCTATCATTTGTCGTTTAGCCTCAAGCACTTCCGTCATTCCCGGAACAGTAACATCATAATAATGAATAGCAGGCGCCTCTCCAAACCCTCTTAAATTACCCAAACCGAGCGAAGTTATAAGCGTTGGCTGTTGTGTTTTCCTGCCATGGTGTGTAACAAACGGGTACTCAAACTCAAGCTCAAAGGGGTAATAATTTAATTGCAGCATTCCATAAAATTGCGACTATTTTTGCATAGAAAGTACTTTTGTTTCATGCCAAAGGTTCCCTTCTGGGTTTTTATCTTAATTGCAATACTTTATTTCTGTGCCGTTGGTATAGATACGATGGATGTAGATGCATCGCAGTATGCTGAAATAAGCCGGGAAATGATGCAAAGCGGCGACTACCTGCATGTTTATGACCGGGGCATGGAGTACCTGGATAAGCCGCCATTCCTGTTCTGGGCTAATGCCTTGAGCATGAAGGTGTTCGGTGTAAATAATTTTGCTTACAAATTCCCATCTATACTCCTGGCTTTGCTGGCACTCTATGCCACGTACAGGCTGGCAAGGTTGCTTTATAACGAGAGCATAGGGAGAATTGCTGCACTGGTGCTGGCCACCTGCCAGGGAATGTTCCTGATGACGAACGACGTACGGTGCGATACTATTCTTATGGGCTGGGTGATAACCTCAATATGGCTGATACAGGAATGGATAAGCTACCACAGGCTACGGGACCTGTTATTGGGTTGCGCCGCTATTTCCTTCGGCATGATGACAAAGGGCCCCATCGCGCTGATGGTGCCTGTATTCTGTTTTGCAAGTGATTGGGTACTGAAAGGTCAATGGAAAAATTTCTTTCGGCCGGCATACCTGCTGGGATTGATAATAATTGCAGTGTTGCTCATACCCATGAGCATTGGATTATACCAGCAATTCGACCTTCATCCTGAAAAATCGGTCAATGGCATGACTGGCGTATCCGGGTTGCGTTTTTTCTATTGGTCGCAAAGTTTTGGCCGCATTACCGGCGAAAGCCCATGGAAAAACGATGTGGACCTGAGTTTTCTTTTGCAGAATATGGTGTGGTCTTTCCTGCCGTGGATATTCTTGTTTTTACCGGCAATAGTTATAAACATCATACAGCTTGCGAGGCAAAGATTTCAGTTGCATCCATACCAGGAGTGGATAACTACCGGCGGGTTCCTGCTATCCTATCTGGCGCTTGGTTCTTCAGCGTATCAGCTACCACACTATATCTTCGTGGCATTCCCTCTGGCAGCTATCATCACTGCAAAATTGTTGTATGAGCTTATAGAAGAGCGGAAGCATAGCGGAGTTCATAAGGTAATGCAGCCGTTTCTCATTGTTTTATCGGCCCTGCTGCTGCTTGTTGTCTTCGTGCTTATTTTCTATGTTTTCCCGGCAGATCTATTGTTCATTGCTGTGTGGGTTGCTGGTATCGCTGCGTGGTTCTTCCTGGCGTTCCGCAAAACGCTTACCGGCAAAATGCTGTGGTTGCCTGCCGCTTGCATGATCATTATCAACGTATTCATCACATTGCATATCTACCCATCACTGCTTAAATACGAAGTGGGCGCTGTGGCGGGAAAATATATTCATGAACGCGCTATCTCTACGGAAAATATATTTGTTTATAAAATGGAAGACCCATTAAATGCATTGCATTTTTATGCGCAAGGTGTAATAAAAGGAACCGGCGGCATTGAAAGTGCAGATGGGGGAAGTTATCTCCTTACTATGGAATCCGGTTTGAACGACCTAAAGGATAAAGGGGTTGCGTTTGACATTGTGAAGCAGGGACAGTTCTTTAAAGTAAGTGAGCTGACACCGGAATTTTTAAACCCTAAAACGAGAGAGAAGGCAACGAAAATCTACTACTTGGTAAAGCTTAAATAGTTCGGGTATTACTAGTTTCTTATGGCTGATTGGTATAGACAAACAGGCTGGAGTATAGAAATTGAAGAGTATTTCTTTAGAAAACTCGCTCGTGCAAGAAAAGAATCAAGGGCTCAATATTTAAAAATTCAGGCTGTTACATTAGTTGGAACCAGGCAACCGATTTCATTGGATGCTGCTGAAATGCTATTACAAAAACTCCTCAATGATTATCCAGACGATAGAATAGAAAGAAGCCAATGTTTAAGTTCTCTGGGTGATATTTATACGCTAAAGGGAAATCTCCCTTTAGCCTTGGATTATTACAAAAAGGCGATAGACTATGAAGAGATTTTCCCCAATGTAATAACACCTGCATATCTAAGTTTTGCCGAATTAGTTATAAAGTTGAAGAGGCAAGAGTTCTATTCTTTAGCAGAACTCACAATATTAAATCGGCAGGGATCAAGTTCTCCATTCCCGATAGAAAGATATGAATCATATTCGTTCCTCAGCATTTTTCATTTTCTAAAAGGAAATTGTAGCAAAGCAATTGAGTTTGCGACCCTAGCAGAACAAAGCGCATCTGCACCAAATTCTGATCTCCGTTATAATAAAAATTTAGGTATAGTTAGCAACCGAGAAAAGTGGATTGACGATTTAATAGCATACCATAGGAACAAAGCTGAAACAGATCTCAACTCAATATAGGAAAGCCCCTTTTAGGGGGTTTGGGGGTTATTTAAACTGCTTGAGGTAATACTTTATCCCGTCATCTTCCAATATCATCTCTCCGTTCTGGCATTTGATCACCTTCAGGATGCGCTTGTTCTTGCCATCACAATCCAGCACCTGGTCTGTGCCCAGCGATTTGATATACCACGACCATTTATTACGTGGGTCTGTGCCGCTGAATACGTAACCTTGCTTACCATCTGTAGATGGGCCGGTTATATATACAGTCCTTACAGCAACAGAATTATCTATCTGCCCGGATGCTTTTTCTTTTACCTCCCTCCTGTATACCGACCATTTGCCAATCATTTGGTCAATATTAGTAACAGGCAACAATTTTTCTTCTTTATCCAGCACGATGGTTTTAACTGTGTCTGATGAATCCCGGTTGAAATAGAAAATACCATCCGGGTTAGTAAGCACCAGGCTCAATAGTTTTCGTTCAGCTACTTTGTATCGTGCTGTTCCGAAATCCAGCACACTGTCTTCATTTATAGTATAGGTGCCCTTGTATATGAAACCATTCTTCACATTGTATTGAAAAGAATCCCTGGGCCTGAACCAGATGAACATCGTATCAGCAAAAGAAACAATGGTGGAATCCGTCTTCATCCTTGTTACTTCCCGCCATCTGCTCACAGACATGGGCTTCTGTTTGCGTTTATCAACGCATTGTGCCGATACCGGGATAAGCAACATGAATAAAAACAGTATTTTTCTCATATCCATCAGGAGAAGCCGCCGGTTTTGCGGGATTCTTACAAATTTAGCAGAACAATGTGTTATATCAATTGTAAATTGATGCTAATTATTTAATTTCATTTGATGAAAAACCAGCGATGCCCGGGGAACATTTATATATAACGCTCATACAGCCTGATATAGTATGGGAAAATAAGGAGGCCAACCTGCAGCAATATGAAAAAATGATAGCAGGTATCTCCGGCAATAAGCATGTGGTGGCCCTGCCCGAAATGTTCAGCACGGGTTTTAGCATGGCTCCTGAAAGGCTGGCTGAAACTATGGATGGTAATTCGGTAAAATGGATGGCGGCAATGGCGGCAAAATACCGCTGTATCCTCACCGGCAGCCTCATTATTGAAGAAGATGGGAACTATTATAACCGCATGCTGTGGGTGCAGCCAGATGGGAAAATTGGCACATATGACAAACGGCACTTGTTTGGTTATGCCGACGAGGACAAACATTACAACCCCGGAGACAAGCGGCTCATAGTAAGCGTTAACGGCTGGCGTATAAACCTTATGGTGTGCTACGATCTCCGCTTCCCGGTATGGGCGCGCAACCAGGGCGATGAGTATGATGTGCTGCTGTATGTGGCCAACTGGCCTGAGCCCCGTAGCCTGGCGTGGCGCACACTGCTACAGGCACGCGCCATAGAGAACCAGTGCTACGTAATAGGCGTGAACCGTGTGGGCAAAGACGGAAAAGATTTTAACTACCTGGGCGAAAGCAGCGTATTCGGCCCGTTGGGCGAGCAGCTATGGCAAAAGGCAGGCGAACCTGCATGCCATACCGCGACCCTTGAAAAGGAAGTGTTGCAGAAAGTAAGGGCAAAGCTGCCTTTCCTGAACGATGCGGATAAATTTTTGTTATTATAAGCTGCGCCAATATACCCGTATTGATTTTTTCCTTAGCTTGATTGATAAAACATTAGGATGAAACGGTTGCTGAAGGGTATATATTATTTTTTACCGGTACAGCTTTTGCTGCTTCACTTCCGTAAATACCAGCTACTGCTGTTCTTCTGGGTACTCTTACTGCTCATTATCACCGGCAATTTTGCGTCGCATTTTGGGGCATCTTCTCTTTTCCTGTCGCCGGAATATTTAGGCGGGATCAATTTTGTAAGCATGTTCCTGCTGGGATGCGCCATGTGCGTATTCATCATGACCTGGCACATCACCACTTTCATCATTCACAGTAAGCGCATACCCTACATGGGTGCTACACGGCTTGCGTTTGTGGTATATACCTTCAATAACTCCATCATTCCATTTGCATTCCTGGTATTTTACTCATTGGTCGCCATTCACTATCAGTGGTACGATGAACAGGCCTCAGTAAAGGAGATATTGCTGTTGCAATTAGGCTTCTACCTGGGTATACTTGTTGTTGTGCTAATTTCGTTCATTTATTTTTTCCGTGTCAGCCGCGATTTCTTTAAATCAATGCTCACCACTATTACCAACCCTTCACGCATACGCGGCCTAATACCTTATGATTCTCTCGATTATGAAGTTGATATGATCCCGGCACGCTCGTTCATATCGGTGAACCTCCGGGTAGCCGAAATATCAGATATAGAACCATATCACCCCCGCGTAATGAATACTGTGCTGCGCCGCCATCACCGCAATGTGATCTTCGCCGCACTTATAGCGTATATTTTGCTGCTCCTAATGGGGGCATTTATGGAACAACCTATGCTACGCGTACCTGCAGGTGCAGGCTTCCTGCTGCTGTTCTCTATCATCATGGGGGTGGTTGGCGCTTTCAAATACTTCCTGAAAAGCTGGGAGACCATTGGCTGGGTAGTGTTTTTTCTGCTCCTATCGCTCATGGTCAAATACCGCTGGTTCGACCTGCGGAGTATTGCCTATGGCCTCAACTACCGGCAGGATGTGCGGGAGCAACCTAATTACAATTATACTACTTTGAAAAACCTGTTCAATAAGGAGCGGTTTAATAACGATAAGAAACTGGAAGAGGCACGGTTGCAGCTATGGAAAAATAAGAGTGTCAGCGATACTTTGAACCCTCCGCTCGTGGTCATATCAGTAAGCGGCGGCGGTACACGCTCTGCATATTGGACATTCCGTTCGCTGCAGTATATAGACAGCGCCACTCAGGGACGGCTATTTAAAAACACTGTGCTGATCACCGGGGCCTCGGGCGGAATGATAGGGGCAGCTTACTGGCGCAACCTGCACGATGCACATCTGCGTGGCCTTGTAAAAAACCCATATGCTGCAGTTTACCAGGAAAACATAGGCAAAGACCTGCTGAACGCAATTATATTCTCCCTTGCAAGTGTGGACCTTGTTTCACCATTCAATAAAATTTCGGTTGCCGGCTATTCCTACACCCGCGACCGCGGCTATGCTATGGAACAGGAGATGGCACGCAACACAGACGGGCTGCTGGACAAGAATTTCAGCTTCTTTAAGGCGCGTGAGGCTACAGGCCAGATACCGCTTATGCTTATCAGCGGCACCATTATTAATGATGGCAGAAAACTGGTTATGTCTGGCCAGCCTGTAGGCTATCTTACTCAACCGGAATATTCTTTAGGCCAGCAATCTCCCGTAATTGATGCGGTTGATTTTTCAGCATTTTTCAACCGGCAAAACCCTCACAACCTGCGACTTACTTCTGCATTACGTATGAATGCTACATTTCCGTTCGTTTTGCCCGTAGTACGGCTCCCCAGCCAGCCGCGTATGAATATTATGGATGCCGGCCTCAACGATAATTTTGGCGTGAACCTTGCCAGCAGGTATATATATGTGATGCGCAACTGGCTGGAAAAGAACACCCGCCGTGTTATCTTCCTGCAAATTCGTGATACAAGGGAAAGCGATGTGGGCATACCCTCTGATGAAAATTCATTGATCAGCATGGTTACTGAACCTGTTTTTGTGATACAGCACAGGTGGGAAGCTCTGCAATCTTATTCCAACAATTATATTAAAGATTTTGCCCCCCACTTTCTTAATGGCAAGCTTCGTTTTGTAACCCTGCAATATGTGCCGAAGGAGTCAAAGAAAGTAGCCTCTCTTAATTTCCACCTTACCCAAAAAGAAAAGGAGGACATTTATGAATCGATCTATAATGCCTACAATGCAGCGGCCGTAGATACTTTACTTAGTATATTCCGTTGATCGCACTTGCCAGGTCTATGCACATGTTGAACCACAATACTCCACAACAACTTTTATTTAAAGAAAATACCCGCAAATTTTCAGGGCAGTTTGAACCAGGCCCTATAACTGCTTCATTAATTCCTGCCAGTTGTAACTATGCGGCTCCCACTTCTTTCCGGCTATTATACCTGATATGCGCCTGTTACTGTAAAACACCAGTTTTTCCTGCATCAGGTTTTCCATTTGTATCAGTGCGCTGTAATGTACCAGTTCCTGCCAGCTTTTGTTTTTAAAGTGATGGAAAAATGAGGAGAGCACACTACCCGCCTCTTTAAGGTTCCAGTAATGGAACAGGTACGGCGATGCGGCCTTTATATCATCCTTATCCTGGAAATAAACAGAAAATGCAAATTGCTCCACCACATGCTTGGGGAATTTAGGATACTCCCTATCCGTAAACGTAAGCACTTCTTCAAGTATTTGTTTATGCCTTGTATTAAAACCCAGCACGCCTGCATTCCACATATCCATCTCATTTAGTGGCTTGCCATTCAGCTTCAGTTGTGCGCCTTCAATATAGTTGCTCAGTTTACATAAAATAGGATTTGCCTTATCACTCACCTTGCTCTCCCGTATATGCATGTATAACTTGCCGGCAGCAATATCCTCAAATATTTTTTCTATCCTGTTCGCGAACACAACATCTGTATCCACATACAAGATATTACCTTCTTTCGTGCAGGTGATGTCTTTCAGCACTTCTATTTTCACCCTATGCACAAAGTCTATAGTCCCGCGCAAGTTTTTAATAGTTGCCTCATCAACCTGCCTGTAATTAAGCGGCAACGGACAATCTTTAAATTCTTTGAACCATTCGGGCTTATCCGTATATATCCAAATCTCTGTATTCTTCAGTTCTTCAATTTTGTGGATACGGGAAAGTGAGAGTAATGCATATGCACACTCATGGAAAACCCTTTCATAGCCATAACACAGGAAAACAATGTAATCAGACTGGCCCATTCATCACCAAATGTATAAAAAAGTCGCTATTGCCGCAGTAGGGCACAAATGAGAAAAATATACTAATTTCAAATCCAGCCCCGCATATTTTCAATGGTTTTAACCGCAAATTGGTTGCAAAATAACCCGCCTGCGTCCCGGCTCATAGTCATCCTGGGACTGGTGGCCTGCCTGGTGTATGCCAATACATTCAACAATGGTTATGTGCTTGATGATTATTCAGCGATCGTCAACAATAAAACAGTCACAAAAGGTATTTCCGCCATCCCGGAAATATTCAGTACTCCCTACCTGCATGGCTACGGCTCTTTTACCAACGACCTTTACCGGCCGCTACCTTTAGCCATGTTTGCTACGGAATACCATTTATTTGGCGGGTCACCGGCAGCGGGGCATATTATCAATGTGCTCTTTTTTGCAGCTGGCGTTATGCTGCTCTTTATTTTTCTAAATACACTTTTCGAAAGAAAGAGGATCGCATTTGCTTTTCTTGCTTCCTTGTTGTTTGCCCTGCACCCTATACATACCGAGGTTGTGGCCAATATTAAAAGCAGGGATGAGCTGCTATGCTTTTTCTTTTCGATGCTCACATTGATCACACTAATCCGGTACACTATTTCCGGCCGATCATTGTTCCTGGCAACCGGGGCTGTGTTTTATTTTTTGTCGCTGTTGTCTAAAGAAACAAGTATTACGCTCTTGTTTGTTGTCCCTATTGTGTTTTTCTTCTTTGCGGACAGTAATAAGCGGCGTAGCATATGGATCAGTGTTATTGTATTAGCTACTGCCGCTGCATACCTCATCATACGTTCATCAATATTGGTGGCATACAATGCCAATCATATATTCCAGTTCAGCATCACCACAAATTCCATCGCCGGGGCTACATCTTTTGCCGAACGTATAGCTACGCCTCTCCTCATCCTGGGCAAATACCTCAAATTGCTTTTCATCCCCTACCCACTCATTTCAGACTACTCTTATAATACTGTTCCACTCGCAACTTTTCATAACCCATGGGTAGGTTTAACGATGGGCATTTTTGTTTTTTTTGCCATCGTCGGAATACTTCGCCTGGTCGTTATTCGTAAAGACCCTGCGGCATTCGGCATAATGTTTTTCCTCATCACGCTGGCTTTATTCTCCAATGTCTTTTTTCTTGTTGGCGCTACCATGGCAGAGCGTTTTCTTTTTTTCCCTTCTGTTGGATTTTGTATAGTAGTTGCTGCTATTGCCGAAAAGTTTTTATCGCACAAAATAACGGCTGTTGCCCTTTTGTTTGTCGCTGTTACTTATGCGGCTGTTACCATCGCCCGCAATACCCACTGGAAAGATGCATACACCCTTTATAAAAAAGACATAGAGCATGCACCAAATGCGCACCGGCTTTTTTATTATCTCGGTTCTACCATCATTAACGATGCAATTGATGAGACAGACCTTGCAACGAAAGCAAAAAAAATGGAGGATGGTATTGGCTATTTAAAAAGGTCGCTGGCTATATATCCCGGTTTCACGGAGTTATATCCGCAGATCGGTAATTCTTACCTTAAAATAAACGCACTCGATTCTGCCGAACGTTATACGCTAAAAGCAATAGAGTTAAACCCGCGCGACACCTTCTCCATCACCAACCTGGCAGCGTCTTACTTTAAACAGGGAAAATACCGGCAGTCGCTGGACCTATGTAAAAACATCACCCTGCTCGATACTACATTTGCGCGGGCCTACCGCAACATGGGCAGTTGCTACCTGAAGCTGGGTATTTATGATTCAGCCATCATTGTCCTGAAAAAAGCCATTGTTCTTCAGCCGGGTACCCCGGCTGTGTATGGCTACCTGGGGTTTGCCTACAGGCAAACTGGCACTATTGATTCTGCGAACAAATACGAAGCACTCTCCCGTTAGAATGTCATGGTGAGCTTGTCGAACCATTGCTGATGACCAGGAAACAGTCTCATCAGGGAACTAACATCTACTATTTGCAAGCCCTCAACAATCCTTCGACAAGCTCAGCATGACAATTTGTGATTAGATGTTCGGTTGGCTATCCAGGAATTTCTCCGCGGCTATCAGCTTATCATGCAGCACTTCATCCTCTGCCATAAAGGATGCTTCCTTACGTAGTGCAGCATAAACGCCCTCCAAAACAGGCGAAGATTTATGCGGCCGCCTCAATTCCAGCGCCTGTGCGGCAGTAAGCAGTTCTATTGCCAGCACACGTTGCACATTCTTTATTACCTGCCTCAGCTTGGTCGCCGCATTTGCGCCCATGCTCACATGATCTTCCTGGCCGTTGCTGCTTACAATGCTGTCTACTGATGCCGGTGTACACAATTGTTTGTTCTGGCTCACTATGGCAGCGGCTGTATATTGCGCTATCATAAAGCCACTGTTCAAACCCGCATTAGGTGCCAGGAAAGGCTGTAAGCCACGCTGCCCGCTCACTAACAAATAAGTTCTGCGTTCCGATATATTTGCCAGCTCTGCCATGGCTATCGCCAGGAAATCTGCATGCAGCGCCAGTGTTTGTCCGTGGAAGTTGCCACCGCTCATTATCTCGCCTTCATCATGAAAAACGATCGGGTTATCGGTTACGGAGTTAATTTCTGTTTCCACTACACGGTTCACGGTATCCACCACATCCTTTGTAGCCCCATGCACCTGTGGCATACAGCGGAAAGAATACGGATCCTGCACCTGGGCTTTATGCAGTTTTTGTATCTCGCTGCCCTTTAGTAATTCCAGTATCCTTGAGGCAGTATCTACTTGTCCTTTATGTGGGCGCACACGGTGTATCGGCGACTTGAACGGTTCATCTTTCGCCATGAATGCATCTGCCGATAGTGCCCCTATCACATCTGCCCATACCAGCAATCTCTTTGCTTCCACCAGGCTCCATGTTATATACGAGCTCATGAACTGAGTGCCGTTCAGCAAAGCCAACCCCTCTTTGGCAGCCAGCGTCATGGGCTTCAGCCCTTCGCGCTGCAATGCAATTGATGCCGCAACTCTTTCTCCTTTATAGTTCACTTCACCTTTACCAAGTATCGGCAGGCACAAATGTGCCAGTGGTGCCAAATCTCCAGATGCGCCAAGCGAACCCAGCTCATACACTACGGGCAATATACCCAAATTATAAAAGTCTATCAGCCGCTGCACTATCTCTGTGCGCACACCGCTGTAGCCCTGGCTTAATCCATACACTTTGAGCAACAACATCAGGCGCACAATTTCCTGCGGCACCTCTGCGCCCATGCCGCATGCATGTGAGCATACCAGGTTTTCCTGCAGTTGTTCCAGTTCGTGGTCTTTTATCAGCACATGGTGCAGCGAACCAAAACCCGTATTGATACCATAATACGTTTTGCCGCCCTTCAGTATATTATCAAGGTATTGCCTGTTGTGTGTGATGCGCGCTATAGCCCCTACACCGAGGTCGAAATTGTCTTCCAGTTTTCCGCTAAAAAAATCAATGGATAAATGCTCCGGTAATTCCATAAAACAAAAGTAATTATTTCTTGTCATGGTGAGCTTGTCGAACCATTGCTGAGCATTAGGAAACATCCTCATCAGGGAACTTACATCTACCACTTGCAAACCCTCATCAATCCTTCGACAAGCTCAGGATGACATGAAAATCAGCAAAATCTCGGTTAATCTCGGCAAATCTGAGGTTCAGACCAAAAAATGAGTATTTATACCTATTTTTTTAGTGCACAACCGTGCGTAATTTTATAGTAAACTATATACTTATGAAAAAGCTCTGGTTGTTGCTGTTTGTTTTGCTGCCTTTATTTGTGCAAGCGCAGATAATAATGACGTTTGCCGGTGGGGGTAGCATTGTTGGGGGCAGTGGAATACCCGCTACAGCGGTAAAGCTATCAAATCCAGCTGGTGGTGTCTTTGACAAGCAGGGTAATTATTATTTTGTAGAAGCTCTCGGGGGAAATCGAGTAAGGAAAATTGACCCTTCGGGGATGATTGCTACAATAGCCGGTACAGGTGTAGCCGGCTTCAGCGGAGATAATGGACCTGCGACCGCAGCCACATTGCAAATCCCTACTTGTGTAGTATTGGATAGTTCAGACAACATATACATATCGGACGGTAATAATTTTAGAATAAGAAAAATTGATGCAGCCACTGGAGTGATTAGAACAATAGTTGGAAATGGTGTTGGTGGGTACAGCGGCAATGGAGTTCCCGCCACCGCCGCATCGATAAGTAATGCTCCCGGTATTTGTCTTGATAGGCATGGGAATTTATTTATTGCTGATTTTGGAAATGCCCGTGTCCGTAAAGTAACACCAGCAGGCATAATTACTACTATTGCCGGTAATGGTGGTATATCAGGCTATAGTGGTGATGGCAGCAGGGCTGATACTGCTACCATTAATGGCATTTCCGATGTATTTGTTGATGCAATGGACAATATTTATTTGGCCGGAAATAGTAATTCCCGGATTTTTAAAATCAATTCTGCTGGCATAATTAGTACAATAGCAGGGACCTCAGCGGGATACATTTATAATGGAGACAATATTTCGGCCACAACAGCCAATATAGACCCACAAAGGCTTACTTTAGATAAATTTGGAAATTTATTTTTCGGAGAATACCATAATTATCGGGTACGTATAGTAATTAAAGGAGTCATTCATACTGTCGCGGGAAATGGTACTCCCGGTTTTAGTGGAGACGGTGGGGCTGCAACTAATGCTCAACTACTTTATCCTGTTGGTATAGCCTTAGATTCTTGTGGAAATTTATATGTTCCTGAAGCAAATAACAATCGTGTTCGAAAAGTAACCTATTCTAAATGTAATTACTTGGATATTCTTGATCCAATAAAGGAGAAACAAGAAAGCTCCCTCTCCCCCAACCCCGCCACCACACAGCTCACCATCTCCGCCCCCGGCAATATAAAAGAAGCATTTGTGTACAATTTGCCCGGGCAAATTGCAGCGCGGTGTGCGTGGAGCGGCGCACGGGAGGCAAGTATTAATATATCCCAACTCCCACCCGGCACCTACCTGCTGCGTATTATAATGGATGATGGTAATGCAGTGGTGAAGAGGTTTGTAAAAGAGTAGTCTGAACTAAGATTTTTCAGGATTTGCATATTGGCAGTAGGCGCGAGTAAACTGCTTGAACCGACTATATGATACTTTTTTCGTATCTTCGTGTAAAGAGTAGCATATGGTATCTGTGGCAGGTATATACGATGGAAAAAACATTCACCCACTGAGTGAGATCAATGACCGGAAAAAATATAAGGTCATCATTACTTTTGTTGAGGAGCTGGAAAATACCGATGCAGAGGATTCAGACATCAGAAACTTCGGCACCACCCATGCATCTCTTGATTTTTGGGACAATCCCGAGGAGGACCTTTACCAGGATTATTTAATATCAAAAAATAAATGAACACCGGTACAATAATCCTTATTCCATTTCCTTTTGCAGAATTAACAGGTGTTAAAGTCCGTCCGGCTTTGGTAGTTTGCGAAACGAAAGACAAATATAATGACCTTATTCTCTGTGCAATAAGCTCGGTGTTGCCAATGGAAGAAAGCGACTTTCAAATGATCTTGCAGCCAAATAAAGAAAACAATTTACGAGTCCCGTCAGTTTTGAAAATAGACCGTATTGTTACACTTAAGAAAGAAGCTGTTATTACTACGCTGGGAAGCCTTTCAGAACTTGAAACAATCTCTTTTAAGGAAAAGTTCAGACAACTTGTGAACTAATCAACGTCCTATTATCCTCACCAAATCCCCCTCCACACTCCTGTCCACCCGCTCAGTGATCCGCCCTACTTCTTTGCCGCCTTTATTAAGAACCACGATGGTTGGTATGCTGGTAACATTGTATTGCTTCACATCTGCGCTGCGGGTTTCTTTATTTCGTTCCACGCCATACATGGTCACTTGCGCCATGGGGTAGCCGGTTTCCTGCAGTACCTTAAAAAACTTCGGCAGCATATCGTGAGTGTCGCTGCACCAGGTACCCATGAATATGATTATGGAATACTCTGCAAGATGTTCTTTTAGTGCGTTTACCTTTCTATGCCGGGGATGGTATTTATCAGCACCACTTTTCAGCCAGTCGAACGATGGTTCTTTTTGCAGGTCATCAAATGTTACCGGGCCTTTAAACACAACCCTTCCGTTCTTTGGATCTTTCAAAACCTCCGGTTTGGTTTGCGCAAAAGTGGTTGCACCGAAAAGCAGGAGCATAGCGCAAAGGCGCAAAGACACAGTTGTTTTGTATTGTGTTTTTAATAACGCAAAAGAAACCTGTTTCAACATGTAGTGCGTTTTTGCTCTGCGTAAGACTTTTTATTCCCCTTTAGGGGCCAGGGGCGCGAGTTGGTTCTTAATAATAACCAGTTTATTGCGCAGCTGCAACAGCGACTGCTTCAGGTCTATTGTTTCCACATCTCTTTTGTTCTGCGTTTTCAGTTTTGCTTTGGCGCCGGTAAGCGTAAAGCCCCTTTCCTTCACCAGGTGGTGAATGGTGCGCAATTCGCGCACTTGCTCCGGTGTATATAAGCGGTCTCCCTTGCGGGTGGTGCGCACTTTCAGTTTGAACTCGTTGGTCCAGAAGCGTATATGCGATGTCTTCACTTTGAACAGCGCCGCAACCTCTCCTATCGAATAATATTTCTTATCACCCTTCCAGTCATCCGGCAGCTCGAATTTCTTTTCTTCCGTTACGGCAACAGGCTCTGTTGGTTCTGCAGCTACTTTTGCGGTCTCAGGTTCGGATGCCACTTCTGCAACCTCAGGCTCAGCTTTTTCCTCCGGCTTTTTCTCTTCGTCTTTTTTCTTTGCACGGCTTTTACCCACAGCTTTCTGCTGCTCCGGCACTATCTCTTCCCCAAAAAGCGTAAAAATACGTTCAGCCATTTCCTACAAATTACAAAATACTTTTCATCCAAGTACAAAGTTGCACTTTTTTTAAATAGAAACGCCGCACGTTCTGTGCGGCGCTCAATATCTTTCTTCGTGTTTTTTTAGAAGTTATCCGTGTTATACTCCACATCTGCTTTCTTAGTCATATTCTGCTGCAGCGACTGGGTGATGGAGTTCCTCAACTGTCCTTCTAGCTGCATGCGCTGCTGGGGCATTATCGCATTCATCAGGCTTGCATCCACATTGCCAATATTGCGGGTCAGCACTGTGATGAAGTAAACCCCACCCTGCCCTTTTATACCGGGAGATACCGCATTGGGCTGGAAGCCGGCGTTGAATGCATACCCAACAACTTTTGGCTCATAGCCAAGGCCATTAACATATGCTGCGCCAAGGGTCACAGTATCGGCCTGCTGAACTGCCTGGCCTGATGCAGTAGCTATTCCATCCAGTGAACCTGCGCTGCCGAATTTCTTAATGATAGCCTCCGCTTTTTTCTCGTCTTTCACTTTCATTTCCAGCATCGGCCGGTTTGCCGCTGTTATTGCCGGTATGCCTTTAGGGTTTGTACCGGCAATTTTTGCCACCACATAGCGCTGGTCGCCTAACTGGAAAACCTGGGAAATATCCCCGATGTTGCCCTTATATGCCCAGCGAACTATTTCCCTTGCAGAGCCCAGGCCGGTGATGCTGAAGCTGTTCTCCTTAATATTATCGCCTATCCTTTTGTCCAGGTTTTGTTTCTTCACCGCTTCGTCAAACAAAGCTGCGGTTGTGTTCTTTCCTGCAAATTCATTTGCGGTTGCATAAATTGCTTTATCGGTGCTGTCGCTTGGCGCCAGTATCTTAGCCACTGTACCCAGCTGAACAGCGGGGGCTGTTCCTTTCTGGTCCAGTATCACTATATAGTGGTATCCTGAGTAATTATCGTTTTTAACGCTAACTGTTTTCTCCTCGCCGGTTTTACCTTCAAATACAAAGTCACCAAATTCTTTAGAGATTGTTGGGCGCTGCTGTAATGTGAACCAGTATTCGCCGCCTTTGTCTTTGCTGCCACCGTCATCAGAGTAGATAGCCGCAACAGAGTCAAATTTCGCACCGCCTTTAATTAAAGCAATCGCGCTATCCAGGCGGCTCTTTGCTGCCGAGTCGCCCCTTACGTCCTGTCCCTGTGTTTTAGTAAAAACAAGGATGTGTTTAAGGTTAACAGAATCCGGCAATGTTTTCCTGTCTATCACTTTGGTGATCCTGTAGGTGCCACTCTCATAGTATGGCCCAAAAACTTCGCCCACCGGCAACGACATAATAGTATCTGCATACCTCGACATGAATGTCCTCTTATTCATGTACGCTTCGTTGAAGGCATTTGTTTCGTCCGATTTGCTGTTCACAAAAGTCTTGTTATCCTTTGCAGCTGCAAAGTCACCCTTAATTTCCTGCAGCATATCCACCTGGCGGGCAGTATCAGCAACAGCCGGGACAATGTCGTACGATATATATTCTATTGTGCGTGTCTCCTGTTCTGTCTCATATTGCGCTGCATGCTTCTGCATGTATGCTTTTATTTCGTCGTCGGTAACTTTTACATCATTGTCTGCTATAACCGAGTACGGAACTTTTACATACCTGATCGATGCCTGGCTGTTTTGCTCATTCACATGTTTCTTCGCCATGAAAGAAGGAACATAAACCGCACCTGCAAACATGCTGTTATATTTATTTACCCTCGCCATACGCTTAACGTATGCCTTAACTGTCTGCCATTGCTCTATCAGCTTTCCGCCCGACGGGTCTTGTGACGGGTCGTCAGCCATAGCTTTTTCAAATTGCTTGATCGCGCCTGGGTCGAACTGTCCTGTTTGCTGGTTAACAAATATCTGCTGGCCACCAAACTGGAACTGTCTTACGATAGGGTCTGCGTTCTCACCATAGGTCATGTCCTCAATTTCTTTTGCAGATACCATTATGCCCAGTTTATCGCACTGCTCATTCACCAGCTTTTCGTAAATGATCATTTGTATCACCTGCTCATTCATTTGCGAGCGCGTAGCGTCGTCCAGCGGATTGTTTTTATTGAACATAGAATACAATGTCTCGTATTCTTTCACATGCTCCTGGTATTCTTTAGGGTCAACTTTGTCGCCATTCACTTTCAGAACAGTATTATCATTACCCCTGAAAAAATTTCCGAAAGAACCGTTATTGGCATCCGATATGATAAATCCGATCAGCGCCAGGGCAATAAGTCCACCGGCAATTTTCCCGTACTTATTCCTGATTGTTTGTATTACAGACATTGTAGGTTTGTGTTATGTTTAAATATTAAGGACGGCAAATTTATGGGAAAAAATGAGATTTTGTAGCGTTACTCCTGTATTTAAGCCGTTTATTTTTAAATATAAAACTTCATATTATCTGCGTTCTTCTATTTTGCACATTTGTGGTTTTCCTGATGTGTTTTTCTTGTGGGCAGGCAGTTAGTTGGTTCTTAATTAACATGTTTTGTTGGTAAACTGGTGAATTAAAGTGAGCAACCTAAATTTAAAGTGGATATCTTATTAAGTTATTCTACTTTTATCATTTTTTCCGGGCAAAACCTGTTACTATTGGTTGAACTGATAAACGCATGGTGTTTATATTTTATGTTTTTATCGGTTGCACTACCTATTGTGATAGATTTGTTTTGTTTATGTGTTTAGGCACGTGTTCTTATTTGTTCGCGCGGGTCGGAAAATTTTTTTCTTGGGTTTTTATTAAAAACAACTGTGGATATCTCCCGGTTTAAACTGTAAATCGTTGCCCGTTTTTCTTATAACTAATTAATAATCTTGTGAATAACGCAGTTATCCTTTTTTCGGGAGGTTTTTTCACAGCCTTCTACGAAATTCAGGTTCCTCTTTTTACCCACACTCATTTTAATTCACAATCCACACATTAACTGTTAGTTATGCGTCTTTACTGCTTTTTAGCAGGCTGTTTCTACTTGTTTTGTTGTGAATAAACTCAACTTTTTGTTTTTGCAAGAAGAATAACTTTTTTCTTTCCTCGTTTCCCCAACACTAATAGTAGTAGGTAAAGTTTTTTAAAAAAATAAAAAGAATTATTAGGAATGTGGGTAAGTTAATAAAGGGTTTGTGAAAGATGTTTTGAGTCATAATCAAGGTGGGTTTATTTGAGTAGCTTTGTATCTCCTTATGGATGCAGGTAATTTGAATAAGGTTGGTTTCCTGGATGTGGCTATCGATCCGTCGTTGGATATTTTTGATGAGATAGAAAAATTAAAGAAGGAAAAGAAAGCTATTATACTTGCCCACTACTACCAGGAGCCCGATATACAGGATGTTGCAGATTATATTGGTGATAGTTTGGGTTTGGCTCAGAAAGCAGAAAGCACCGATGCTGAGGTTATTGTTTTTGCAGGTGTGCATTTTATGGCGGAAACAGCTAAAATACTGAACCCACACAAGAAAGTGTTGTTGCCTGATCTTAGGGCCGGTTGCTCATTAAGCGATAGTTGCCCGCCTCCTTTATTCAAAGCATTCAAAGAAAAACATCCCGGTCATTTAGTTATTTCCTACATAAATTGTTCGGCTGGTATTAAAGCATTAAGCGATATAATTTGTACTTCATCAAATGCCCAACTTATAGTTGAAAGTTTACCAAAGGACCAGAAAATAATATTTGCACCGGATAAAAACCTTGGCGGATACATCAATAAGAAGACAGGCCGTAACATGCTCTTATGGAACGGGGCATGCATGGTGCATGAAATATTTTCGTTGCAGAAAATAACTAAGCTTAAGCAGCGCCACCCGGATGCTAAACTGATAGCACATCCTGAATGTGAGGATGCTGTGTTACAAATAGCAGATTTTATTGGTTCCACAACGCAATTACTTAAATACACGGAGAAAAGTAAGGACAATACTTTTATTGTAGCAACAGAAGCAGGTATACTGCATAAGATGCAGCAAAATTCCCCCGGTAAAACATTTATAGCAGCTCCGCCCGATAATGCCTGCGCATGTAATGATTGTCCGCACATGAAGCTGAATACACTTGAAAAGTTGTATTTGTGTATGAAGTACGGGCAGCCAGAGATAATTATGGACGAAGAACTTAGGTTAGCAGCAAAAAAACCTATAGACAGGATGCTTTCATTAAGTAAAAAACTTGGTTTAACGGCGTAGATATTATTTCATAAAAAATATTAACCTCCAACAGGTTATTTTTTTTATATTATGCAGATATTCCATTAACTTAGCTGCAAAATAAAAAATTATATTTATGAAGCATTTTAACGCTGTTAAGATTTTTTTACTTATTGCGCTTGGCATAAGTGGCTCAGCTAACGGGCAAACATGGCATCCCTATGCGTTTGATACTATTTTAAGCTCAGGGTTAGGGGTAAATAACTGGTATAAGGATTATGTAGGGCAGCGTGTTGCATGCACAAATCCAAGCATTGTTGCGGGAAATAAAATATACACAATAACCAACGATGGCAGTGGTACCGCCGGTCAATGGGGTGGTGCTATAACAACGCCTATTGTTGACGATACAGTTGTTATGGGCATTCCGGATTCATTTGGTTGCAGCGCCTTTACCAATTTTGCACAGATCAACGGGAACATCGCACTCATCTGGCGTGGCCCTATTGTTGGAGCTTGTGAGTTCGGTTTCAAAGCTTTACAGGCACAAAACGCAGGCGCAAGGGCTGTTGTGCTCATCAATGAGTATCCAGGCGAAGGCCCGGTTGGTATGGGTGCAGGTGCATCAGGTACTTCAGTTACCATTCCTGTGGTAATGATAGGTAACCTCGATGGTATTGCATTGAGCGCACAGTATAATTCAAATCCTCTGGGTACAGTAAGGATGACCCTTACTCCATGGGGCCAGAACTATACACACGATCTTAGCTTCTGCCCAGGCGGCATAAGCATCTGGCACAACTACGCCATTCCTTACATGATGCTTGGTGGCGAGAACCCCGGCGCATACAGGGCTTTAGGCGGCGGTTTTATTGCCAACTTTGGTACCAGCACAGAAAGTTCAGTGAAGCTGAAATCTACGCTTACCTGGAACCCAAGCTCTGGTACTCCATCTACTATCCACAGCGATAGCATGTCGCTGGCCAGCTTCCCAGCAACAGACTCTATCTGGGCTTTGTATGAAACAAATGAGTACGATCTTCCTGCTATAGCAGGTCCCGGCCGTTATGACCTTACTTATAATATTACTGCTGCTACAGCAGATGATTTCCCATTTGATAACAACACAACCCATAATTTTTACGCTACAGATAGTATTTTCTCTAAAGGCCGCTACGATTTTGCTAATGGCCACGTTATCACTTCCAAGTACTACAGGGCTGGTGGTAATTATATGTGGGGCACACCATATTATGTAACACGCGGTGGCGCAGCATTCAAGGATGTTCAGTTCAGCATTGCAGGCGCCATAGGCCCATTGCCTTCTGGTTTAACCCAGTACTTCTACATCTTTAAATGGACAGACGGCAGCTTTGGAGCTGGGTCGCTGGACAGTGCTTTGCAGGGCGGCGAACTGGAGCTGGTTGGTACTTGTTTAAAAACATTTAACGGAACAACAGACTCTTCCCAGGATTACTTTACAACCTCTATAGTTACAGCAGACTCTACAGGCACAAACTACATTCCTGTGAAGATAGATTCTAACAGCTGGTATTATGTTGCTGCAGATGTTGCGCCTATCAGTTCTACGCAGTTCACTTTCCTCGGTGTGGATGGTGAGTTGAATATGTTCCCACGTACATTCGGCCGCAAGCATTTCCACAATTACTGGGAATTGTATAATCCGGCAATGGATACAGATAAGAACAACATGAGGCTCTACGCACAGAACCGCACATTCAGCATGCTGACATTTGGTGGTGGCGCTTCAACCGTAGACTCTACCGTTTATGGCAGCCAGGTTGGTGTTATCCCTAACCTTGCGTTCCGCATATGGCCATATGTAGAAGATAAGACCAGCGTATCAACAACTCCAAAAGAAACAGCAAAACTGGAAGTGTTCCCTAACCCGGCTTCAGAGTATGTAACTGCTTCTATTGAAAATAGTGTTATAGCTAAAACAATTAATTACACCATTGTTGATGCCCATGCGCGTGTTATAGTAAGACAAATACATAACAATGTGCAGAACGATAAGTTCACGTATTCAACAGCAGGCCTGCCATCGGGCAACTACTTCCTGCTTGTAACAATAGATGGCAAGCAGATGTACAGGAAGTTTGCAGTAATTAAATAAATAAATTAATCTTTAATATAAAGACCGCTATGAAAATAGCGGTCTTTTTTTGTGCTGTTATACCATTTAGACTTTAAAGGAGCACCATGAGCTTTACGTGCTTTGCGCCTCTGCGTGAGAGATTTTCACAGGTGCAACAAGGCAGACTTTATTACACCGACCTTCTTAGTTAGAAAATCGAGAACAATGTTCCACAGGGAACTCATGAAGCCGGTGAAAGGAGACTACGGTAAAGTATAACCAACACCAATGTTCAGGCCAATTGTTTTGTTGGCATCTGGTATGAAGAGAGCAGACTGGAAGACCTCTATTTTAGTGTTGATCTTATAAGTAACACCTTGGGTAAAGATGAGGCTGATGTATTTTGTTCCTGCATCACTGCTTTTGTTTGCAAGAACATCACCCGTTATTTTAGAACTTCCCTTTTCCGGGTTGAAGTTATACTGTGCACCAGCCCCCACAAATGCCTGTAGTTTGCTTTTTGATCTGAGCGGATAGTATTGCATGGATACAGGCAGGGTTAATTTTACGCCGCTTGCATTGCCCGGCTTGCTGCCAAATATTTTATCTATACAACAACGGTTAAGGATCATGTTGTAGCTGATCATGGCTTCTGTGCGCAGGTGTTGGTTCAAAGGCTTGGTAAAAACAACACTGTTGCCCCTGGCAATGCCCAGGACAGACTTTTCATTGGTGGAAAAAAGTGTTCCTGTATTTGTCTTGAGGCTAACGGTAAGTTTGTTAGTGTCCTTTGTTTTCACCTTTACCTGGCCATATACATAGAAAGATGGCGCAGATATTATCCCCGAACAAATCACTAATAAGCTTATTTTGTAGAGTCGCTTCAACACAATAAAAGTAACGGTTAAATTCATAAAATATTGTAAAAGTTTGTTGATATATTTGATGTTCCACGTGGAACAAAACGAGGATTTGGCATCTTATTATTTAGATAGTATTATATAAATATTCTCTCTCCTATTCGTACCTTTGCGCCCTATGTTTCCTGAGTATGATGTGATCGTTGTTGGGGCTGGCCATGCTGGCTGTGAGGCTGCTGCTGCTGCTGCAAATATGGGTTCAAAGGTGCTGCTCGTTACCATGAATATGCAGACCATTGCCCAGATGAGCTGCAACCCGGCAATGGGCGGAATAGCCAAGGGCCAGATTGTTAGGGAAATAGATGCACTTGGGGGCTATAGCGGTATAGTGAGCGACAAAAGTATGATCCAGTTCCGGATGCTAAATAAGTCCAAAGGCCCAGGCATGTGGAGCCCGCGCTGCCAAAGCGACCGGATGCAGTTTGCTGCTACATGGCGGGAGATGCTGGAGAACACCCCAAATCTCGATTTTTGGCAGGATATGGTGAAAGGATTAATTGTTTCACGTGGAACAATTCAGGGTGTAGTAACTGGCATGGGCCAGGAAATAAGGGCAAAATGCGTGGTTTTGACCAACGGAACCTTCTTAAACGGGGTAATTCATATAGGAGAGAAGCAATTTGGCGGCGGCAGGATAGGGGAAAAGGGAGCAACAGGTATTACTGAGCAATTGGTGGAAATGGGCTTTGAAAGCGCACGCCTCAAGACCGGTACCCCGCCCCGCATTGATGGCCGCAGCCTCGATTATTCTAAAATGGAGATACAGAATGGGGATGAAGAAGTAGTTGGGTTCTCCTATTTGCCCATAAAAAAGATAAAACCACAGGAGCAGCGCTGCTGCTGGATAACCTATACTAGTCCGGAAGTGCATGAAATCTTAAAGACAGGGTTCGAGCAATCTCCTATGTACCAGGGAAGGATCAAGGGTTCAGGTCCAAGATATTGCCCTAGTATTGAGGATAAGATTAGCCGTTTTGCGGAAAGGGACCGCCACCAGCTATTTGTAGAGCCGGAAGGGTGGAGCACGGTGGAGATATACGTGAATGGTTTTAGCACTTCATTGCCCGAAGAAGTGCAGTATAAAGCGCTGAAAATGGTGCCCGGGTTCGAAAATTGTAAATTTTTCCGCCCCGGATATGCAATAGAGTACGATTATTTCCCACCAACACAGCTAAAATTCACCCTGGAGACCAAATTAATACAGAATTTGTTCTTTGCAGGCCAGATAAATGGTACTACCGGATATGAGGAGGCGGCCTGCCAGGGATTGATGGCTGGTATAAATGCACACCGCAATGCGAAAGGTGAGGAGCCGGTTGTCTTGGAAAGGAGCGATGCCTACATAGGGGTGCTTATAGATGACCTCATTAATAAAGGAACAGACGAGCCATACCGTATGTTTACCAGCAGGGCAGAGTACCGTACCCTTCTCCGCCAGGATAATGCAGACTTGCGTTTGACGGGTTTAGGCCATAAAATAGGTCTGGCAACCGATGAAAGGATGCGCTTGATGACCGAAAAGAAGGAAAAAGTAGCCCAAATAAAGAAAATACTGGCAGATTTCCCGGTTGATCCGTCTATGGCAGAGGGTTTGTTGGCTGATAATGGTTTCTCCGGTTTAGCTGAAAAGACCCGCGCAACAAAGATCCTGCTGCGCCCCGGTATAGGATTGAAAGATATGTTGCAGCAAATCCCGGCACTTAAAGAAGCTGTTGGCACAGATGATGCATTGATACTGGAGCAGGTGGAGATACAGGTGAAGTATGATATCTATATTGAAAAGGAGCAGGAGCTGGTGCAGAAGATGAGTGCATTAGAGGGTTTGAATATTCCCGAGAACTTCAACTATGAGAAGCTAACCGCCATTTCTACCGAAGCCCGCCAGAAGCTAAACAAAATAAAACCTCGCACCCTTGGGCAGGCCAGCCGCATCAGCGGTGTGAACCCTAGTGATGTGCAAATATTAATGGTGTACATGGGCAGGTAAGCCCCTGAACCCCTAAAGGGGAACCATGCATTTGGCAATTGTTTATAATCCCGACTACCTCTATTAATTTAGCGTCTTTATTTCACAACAAGAGTAAGCCCCTTTAGGGGTTTGGGGTATGCTTGAGCCGGCCATTCTTCACTATTGCAAATACCAGGAGCGCTGCCATATGGAGGTGCGCAATAAACTATACGAGCTGGGTTTCTCAACAGAAACCGTAGATCTCCAGATTTCCGAACTGATACAAAACGGTGTGCTCAACGAAGAGCGCTTTGCCCGCGCTTTTGCCCGCGGCAAATTCAGGATGATGCAGTGGGGGAGGGAGAAGATAAAGCAACAACTGAAACTGAAAAAAGTATCGGATTACTGCATAAAAAAGGGTTTGACTGAGATAGATAGCGATGATTACGAGCAAACACTACACAAATTATTAAATAAAAAATATTTTGAACTCCGCTCTGAGCGCAGCATTCCAAAGAAAAAGTCGAAATTGTATAGGTATCTCATCCAGAAAGGCTATGAGCGCGACCTGGTGATGGATGCAATAAACGAATGCATGAGTAAAAATAAGTGATAACTTTTCCATATCTTTGAATAAACAATCCTACTTCTATGGTACAACAGGTTACAGAAGGCGTGAGCATAATGGTGGAAACTTTCTACCAGCCGGCGCACTCCAACCCGGTAAATTCGGAGTACCTTTTTGCGTACCGCATCACTATCGAGAACTTGTCTGCGCACCCCATGAAACTATTGAGTCGTCACTGGCACATAGTGGACAGCAACGGCACGCATCGCGAGGTAGAAGGCGATGGTGTAGTAGGCCAGCAACCTGTGGTATCTCCCGGCGACACATACCAATACACATCGGCCTGTAACCTCAACAGTGATATTGGCAAGATGTATGGTACCTACCTGATGGAGAATCTTTTTCACAAAAGGAAGATAACAGTAGCCATACCAGAGTTCCAGCTCATCGCACCCGCCAAGTTGAATTAATTATTAAAGAAATGGGCAGTAAAGACCTTTGCGAACTTTGCGGTTCTCTGCGCTCTTTGCGTGAAAAATTGTTTCACATAACAACACAAAATGCTCGAAAGTCTCTCAATCGCACAGCAATGGTTTGCTGCATTCAATGAGCACAACCTTGAAAAACTGTTATCATTATACGATGACAACGCACAACACTACAGCCCCAAACTAAAGATACGCCAACCCGAAACCAACGGACATGTAACCGGCAAAGCCGCGCTGCGCGCATGGTGGCGCGATGCATTCGATCGGTTGCCAACTCTGCGTTACGAACCCACAACGATCACCGCAAACAACGATCGCGTATTCATGGAATACATCCGCCACGTGGAACATGAAGCGGATATGCTTGTGGCAGAGGTGCTGGAAATAAAAGATGGAGTAATAGTTGCGTCAAGAGTGTATCACGGCTGAAGCTCCTGCGCAGATTGTATCTCAGCCACCTTCAGTTTCAGTTCGTTGTTCAGTTCTTTCCACTGTTTCACCTGCTTGGCTACTTTGCTTAGTGTGCCGAGAGCAACAATATGCTCATCTACAGCTAAGATGAGTGGGTTCAATACCTGTTCTGTGAAATAAGTGATACCTGCCCTTTTTCTTGCAGCAAGTAAGCTGTCCTCATTATCATTAATAAGAATGCGTATCTGTTTATGAAAACCACCTGCATGTTTCTGTGCTTTGTCTATAGTTTTAATAATATCTTCCAGCAGGTGCAGGTTTTTTTCTCTCGGGCCCGTTTTTCTTTTCATGATCTCGGGTAGCAGTTGTTCGCAATACGCTATAAGCCCTGTGAAAGAAAATATTTTGCACAGTTGGGCTTCATGCGCTTTACGGCGGCTGTGGTATAATAATTCCTCCAGTTCATCCTCATCATTTTCTGAGCGGGCAAAATCTATTACACGGTCATCAACTATAATATTGCTTGTTTGCAGTTTGCTGCGCAGCACCAGGCCTTCCATAGTAGTGCAACGGCTCAGCGCCACATATACCTGCCCCGGGGCAAAGGATTGGTTAAGGTCTACAACGGCTTTTTGCAACGTAAGCCCCTGGCTCTTATGCACGGTTATGGCCCATGCCAGGCGAATAGGGTATTGCGTAAAGCTGCCCGATTCTTCTTCTTCTATCTCACCTTTCTGCGCATTCAGGGTATAGCGCATATTTTTCCATGTCTCTTGCTCCAGCAGTAGAGAGTCATTATCCCTTTCTCCGGGGAATGTTACCCATATACCCTCATGATCTATTTTCGACACTAATGCTATCTTGCCATTGTAATACCGCTTGGGTGTTTGCAGGTCGTTCTTCACAAACATGATCTGTGCGCCCTCCTTCAGTTGCAGCACCTCTTCTGTAGGCAGGTTCTTAGGGTTGAATTCATTCTTGATGGTGCCTGTAAAAGAATTTAATTTGCCCGGCAGTTCCTCCAGCGACTGCAGGTTTATTTTATCTGCTATATGATTATGCGTGGAGAGGATGATATACCCTTTTTCTTTTTGTGGTAAAGGGTCGTATTGAGTATTCAGCTTGTCCACATCCTGCTGCAATACCTGGCCGCTGCGTATGCGGTTCAGTATATCAATAAAAGTTTGTTCTTTCTGGCGGTATATCTTTTTCAGCTCTATATACAGCAGCGGATTTTCCCGCAGCACTTTTGCATCGAAGAAGTAAGGGCTTTGATAGTAATTGCGCAGTATCTCCCAATCCTGCTCCGGCGCCACCGGTGGCAGTTGGAACAGGTCGCCTATAAAAAGCACCTGCACGCCACCAAAAGGCTGTGCCCAGTTCTTGCGCACATGGCGCAGCACCAGGTCCATAGAATCCAGCAGGTCGCAGCGCACCATGCTCACCTCATCTATTATCAGCAGCTCCAGTTTGCGCAGCAGCTTTAATTTTGTTTCACGCAGCCGCAGGTTGGCCAGCAGCGAATGTTTGTCATTCGATCCGTCTGATTGCCGTCCGAAACCACCCGCACTCCCCGGCACAAATGGCCCGAACGGCAATTGCAGGAAAGAGTGTATCGTCTCGCCGCCTGCATTTATTGCCGCCACACCAGTAGGCGCCACCACTGCGCATTGCTTGCCGCTGTGCCCGCGAATGTATTTCAGAAATGTCGTCTTGCCCGTACCTGCCCTTCCCGTAAGGAAAAGATTTTCATTCGTATCCTTTACAAAAGAAACCGCTTTCCGGAAAATAGAATTGGAGGTATCAATAATTTCTGCTGAGGCAATTTCGGGCATGGGTAAAATTACTGAAATACCCGGTTCATCACTTGCGATATTTTTTACGGGGATGTTTCTTGTGATGGTGGATAGATGTGATGAGAATACATCTATCTTTCTTGTAGATCCGGTAAACTATTGAGTAGGGAAATTTAATAACTATTGCTTCGTGGTAGCCGGGTTTGGATTTTATCCCATAAGCACCGGGATTAGTCATTATCTGCTGAATTTTATTGTTTATTTCAGCTAAGAACTTTTCGCCTAATCCTTTTTGCTGTTTTTCATACCACGCATATGCTTCGTTGTAGTCTGCAGCTACATCTTCATGAAACACAACATTGTAAAGCTTCATTTTTTGCGGGCTTTATATGATCTGCGGGCATTGTTCTCCATCTCTTCCAGCGTGAAAAGCTTGGCTGAGCCCGATTCGTATTCTTTTGCCCGCGCCTCCATTTCCGCGAGGAAGGCAGCGTCTGTCCATGCATCTTCCTTTTGCTCCACTTCAAGCATGGCATATATCATCTTCACGGTTTTATCATCAGCAAGGTCAATGCTCTTTTTTACTTCTCTCCTTATGTCTTTAATAGCCGCTCCCATTGAAGTCGTTTAATACAAATTTACTGAAAATATATTATTGTTGTATTTACACAGCACTCCACGGCAGAAGGCATTGCAGTGCACATAATCAGGATTGGGCAATTTTACTCGCGCATCCCACCAATCTGCAAATCCTGAAAAATCTTAGTTCAGACTACTCTTTCACAAACCGCCTCACCGCCACGCCACCATCCTCACCCACCATCCTCACAAAATAAACCCCCGGCGGTAAGCTGGAAATATCTATACACAACGTCCCCCTCTCCACCTGTGGAGAAGCCTGTCCTGAGCGATAGTCGAAGGAGGGTGAGGTCATCTCGCGCCCGATCAAATCCCACACGCTCACCTCCTTCACCCCACCCGGTGCAGAGATAGTAAGCTCTGTGCTGGCTGGGTTGGGGTAGATGGAGATTTCTGTTGGTGGGTTGATTTGTTTTGTTTCAAGGGTGGGATTGCAGGCGGGGTTGAATGTGACTTTGCGAATGCGGCGATTAAATGCATCTGGGAAAAACAAATTGCCACATAGATCAAATGCAATACCAGCAGGTAATTGTATTGCCGCCGCAGTTGCTGGGCCACCATCTCCACTAAAACCAATTGTTCCGTTGCCTGCGACATGGTGAGTTATACCTCCGGCGTCAACCCTAAAAATCCGCTCGTTGTAATCATCCGCTATATATAATTGCATTAAGGAGTCAAAACCTAATTTATTCGGAACAATTTGTGCGTTAGTAGCAGGTATTCCATCCCCCAAGTAAGTTGGCGAACCATTTCCTGCAAAGGTTGTAATGATGCCCGCTGTGTTTACTTTTCTTACACGATTGCCAGTCCTTTCCGCTATATATACATTTCCGTTTGTATCACATGCCACACTAGTTGATCCATATATTTGAGCATTTGTAGCTGGGCCTCCATCTCCACTAGACCCAGCTGTACCAACTCCTGCAATGGTAGAAATAACACCACTAGGATTAACCTTGCGAATCCAATAATGGTCTGAAATATATAAATTGCCCCATTTATCAAAACAAACGTCATTTGGACCAGTCAACGTTGCGGCTGTTGCTAGTCCACCATCGCCACCATGAATCGCTGTTCCATTGCCCGCTATTGTAGAAATATTGCCTGTTGTTACATCTACTCTCCTTATCCTGTAATTCATTATATCTGCAATAAACATGTTGCCCATTGCATCAAATGTAACAGCAACGGGAAGATATAATCTAGCACCTGTTGCCGGGCCACCATCGCCAGCAAAGCCACCCATACCATTACCTGCAACTGTTGTTATAATTCCAGCTGCATCTATTTTTCTTACCCTATGAGGGGAACCATCTGTGAAATAATAATTCCCATGTCTATCAAAAACGCTTCCTCGCGGATTAGGAATTCCAGCCGCAGTAGCAGGACTACCATCTCCACTAAAAGTTGAAACGCCTGTGCCCGCAACAGTCGTTATCACCTGCCCCACCCCCACCACAGGCAGCAAAACAAACAGCAACAACCATAGCATTTTCATAAATAAGTATTTCTATAAAATTACTACAGCACTGCTATTCAAAAAATAGGTATTTATACCTATTTTTTGTGTGGTGGTTTTTTTGTAATACGCCAAAACATGGAAAAAGGCTAACTTCGTATAAATAACATGATATGAATACGGCAGCGATCAGGCAAAAGCTACATAACTACCTTGAGGTGGCAAATGATAAAAAAGTAAAGGCTATCTATACTATGGTGGAAGAGGCTATAGGAGAAACAGAAGTTGAGTATTCAGATGAGCTTAAAGCCGAACTTGACCGCCGTTATGCAGCATATAAAAGCGGCGCACAAAAACCTTTGACGGCGGCAGATAGCAAAAAACGCATTCAAAAACTCCTGAAATCCAGGCGCAAATAATCAGTCAGGCACAATACCCCTCAACATTTTCCTACTGCAAATATACAAAGTTTCAAAAGGCTCGCCCTTTCTTCTTTTCTACCGCACTATAATGCAAACCAATTTTGCCATCCCCCAAACAATAGTGAACTTTACATAGTTATAACTCCTAATCATTGCGAGGAACGAAGCCCGTCCGAACGGCATGGCCGGCAGGCAACCTCACTAGGGGTGGTTGACACACGCAGAAAAAAAACGCACACAAACTTTGCGACTTCCTTTGCGTCTTTGCGCCTTTGCGGTTAAATTTTGCTCACGCAGGAGTTAAAAACACCAAAATGGCTTATTGATAATCAATCACTAAATGCGCAACACATGCGCAAATAGTGCGCAAAAATAAATGCAGAACGAAATGATGGACAGTGAATTATAGATAGAAGTGTTGTTACAAAAAAATAGTACAAAAAGCGCAGTAAAAAAATGACCAAACTCTCCGTAAACATCAACAAAATAGCCACCCTGCGCAACAGCCGTGGCGGCAATAACCCCGATGTGGTAAAAGCCGCTATCGACTGCCAGAAATTTGGCGCAGATGGCATCACCGTTCATCCCCGGCCCGATGAACGGCATATCCGTTATAGTGATGTGCGCGAGATAAGCAAGATCATCACTACAGAGTTCAACATAGAAGGCAACCCTAAGGAAGATAAATTCGTACAACTGGTGCTGGAGGTAAAACCCGCACAGGTAACACTGGTGCCCGATGCTCCCGGGCAGCTCACCTCCAACCACGGCTGGGATACTGTTGCAGAACAAAAATACCTGCAGGATATTATCGCAGTGTTCAAGAATGCCGGCATCCGAGTTTCCATATTTGTAGATCCCGTGGAACGTATGGTTGAAGGTGCCGGCGACACCGGCACGGATAGGGTAGAGCTATACACTGAAGATTATGCAAGGAATTATCACCGCGATAGGGATGTTGCCATAGCGCCCTATGTAAGAGCAGCTCAAGTTGCCATGCACCGCGGCCTTGGCCTCAATGCCGGCCACGACCTGGACAGGGACAACCTGAAATTCTTCAGGCAGTCAATACCCAACCTGTTAGAGGTTTCCATCGGTCACGCCCTCATTGCTGATTCGCTGTATTATGGACTGGAGAATGTGGTGCAGTTATATAAACGGTGTTTGCAATAAACAGTGGAGAACACCTTTGCGTTTTCTTTGCGCATGCTTTGCGAACTTCGCGGTTAGTAACAAACAGGAACGATTTTGTATATATATTTGCAGCAGCCGGCCTATCGATATATCTTCTCAAAATCTTAATGCTTAAAAAAAGGAACTGATGTATAAGAACAGGTTATTGGCAATTGCAGTTTTTTGCTGTGTTGCTATGGGTGCACAGGCACAGCATTACTTGGGTTTGGCCACTGGCGAATACAGCGCCATCAATAGCCTGTACCTGAACCCGGCGAGCATATCGGGCGCTAAAGAGAAAATTGTGGTGAACCTGTTTTCTTTGAACCTCGCAGTGGACAATAGCCTCGGCACCTTTAGCAAGCTGGGCGATATCGGTAAAGGCAGCACCGATGCTTTCAACCTCTCGGGCAAAAGAGACCAGCCCTTCAGCCTTGTGGCACCGGCGCTGGAGCTGCGCTTACCCGCGATCCTGGTGAGCCTGAACGATGAGCACCAGCAAAGTTTTGCGCTCACTACCCGTGTAAGGGCAATGAACCAGTTCAACCACTTTGACCCCTCACTATACCAAAGCATCACCAGCGATGAATATGTGGACCAGGATTACCAGTTTACCACGACTAAATTCAACTGGACCGTGCATGCATGGAGCGAGATAGGCCTTAGTTATGCACTTAAAGTATTGGACAACGGCCCGCATAAGCTGAGGGCCGGTATTACTCTGCGTTACCTGGGTGGTGTAAAGTATTTGGGTCTGAAGGGCCGTAACTTTGACGCTTCCTATAAAAAAGGCAGCGATACCGTATTCGCTTCCCACTCCGATCTGTCGTTTGCGAGCAACGCAATTAAGTCCGACGATGTTTTTTCTAACGGAGTGACCGGTGATGCGGTATTTAGTTCATTATTCGGCGCAAAATCAGGCAGCGGGTTCGGTATGGATATCGGAGTTTCTTATACCTATACCTTCGATGGAGATGAGTTATCGGATGAGGATAATTCAGGGGACGCACGCAGGATTACCGTCTCCGCAGCCGTAAGAGATATTGGCGCCATAAAATACAAGCAGGGCGAAAACTTTGTGGTGAACGTAACCGGCAACGGCTACCTGACAGGCCAGGGGCTTGAAGACCACACGAACAGCTACCAGGAATTCAGGAATTATGTAGTAACACAGGGATTTACGGTTGATACGGGCTCATTTGCCACAAAGGTCTATATGCCCACCACCATGCTTTTTGGCGTTGATTACCAGATCATTAAACATATAGCCGTAAACGCTACATTCATTGGTAACCTTGCCAACCGCCAGAATTATGGTAACTCCTACTACGGCCGGTTTACCATTACCCCCCGTTTCGAGAATAAGTTCTTTACGGTTGCCTTGCCATTGGGCTATAGCTGGCTGGCCAAAGACATAAAAATGGGGTTGGGCTTCCGCGTAGCCGGCTTCTTTTTTGGCAGCGACGATATGCTGGCGCTGCTCAGCAGCAACCAGCATGGTATGGGCTTCTATTTCGGAGGATATGTCCCGATATTTAAAAAGCATAAAAAAGATAGATTTTAAATTTATCTATGCAACCGTTTTTAATTTAAAATGATTGTATTACTTTAGAGGCGTATGTCCCGATGTACCGGGCGAAAATTCTTTTGGATGAAACGACCATGCTCAAGATGAAGTTTAATATTGCAGCAAAATGATTTGCAATAGTTCAACAAATTCTGAAGCTTATGGGAGTTACATCAGGCAATTGAAAATACAAAAAATATTCTGATGAAAAGATCATTATACACACTTGCCATAATCAGTTTGTTCTCAGGCGCTGCAAAAGCACAATATAACCTTGGTGTGGCAACCAGCAACTGGAGCGGCCTTAACAGCCTGTACCTGAACCCTGCAAATATTGCAGACAGCAGGCACCGTTTTGCGATAGATATTGTAGGTATAAATGCCGGCATTGATAATAACCTGGGCACGCTCAATACCAACGGCGGCATATTCGATATAGCCAACGATGGCAATACGAACAATGTATTCAAATATGGTAACACCAATACGTTCAGTTTGCTGGCGCCATATGCGCAGTTTCGCTTACCCGGTGTAATGGTGAGCATTAACAACAGGCATAGTGTGGCATTAACTGCAGGCCTGCGCGGCATGAACCAGTTCAATAACTTCGACCGCTCTTTATACCGCACGCTTACCGAAGTAGATTATATGCCTGATGGCAATATTACCCTGACCTCGAGAATGTTCAACTACACAGCGCATGTGTGGAGCGAGATAGGAGGTTCTTATGGTGCTGTTGTTGTGGATGAGTTTCAACACAAATTGAAAGTAGGTGTTACGCTGCGTTACCTTGGCGGCATTGGCTACGTAGGCCTGCGCGGCAATAACCTGGATGCATACTACAAAGGCGGCGAAAACGACACTTTGTTTGTTACCAAGTCGGACCTGGAGTTTGCGAGCAACGCTGTAAGCACAAGGAGCGCTGTAGTAAATGGTGTCTCTAATCACAACATCTTCGAGGATTTCTTTGGCGCTAAGGATGGCCATGGTTTTGGCGGTGATGTAGGTGTAGTTTATGAATTCAACCCTAACCCAACTGAGCATGCCGATTACCATAACCCTAAAAGAGGCCACAGGAATAATTCAGTAAACAATTACCTCATCCGTGCATCTGCGTCGGTTGTGGACATCGGTTCGATAAAATATAGCCGGGCTAACAATTCAAACGCGCGTGTAACAGGCGATGGTGTTGTAGCGGGCAACGACTTTGAAGATAAGGTGAGCAACTATGAAACCTTCCGGGAGTATGCCGTGTCGCATGGATTTACCGCCGACACCTTTCACAGGGATACAAGAGTGTATATGCCCACAAGGCTGAACCTGGCGGTTGATGTTCGCGTGTATAAGCGTGTATATATCAACGCTATGTTCATAGGTAACCTGGCGAACCGCCAGAACTTCGGTAACTCATACTACAACCAGTTTACTGTAACACCCCGCTACGATTCAAAGATCTTCAGCGTAGGTACGCCGATCACTTATGGCGTTCTGTCTAACACAGTTAAAATGGGTGTAGGCATCAGGTTCAGCGGCTTCTATATAGGCAGCGACGATATGCTTGCCCTGGTTACCGGTAACCAGTCTGGTGCAAACCTATATGTAGGCGGATTTATTCCTTTCAACAAGCGCGCTCCAAAAGAACATTATCACCACGATGATGAGGATACCAGCGGGGCCGAAATAGAACCAGACTATGATCATGGAGGCAGCAATGATGAAGAGGATCCGCAACCTGAAAGGCCAAGGCGCCGCGGAGGGTCTCCTGCCCCTGAAGAGAAGTCAACTTCATCAGAGCAGAGAAATATTCACAATTCAGCTGCTATCCGCAAAAGGGAGATCAACAGCGAGATAGAGAAAAAGGATTAACCCGATGCATTCTGCCATCTTCTCCGACCCTCATTTGAATGATGAGCTGAAAAAGTATGCAAGAGCAAAGAAAGTCAGCAAGGACACCGTGCTCATACAGCCCGGCGATGAGATCGTTTTTTTACCCATAGTGCAAAAAGGGGTGCTGCGTATTATGCGGCAGGACAATGAGGGCCGGGAGATCTTCCTTTATCATTTATATCCGGGACAGACATGCGCTATGGCTATTAACTGCTGCCAGTCGCATAAGAAAAGCATGGTAAAAGCAGTTGCAGAAGATGATTCTGAGATCCTGCAGGTACCCGTGAAGCTGATAGACGAATGGTTTAAATACGAGGAGTGGAAATCATACATTAATAATACATACGCCAACCGTTTTGCTGAGCTGATGCAAGTGATAGACCTTATAGCTTTCAGCAATATGGACAAGCAGGTTTTACATTACCTTGAAGAGCGGGCAAAGGCGGCAGATTCTAAAGCGCTTTATATCACACACCAGCAAATAGCCGATGAGCTGCACACACACAGGGAGGCAATAAGCCGGCTGTTGCGCACAATGGAGCAAAAAGGTATGGTGCGGCTGGGCAGAAATACTATAGAACTTTTAACAACTTAAGGAACATTTGTTCCCATCCACGCTTTTTTACGGCAGTAGCTTTGCATTCATAAACTTAAAAGCATGTTTATGAAAAAGAATGTTGGAAAGCTAGACCGAGGTATCAGAATAATGGCAGCAGCGATAATTGTTGTATTATATTTTACAGGTGTTTTAACCGGAGTGTTGGCTGTTGGATTGTTTGTGCTGGCGGCAGTATTCATCCTCACAGGCTCCCTGGAGGTTTGCCCGCTCTATATGCCCTTTGGGATAAGCACCAGGCCAAAAGAAAATAAAAATGAAAACAAAACTGCTTAAATACAAACTGGAACTTGCCGGGGTGATACTGGGTGCAGTAGCCGGATGGTGTTACTGGTATTTTGTGGGATGTTCATCAGGCCAATGTATGATCACATCGAAGCCGGTGAATAGCACCGTATATGGCGCAGTATTGGGGGCATTATTGTTGAGTGCATTAAAGAAAAATAAAACAAATGAATAAGATTAAAGAACTACTGCAAGAAGGAAGTGTAGTGGTAGATGTAAGGACACCGTCTGAGTTTATGAGGGGCCATGTGGCGGGCAGCATTAACATTCCACTGGATGAATTGCCATTGAGATTAAATGAGGTCAGGAATAAGAAGGCCATTATTTTATGCTGTGCATCGGGAATGAGAAGCGGCAACGCAGCTGCCTTCCTGAAACAACATGGAATTGACTGCTATAACGCCGGGCCATGGACAGAAGTAAATTATTACACTAATAACTAACCATATGATAGAGACAATAAAAAAATTGCTGGGTATTGGTCCCAAAGTGGACCTGGGCGAAGTGATTGCTACCGGAGGCGTGATTGTAGATGTGAGAACGCCAGGTGAATTTGCCGGGGGCCATTTGAAAAATTCAATAAACATACCATTACAGGTGCTGCCATCGCAAATAGCTAAGCTGAAAAAGGATAAGCCGGTCATTACGTGTTGTGCATCGGGTATGAGGAGCGCTTCTGCCAGGGCAATGCTGAAAGCGCAGGGATATACAGCTTACAATGGTGGCAGCTGGTACAATCTTAAAAGATACGAACGATAAGCTAAATATGAAATACATTATAGTGGGCGCAGTAGCGGGCGGGGCCAGCACGGCGGCAAGGTTGCGGCGGCTCGATGAACATGCAGAGATAGTGATCTTTGAAAAAGGAGAATACATATCGTACGCTAATTGCGGGTTGCCTTATTATATAGGCGATGTGATCAGGGAGCGCGATAAGCTTTTTGTGCAAACAGCAGCATCTTTCAACAAAAGGTTCAATATAGATGTCAGAATAAAAACAGAGGTGACAGCAATAGACCCGGTAAGGAAAACTATTACGGCTATCGATCATAATACCCGGAGAAGCTACGTGGAAAATTACGACAAACTTGTTTTGTCGCCAGGGGCAGAGCCGATAAGGCCGCCATTGCCCGGAATTGCGACAGAAGGAATTTTTACGCTGCGAAATGTAAGTGATACCGACTACATAAAAGCGTATGTAGATAAGCGGAAGAAAGGCAGGGCAGTTGTGGTGGGGGCAGGTTTCATTGGCCTTGAGATGGCGGAAAATCTTCATGATCTTGGAATGGAGGTTGTGATAGTAGAAATGGGCAACCAGGTACTGGCGCCAGTGGATTTTCCGATAGCAGCTATTGCCCAGCAACACATCCGTTCAAAAGGCGTTGACCTTAAATTGCTGACAACCGTAAGTGGTTTTGAGAAAGAGGGAGAGAATATTAAGGTCTTACTTAAGGATGACGATGCAATAATGGCAGATGTAGTAATACTATCCATAGGCGTGAAGCCGGATACCAGGCTTGCTGTTGGGGCGGGTTTGAAGCTGGGCCCGTCAAAAGGCATATTTGTCAACGAATACCTGCAAACATCCGATCCCGATATTTATGCGGTGGGCGATGCAATAGAGTTTGCCAACCCGATGACGGGCCAGTCTATGAATACCTACCTGGCCGGGCCTGCTAACAAGCAGGGCAGGATATGTGCTAACAATCTTGTTAATGGAAACGTGCAAGCATACAATGGAGCTATTAATACGGCCATAGTGAAAGTATTTGACATGACCGTAGCCACAACCGGTATGGCTTCCAAACATCTTACAAAGGCAGGCCTATATCATGTTGTCTCGACAACACATAGCGGTTCGCATGCGGGTTATTACCCGGGAGCAAAGCAAATGACAATACAGATCGTATTTTCTCCGGAAGACGGCCGGCTGTTTGGAGCGCAGATCGCCGGGTATGACGGTGTGGACAAGCGCGCAGATATACTGGCTTCAGTAATAAAGCATAAAGGAACGATCTATGATCTCGAAGAGTTTGAGCATGCCTATGCGCCCCCATACTCGTCTGCAAAAGACCCGGTAAATATGGCTGGTTTTGTTGCAGAGAATATACTGCATGATAAGCTGAAGGTAGCGTACCGCGACGAGGTAATGCAACGAAGGCACGATAGTGTGCTCCTGGATGTAAGATCTGCAGAAGAATTTGCGCAGGGCACAATACCGGGAGCTATAAATATACCTATTGATGAGCTTAGGAACCGGATAAATGAGTTGAGCAGAGAGCGCGACACATACATATTTTGCCAAATAGGGCTGCGGGGATACCTTGCACAGCGGATTTTGGTGCAGAACGGTTTTGATACTGTGAAAAATATCTCGGGGGGATTTGCATTGTGGAAAGTAGTTGAAGCGGAAACACAAACAGAAAAAATATTGGCCGCCTAAAAATTAAATATGAATACGATGAAACAGAGGTTGTTTACCAATTGGCACTTAATGCGTATACTGAGGCTGGGCATTGGTATATGGCTATTGATAGCGGGTATAATAATGAAAGACTGGGCGGCAGGGTTTTTTAGTGTATTTTTTTTATACCAGGCCGTTACTGATACCGGCTGTTGTAGTGCATCGGGTTGCAGCCCGATGGTGAATAAAACCGGTAAAAAAGTTACAGATGTGCCGGAAACAGAATACGAAGAAATAAAATAGCGATTATGAAAACATTTGCAGAGATCATCAACGACCAGAAACCTGTGCTGGTGGACTTTTCGGCGGAATGGTGCGGTCCATGTAAAATGATGGCGCCTATTCTGAACGAACTGAAAAAAGCGATTGGAGACAAAGCCAACATCATTAAAGTAGATGTTGACAAAAATGCGGCCGCTGCCAGCCAATTCAATATATCCGGAGTGCCTACGCTTATCCTGTTTAAAGAAGGCAGGGTGCTCTGGCGGCAGTCGGGTGTAGTGCCTGCAAATCATCTGAAGCAGGTTATTGAAAGTCATGTTAAGGCATGACCATTGTCAGGAACAATTATAAGGAACTGATTTAATTTTGAAAAAAATGAAAAGAGCATTTTCAATAATACTATTATCAGTATTAGTTTATTTCGTTTCGTGTCAGGATTCAACGACCAACGGGCAGGTTAAAGAAAACCTTTCAGTAGAATTATTTGAGAAGAAGATCGCAGAGACACCGGATGTGCAGTTAATAGATGTAAGGACTTCTGAAGAGTATGCGGACGGGCACTTAAGGGGGGCACGCAACATGAATGTGAACCGGGAGGATTATAAAGAACAATTCAATATGCTTGACAAGAAGCGGCCTGTATATGTGTACTGCCTGTCGGGTGGAAGAAGTGGCAATGCTGCAAAGATTATGCAGAAGATGGGTTTTAAAGAGGTTTATAACATGGAAGGAGGCATAATGAAATGGGAAGCTGCAGGCAAACATATAGAAACTGGTAGTGCCCCGTCGCCGCGCGCTGGTATGACAGTTGCAGAATTCAACAAACAGCTTTCACAGAAAAAATATGTGCTTATAGATTATAATGCCAAGTGGTGTGCGCCATGCAAAAAGATGCTGCCAATGCTGGAGGCAGTTGTTGCACGAAAAAAAGATAAACTGGCGTTTGTCAGGATAGATGCAGATGAGCATAAAGCGTTAATGAAAGAAAAAGGTATTAGCGGGGTGCCCTACCTGGAACTATACGAGGATGGAAAACTTGTCTGGAAGCATGATGGTGCAATTGAAGAGAAACAACTATTGGATGAAACAAGACTTTAGGGAGTTATAGGGTGGTAGTGATGAAATGAGAGCTGCATTTTTATGCAGCTCTCTTCATATATCGTCTATCTCCACCACCTCATCTTTTGTGGGGCGTATCAGTTCATATCTGCGGGCAAAATTGCACCAGTGGCAGCTTTCTTCGCCACAACCTCGGTCAAACTCGTGATTCATAATCCGGCTATGCACATCCTTGATCTGCGCACGAACAAACTCTTCATCCTGTGCAAACATGGGTATTAATACCTGCTTGTACTCACCATTCTTTCCTTTTTGTATGAAGTCGAACATACCGGTGGTCACACGCATACGCTTGTCTTCAGCGTTTTCCAGCAAGATCTTATAAAATACCATCTGCCGCCAGTAGTCGCCGCCTAATGGAGTTTTCTCATTAGGGGCTGCAACCATAACGCTGGCATATTTATCCGGGTCGCCGGTTTTGTAGTCTATTACTTTGCAGCTATCGCCATTCAACTCCAGTTTATCTATTTTACCGGTAATAGGCACACCATCCAGCAGGTAACGAGGGACCTTGTATTCTATTTCTACGTCTTTGTGGAAGTTGCTGATATAATGGTCGTAATAGTCGGATAGCAATGTTGTGCCCTGCTCCATGCGGCGGTCGAACTGCACAGGTGTAAAGCACGCTGCTTCAGAAAACAGCGCTGAACGGAATATACCCAGCACAGTTTCTTTATCTGCGAATTCGCCTTTTTTCTGCTTCATATCCAGGAACATTCTTTCCAGCGCAGTATGTATGGCGCTACCAAATGCCAAAGCATCATTTTTCTGGAAGGGGACTTTGAGGATATTTTCATAATAAAAGGTGAGGGGGCATTGGAGGAATTTGGAAAGAGAGGTTGGGCTGATAGCGATCTGCTGTAGTTCTCGGTCTATCCATTGTGCGTTAGCTGTTTTTATGCGCACCTCCGGGACAGGTTCTATCACTTGTTCCATAAACTTCACCAGTTCGGCTGATGGTACTGTTTCTGCATTACGTTCTTCAGGAGGACATATCTCATCAACAAAAGAGGAAGTCTCCAAAGGTTTCCCGGCATTGTCGGCAGTGGCAAAAGAAATGTGCAGGTGCTTTTTTGCACGGGTCATGGCTACGTAGAAGAGACGGCGGGCCACTTCTGTTTTGTTGGTTTTTTGTGTATCGTCTTCTGTAGCGGTGATGGTATCGGGCATGCGGTATTCGTTCGTGCCTCCTTTTTTATCCTCCCAGAAGTTTTTGGTGCAGCCTATCAAGAACACATGTTCAAACTCATTGCCCTTAGCGCTATGTGCTGTATAAAAGTATAATCCATTCTCGTTTTGTACTATGCGTTGAATGGGTAACTCTATCTTTTCATCATTCATGCGCTGCACCATTTGCAGCAGTTCGCCAGGCTTTATTTTTAAGTTGCGGTTGTAAGCATCTTTTACAAATTCGAAGAATGTATAGAGGACTTGTATATTCCACACATGGTCAGTTGTGCGAACGAGATGGGCAACAACCCCGCTTTCGTGAATTATTTTTTCCAGCAGCAATGGTAACGGCAAGGAAAGCTGTTGTTGCTCCCATTCATCAAGCCGATTGCCTAAGCGTGCCATTGCCTTTGCAGATTTGAGGTTGAGCGATTCAAGCAACAGCACATTGTTCAGCAGCAATCGCCAGCGTGTAGGCCCCTTTTCTTTTTTGCTGGTCTGCATGTATAGGGCCAACTGGGCAATATCGGTGGAAGATATGCCAAAGTAGGGTGCATGCATCAACTCGAACAGCAATTCTTCACTATCAAATTTCTTCTTACGCTCAGTATCCAGGTAGGTAAGCACATTAAGCACCTGTTCAATAAGCGGCAGTTGCAGTATGTTTACCGGTTTGCGCACGTTGTACGGTATGCCCCGGCGCTGCATGATGCTGATAATATTGTCTGCCTGCTTGTGCTGCGCATAGATTATAGCAATATGGTTTAGTGCGATTCCGGAACGCTGCAATTGCTCAATCTGCAACACAATATCTGCTTCTTCCTGCACTATGTTGCCATATGCTTTTATGACTGGCTTTATATCTTCTTTCCCTTCTTTAAAGCGTTCCGCCGCGGCAACTATGTTCTTGTCCAGTTCCAGTTCCTGCAGTTGGTTAATGAGGCGATGTTTGTTATATTGTATAGAGGTCATCGCTTTATCCAGTATGGGCTGCGATGAGCGGTAGTTGTGCGGCAGTATCACTATTTTAATAGACTCTTTATGCCGCACATAGAAATCTATGATGTTGCGGATACGCGCGCCCTGGAACTCATACACGCCCTGGTCGTCGTCGCCCACAACAAAAATGTTCGGGTCTTCCCAGTATGAAGTAAGCAGGCTGATCAATTCATTCTGTGCGCCATTCGTATCCTGGAATTCATCGACAAGGATGAACTGGTAACGCTCCTGGTAGCTTTGCAGCAATGCAGCATTTTGTTTGAAGGCTTCCAACACCCATAAGATCATGTCATTGAAATCATACCGCCCCGCATCCTTCATCATTTTCTCATACTCTGGGAATAGCAATGCAGCAGCACGTGTGCCTTCCATCTTTCTTATCTCCTCATCTATTTTGTCCTGCTTCAGGTCTCCTTTCTGGTAGCCCTTGCCTGCACGTTTATAAACGTACTCTTCCCGTTCAGGCAGGCTTTTTACATAAACATCAATTGAGTCAGAAATGTAATCAGGAGAAAGGTACTCGCGCTTCATCAGATCAAAAAGGCGGCTCAGTTTTCCTACATCAAAATAAATATTGCCACTTAGCTTGCGCAGTGGATGGCCGGATGGTAATTCCTCAAGCAATTTGTAAAGCATCTCAGTGCGCTCCAGGTCGGTAATGGGCTGCAATGCGCGAAAGCTAAATAGCTCGCTGTTATTCTGAATAACATTATTACAAAAAGCATGGAAAGTATGAATGTTCACTTTGTGTGCTGCGGGACCAATTACCTGTACCAACCTGCGGCGCATGGAGTTGGTAGCTTCCTCTGTATAAGTAACGCATAATATTTCATGCGGCTGTACCTGGGCCTCGCTACGAAGCAGGTTGGCAATACGCATAGAAAGTACTTCGGTCTTACCGGTGCCTGGCCCCGCAATAACCATAACCGGACCATAAATATGATCCACCGCTTCTTTTTGGCGGTCATTCAGTTTTTCATACCGTTCCAGGAACAGCTTTTCGTCTATTATCATGGGGTAAAAGTGAAGTTAGTTAATATCGTTGTTATCTCAAAATACTATACATCAGGGCGCGGAACTTCATAAATAGCTGATTATCAACAACATAATTTATTTCTTATAACGGCATAGCAATAATAGATGCAAATACATGCATGTATATACATACATTTGTGTTGTAAAACTCAAAAACACAAAAAATATGAAAAAGACAGTATCGATTTTTATGGCCGCAATGCTACTGGGAGTAGCAGTAAATGCGCAAACAAAACATGACGACAACAAAGCTGCGACTGAAAAACAGCAAGTGACCAAATGGGCAAATGATGCGAGCCACTCATCTATAAAGTTCACGGTATCACATCTAATGGTATCGGAGGTAGAGGGCAGTTTTAAAAAATTCAACGGCAATATTGAATCGGCGTCGCCGGATTTTACTAACGCCAGGATCAATTTTACTGCAGATATAAATTCCATATCTACAAATGAAGAGAACAGGGATAAACATCTGAAAGGTGATGATTTCTTTAATGCAGAGAAATATCCGAGGATGACATTTGCCAGCACATCGTTCAGGAAGGTAAAGAATAACATATATTCATTGGAAGGCAACCTCACGATTCGTGACGTAACGAAGAAGGTAAAATTTGCAGTGGTGTATGGCGGCACGGTTAAAGATCCATGGGGTAATATAAAAGCCGGTTTTAAAGCCAGTGGAAAGGTGAGCCGTAAGGGGTTTGGCCTGAAATGGAATACATTGACTGAAGCTGGTGGTGCAGTGGTTGGTGACGAAGTGAATATTATCCTGAATATGGAATTTGCAAAGCAAAAGGCGTAGGAATAGTGTGGTGTGTTTTATATAGTGTACGGTATGGTGAGAGCCATACTGTACTTTTGTACCCAATAGGCAATGGAAGTAGTAAACAATAAAAGACAGTACCGTTTTGAGATAGAACTCCCGAGCGGAGAAATAGCCAGGCTGGAATACCGCTGGCTGAAAGGGAATATGGTGCTGATGCATACATTGGTACCGGCATCAGAACGCGGTAAAGGTATTGGCGCTTTGTTAGCGAAACATGTGCTGGAGCATGCAAGGGCGCATAATTTGAAAGTGATCGTTTATTGCCCTTTTGTGGAGTTGTATGTAAAGAAGCACCCGGAGTATGGGGATTTAATAGTACAACCTCAAAAGAAATAACTATTTCTCTCCATCCTTTCTCTGTTGTTTCATTTCCAGCATATCCATTTCCAGGTTGGCGAGGCGGTGGTAAACTTCTGCGGGTTCGCTGAAGTCGCTGCTGATTTTCATGCGGCCATACCATACTTCTTTCACATCAGCAGGGTCAATTTCAACTGTGGGGAATTCGTGGCGATGCACAACTGTATCCGACTTCAGGTATAGTTTGCCACGTTCTTTCAGGCGGTTCACTATGCGTTTTATGGCTACGCCTTCAGAATGTACAACCACATATACACGGTTGTCGCGGATATCTTCCAGGTGTTCAACCCATTCGCCTATTACCCGGTCGCCATGCAGCACATTAGGCGCCATAGAGGGGCCTTCCACTTCAAACATGCGGTAGGTGGCATTGCTCAAACCCGGCAGGCGGAATGATGGCAAGCTTTCAATAAACTCCGAATCCCCATAACCTATCAGGTATCCTGCACGGGCTTTTACAGGCACGTATATAATATTATCGTTGCCGCTGTTGTCCACAGTTACTACCATCGGCATGCTGTTGTAGCCCGGTTGCTTAGCAAAGGCACTGCGCAGCATAATGTCTTTTTCGTTGGAAAGGACCACTTCTTCCATGTTTTTTGACAAAAGGTCATCGAGCGACACCCCGTAGAAGCCGGCGAGGGCTATCAGGTTCTCTACGCTCGGCTCACTTATGCCCGCCTCATAATTGGCTATTGTGGTGCGCCCTATTTTCAGCGCAGAGCTAAGCGCATCCTGCGTTTTGCCCGATCTTTTCCTTAGGAATTTAAGATTGCCCGGTAAGTTCATAAATACAAATGTAAAATAAATTTTCCAAAATATTTGGATTTGTCAATAAAATTGGAATATATTTGTGTTGAAATAATTGGAAAAGCATCATTAACCGTAAAAAGACAGGATATGAAACATGGAGGAACAAGTTTTAAAACAGCGCGCCACATAGCACGCTCGGCACAACAGACGATCAAAAACAAAACAGGAATGGGCGTATCAATAATGTTATGCCCAACACATATTTCACCAAAAACACCGGAGCGTATGTTGTACAAAATTGCCATTGCGCTTGGTATGAGCCCCGAAACCTACACCATGAAAAACAGGGCGCGCGATATTGTGGAGCTCCGCTTTATCGGCGCCTATTTTTTGCGCATGTATTTTCCGGATGTTACGCTGCACCAGATAGCCGCCATTTTTGGCGGGCAGGACCACTCTTCTATAGTAAGCGGCATTGCGCGCACCAATAACCTTTTGTATACGGGAGATACCCGGTTTGTGGAAAAATATAACAGGGCCGTGAATGCTGTGGAAGAGTGGCTGAAAAATGTGGCGCCCGTTTATCCGCTTGCAGCCCGCGCTTAGATATGTAATATCCTGAAAATGCCCGCACAAAAACGCGCGGCATAGTTTTTTACTGAAGCTAAAAAGTAAAAATTGAAAATTAAGCGGATCTAATACATAGGATTTATGAAGACCAGGAAAGAATTGAAACATGAATTGCTGCTTACATTCATAGAGAATGCGAAGAAGCAAAACAAGGTAAGCAGGAAGGCTGCAAGGCCAAAGTTTTTGCGGAGTTTTTTGTCGTTTTTCTTTTAGGCGCATGGTGCAGAAATGCCTTGGTGGCATGGTTTTTTAAACGGAGATTAGAGGAAATAGTTTAATTCACTGGTAAAAAGAATAATATTATGAGGACAGCGTATGTGGCAGGGAAAATATCCGGTATACCAATGGAGGCAGCACAGGAAAAATTTAATTACATAGCTAACCAGCTGGTAAATAAGGGTTATACGGTTGTGAACCCGATAACAGAGGCTGATTATAACAAAACATGGGATGATGCTGTGCGCGGTGAGATAAAGAAAATGCTGGAATGCGACGAGGTGCATATGCTGCACGACTGGCAGGAAAGCCGTGGGGCAATGCTGGAACGCGATATTGCTTTAAGACTTGGCATGGAAGTTGTATATCATTAAGTAAGAAACTTAGTAAGACATATAGATTTGTGTGTGTGATAAAATGAGGCGGTGTACATGATAATATCATGTGCACCGTTCTTTTTTTGTTCGGTTTTTTGCTCCCGACTATTAATAACGAGGTGGGCCAATACGGTTGTAGCCGGGCAGGCATTTTGGTAAATTTTTTTTGTAACAACAAGGCTATATGTAAGTGATTGATACATTGCGCTGTCTGCATTTTTTTTTGCGCACTATTTGCGCAGTTTTTGCCCGCCCGGCCCGCCGTTCGGACGGGCACAGTTTGTGATTGATTATCAATAAGTCATAAGTCGTAAGTCATAAGTCGTAAGTCATAAGTGTTGTGTTCATTTTTCATGTTATACTAAATGACCATAAAAAACAGGCATTGAAATTTTCACGCAAAGGCTGCAAAGGATACGTAAAGCACGCAAAGTCCATGCCGTTTTTTAAAGTTTAATGGTATTACAAACTGCCAATGTGGGGGCTATAACCCCTCCTTTGCAGTAATAGCTCCGGGGGGGCAAGTATGTAAAGTTCTGCAAGGTTTTTGGGCTGAAAAAATTGAAAAACCTTGGGTACTGAAATAGTACCGTGGCGGTACTGAAACTGTACCGTGAAGGAAAATAGTTCGGCAGGCTCACTACTGGCTGTGGGTTTGGGCTGATTACTCTACAATAATTTTAGCAGCCATTCTTTTGCCGCTTTTGGTGGTGGCGGAGATGAAGTAGATGCCGGGGGGGGGACGGGCAGGGAAATATTGGTGATGGTATTGGTGCTGCAACTTGCAGTGCTTGCAACCCTGCCCAATATATCTGTAATTACCAAAGCTGCGCTCTCATTGGTATCTGATTGCACGGTGCAAGCAATATTTTTTTGCGTAACAGGGTTGGGCGAAATAAGCAGCGCAAGGCTTACAGGTAATGATGGCGGCAACCTGCCCTCACAGGGTTCTGATGTATGTAATTCATTTCTGGTTGAAAAATTTAAGCGAGCAGACCTCTTCGGGATGAACTGGTTATCGCTGCTGCGCTGGTTTTGGACTGCATTCCATTCAAAACGGGTATTATTTTTATTTTCTTAAATTCGTTAAAAGTTTTTTTATGATTAGAATTAAATTAATTATTCTAGTGGTCGTAGTAACGACTTTTGGATGTAAGAAAACTAAAATAGAAAACCCGACTACAGTACATACAAGAAAGATGGCGGGAATGCATTCATGGGTAGGTAAAACCTATTTTCGGACCTTTGATTTTACATTAGACAGCGTGATCAATGAATTAAATTATGCTTTTCCAATTCAGGTAATCAATGATACTTTAATTATAGAAGGACTATATAATTGGTCCTTATTTTATAAAGGTTCATCTGATTCATTAATAACATTTTACAATGAAAATCAACCCGATTATAAATACACTTATAAAGTGAGAAGAATACAAATTTCCTATAATTATTATACCGGGAAAATATATTATATAAAGGATAGCGGCTACGCATACGGACATTACCACATATACATAAGCAATATTTAATAAACCCCTATTACAATATAACCACATGGTTCACATAACAAATTTAGAAGTATCAGCTCCCGTTCTCCGTAGTGTTCCCAAAATAAAAACAAAAATGTTAACCGTATGTCTCCGACTACGGTTGGGTGGATGCCAGTCTCCTGACTGGCGAATGTAA
>JAJNBJ010000035.1 GCA_021155965.1 Flavipsychrobacter sp.
ACCCGGAATGGTCACTGTCAGCACATTGGTAAATACGCCTACGCCAAACAGGTTAGGTATCTGCACCGTGTCATTATCCAGGTTAACAGTTGGCGACTGAGACCATTGGAATTTATAATTCCAGTCCGGGTCAATATCCGGTACAGATATAATTTCATTGGTCAGCGCCAGTGGCTGGGATACGCACAACATAGTATCATGGAAGGATTTCACTTTGATGTCCACCACATAGATATCATGCGTCACCGAATCCTCACATCCCATCCCATCAGATACAACCAGTTTTACAGGGAAGATACCAGGAGCGTTGAAGGTCTTCAAAGGCGATTGCGCCGGATCTGATGTACCATCAGCAAAATCCCATCTCCATCCACTGATAGGCTGGTTAGTGAGCATACTGTCATCAGCATAAGAGTTATTAGTGAATGTTATAGAGTTTGTACCACCGTTAAAGCATATAGTATCAGGTGTGGGATCATATGCTGCGTGTATGCTGTGGCGCAGGTCGATCACCTTGTCTATAAATCCGCTGCAGTACGGATTGGTTGCACGCAACCTCACAGTTATCTGGGCATTAGGCGCGCGGAATACATGGAAGGTATGACGTGTGGTTACGTCAGGTGTACCATCATTAAATGACCAAACATATTTATCTGCATTGTAGGTGGTATTGGTGAAGTATACCGTATCCCATACGCAGCCATAATGTATTTTAAAGTCGAATCCTGGCTTAACGCCCGGCCATACTGTCGTAGATGCAGAAGCCTTACACCCCCATATAGTGGTGCCGGTCACAGTATAGGTACCTTGCATAGTAGAGTCGAATGGCGAGATCACAGGGTTCTGCGCTGTGGACGTAAAGCCCATCGGGCCGCTCCACAGGAAGGTCTCCCCGGCCGAATCAAGATTTACAAAAAGATTGAACGGATCGACAAACGGATCACATAGATTGGGGATATTGCTCGTCACATTCACCACCGGTAGCGGATGCAATACTACGCGAACTATATCCGTATCGGAAGCAGCGCCAATTGTCCTGATAACACGGTAGATGCCGGTATCAGCCCAAGTTGTAGGGTATCTTACAGGGTGGTGGAGTGTGCTGGTAAATCCTCCCGGGCCTGTCCAGAAATAAGAGGCACCAAGTGAATCTCCAAGCATGCCAAATACAAGCGCATCACCAACACACGGATCATTTACTACAGCCTGGCGGCAATTGCGAACTGTGAATATAAATGTCCTGTTATGGCAAGACCCCATACCCGTTGCGCTGTCCGTCCCACTAATGGTATAGGTAACATATCCGGTAAGCGCACTAAGCCCTAACCTGACACGAGTACCCGTAGTGGAAGTAAGTCCGGTTGCCGGCATCCACGTCCATTTACTCCAGCTCCATGTCTTATCATCACCAAACAAAATGCCCAGATCAATTGAATCGACGCCCGGCAAGGCACAGCCATCAAGTGTGTCGGCAGGCCCGGTCAATGAGCCATTGCATTCCAGCCTTGGTTCCGGGAATGCGCTGTCGATCCCCGTATGGCCATTTGGATATTGATAGATGTAAGCGTAGGAAATAATTGCGCTGTCGTTGGCCGCAATGTTACCAACATTGAAAACAAGCCAAATACCAACGTCATTGTAATTACTGTCGTTCAATATTGTACCTGTACCAGTACCTGTTGCAGCATAAGTCCACAGCGTGGACGGCGTAACACCTGTATTCGGATTCAAATAACCATGGGCCGGAACCAGGTAACCACACCTAGCACGGCAGTCTTTAGTGGCAAGAGACATGTAGCTGTTATGGCGATTATAAGCCGGCGTGGTTCCTGAAGCGGCAGTGTTGCCATGCGCCACAACCTGCACCAAATGCCTTGAATCCTCATTCTGATGCACAATGATATTTCTTGTAACGGGAGTACCGTTCCAGAACGAAGTGTTATCGGGGTCGCAGGTACGCTCATACCATACAGCCAGCGGGCCCGCTGTTGTATTATAAAACCTTGTGGTAACTACCACCCACGACGCCATAGTATCTACGCGTGTTTCCTGCCTGATATTGATACCCGCAATTGTTCCGCCCCACTGGCCTATGGCCCTGCCACCTGCGTTTGAATAGCCGGTATTTGAACCCGGTACCATGAAAGGCCCTGTACATGGCGCCCCACTTGCCCAGTTACGATATTCTGCAGCGCCTACCTGCACACTCCAACCCTCTTGCGGGAAACCGGGAATAGTGTAGTTACCCATTAAAGCCGGAGAACCAACAGACCAGCCATCATGACCCCAGTCATAGGCAACGTCCAGGTTACCGCCCGGTGTGAAAGCTGTAACAACTCCGCAGCATACGTGCGGGTGATAGGTACCGGGGGAAGTACAAGTACCAAACGCCCCCATCCGGTCCACACCTACTTCAAGCCAGCGCCCTTGCAAAAAGCAATCTGTGCCAACAAGCTGGCTGCGGGATACATTAGCAAAAAACAAAAATAATAGTAAAAAAAGTAAGCGGTTGCGCATATAATTCTATTTAAAAACTCATTGCAGTTTCCTGTTCTCAAAATTAATATATAAAGTTGGTAACAGTATATCTTTTTATTTATAGACATGCTAAAGTTGATAAAGGTTGGGCTGAATTGATATATTTTGCATAAATCAATTGAAAAAGCCCTCCTGAAAAGGAGGGCTTTTTAATATAAAAAATAACACATATCTACCAAACCCTTACCCGTTCGTTCTCAGGCCGGTACGATTTGTCTGTTGGCTTGATATTGAATGCCTTATACCACGCCTCCATATTGCTGGGAGTTACGTTACAACGAAGTTCGGCAGGAGAATGGGGATCGGTTTTCAGCCTTTGGGCCAACTCTTCGGGGCGTGTATTGGCACGCCAAACCTGTGCCCAGCTCAGGAAAAAGCGCTGGTCTGGCGTAAAGCCATCTATTTTATCATTGCTTTGGCCTTGTTTGGCCTTTTTAAATGCTTCGTAAGCAATGTTAAGACCTCCTAGATCAGCAAGGTTCTCACCCTCTGTCAATGCACCATTGGCATGGCAGGTATCCATTACAATGATCTTATTGTATTGCTCAACCATCCTGTTCGCATTCCTGGTAAAATTTGCAGAGTCAGCAGGGCTCCACCAGTTGCTCAGGTTACCCTCAGCATTATACAGACGACCCTGGTCATCAAAACCGTGGGTCATTTCGTGGCCTATTACTGCGCCAATGCCTCCATAATTTACCGCATCATCGGCATTCTCATCAAAGAACGGATATTGCAATATGCCTGCCGGGAACACTATTTCGTTGAACGCAGGATTATAGTAGGCATTTACAGTTGGTGGCGTCATCCCCCACTCTGTCCGGTCTACTGGCTTGCCAAGCTTGCTGAGTTGGTAATTATATTCCCACTGCGAGGAAGCGAGTATATTCTTTACATAATCATTGTTTACGATTGTTAATGCGCTGTAATCTTTCCATTTGTCAGGATAGCCGATCTTCTTCATAAACGCATTCAGCTTAGCCAGAGCTTTTTGCTTGGTGCTATCACTCATCCAGTCCAGTTTCTGTATACGCTCTGCATATGTTTGCTGCAGGTTGCTTACCAGCTCCAGCATGCGTTTCTTGGCTTCCGGCCTGAAGTATTTATCAACATACAACTGTCCGAGCAATTCTCCTTCCGATCCATCTACGACCTGCAAAACGCGCTTCCACCTTGGCTTTTGTGTTTTCTGCCCACGCATTGTTTTGCCATAAAAATCAAAATGCGCTTCGTCGAACGAGTTGCTTAGGAACGGTGCCATATCATTCACCAGGTGGAACTTCATATACTTCTTCCAGATATCAACCGGTGTAGCTTTCAATTGTTTAGCAACCTCTGCAAAGAACTTAGGCTGGCCGACGATCATTGAGTCCTCGCCCTTTACTTTCAGGTGTACGAACAACGTTTTCCAGTTGATGCCGGGAGTAAGTTTACCAATGCCATCTGTGTTGAATTTGTTGTACAACTTATAAGGGTCGCGCATTTCTACACGGGTCATAGAAGCGCCGGCAAGCGCCAGTTCCAGTTTGTATATCTCTGAGGCTTCTTTTTCGGCAGTAATGCTATCCTCGCCCATCAGCTTCAGCATTTTAGGGATATAGCGTTTGTACTCTTCCCTGATCTTAGCTGTGCGCTCATCGTTATCAAAGTAATACTCCCTGCCCGGCATGCCCAGTCCTCCCTGGAAAAACTGGCATATCTGTTTTGTTACATTCTTATCATCGGGCGATATATAGAAACCAAATACCTGTCCAATACCCTGCGTATGCTGTATGGCAATTTCCTCAAGCAGGCCATTCACCTCTTTTACATTATCAATGCGCGCCATTATTTCATTAAGCGGGGCAATACCTATTTTATCAATGGTTGCGCTATCCATACCGGTACGATAGAAATCGCCTACTTTTTGGGCTGCACTGCCGGCAGCAGCATTAGTTACCGCCGATACAGAATCTAGAATGCCGCGAAGCGCTTTATAATTATTCTCATCCAGCTCGTTAAAGCTACCCCAGCGTGACTCGGTTTCGGGTACCGGGTTATTCTTCAGCCATGCACCATTGGCATACTGGAAGAAATTATCGCCCGGGTGAACGGTGGTATCCATATTTGCCGGGTCGAGCAGTTTGCGGGAGGCTCCTGCTGAGCTTTGACTACTAGTGTTGTTACAAGCTGCAAACGCAAGTAATGATGCTGCCGCAAGCATGGTTAGATTTGATCGCATATATTATGTTATCTTGAATTTTAGGGCGCAAAGGTAATGTAAACACTTTAAAACTAACCTAAATACTGTGGTTTGAGAGGCGTGAAAATGCGGGGGATAATTGAACATCAGGATAAGTATATTTTTCAGGCATATGCTCTAGAAGTGGCTTTTTTATTTTGAAGTAACGTAGAAAATAAACAATATAACAAATTGAAATTCAATACTAACATGTATTTATTAAATGAGAGATCACGTATAATATGAGATAGTGGCTCCTCACAAAACTTAAGTGCCCCATTGAAGTACAAATTTAGCTAAGGTGGGATTTATTGAGGTACTGAGAAATGGATAAAAATTTGCCCAAAATTGTCAGTTATCGCTCCATTTTAATCAATTTTTTCTAAATTTTGATCGATTTCACCTCAAATTATCTTTTATTTAATAATTTCTTATTCTGCCTGTATTGATTACTTTTGCAGTCCTGATAAAAAATTCAAAAAAATTACATGGCAACAACAGCAGACATGCGGAACGGGCTCATCATTAAACTGGATGGCAACCTTTATTCTGTAGTAGAATTCGGACAAAACAAGACAGCTCGGGCGGCAGCAAAAGTATGGGCAAAGCTGAAAGGCGTGGATAATACCCGCTCTATAGAGCATACCTGGAACTCCGGCGACAACATTTTCCCGGTAAGAGTGGAAAAACGCCCTTACCAGTATTTATATAAGGACGACAGCGGCTTTAACCTGATGGACAATAATACTTTTGAGCAAATAGTGGTTAGCGAGAACCTGATTGAGCACCCGGAACTGTACAAAGACGGCCAGGAGTGTTTTGTGATCGTGAATACCGAAACTGAGCTGCCTATGGGTGTGGAGTTGCCGGCAAGCGTGAACCTGCTGGTAACCTACTCTGAACCGGGCGTGAAAGGCGATACCGCTACAAGGGCGATGAAACCTGCCACGCTGGAAACAGGCGCCAGCATACAGGTGCCTTTATTCGTGAACGAGGGTGAAATGATAAAGGTGGATTCCAAAACAGGCAATTACATTGAAAGGGTAAAAAGTTAATAAGTTTAGTTCGGCAGGCTCACTATTGGGTTAATTTGTTGAAAGGCTGTAATGGCCGGCATTACCAGTTTTTACTTTTCACTTAAAAAATATTTCATGGAATACAAACAAATACAGGAGCTGATAAAAACGATCAATAAGTCGAACATCAGTGAACTCACTGTAGAAGAAGGTGATTTTAAGATCACTATAAAGCAGGAAACTGCCCAGCCGCAATATGTGGCTGTTCCGCAGGTTCAGGCGCCCGTACACCACGTAGCTGCACCACAGCCTGCGACTTCCGCACCGGCCCCCGTAGCAACACCAGCTGCACCGGCTTCAGCTCCCGCAGCTGCACCGGCAACAGGCAATGGAATTACTATAAAGTCGCCAATGATAGGTACTTTCTACAGGAGCCCATCACCCGACAAACCTGTATTTGTGAACGTAGGCGATGAAGTGAAAGCCGGACAGGTGCTTTGTATCATTGAGGCAATGAAACTATTTAACGAGATAGAAAGTGAAGTAAGCGGTATATTGGTTAAAGTGCTTGCCGATGATTCGAGCCCGGTTGAATACGATCAGCCACTGTTCCTCGTTGAGCCAAAATAATTTGATAATTAGCTAATTCAGCAATTAGCCAATGGCTTACGGTTAAATTCTAATTTTAGATAACACATAAATTGTATTAAGTGTTTAAAAAAATACTAATTGCCAACCGCGGGGAGATTGCGTTACGTATCATACGTACTTGCCGTGAAATGGGTATCCGTACGGTTGCAGTTTACTCTACCGCCGATAAAGACAGCCTGCATGTGCGCTTCGCAGATGAGGCTGTTTGTATAGGCAAACCCCAAAGCAGCGAATCTTACCTGAACATTCAGCACCTGATGGCTGCCGCCGAGATCACTAATGCAGACGCCATACATCCCGGCTATGGTTTCCTTGCGGAGAATGCAAACTTTGCAGAAATATGTGCGCAGTATAATATCAAGTTCATAGGCCCTACCCCAGCCATGATACGCTCCATGGGCGATAAAATAACCGCTAAGGAGACCATGATAAAGGCTAAAGTGCCCGTGATACCGGGTTCTGAGGGCCTGTTAGAGAGTGTGGAAGAGGCTAAGAAAGTGGCCAAAGAAATGGGCTACCCGGTAATTATTAAGGCTACTGCCGGTGGCGGTGGCAAGGGTATGCGCGTAGTGTGGGAAGAAAAAGAAATAGAGAATGCCTATAGCACCGCGAAAATGGAAGCTGCGGCATCGTTCAAGAACGATGGTATCTATATGGAGAAATTCGTGGAAGAACCACGCCATATAGAGATACAGGTAGCGGGCGACCAGTTTGGCACCGTATGCCACCTGAGCGAGCGCGACTGCTCCATACAACGCAGGCACCAGAAACTGGTGGAGGAATCTCCTTCTCCTTTTATGACGCCCGAACTACGCCAGAAAATGGGTGAAGCTGCCATAAAAGCTGCTGCAGCCATCAATTACGAAAGCGTTGGCACTATTGAGTTCCTGGTAGATAAGCACCGCAACTTCTACTTCATGGAAATGAACACCCGTATACAGGTGGAGCATGGCGTTACGGAAGAAGTGATCAGCTACGACCTGATCAAAGAACAGATAAAAATTGCGGCAGGCGTACCGATCAGTGGGCGAAATTATGAACCCAAGATACACGCCATAGAATGCCGTATAAATGCTGAAGACCCCTACAACGACTTCAGGCCTTGCCCTGGCAGGATAACTACGCTGCACACACCCGGCGGGCATGGAGTGCGCGTGGATTCACATATATATGCCGGCTATACAATTCCGCCATATTACGATTCGATGATAGCCAAAGTGATAGCAGTTGCCCAGACAAGGGAAGAAGCTATTGACACCATGGAACGTGCACTTAGTGAGTATGTGATAGAGGGCATAAAGACAACTATCCCATTCCATATGCAACTGATGAAGAACGAAGAATTCAGGAAGGGCAATTTTACGACCAAGTTCCTGGAGACATTCAAGTTGGTTTAGGCACTCATTATTTCAATCATTACCTTCGCAAAATGAAAAAAACATTGCTCATAACCGGCGGGGCTGGATTTATTGGTTCGCATGTGGTGCGGTTATTTGTACAAAAGTATCCCGACTATAAAATCGTGAACCTGGACGCCCTCACCTATGCCGGCAACCTCGAAAACCTAAAGGACATTGAGAACTCCCCGAATTACGTTTTTGAGAAAGCAGACATTACGGATGCCGAACATATAAACAGGCTGTTTGCGCAATATAACTTTGATGGCGTTGTTCACCTGGCGGCAGAAAGCCATGTGGACCGTTCTATTACCGATCCCAATGCATTTATCCAAACTAATGTAATGGGGACAGCCAACCTGCTGAATGCAGCAAAGGCTTCATGGAAAGGAAATTTTGAGGGTAAGCGTTTTCATCATGTGTCTACTGATGAGGTATATGGCTCTTTAGGTGCAGAAGGCTTTTTTTTAGAAACCACCCCTTATGACCCGCAATCACCCTACTCTGCTTCAAAGGCGGCATCAGACCATTTGGTGCGGGCGTATGGCAATACATACGGGCTGCCGTTTGTTATCACTAACTGCTCCAACAATTACGGTCCAAACCATTTTCCGGAAAAGCTGATACCGCTGTTCATTAATAATATCCGCAATAACAAATCATTGCCTGTATATGGCGACGGTAAGTACACCCGCGACTGGCTGTATGTAATAGACCATGCCCGTGCAATTGATATGGTGTTCCATGGCGGCAGGAACGGCGAGGCATATAATGTGGGCGGTTTTAACGAGTGGCAGAACATTGACCTTGTGAAACTGCTCTGCAGGGAGATGGATACTAAGCTTAGGCGCCCGGAAGGGGAATCAGAAAAGCTGATCACATATATAAAAGACCGTCCCGGTCACGACCGCAGGTATGCTATAGATGCCAACAAGATCAATAAAGAACTGGGCTGGTACCCATCTGTTACTTTTGAAGAAGGGTTAAGCAAAACCATAGACTGGTACCTCGCTAACGAAGAATGGCTGAACCATGTTACCAGTGGTGATTATCAAAAATATTACGACAAACAATACACACACTAATGAAAGGAATAATACTTGCCGGCGGCTCAGGAACACGTCTATACCCGCTTACTATTGCAGTGAGCAAGCAGTTAATGCCTATTTATGACAAGCCAATGGTGTATTACCCGCTCTCTACGTTAATGCTTGCCGGCATAAACGAGATACTCATCATTACTACACCCGAAGACCAGCCCGCATTTAAAAAACTGCTGGGCGATGGCAGTAACATAGGTTGCCGGTTTGAGTATGTGGTGCAGCCTCGCCCGGAAGGGCTGGCGCAGGCGTTTATACTGGGTGCTGATTTTATTGGCAAAGACCCTGTGGCGCTGGTGCTGGGAGACAATATCTTCTATGGCTCCGGAATGGGTACTTTGCTGAAGAATAATGTACACCCGGATGGCGCTGTTGTTTTTGCCTACCAGGTGAATGACCCCGAAAGATACGGTGTAGTAGAATTTGATAAGAATAACCAGGTGATCAGTATAGAGGAGAAGCCGGCAGTGCCAAAATCAAACTTTGCGGTACCCGGCCTGTATTTTTATGATAATGATGTTGTGGCAATATCTAAAGCTATTAAACCATCACCGCGCGGAGAACTGGAAATAACCGATGTGAACAAAACCTATCTTGAACAAGGCAGGCTGAAAGTGGGTGTGCTTGACCGTGGCACAGCATGGTTAGATACAGGTACCTTCGACTCACTGATAGAAGCCGGAGAATTCATAGAAGTTATAGAGAAACGCCAGGGGCTGAAAATAGGCTGCATAGAAGAAATAGCCTACCGCAATGGCTGGATAAACGATGCCAAAATGGAGGATCTGGCTGCACTATATATGAAAAGTGGCTATGGCGCCTACCTGAAGAAGCTTATCGGCAATATTCAGACACTTCCGCAATAAGCAGCAATTAAAAGGCAACTAATATTATATTTGTAAGGCTTAGCCAAGGCACTGCGTATGCTTTTTAATTCTTTCCAGTTTTTACTGTTCTTTCCTATAGTTACGCTGCTCTATTTTTTGCTGCCTTATAAATTTCGCTGGTTTCATTTGCTGGTTGCCAGTTGCATATTTTACATGGCATTCGTGCCGGTTTACATCCTTATACTCGGCTTCACTATTGTTATTGATTATATAGCGGGAATAATGATCGAGAACGCCACCGGGCGACGACGAAAGTGGTTTCTTATTATGAGCCTCGTAGCCAATATCGGTGTGCTGGCGGTCTTCAAGTACTACAATTTCTTTATCGATAATATCAATTATCTCTTTAGTTCATCGGGCAATAGCTTTCAGCTGCCATTACTTGCGATATTGCTGCCAATTGGTCTTTCGTTTCACACTTTCCAGGCCATGAGTTATACCATTGAAGTGTACAGGGGGCACCAGAAAGCTGAGCGGCATTTTGGCATCTATGCATTGTATGTGATGTTCTACCCGCAGTTGGTGGCAGGCCCTATTGAGCGCCCACAAAACCTGCTGCACCAGTTCCATGAGCACCATAATTTTGATTATGAAGAATGTAAAGAAGGATTGAAACAGATGCTATGGGGTTTCTTTAAGAAGATAGTGATCGCCGACAGGCTGGCATTGGTAGTAAAAACTGTTTTTACACATCCGCATGATTTTAGCGGCCCATCTCTTGCCATCGCTACCCTGTTCTTTACCTTCCAGATCTATTGCGACTTCTCCGGCTATTCAGATATTGCCATTGGTGCAGCGCGTGTTATGGGTTTTAAACTGATGCGGAACTTTAATCGTCCATATTTCTCAAAATCCATTTCCGAGTTTTGGACACGGTGGCATATATCATTATCTACCTGGTTCAAAGATTACCTGTATATACCGCTGGGCGGCAACCGCGTGCCTGTGCCCCGCATGTACCTGAACCTGGCTATTGTATTCCTGGTGAGTGGGCTATGGCATGGCGCCAACTGGACATTTATTGCATGGGGGGCACTGCATGCATTCTACCTCATATTTGGGATGGTTACAAAGAAAGCCCGGGTTGCCGCCATGAACTCAATCGGCATAAAAGAGCATTCAGTACTAAACAAAACACTCTCAATAGCCATTACATTTCTACTGGCAAGTTTTGCATGGATATACTTTGTATCCGCCAATATTCATGATGCACTGTATGTAAGCACACATCTTTTCAGCGGCTGGGGACAGGTTTTATCGCTCAGTGGTATAAAATCAGTTATAACTGCCGTTGGTGGCAGTGATACAATAATGGGTACGTTTAACGTTGGGATGGGAGTAATACTGATATTATTCCTGGAATACGTGCAATACAAAACCGATGATGGCCCAGCCATCAATATTGTGCAGCACAGGCCCACTTTTGCCCGTTTCGCATTTTATTCATTGTTGATACTAACAATATTGCTGATAGGTGTGTATGATAACCAGGAATTCATTTATTTTCAATTTTAGCAGGAATGAGAGCGCGAATTAAGCAAATATTGCTGTTCTTGTTACTGCTGCTGCTGGTTGTATACGGCATACAGTATGCCATTGATATATGCTACCAAAAAAGAGTGAATAATAAATTCGCAAAACTGCTCAGGCACGAGATCGATAATAATGTAATGATATTTGGCAGTTCGGTAGCCTATCACCAGTTCGATCCGCAGATAATAAAAGATGTTACGGGGCACAGCGCGTACAACATGGGGTTCCCGGGCATGTTCTTTGCCCAATACAATGGCTTGATACAAGAATATCAATTGTATCAAAAGCAATGCAAAGCAATAGTAATTGCCTGCGATTTTGATAACCTGGGCAAGAATGAGCTCGCCACACGCCCTGATCTTTTCTATGCCTACATCAATAATTGCAACATCTACAGTTCGCTATACGAAATGGAGCAGAGAAAGGCATTTATGGCTAAGTATGTACCGGGCTATAAATTAACACTACTGAACAAAGCCTTTTATACAGACATCCTCCTCTCAAAACAATATAAGGATACAGCAAACGGATATGAAGCACTCACCACAGCCTGGGAAGTAACCAAACACAAACCTTTTAACTCCCGGTATGAAGAAGCTATTTTCGTTCAGTTTAAAAATGCTGTGGATGAAATAACCCAAAAAGGGATAAAGGTAGTATTGGTCATTCCGCCTGTATATAAGGAAGGTTATAAGCTTATCCTTAATGCCGAAGCTATTAAATCAAAGTACCGTTCATTGGTAAATAAGAATGTACACTTCCTGGATTATACCAATGATACTTTATGCAGAACACAAGATAATTTCAGGAATTTTACGCACCTGAACGCAAATGGCGCCTCTAAGTTTTCTCATACCTTTGCGCAGGATTTACTAAAGATCATACATGAATAATATTGTGTTTTGGCTGCAACCCATTATATCTGCCTTTATAGGCTGGATAACTACCTGGGTTGCTATAAAGATGCTATTTCATCCGCGTAAGCCGGTAAAATTTCTGGGTCTTATTATACAAGGTGTTTTCCCAAAACGGCAAAGGATGGTTGCCGAGCAATTGGGAAAAGTGGTGGCAAGAGAATTGATACATTTTGATGAAATAGCTGCCCAGCTAAAAGATCCGCAACAATTAAAAGACCTAACCCCTACCATAGAAAAGCATTTGGATAGATTTCTGCACGTGAAGCTCAAAGAGAAATTGCCTGTTATCTCCATGTTTGTAGGAGAAAGCACCATACAGAAGTTGAAAGATGGCATGCTGGAAGAAATAGAGGTGTTGCTACCCGAAATTATCAACCAGTACACAACATCATTAAGCCAGAAAGTAGATATTGAGAAGATCGTGACTGAAAAAGTTGCTAATTACTCATCTGATAAACTTGAAGAAATACTGCAATCAGTAATGAAAAAAGAGTTCTGGTTCCTGGAAATCGTGGCTATTGCGTTGGGCTTCCTGATCGGTTTGATCCAATTAGGGATTGCATTATTGTAATTTATTATCTGCCGCTTAATATTTTCACATTAATGGCATACATTATAACAAATTCAGTACCTGTGCTTTACTTTGAAAAATTAATTTCCTATCTTGGCACTCAACAAAAACGAGTATAATGAAAAAGATCCTCTTTATTGCATTTTTATCCATTATCCTTATAGGCACTGCTAACATGGCAGGTGCGCAAGACTATAAGTGCTACAAAGCCTGGAAAAAGGATTGGAAAGCAGATAAGAAAGAATCTAAGATCAATAAAAAGATGTTCCGCGACCGTCATCGTGCGGCGTCAAAGAAAAAATACAAGTCCTATAAAAAATCTTACAAGACTGATAAAAAAGAGTGGGAACACCGCCACCACCGCGATTATGACTACTACTGGTAGTAGTTATTCATAAAACAAAATATTTATATAGCCTCCATAATCGGGGGCTATGTTGTTTTTAGGGGTGAATATGAGGGTGATGCGTTATAAATAACAAAAATGTAGAAGTACATTTGCCACCTGATTTTAAAGCAAATCAAAAAATGAAAAAACTAATATTATCATTTGTTGCAGCCATCTCCATGCTGGGCGCAAGGGCTGATGAAGGCATGTGGATCCCGTCGCTTATCGGGAAGAATTATGAAGAGATGCTGCGCATGGGACTGAAGTTGTCGAAACAAGACATTTATGACATTAACCACAGCAGCCTTAAGGATGCCATACTGCAATTTGGTGGTGGCTGTACTGCTGAGATGATCTCGGGCAGCGGATTGTTATTGACCAACCACCACTGTGGCTATGATGCCATTGCCAACCTCAGCACGGTAGACCGCAACCTGCTTGACAACGGTTTTTGGGCGCACAATATGTCGGAAGAACTGCCTGCACAGGGTGTTACTGCCCTTTTCCTGCAACGCATAGAAGATGTTACCGACAGGGTAAAGAAAGCAATAGGCAATGCAACAGGTGAAGAATTCACCAAAAAGTTTGACGCAATAAAGAAAGAAATAGAAGAAGAATCTGGCGAAAAAGGCAAGTATGTTGCCAATGTAAAAGATTACTTCAACGGCAACCAGTTCTTCTTGCTTATCTATAAAAGGTACACTGATGTTCGCCTCGTAGGTACCCCTCCAAAATCATTGGGTAAGTATGGTGGCGATACCGACAACTGGATGTGGCCACGCCATACTTCTGACTTCTCCATGTTCCGCGTATACGCCGATGAGAACAACCAGCCAAGGGCTTATAACAGCGCCAATGTACCTTTCCGCCCAAAGAAATACTTGCCGGTATCTATCCGCGGCGTAAAAGAAGGTGACTATGCTATGGTAATGGGTTACCCGGGCCGTACCAACAGGTATGAGGTTTCTTACGGTGTAGACCTTGCAGTAAATGTTACCAACCCGGCTATTGTTGCATGCCGCGACCTGCGCCTTGCTATCATAAAGAAGCATATGGATGCGAATAAGAAAGTATACCTGCAATTGACTTCTTCTTATTCCCGCATTGCAAACTACTGGAAATACTTCATAGGCCAGACCGAGCAATTGAAAAGGCTGAACGTAATAGAAACCAAAAGAAAAGCTGAAGACGATTTCTCAAGGTGGGAAAGGGAAAATAACCTTGATGCAGGCTTATTAGGCAATTTCAGTAAGATATATGCCGATTACAAGCCTTACGCAAAACACAACGTTTATTATGCAGAGTGCTTCAGGGCTTCTGCTATTGCGCGCATGGGATCAGCTTTAAAACCACTTTATGATGCCTATGGCCGCCATAAAGGAAAACTGCCAGAGGATACACTGAAAAAGTATACTACTATGGCCCAGGGTGCTTATCGTGCGAACCTGAAAGAATTTGACCCCGGAACGGAGAAAGATATGCTCGCACAAATGACCGAGCTCTACTACAAAAATGTACCAAAAGAGCAACTGCCGGACATCTATGAAAAAGTGATCTTCAAACAGCATGGCAGATCATACACAGCTTATGCCAACTATGTATTCTCTCATACCTTCCTGGCCGATAGCAACAAATTCAATGCGTTCATTAAGTCGCCTTCATTGGCAAAACTGAACAGCGACGCAGGTTTCAACTACGCCATCAGCTATGTAAGCAATTACACTAAAAACTACCTGCCTAAAGTAGAAGCTTTTTCTGTTAAAAAGGCTGACCTTGCAAGGGAATATGTACGCCAGTTGATGATGATGAACAAGTACAAATTGATGTACCCCGATGCGAACTCTACTATGCGGGTTACTTACGGAAAAGTGGCCAGCTATGAGCCACAGGATGGTGTTCATTTCAATTACTTTACAACCCTGGATGGTTTAATGACCAAATACAAACCAGGAGACGAAGAGTTTGATGTGCCACAAGAACTGGTAAGCCTGTATAAAGCAAAAGACTATGGCCGTTATGCCGATGATGATGGTACGCTGCACACCTGCTTCATTACTAATAACGATATTACAGGCGGCAATTCAGGCAGCCCGGTGATCAATGCTTACGGCGAACTGATAGGTACTGCATTTGACGGTAACTGGGAGGCCATGAGCGGCGATATTGCTTTCGATAAGAAGTATAAGAGGACAATAGTGTGCGATATCCGTTTTGTGCTGTTCCTGGTGGACAAAATGGGACACGCCAAAAACCTGATACAGGAAATGGATGTGAGAGAATAATATTGATCGGTCATTTTTTATAAAGAGCGGCAGGAAAACCTGCCGCTCTTTTATATTATAATATTTGTTATTAACACAACTTTTAAGCGTTTTTATGATTAGCACCATGCCGGTATTGGGAATTAATCGTGAACTTTGACAAAATAACCCGTTTTATGCGACTTGCCGTTTCATCATTGTTATTTATAGCAGCCTTTTTTTTGGGGAATAGTGCGTTTGCGGGTAATACAATAGTGGTACGGACATTTCATGTAGATGGTGTATGCGGGAAATGCAAAGAACGCATTGAGAATGCGGCTTACGTGAAAGGAGTAAGATTTGCAGAATGGAAAAAATCTACGGGTGAGCTAACCGTGAAGTATGATTCCACAAAAACATCGCCCGAAGTTTTTCTTAAGAATGTGGCAAAGTCGGGGCATGACAACGAATTATTTAAAGCAGAGGAAGGCGATTACGGCAAAATATCACCCTGTTGCAAATACAGGTCAGGCATAAAAGCGCATTGATGCGGAACATTTACCGGTTCATTTTACATTCATTGATCATAGTGTGCACCTGCACTACTGTTTTTGCGCAGTCGTTTACCATTACCGGATCGGTTTTCAGCAACACCTCGAAAGGCAGAACGGAATATCTTGAAGGTGCTGTAATTGGTGCAATAGGCGCACCCTTTGGCACAGTAACAGATAAAGAAGGAAAATTTTCATTGGCAATTCCCGACACTATTAAGGCAATAAAAGTATCTTATACCAGCTACAAGACTGATACAATAACACTGTCGCCGGGCACAACCGAATATAATATAGAGCTGAGACAACACCATTCCCTGAAAGAAGTAACGATCAGGGAACGGAATAAGTCCACACAAATAAGCCTGATAGACCCCATAAAAATGGAGAGCATTGGCCAAAGAGAGCTGATGAAAGCTGCCTGTTGTAACCTTAGCGAAAGCTTTGAGACTACCCCATCTGTTGATGTAGCCTTTACCGATGCTGTTACAGGTTACAAACAAATAAAGCTGCTGGGACTTGCCGGGCCATATACACTCATTACACGTGAGAATATACCTGATATACGCGGCCTGGCTGCTATTTCCGGCCTCACCTTTACACCCGGCACATGGATAGAGAGTATGCAGCTAAGCAAAGGCACAGGCAGTGTGGTAAATGGTTTTGAAAGTGTTGCGGGACAGATAAACGTAGAACTGAGAAAACCATTTGAAGGCGAACGGTGGCTGTTCAATGCCTATCAAAGCTCTCAGGGCCGCAGTGAGGCAAATATTAATTACAGGCATAAATTCGGCGAAAAGATAGGCACGAACCTGTTGGTACATGGCAATTCTCAATGGCTGAAAAACGATTATAATAATGACCGCTTCATTGATGCCCCATTGGGCAACCAGTTCAACATACTCAACCGTTGGATATACCTTGACTCTAACGGGTGGATGGCACAGGCGGGGGTAAAATTCCTGTACGCTAAAAATATAGGCGGTCAATGGAATTATAAAGAAAATGACGTGCAGGCACCGGGCAGCCCATGGGGGTATAAAAACCAAATAACACGGCTGGAAGACTGGGTGAAAATGGCCAAGATATTCCGTCGCAGGGCAGGTACGAGCATAGGCCTGCAACTATCTAACATCAACCATAACCAGGATGCTGCTTATGGCATACGGGGCTATACTGGCCGGCAGAACAGCTTTTATGCCAACCTTATCTTCCAGACCTACATCAGTAATACCAACAACATTATAAAAATAGGCGCCAGCGAAATGCTGGATAATTATGACGAACAGTTTGAGGGGGTAAGATATAACAGGAGCGAACAGGTACCAGGCGCTTTTGCAGAATACGCATATAATTACTTAGACAAATTCAATGTGGTTGCCGGGTTGCGGGGAGACTATAACAGCATTTACGGTGGTTTCCTGACACCGAGGTTACATGTGCGCTATGCATTATTTAAAAGAACTGTACTACGGGCTTCTGTTGGACGGGCGCAGCGTACAGCTAATATCCTTGCAGAGAATATTGGTTATATGGCCAGCAACAGGCAGTTTGATATAAGCAGTCCTGTCATGGGTAAAGCATATGGTCTGGACCCTGAGGTTGCATGGAACACAGGAGTGAACCTTACTCACAAATTCAAAATAGGCATGCGCGAGGCTGTGTTGGCGCTGGACTATTACTATACAACATTCGAAAACCAGGTGGTAGTGGATATTGAGTATCTTGGATACTATAACTTTTACAACCTTAAAGGCAGGTCTTATGCACATGGCTTCCAGGCACAATTCGACTATGAACTGATCCACAACCTGAATATGCGCGCGGCCTACAGGTACTATAATGTAATGGTCACTTACCAGGGCGAGCTGAAAGTGAAACCCTTCACTCCCCCGCACCGGGCATTCCTGAATGTGGACTATGCAACAAGAACCAAATGGAAATTTGACTACACTATACAATGGATAAGTGCCCAGCGCACACCAGGTATCACACATAACCACTCAGGAGTAACCCCGGGTGGCGTGAACGCTTCTCCATCCTATATACAGATGAATGCACAGATCACAAAAGTACTGAATGACGTATTTGATGTGTACCTGGGCGGCGATAACCTGACCAACTATATGCAACACGATGCCGTACTGGGAGCAAATGACCCTTACGGCCGTTATTTTGATGCTTCCATGATCTGGGGGCCTATGATGGGCAGGAATATTTACGCCGGCTTCCGTTATAAGATCAACTAACCGTTTTTATAAAATACTTAACTTTGAAAACATAAGAATTGTAAAAAAATCTTAAAAAGTGACTAGGATCATATGGTTTCTGCTGCTTCGGTAGTATAATTGTATAGTTAAACCTAAAGGCTAGTGTATGAAAAAGATAAATTTACTCCTCCTGTTCCTCCTCTTGAATGGCATATTTGCATATGCGCAGACCGCTGTAAATTTCGTGGGTAACGATTGTGCCGGTAATCCACACAACCTTTATTCTGAGCTTGATGCAGGCAAGATCATTGTGGTGTCATTCGTTATGCCATGCGCCACATGCATAGCGCCATCTAACTCTGCCCATACAGTGGCTAAGAGCTATGCCACATCTCATCCCGGAAGAGTTCTTTTTTATGTAGCAGATGACAATGGCGATACTAATTGCAGTACACTTAACCCATGGGTAAGCACATATATTTCTACCCCACCTAATGCTATATTTACAAATACGGCTTTTAAGCAAACCGATTATCCGGGTTCAGCAACTGCAATGCCTAAAGTTGTTGTAATAGCCGGTGCAAGCCACCAGGTTGTTTTTCAGCAGGATGATGCAGTAAATACTACCAACCTGCAAAATGCAATTAATACTGCACTGGCAACAACCGGTGTGCAGCAGCCTAAAATTGAAGGCATGAATTTGTCTGTTTTCCCTAACCCGGCTAAGGACAATATATCAGTAAGCTATTCTTTAGCAGGCACTACGGATGTGATGATCGATGTATATAACATTATTGGCGCCAAAGTGCTTAGTGTTTCAAAAAACAACCAGCCAGGGGGCAATCATAGCGAACTCATCAACTTCAATAACAAACTCAGCAGCGGTATTTACTTTGTAAAAGTAAACACTGAAGGTTCTTCCTCTACCCTGAAATTTGTGGTTGATAAGTAATATTGAACATGCACTCATCTAAGCGGCCTTTTTATTTACTGTTGCAACACATGGCCGTTTATGTCATTCCTTTTATCGGAACGTTTGTATTTAGCATGCATGCCTATGCACAGGGTTGCTGTTCCGGGGGCAGTGGCAGCCCTATAGCAGGAGGGACATCTCAGGGCGTATTAGCCGACCGGCAGGCAGAGATCAGTGCCAGTTTCCAGTACATAAATACCAACAGGTTCCAGAAGGGCACAAAGCGAACCAAAAATTTCCTGGATAATTACAGCAGCGAATATTTGTACACGCGGCTGGCATATGGGGTAACAGAACGTTTTACATTGTCCCTTGAATCGGGTTATTACTTTGATCGCACACAGGTAAGCCTTAGCGGTGAAAAAATTACCAGTTCCGGTATTGGCGATGTAATCTTATTTCCTCGCTATACCGTATATACACACAATACCGAACGCACTCGCGACGAAATAACTTTGGGTGTGGGTTTTAAAATGCCGGTTGGCAAATACCTAGATTCTTCGGTTGTATACGTAGACCCGGTATCAGGCAAGGTAATATATGCATCTATGCCTCCTGTCGTAATGCCAACTACCGGTTCCCAGGATTTTATCTTTTATGGCTTTGGCTACAGGGGATATCCTGAGAAGAAGGTCAGCTTGTTTACAAGCATTCTTTACGTTAAAAAAGGATGGAACCCTATAGGGCAAAGATTTGGGGATTACGCAAGCATAGGGTTATTTGCGGGGAAGACCTTCCACAACAAATTTGGAATAACCCTGCAGCTTAAAGGCGAATGGGTGGATGTAATGAAGTATGACAAGAACATTGACTTTATTGCTAAGTATAATTTCGATGTAGTATCAACAGGCGGGCAAAAGCTGCTCTTTGTACCTCAACTGAATTACAGTTATAAAAATTTGGCTGTTTATCTATTAAGCGAGGTACCATTATACCAATACGTAAATGGCACTGCCATTGCCTCCCAATATCTTTTTACCATGGGCTTCTCATACCGGTTTATGACGGTGAAAATGAATGAGGAGAGTGAAGAATAACAGCACCTGAAAGCGCCCGAAAGTCCCAATTGTACTATCTCGAACAAATTTTTTATACCGGATTTGAAGAAATTGGTAGATATAGGAATTTCTAATTGTTGTTACAGTTTTCTGACCCGTATCTTCTTGGTTGTAATCGTTGCAAAAAATGGACGGTCCATTAGCGGATTTTTCAGCAAATTGACAAGGGTTTGTGCAATGTCTTGAAACTCCCCAAAGGAGTAGCGAAGGAACAAAACTGTCAGGTCTTCAATAGGTGAGCAAATACCCACTCGCCAAAATCTTTATCCTGCGTAAGCAACAGCCAGTTATTCTTTAAAGCCATCTGAATGACCTTTTCATCTTCAATACCTATGGCGACTTCTTTCACAGAAACAACTTCAAAAACCAGCATCCCTCAATGTCGTTATGATAAACCTGTGAATATTCTCGTCGGCGAGGATCATGCAGTCGGTATCAAAGATTCATTAGCAATTACATCGGTAGCGTAAGCTAATACAGCACTTACATGAACTGCCTGCAAATGTGGGTAAGCAATCAGTATGTCTTCTGTCGATGCTCCTTCTGACAGCATTTTCAAAATCAACTCCACGGTTATCTGGGTGCCTTTTATCACAGGCTTACGGAGCATAACATCTGATTTCGACTCTAAATATTCATTGTAATTCATACTCAACGTACCAGGTTAAAGAACTTAATGCATTGTAAAAATGCGAAAAAGCTGCCAAAAGGCAGCTTTTAGTAGTCCGACTAGGATTCGAACCTAGACAAACAGAGTCAGAGTCTGTTGTGCTACCGTTACACAATCGAACTATGGTACAAAAGTAGCGTTTACTTCTTACTTACCATTACAAAATCTGGCAAATGCCTATCTTTAAAACGCAATGTTTTCTATTAAGGCACCTTCAAAAATCGTTCGCTATAGTTCCCTGCTGCTACACGTAGCGGGACTTGCCGTTTTCACAGCGGTCGTTATTTTCTGTTGCTTTTACCTGCTTTCTGATCATGACAAGCTGGCAGCATGGTACATAAACCTGAATAATTGCTTTTATCATGCCCCCACCTGGAGTACAGATTTTTTTACTCCCGGCATCAAGTCCGATGGTAATGTGTATTGCAGCTTAGGTATACTAATAGCCGTTGCAGGGTCTATTTATACACTTAAACAGATCAAAAAGAATAAACTACCGGGAACTAACCTGGTGTTTACCTTATCTTATGCTGACCTTATTTGTACTGGTGTTTGTATAATAATCTGCGCCTGCCTTTGGCAATGGGGCAACAGATCAGCACTGCCGGCCTTTGATGAAGCATTCTCTGCGCAGCATGTAGCGGATATTCACCCGCTCCAGGGAGTGTCTTATTACATGTTGCCTAATAACCACATTTTTTTCAACCTCCTGAATAACATTTTGTTTCGCTATGCAACTGATAAGGTACTAACAGGCCGTATCATTTCGCTCATTGCTTATTGTTCCGTGATCGTGTCGCTGTATTTTATTTTCAAATCCCTATTTAAGTTTTGGTGGATGTCCTTACTGGCGTGTATCACGTTGTCGCTCCAGTTCTTTGTGTGGGGCTTTAGCTTCCAGGCAAGGGGATATGAGGTATATCTTTTGGCAGAATGGGGAATGATCGCTTCATTGTTCGGCTTTCTCCAGTCTGATAAAAAGGGGTGGTTGCACATAAATACGCTTTGCGTTATCATTGGTTACTTCTGCCTCCCCTCATTCCTGTATTTTCATACAGCGCAGCTATTATTCATGCTGCTTTATTCATTGTTTTACAAAAAAGCCACCGCACAATTCTGGAAATATCAACTGATGGCAATACTCTTCACCTTTCTCTGCTATCTTCCTGTCCTGTTGTTTTCGGGCGTTGAGTCAATAACCCATAATGACTATGTAACGCCAAGGTATCAGACAATGGCTGTGTTTTGGGAAGACCTGTCATCACCTGTGTTTAAGGCATACCTGTCACATATCTATTCGGACCTTAGAATAGGGACTTTCGATATAACCCTATTCTTGCTGTTTTCACCTCTCCTGTTATTGTTAGCCAGGAAAAATAAGGCACTGGCATCAGCCGGCCTGTTCTATTTGTGTATGTTGCTGTCATACATAATTATAGCCGCAGTTATGAAAAGGATGCCTTTTGAGCGTAACCTGGCAGGCCATTACAGCGTATCGCTGGCTATGTTGTTTTTATTGATTTACTGGCTCTCTGGCCTGCTCACTTTCAGGGCAATACAATCTGTTGTCGTCCCGGTAGTCCTGGTAATTTTCGGGGTTCATTTTGCCACCACAAATGAAAAGCTGCTGAAAGAAACCCTCTATGAGTATAATGTAAATGAAATGTACCGTTTCCACCAAGACAGGCTTAACATCATTCCGGCTGTCAGTACAGTGGGGTTCTCTGATGCCGAATTTTACTCCTATTGCATTTGCAGGAGAAATGGCTGTATAGTAAAAAAATGCCCGGATGGCAATGAAGCCTATTATGTAACACAGGATAATGAAGGATACCCCACGTGGTTGAACAATAACTATCAGCTGTTGCACAAGGTTTATAATTACGAGATCTATAAGCACAGGTAGGATCAGGCAAATATCTGTTCCAGCGCCCACGCTTTAAGCCGCATTTCTTCCCACTCTTGCTCTGCATTGCTGTCATAGGTTATGGCTCCCCCGGTTTGGTATGACAGGTACCGGCTGGCAGCATTATAGAATAACGACCTGATAATAACATTAAGATCAAAGTCGCCATCAGGAGTAATATATCCTACAGTACCCGAAAACAATTCCCTCCTTGAATGCTCGTATTTATCTATAAGCTCCATTACTTTGAATTTAGGCGCACCCGTCATACTACCCATCGGGAATGAACATCGGATAGCATCCGCAAAAGGCGCCTTCAATGTACCACTTACGGTTGATATCATCTGGTGTACCTGCGGGAAGGAATAAATACCAAACAGCTCATCAACATTTATGCTGCCGGTCTCACTGCAACGGGCAAGATCATTACGCACCAGGTCAACTATCATTACGTTCTCAGCCCGTTCCTTGATGCTGGTTTTCAGTGCCTCTTTACTTTGCTCATCTTTTTGCAGGTCCCGGTCTCGGGCTGCAGTTCCCTTAATAGGCTGGGACAATACCTTTGTACCAATTTTCTTTATGTAGCGCTCAGGGCTGGCACACATCATGTAAATATCGCCTGAGCGATAATAGGCAGCAAAAGGAGCGGGAGACAGTGCGTTTAATTTATTGAATATGCTTAGCGGGTCAATATCCGCATTTATGCAAAAATTTTCATTGCAAAAGTTTATCTCATAACAGTCGCCATCAGCAATATGTTGCCTTAACCTGGCAATGGTATTTAGATATGTTTCTTTACCGGTTACACTGGTAAAATTCAGTTTGGGTATTGGCGCCGCTTGTTGAATGTCGGCAGCTTTGATAGCATCATATATACCGTCCGGCTGTTCAAATGCCTCTATACTGAGCGTGGTTTGTTCCCTGTTGAGGTAGATCACCACCTCCGGCCTGAAGAAGCACATATCCGGGAAACCGATCTTTGCCGCATGCGATGAATTCAGTTTAGGCTCGAGTGCATTTTTATAGTCATAGCAGATATGCCCGAAAAGCCAGTCTTTGGTACTATCATGTAACGGCTGCAGCTCACCAAGCGTTTCAGCATATTTTTCTGATGGCACTGCCCCTGCAGCTAACAGGCATTCATACCCATCATAGGCTGTTGGATAATTGTTATTATCCAAAAAAAGAAGGATGCTATATTGGTTTGCCCAATGCAGTATCCTTTGTTTTATATCCTTCCTTTGCTCCGCGTCAATCGAATAACTGGCTTTAATTCGTTGCAATGGCTGCAAAGTTTTATTATTTAGGTTATTACCTAGAAATCATCGTCATCATCATCAAATCCTCCGCCCGACCCTTCTGTAAAGAAGCCCAGGTCTTTGAATTCATCCTCATCAAAATCATCATCTTTTGACGATTTCTTCTTGGCAGATTTACTTTTTGATTTAGGCAGGTCAAATTCCTCAAACTCCTTATCTATATCATAATCATCTTCTTCCTCTTTGCCATAATCATCTTCCTCTTCTTCTCCATCCTCGTCGTCGTCATCTTCATCGCCCGCTTTACTTTTCTTGCCTGCTGCTTTTTTAGGGGCGGTTTTCTTCTTCGGGGCATCATCAAGATCGTCATCATCATCATCATCGTCATCCGCCTTTTTCTTAGAGCTTACGGCAGATTTCTTCACAGGCTTTTTAGCAGCCGGCGCTTCATCCTCAAGGTCATCATCCTCATCCTCCTCAATTTTCTTAGCTTTTGACGAAGCTTTTTGGGGTGCCTGCTTTGGTTCTGGTTTAGCAGTTTTTTTTGCAGCAGCTTTTTTGTCGGTATTCGATTTCATAACACAGTTGCTTGGTGCCGTAAAATTTTAATAGTTTGGTGAAATTGCCAAATTTTTTTTACAAAAAAAATAATTTTTTTTTTACGAAATAATCAGTAGTTGGTCCCTGCCCGTGCCGTTGGAAATATAGGCTATTTTAGTCTCAAGATATGTTTCTACAAATGAGCAGTAATCCCTGAAAACCTGTGGTGTTTCATCATAAGTAGCACATGAGCTTATAGGCTTATCCCAGCCCGGGAACGTCTTATATACAGGCACGATATTTGCGTCGCACAGGTCGTACGGCAATTCATTGGTTTCATGTCCATCTGCCAGGTAAGCCGTGGCAGCTTTTATCGGGTTGAAATTATCCAGCACATCAGCCTTGGTCATTATTAGCTTGGTCACCCCGCTGAGCATTACAGTATACCTCAGTGCCACAAGGTCTATCCAGCCGCAACGGCGTGATCGGCCTGTTACAGCACCAAACTCATTGCCTGTTTTTCTCAACTGTTCCCCTACCTCATCATCAAGCTCTGTTGGAAACGGTCCGCTGCCCACACGTGTACAATACGCCTTGGTAATACCATACACTTCACCTATACGCGAAGGGGGTACTCCCAGTCCATTGCATACACCTGCCGCAATGGTATTGGAAGAAGTAACAAAAGGATACGTGCCATAATCAATGTCCAGCATACTGCCCTGCGCCCCTTCAGCAAGCACACGCTTGCCGGCCTTCACGTGCTTATCTAGCCAGTATTCCGAATTAACTATTTGTAAAGAACGCAGGTACTCACAGGCTTCAAAGAACGGTTGCTCCCATTGCTGCCAGTCTATTTCCTGCCCATACTGGCGCAGTATCTGTATATGCTTCTGTACCAGCTTGTCATATTTCTTCCTGAAATCTTTGCTCAGTATATCGCCAATGCGCAGGCCGTTCCTGCCGGTCTTATCCATGTAAGCAGGGCCTATGCCTTTAAGCGTTGAGCCTATTTTCTCCGCTCCTTTTGCCGCTTCAGAAGCCGCATCAAGAGCGCGGTGGGTAGGCAGTATGAGGTGCGCACGGTGGGCAATGAACAACCTGCTCAGCACATCAGGGCGCAACGGCAGCAACTGTGCAATTTCCTGCTGCAGCGATACCGGGTCTATAACCACCCCGTTGCCAATAAGGTTCAGGCAATGGTCATGGAATACTCCCGAAGGTATAGTGCGCAGTACCACTTTAACACCATCTACATACAGCGTATGCCCGGCATTCGGGCCTCCCTGGAACCTGGCGATAATATCATATTGCCTGGCAAGGTAATCCACTATCTTCCCCTTGCCTTCATCGCCCCATTGCAGCCCCAGCAAAACATCGATCATGAAAAAATTGTTTAAAGAGCGCAAATGTAAAGCGCAAATAAATTAAAAACCAACCCCAAAAGTAAGCAGTTGTTAATAAATAGCGCTTTATTTTCTGTGGTTATTTCTTATTCCCCAACTCATCGCCGCCAAATCCCTGCAGGGTCGACATAAGCTGCTGCATGGTGCGTTGGTAATTATTGCTCGATCCGTCAAGGAAAATAGTATTACCCTTGCCATATTCAGCAAAATGCTTGATGGCGTCTGTCCACATAGAGAAAAGAATATAAGATGCATCCAGGTTCGCAGTTTCCATTTCTTTTGCCGCTGTGGCCATACCACGCGCCACTTCCTCGCGGAACAGGGCAACACCCTGCCCCCTCATCTGGGCTGCCTGCCGCTCAGCCTCTGCTGATATTTTTATGGCATTGCCTTCTGCCTCGGCAGCTTTGGTTTTTGTGATCAGCAATGCCTGCCCTTCATTCTCTGCTGCTGCTTTCAGGTTATTGGAAGCTACCACTTGCGCCATCGACTTTACGATCACTTCATCAAAAGTGATATCATTTATCTGCAGGTCCTGGAGGTGATAGCCCCACCCTTCCAGTTGTATATCTAATTGTTCTTTCACATGCAGGATGATCTCTGTGCGCAATTGCAGTATTTCCGATTGCTTCTTCGTAGCCACAAATGCCCGCACTGCCCCTTCTACCGAACGGATAAGCGCCTGCATGAAGTTCCTGTCATCCATGAATTTAAACGCAACATTCTCAATGGTCTTCGACTCCTGGTTCAACACAGAGTACAGCACCATAGCGGTAAAATATACGTTTGCCTGGTCTAGCGTTATTGCCTGGAACTTCAGTTCCATAGACCTGTTCTGGTAAGATATACGCTTGAATATCTGCTCTATAAAAGGAATACGCATATTCAATCCCGGCCGCATGATACGCTTATATTTTCCGAATATGGTAATTACTGCCACTGTGCCCTGCTGCACAGTTACAAAACTCAGGAAAAGGAGAAGTAAGACAACAACAAAAACAATTAATCCTGCTGACATAGTTGGTTGATTTGAGATGAGATAGATAAATGCATATCAAAAGTAACAAGTTGGCTGCTATTAACAAATCCCACTTTCATGGTATTTATTATTAAGGAACGTTGGCAAGATAAACTGCTAAGTTAAATAGTTATTTTTCTTTTATGCAAGGCGCAAAATCTGCGAATAGTGAACCTATTTAAAGACTTTTGCAACGTAGCAGAAATGACAAAGAACAGTTAAATTGGTTGACTTTATCTTGCCATCGTTCCTTAACTTTGAACCTATGGCAAAGTTGGTGCTCGATATGTCGGCAATGCACGATGACTTCTTTGATGAAGCAGCCATGATAGGCATTGTTACCGCCCTGCCCGGTTACCAGCTCTGTTGGCTGCTGAACCGGCATTTTGAGATCGAATTCACCCGCGAACCTGACCAGGACATACCCCTCCAGAGAAAAGACAACAAATATCATTTTCCCATCTATCAATACAACCTTCCCAACAGCACACATAAATACTTGCTATATAAGCTAAAGGATGGCAAAGAACCACTTTTACCGGAAACAAAGCAACTCGACTATTTATGGCTGATACAAACAGCGAGCCCGGAAACCGATGCCTTAAGTATTGCCGCAGAGTTAAAGAACATACCAGATATCCAACTGGCGCAAATATTGGCATCAGAACAAATGAAAAGCCTGAATAATCTGCTGGTCTGATGAAAAACAAATTGAGTTATTGAGCCAAAACTATTTTCCTTGACGGTACTGAAATAGTACCGTGGCGGTACTATTTCAGTACCGTCAAGGATTTTTAATTTTTTTCGCAAAAAAAGCGTACAGAACTTTACACACTTGCTCCCCGGGGCTATTACTGCGAAGGAGGGGTTATAACAATTAAACTTTGAGATCACACCAAATATATCAGTAGCCCCGTCCTTTAGGTCGGGGACTAATGATTAATAGATTATGGCTTTAGCCGAAATGTCCGATGAGTGTGGTTTCAATGTCTTATAATTGGTATTATAGCCTCTTTTGTCATCCAGAGGAGTAGTGAGCATTAGTCGAACCAGGGATCTTTACTGGGGCATAAAAAGTTGAACAATGACCAACAGGAGAAAATATATCCAAAACATAGACTCGCAATTTTTTTTTAGTTCACTGACTAAAAAAAACTTACGACTTATGAACAATGACTGCGACCTAAAAACAGCTGTCTAGTCCTGAAAAAACCTTACACATAAAAGTGTAAACAATGGAAAGACAGAAAGGTTTTAAGGGTCAAAAAGGCAGAAGATCTAAATATGATATTT
>JAJNBJ010000036.1 GCA_021155965.1 Flavipsychrobacter sp.
AAGGTGTAAGCACCTTTCAGGACTAACAAAAACACCTGTAAAGTAAAAACAGGATTATCTCACAAAGTGTAAAGCAATTTCAGGACGAGGCATATACCTTTTTCGGGTATAATTATACCTTTTGGGGGTATAAATATACCCTTTTATACCCCTTTATACATTATGATAAAACACATAAAATAAGCCCACAGAGCATTCAGGCCACATATAAAAAACTAAATGTTCGAAAACGGGCAATTCCTGAAATTATACCCTGGTCACCAACAATTTTTATCGAAAGGCGGCAATAACAAAAAGCCACCCCGAAGGATGGCGCTATTAAAACTTATAAACTACTTATGACTTACGACTTTTTTATGGTGGGTCTTTGCATTTAAAAACATACCCTTTCAGAACTCATATTCAATTAACCATTATTAACGTCTGTAATGCCAAAAAAGCAGTGCAAAGTCGCAACTTTTGCTATTTTTGTCGCCTCTCTAAAAATCAAACATGAACTATCGCAGGATCAATAACATAGTTGGCTGGGTAACCGGCGGAATTGCCCTATTAGTCTATTTAATGACCATGGAACCCACCGTCAGCTTTTGGGACTGTGGCGAGTTTCTTTCATGCGCCTACAAGCTGGAAGTAGGTCACTCACCAGGCGCCCCGTTTTTTATGCTCATGCAGCGCATTTTTGGCCTGTTTGCAGGTGGCGCAGCCGCTACCGGCGGCCCGTCAGTGAGCGACCTGAACCAGGTGGGGGCCGCAACAATGATCAATGCCATGTCAGCCGTTATGAGTGCCCTTTCCATCCTGTTCCTGTTCTGGATGATCACCTATTTTGCCAGGAAAATACTAATTCTCGCTAATGCAGAGCCCGATAACAACCAGACTGCCCTCATTATGGGTGCAGGTGTTGTTGGTGCCCTCGCTTGCACTTTTTCTGATACATTCTGGTTCTCAGCAGTTGAGGCTGAAGTTTACGCTACATCATCATTCTTTACAGCGATCACGTTCTGGGCCATTCTCAAATGGGAACGGGTAGCAGATAATAAGCATGCCGACAGGTGGCTGCTCCTGATCGCCTACTTAATAGGCCTTTCCGTCTGCGTTCACTTATTGAACCTGCTTACCATACCGGCAGTCGCCATGGTCTATTACTTCAGGCGCTACGAATTTACCACAAAAGGCACCATACTGGCATTTATTATGGGCTGTGTAGTACTGGCATTTGTTCAGTTTGGCGTTATCCAATATATCCCGCGTATTGCGTCCTATTTCGACCGTACATTCACCAACAGCTTTGGCGCCAGTTTCGATACCGGGGCTATGGTATTCTTCGTGGTCCTTGCGGCCTTGCTGATAGGTCTGCTGTTGCTCGCAAAAAAACGCGGTATGCACCTGCTGCACACAAGCGTATTATGCGTAATGTTCATCATCATTGGTTATTCCAGCTATTTCACTGCCATTGTCCGTTCACGCGCCGATGTACCGATAGACATGACCAACCCTGACAACCCCATGTCCTTCCTCGACTATGTGAACCGTGAGCAATTTGGCCAGCAGCCACTACTTTTCGGCCCGTATTATAATAGCAACTGGACAGACCTGGATACATCAGGCAGAATGTACGCGCCTACCAAAACCGCGAGCGGCAAAGACTATTACGAGGTGGTAGGCAAAAAGATCACCCCGATATACGGGCGTGATAACAATGGAGAGGACCAAAGCCATTTCTTCCCCCGCATTTGGGACAATAATGATCAAAACCACGTCAATTTCTACAAAAATTTCCTGGGTATTGGCGAGGAACCACCAACAACATTCCATAATTTCCAGTTCTTCTTTGGCTACCAGATGAACTGGATGTGGTGGCGCTTCTTTATGTGGAATTTTGCAGGGCGCCAGAACGATTATGAAGGCCAGGTTGACCCTAAAAATGGCAACTGGATATCGGGCATATCATTTATCGATAAATGGCGCGGCCTTGGCGATACAGATAAGATGACCGCCGGTTTTGGCGATAGCCATGCACACAACAAACTATATTTCCTGCCACTCATCCTGGGCATCCTGGGGCTTATCTACCAGTTCAACAGGGACAAGAAGGACGGAATAATTGTGCTTACCTTGTTCTTCTTCACCGGTGCAGCTATCGGCATTTACCTGAATATGCCACCACTGCAGCCACGTGAACGGGACTATGCATTCGCAGGCTGCACCTATACGTTCACCATCTGGATAGGATTGGGAGTACTAATGGTACACGACCTTCTTAGAAAAGCAATAAAAGGCGCCGCGGCAGTTTATGGCGCCATAGTCCTTTGCCTGGTAGCAGTGCCCGTACTAATGGCCAACGTAGAATGGAAAGACCATGACCGTTCAAAGAAAACCCTCGCAAGGGCTGTCGCTTACAATACCCTTTCCTGTGTTGCACCTAATGCAGTACTGTTCACTTTTGGCGATAACCAGACCTACCCATTATGGTATATACAGGAAATAGAGGGTTTCCGCCGCGATGTGCGCATAATAAATACCAGCCTGCTGGGCATTGACTGGTATGTAGATCAGCTGAACTACAGGGTGAATGATGCCGATGCAGTACCAATGATATGGAAACGTAAGGACTACATAGGCGACAGGCATAATTATGTATCATACGTAAAGAACCCGCAGATACCCGAGGACAGGTACTTTAACCTTGCCGACATCTGCAAGTTCATGGTGAGCGACGACCCGGCCAATATGGGCCAGGGACGTGGTGAACCTATGAACTACATGCCAACCAAGAACTTCTTCACTGCATCATTGAGCAAAGAAGAACTGATAGCGCGGGGCTGGATAAAGCCTGAGGATACGGGCCGCATTGTAACAGATGTGAAATGGGTGTACCCTAAGCAAATGCCTTATAAGAGCGACCTGGCCATCCTGAACATCATTGCCGCAGTTGCCAACGAGGGCTGGAAAAGGCCGCTTTACTTTGATGCCGGCCTCCGTTCGGGAGATTATGGCGGTACGGGAGATTACCTGCATATGGAAGGAGTTGTGTATCGCCTTATGCCTTTCAGGTATGGCGATGCCCCGAAAATAAACCAGCAGGTATTAGGTACCATCAATACAGAAAAAAGTTACGACCTGTTCATGAATACTTTTAAATGGGGAGGAGCTGAGCGTACTGATGTTTATTTCGATGAGCCAAACCGCCACGAATTTGTTACCTACCGCATGGATGCCTCTTTTATAGCTAACCAGCTTATTGCCGAAGGTAAAAAAGACAAAGCTATCCAACTATTGGATAAGGTTATGACGAATATCACCGAGAAGTCATATTGTTATGACTATACGGCCTACTTTGTTGCAGCATCTTATTACCGTGCAGGCGCTGTTGATAAGGCAAACAAGCTGGCAGATAAAATTATAAAGAACGCTGAAACAGACGTTGCATGGGCCGCCACATTAAAAGATGACAGCAGGCAATGGATGGAGAGCGATGTGAAGCAGGATTTCCAGATCATGCAATCATTGGCAAGTACTGCCTACCAGGCTGGCGACTCCGTAAAAGCCAAGGATATATTTGCAAGAATGCAGATCCTGGGCCGCAGCGTCGACGACCTGCTCAGGGAACCCGAGCGGCCTGCCGGGGGCGGCGCTGAGCAATAGTAGCTTAATAAAATAAGAGAGCCTCCATTGCTTGGGGGCTCTCTTATTTTATGGAATAGTTTTTATACGCAACTAATAATTTTATCTTTGTTTATTATGGTTAATAAAATAAAGACAGTGTCACTTTTTATAGCATTGCTTATTGCCTGCACCAACAGTTCCTTTGCACAGAAAAAAAAACATCCTTCGGCTATATTGCTGCAAGTGCGGTCTGAACATAACCGTATAGAGGCTCTCACTAAAGCCGGGCGGCAGAAAGAATTAAATGAAGTTATCCTTGATGCACAGAATGCAGCAGCAGCAATGAAAAGAGATTTTGAAGACAACTTTAGTTTTTGCCCTGTTTACTACTTCGTAGATACAAATATTGATCTCATAAAACAAAAAAGATTCGACGGCATTCTATTGGCCTCAGATGGTACACCGGTCGCTGATCCTGTAATAACCAGCTCCAGCACGGACTATTACATAGTTTTTTTTGGTTATCCTGTATCTCAGCCTAAGCAAGGTCAGGTAGTAAAAGACCCGCAAAGATATAAGACTAGCAGCGGAGAGCCTTTTGGAAAAGGGTTGGTTATTAATAATGATGAAATGCAGCAGTTGAGTTACATAATTAAATTTAATTACAACGACATATTTCTTGGCAAGGAAATGAAGAAAAAATACTTTTATGAATCAAAGCATTTCGAAATAGACTATTTTCCGTTAGCAAAAGAACTCAATAAAAAATTAAAAGATCACCCGATCAAGCAGACATTAACACATTAAAAATGGCCGGAAAACCGGCCATTTAATTATTTTCTATCATTATTTACCTGCCCATCTTGTAGAGCATACGGCCATGTTCTCTCACGGCAACAAGGAAGTTAGGCATCACCTGGTAAGGTAACCCAAACTGCTCAGCCGTTTGCTTAACGATCTTTGCGATCCTTGGATAATGCACATGCGAAATATGCGGGAACAAATGATGCTCTACCTGGTAGTTAAGCCCGCCAATGAACCAATACATGATACGGCTGCGGGGAGAAAAATCTGCTGTATTCAGCAATTGGTGTATAGCCCAGTTATTCTCAATTTTCCTGTCGTCTGTAGGTAATGGAAATTCGCAGGTTTCTAAAACGTGTGCCAGTTGGAAAATAAGCGAAAGCCCTAATCCGGCAATAACATGCAGCAGAAGGAACCCTGCAACCACATAATGCCACGGCATCCTGGAAAAAATAACAGGCAGCACCAAAGCATAACCAAAATAAATTACCTTATAAATAGATAGCTCAATGATCGCTTTTTTCAGTGTTATTCTTTCTTTCTTCAGCAAGTCCTTTTTATTATAGAGTACTAAAAGTCGATAGTCCTTGTAGGTTACCCATTGCAATGTGAGCAGGCAGTAAAGGAACCATGCATATATATGCTGAAAACGGTGCAGGAAATACTTCTTGCTATGTGGCGAGAAACGCATCAGGCCACCTACTTCAATATCCTCATCAAGGCCTTCAATGTTTGTATAGGTATGATGCAGAATATTATGTTGTATCCTCCAGGTCACATCATAACCGCCAACCAGGTTCACAATATCACCAATTATTTTGTTCACCTTCTTATTGCCGGAATAAGAACCGTGGTTGGAATCATGGTGCACGGAACAGCCAATACCTATCATACCAAGGCCCATTAACGACCACAACCCGAAAAATAAAATAGGGCTTGCAGCACCCACACCGGTTATAATAAGAACATTGGGTATGAAAAACAAGCAGATCATCGCCACTGTTTTCCAACGTAATGCACGGTTGCCCGTGGGAGCTATATTATTCTCCCTGAAAAAATCGTCGATATTCTTTTTAAGGGTATCAAAAAAAGCATTTTCATTCTTTGGTGCAAAGCGCACAATATTCAGTTTGCTCACTTATCAATTTTTTTATGAAGTGGCGCAAAGATAATAAAAATAAGTTCTATTTGCCTCGTTTTTGCAAACTATAACATTAACTGCATAATAAAAGCCGCCCTGTTATGGAGCGGCTTTTATCATTTTATTGATAGTCAATAACTAGAGAGATTCATACTTTTTCTTCATTTCAGCAGATTTGTCCATTTTGTTCTGCCTTGCGTATACTTCCTTAAGTGCCAGGATAACATTTTTATAGGTCGCCTTTTCGTTGCCTGCCAGGTCCTTTTCGGTAGCAGCCATTATAGAGTAAGCTTTTTCAAAGTAAGGAGTTGACTTTGAGAAATATTCATCTCTTTTCGCCTTCAGGGCTTCGTATTTCTTATCATCCGCATCAGATGTGCCGGTAATGGCATTCATCTGGTCATTTACATCAGTAGCCTGGTTAAAATACAATGCACCGAAGTTGTAGTTATAACCGGCATTGTTTGGGGCCAATTGCAGTGCCTTTTGAAAAGCTGCCTCTGATTTTGATAATAATTCTGCAACGTTAGCAGGCTTAGGACCTGATTTTGGGCTGGCCGCAGTAAGGTAAGACGTTGCAATATTGAATTGGATATCAGCATTGCTTGGGTCTTTAGCTGCAGCATCTTCCAACTTTTTCACCAGTTCGTCCTGTTTGCCTGATTTTATGAAATAATTCAGCTCGTAATTACGTATAGCCACATCATCAGGATAAGCTTTCCTGGCTTCCTGTATCATAGCATACGCTTCATTCGATTTTTCCTGTGTGTTATATATAAATATGATAGTCTCGTAAATGGCAGGGCTCCTGGTTATAGGGTTACTCTTAACTGCCATTAACAATGGTATGGCTTCATCATACTTACCCAGGTTACTCAGGCTCATAGCCATGGTCTGGTTCGACTCAGCAGCAACAGTATCAAACTTCTTTTGCTCCGAAGGCTGGAATTTGTCAAACCGTTTACCACCACCCAATTCCCGTATCTTAATTACGTTCCTCATATACTCTGCAGCATCGGCAAACTTCTTATCATTATAAGCCTTTACACCATCATTATAATAGAAATAACCGCCTATAAGCAACAGCTGGTCAACCGTTGACTTCTCATAATCCGGCTTTATCTCAACTAATTTCAGCACAGCCTGCACACCTTCACGGTATGGACTCATTGCCTTGTACTTATCAATGGTCTGCAGCGCCAGGTAGACCTGTCCTTTCACGAACAAAGTTTTTGGCTTATCCTTTGTTTCAGGACTCGCCATAGCTTTATCTATATTGTCTTTTGCCTCATCATAGCTTTGCTTGCTGAGGGCGACATTCGCAGATACAACGTATTTCTCCTGTGCTATACCGTTAAAGCCAAAGCCTATAGCAGCAGCAACTAAAAGTACTTTTTTCATTTTGTTGATTGTTATGGTTACAATTTTACTTTTTTAATGAATTATTATTCCTCTGCCGGCGTTGTTTCCCCGGTAGTTGCTTCGCCACCCTCACCATCTTCCTCAACATCTTCTTCCTGTTCTGCAATACGGGCAATAGCAGCTATCTTATCTCCTTCATCGATGTTTATGAGCTTAACTCCCTGTGTTGCCCTGCCTGCTTCACGAATAGCCGATACTTTCATACGGATCGTAACGCCCGACTCACAAGTGATCATCAAGTCATCTTTTTCTTCTACGCCCAGCAAACCTACAAGCGCACCGGTTTTTTCGGTGATGTTTATGGTCTTAACTCCTTTGCCACCACGATTGGTAACCCTGTATGAAAGATAATATTTTTCATCGCCAATGGTAACCAGGTTGCTTGCCTCATCTTCAGTAACATTATCTGTGCTGTCTGCTTTCTCAAGGAATGGTGTGCGCTTGCCAAGCCCTTTTTCTGACACTACTAATATCTGTTTATTTACATCGTCCTTAGCAACGCAGATCATACCGATGACTTCATCCGAATTTGCATCCAGTTCTATACCAAATACCCCGATGGCCCCCCTGCCGGTAGCCCTTACTTTCTCTTGCGGGAAACAAATAGCCCTGCCCGACCTTACAGCCATCATGATGTAATAATCTTCCCTCGTAAGCGATACGTCCAGCAACTGGTCGCCTTCCTCCACGGTTATTGCAATGATACCTGTCGCTCTCGGGCGGCTGAAATCAGAAAGCTTTGTTTTCTTTATGATGCCCTTCTTGGTACACAATACCACATAATGGGAATTTACGAACTCTTCATCCTCCAGTTGGGGCACATCTATTACCGTACGTATCTTATCATCTGCCGGTATTTGTATCATGTTTTGTATCGCCCTGCCCTTGGCATTCTTATCTGCTTCAGGTACTTCGTAAACTTTCAGCCAGAAACACCTTCCTTTCTCGGTAAAGAACATCAGGGTATGGTGCGTAGAGGCTACAAATAAATGCTCTATAAAATCCTCATCGCGCGTGCGGCCTCCCATTACTCCCCTGCCGCCACGGCGCTGTGCGCGGTATTCTGCAGCTGAAGTGCGCTTGATGTACCCCAGGTGAGAAACCGTGATAACCACGTCTTCTTTCTCTATCAGGTCCTCAATGCGCATTTCATCCGCAAGGTATTGTATCTCGCTTTTACGCTCGTCACCAAACCTTTTCTGCACATCTGCCAGCTCATCCTTAATGATCTGGTAGCGCATGCTTTCATCTCCTAATATTGCTTCAAGATGAGCAATCAGCTTCATTAATTCAGCATGCTCTTCACGTATTTTATCACGCTCCATGCCGGTAAGGCGCTGCAGGCGAAGCTCAAGTACAGCTTTAGCCTGTATTTCGCTCATGCCAAAGGTGGACATAAGGCCATCCTTAGCTATATCCGGGTTAGCGGAGCTGCGTATGAGGGCAATTACTTCGTCTAGGTGGTCGAGAGCAATCAGGTAGCCCTCTAAAATATGGGCACGCTTCTTAGCTTCTTTCAGTTCATACTGCGTACGGCGAACGATCACTTCATGACGGAAGATGATGAACTCCGATATCAGGTCTTTTAAATTAAGTGTGCGTGGGCGGCCATTCACCAATGCAACATTGTTGATGCCGTATGATGTTTGCAGCTCACTGTATTTATACAGTTGGTTGATGATAACCTGCGCAACAACATCCCTTCTCAGCTCTACTACTATGCGCGTACCCTCTTTATTCGATTCGTTGGCAACATGGGTAATACCCTCTATCACTTTATTGTTTACCAGCACGCCTATTTTTTCGGTCAGCGCATCGCGGCTTACCTGGTAAGGCACCTCAGTGATAATGATCTGCTCTTTACCGCTTTTCGTTGTCTCTACAGTAACCCTGCCGCGCAATACCACCCTTCCCCTGCCTGTCAGGAATCCCTGTTTTATACCTTCAATGCCGTATATGATGCCACCAGTTGGAAAATCGGGCGCCTTCACATACTTCATCAGTTCCTCTGCTGTTATTTCCTTATTGTCAATATATGCCAAACAGCCATCAACGATCTCTGTAAGGTTATGCGGCATCATATTGGTAGCCATGCCAACTGCTATACCAGACGACCCATTAACCAGCAATTGTGGTATACGGGTAGGCAATACAGTCGGCTCCTCAAGAGAATCATCGAAGTTGAGTGTAAAGTCAACAGTCTCCTTTTCTATATCGTCCATCATGGCCTCACCCAGGCGCTGCATACGCGCCTCAGTGTAACGCATCGCCGCCGGGTTGTCGCCATCCTGGCTACCATAGTTACCCTGGCCATCAACCATAGTATAACGCATGCTCCAGGGCTGCGCCATACGCACCATGGCATCATATACAGCTGTATCTCCGTGAGGATGGTATTTACCCAGCACCTCACCTACAATACGGGCACATTTCTTATAGGGCTTATTGAACGTATTACCAAGCTCATGCATGGCAAAAAGCACTCTGCGATGCACTGGTTTCAGACCATCTCGCACATCAGGTAAAGCACGACCCACGATCACCGACATAGAGTAATCTATGTAGGCGGTCTTCATTTGCTCTTCAATGTTAATTTGTATGATCTTATTACTCTCTTCCGGTGTCTCTTGTGGCAATAATTCTCCGTTGTTTTGATCCATGTTTCAGCGTTAAAAAAAGATGTGCAAATATACGCTTTTAAACCCGTATTTCTGTTGTAAAATATAGCTATTCAGTGCGTTAAAATACCGCATGTTGATAAGCGTGTGGATTGCGGGATAAAAGCTGAAAATGCATCATACATATTATGTAATTATAATATTTAAATCATTTTGACCTTATATTTTTTAGCCGCCGATTAATGAAAAAAGAAAGTATCTAAAAATTTTCAAAAAATAGTGAAAAATGCGCGGGATTTAGAAAGAAAATTAATATCTTGCGTTGACTTAAATTCTTACAAAATGAAAAAACTTTTTCTCCTTATGGGCTTTTGCTGCAGCATGACCCTCGCAAACGCTCAAGAAACCACGGTTCAACGTTTACTCCAGGATGCCAACCACAACGTTGTAGCCACTATCCGCGATGGCTCTGTCTTTAATAAAGACAACGCGTTCATAGGCCAGTTCAAATACGAGAATGGCGCACAAACTGTTTATGGCAGCAGCCGTTCGCCGATTGGTTACATTCTCAACGAAAACGAAGTACAGGATGCCAGTCGCAAAACTGTTGGCTACATCAAAGTTGACCGCGAAACACGCGTAATGACTTTCGAAAACGCTCAGCATGCTACTGTTGGCCGTATCAAGCCGGGTGGCATTGTTGAGAACAGCAGCAATGTTGTGATCGGTTATACGAGGAAAGTAGAACCAGCTCTTGCCGGAACTTACTACTTCCTGCTGAAAATGAACTAGTACATTTCTATGTTATATGACAAATCCCGGTATTTTTACCGGGATTTGTTGTTTGTACATGGTCATTCCATTATCTTTATATCATATGATAAGGGCGCTATGCATGATATTACTGTTCCTCCTGACTAAGTCGTCAATGGCACAGGTATCCGATGGCTCCATAGCACCGGACTTCACCTTTACTGACATAAATGGCATTTCCCGCAACTTATACAGTTACCTAGACCAAGGCAAATATGTTGCCCTCGAGGTATCGGCAACATGGTGCCTGCCGTGCTGGAACTATCATAATTCCGGCACTATGGACAGTCTTTATGACCTGCATGACGATCCCGGGGACCATACGTGGAAAGTATTGTTTGTAGAAGGGGACGCAGGAACTAACCTTGCTGATATCCAGGGCACAGGAACGAATACACAGGGCAACTGGACAACGGGTACACAATACCCTATAATGAACCCATCGTCCGGAGCATCGCTTAATGACTTTTTAGCGGGTTACAACATTGTTTTCTGGCCCACTCTGTTTGTCATCTGCCCCGACAGAAAAATATACCAGGATACGCTGAATGGTGCTGTAAAACCAGCTCTAGGCGTGTGGAAATACATTGCCACGAATAGTTGCAGCCCGGTAAGAGTTAACGAGATCACCGGGTCCAAACTTGCTATCTATCCTAACCCTGCAAAAGATAATGTAACACTCTCCTTCCGGATCGGTAATACAAGCGGGATAATGCTCACCGTAAACAACTTGCTTGGAGAAGTGATAGATACTCAGGCTTATGGCACATTTTCAACAGGTTGGCAAGCGCTGCAATATGATATAAGCCACCTTGCTGCCGGAATGTATATTATTACACTCTCTGACGCTGATGGCATGTATGTGCGTGAGAAAATAATAGTGCAGTAATAGTTTAAACCTTCCCTAATACATATACTGTAGTTGGCGTTGGGTTTCCACCTTCTTTCTCCAGCGAAATTGCAAAGGCCTCACCTGAGTTTACCTGCATATCCACTTTCTGCATCGCAGGGCTATTAGCCATGTTGTTAGGCAAAACACCCATACTCACCGGTTTGCCACCTTGTATCACCCAAAGCTGGTATTGCATGCCTTTAGGCGGCTCCGGAAGGGCATTCATAGCCACATATGCCTCCCCTTTTGCCTTGCTCCAGTAAATCGTCGCAGCCATCGGGTGGCCAGCCTGCATGGTATGCATCACAATGGTTTGCATGCCTGTGTCCGCCATCATGGTTTTGGCTTTCTGGTAATCGTCAAGTTGCGCTGCAAGTTGTTTCTGCTTGGTTTGCAGCTGTTCTATTTTATTGCCTATAGCAACCCTTTCTTCGCGCTCTTCTTTGCCTTGCTGCCATAGGATGAAATTCAAAGCAACGCTGCCTACCAGCATAGCTATCATCGCCGCATACTTCCATTGACCCTGGCTGCGATATTCCGGTTCCAGGGGTATCACCTTAGGTATGAAAGGTGCTTGTATTGCTCCATTCCCTGCATTTTGCTGAGAAGCGTTAATAGCATTCCATATCTTATCCTGCATGGTAGCAGAAGGTTCCACTGCCTGCGCATGTGCCAGTTGCAGCATCGCTTCCTCAATGGCAGCTACTTCTGCTGCCACTTCGGGATAAGACAACATATTAACCTGCACTTCCTTCGCATCCTGCTCAGTGAGCGATCCAAGTACGTAGGCCTCCAATATGCCCGATTCTATGTATGCCTTTACGTCCATCTACTTTTTAAATACCTCCCTCAATTGCTGCAGCGCACTGCGCATGCGTGTTTTTACCGTTCCCAACGGTATTTCCAGTGTTTTCGATATCTCATCCATCGTAAAACCTTTATAATAGGCAAGCTCCACAATGGTCTCATATTCCGGCTTCAGGCCCGCAACCATTTTGCGAAGGCCGATCGCATCTGTAACCTGCTCTGTCTTCATGCCTTGCGCTAAATTATTTACGGTTTCTTCACCCGTACGGATTTTTCCTTTCATAATTTCACCCTTCGAGCGCAGCTTATCTATTGCCGCGTTCCGGGCTATATTGATCATCCATGTATATATCCTGCCCTTTCCCTTATCATATTGGCCTATATTATTCCAGATTTTAACAAACACTTCCTGGAGTACGTCCTGTGCGGTCTGCTCATCATATACTACTTTATTGATAACACCATACAATACCCTTGCATAGTTCTTATACAGGTAGTTGAAGGCTTCCCGGCTTTGCTGTTTCAGCAGGTAAACCAGTTCTTCCTCCGTATATGTAGCCGCAGGCGTTGTCAAATAAAGAATTTGTTAACCAAATATACTCCTTATGCTCAACTTATAGCATGCGCTGGCGCGAAAATTATATTAGTTAACAGAAGAAAAAATGAATGGAATGAGACTGGTGAAAAGCTGTATATTTTACTTATTGAGTGTGATACTGTTAACGATCTTTTTTTACCCGGTATTCTCAAAAGAGGATAAACCACTGCAAAACAATAAAACGCTTTATTATCCCGATGAAACCAGCGACCTGTACGAGCGCATTCATTTAAACCCCATCTGGTATACAGACATCTATTCGCAGGTAAGGCAACATTTCATTTCGGTCCTGGATAGTGCTGTATACGTAGGCCTTGAGAAAAGCAAATATCACTATGCCAAACTCAAAAACGCTAATACCAATAACAGCATCAATGCCGCGCATGATGCACACATTTTCATAGATGCAGTTATTGCTTATTGCAAAGACCTGAATGGTGTAAATATTGGCAGGCAGTTGAATAATGATGAAGTATCGCGGAAATATGCTGCATCAGATGAAGCAAACTTGCTGGATAATCTGGCAAAGGTCAATGCGATATCCGACATGGACAATTTTTTGAAGTCGCTTGAACCTGCCAGCAATGAATACACCTTACTAAAGAACGAACTCAAAAAACAGCTTATTGCGAATAACAGTGGGCAAACAAAGCAGTTGGTTGCGAGCCTTAACTACCTGCGGTGGATAAACCACTTCCGTTTCAACAAATACATCGTAGTAAATATCCCTTCGGCAACACTGCACTATTACGAAGACAACATTCCAAAGCTCCAGATGAAAGTGGTGGTAGGAAAACCATCCACCCCGACACCTCGTTTTTCCACCTATTGCACCCAGGTCATTCTCTACCCTTACTGGAATGTGCCTAAAAAAATAGGGGCTAATGAGCTGCTGCCAAAGTTCATAAAAAATCCTTCCGAAATGGATGAAATGGATATGCACTTAATAGATGAAGCAGGCCAAAGAGTTGACCACCATAGCCTCGATTGGTCAGCGTATGACAAAAACAACTTCCCATATATCTTCAGGCAATCCACCGGATGTGGCAACGCGTTGGGTGTAATCAAATTTAACCTCACCAATCCGTTTGATGTATATATGCACGACACAAACTTGAAAAATAAATTCCTGTCTACCTCACGTTACTTCAGCCACGGCTGTATACGTCTTGAAAAACCTATTGACCTTGCAAATTATCTCTTAAGAGAACCGATAGACAGTAATATGGTTAAAGCTTGTATGACCGACCAACAACCGACAACTAAAAAGCTGGAAAACGCAGTACCGGTATTTGTAGTGTATATGACCCCTGTAGCAGCAGCAGGCGCAGTAACCTTTAATAAAGACATCTATAAGCTGTACCAATAATTATTTGGCAAAAAGCATTTTATAGTCGGTCTTTATTTTTCCGTTCGAGATGTCCTCCAGTTTCTTTTTGATAAGCCTTTTTTTCAGTTGCGAGAGATAGTCGATGAACAGTTTGCCCTCTATATGGTCATATTCGTGCTGTATCACCCTTGCGGCAATACCATAGAACACTTTTTCGTGTTCCACAAAATTTTCATCCAAAAATTTTACCCGCACATGGCTGGTACGTTGTATATCGTCCCTCACTTTGGGTATGCTCAGGCAGCCTTCGTTGTAGGCCCATAAATTGCCGGTTTCTTCTACTTTCCTGGCATTGATGAATACCTGTACCAATGGTTCCTCATTAGGATACTTTCTTTTGTCCTCCTCATTAAAATCATCTACTAGCTGCTTGGTATCAACAATGAACAACCGTATCGCCCGGTTTATCTGGGGAGCAGCCAACCCTACCCCATTACTGTTATACAGGGTATCCCACATATCAGCAATCAGCTTCTTCAGTTCCGGATATTCAGGAGTTATATCGTCACATACTTTCCGCAAAACAGAACTCCCATAGGCGACTATCGGCAATATCATTTTATGCTATTTCTTATTTTGAAAAGGTGCAAAGATAGCATTTTAGAAGGCATCACTTGAAGGTCACCAGTCAATACTGCCATTCAGGCTGGAATAATGGTAATATTTATCTGTATTGTCGGGCATTACTTTTACTTCGTATTGTGCGCCATGTCCACGCCTGGTACGAAAATGCAGGCAAACTTTACCATCGATATACGCATGGCGTATATGGCTTTCGCCCGCTATAAAGTGCATAATATCGGGGTGCTCGGTAGTTTCTTTTTTCTGCGCCTGCAGTTTTTTATATCCATCAAGGTCACGGGTCCTGTAAATAACTACCGTATCTGTTGCCTGCGAATGTGCGTTGCGTATATAACCAAAAGCAATAATATCGTCCTCTTTCCTGAAAGTAACGTAGCGGTCATACCCACTGGATACGTCTGCTATCTCATAGCCTTTTGCCATTACCGCCGTTTCAAAAACGCTTAGATTACCTGCCCTTAATTGCACCAGTTCATCAATAGAAAAATCCTGCGCATTAACCTTTGTATGGAAAAGAGACCCAAATAAGATGAATAATAGGCAGATTCTGCTCATAATATTTAATTTGCGTAGCAATATAGCGATGTTTTGCCTCACCACATAACAATTGCGCAAAAAATTGAGCTATAAAGGATATATGAAAAATTGGCTAATTATTTTATTGATAGCATGCACATCATGCAAAACGCTCTTTGTTAAAAAGACCAAAAAGCTTTCCAAAATAATGACACTGAAGATTGAGCATAGGGGCGGCACAAATGGTGCGGGCGTTGCTTGGCATGCCGGGCAGCAAAAATACTATACCGCCATAACCGGCAATACCTACTTCCCAATGTTCGTTTACGATGCTGAAGGCAAGCGGTTGGGAGATACCACGATGAATACAATGTTCGATGTGCGTGGGCTATGGTACAATACATCATCTGGAACCCTGCAGACAAATGGCTTCAAGAACTTTGGTATCGCCGAGTATTTGCTTGATAATGAAGGCATGCCTGAGTCTGTAAAAAAGTTGGCGCTTGCCTCCCGGCAGCCGGATTCGCAAAGCGTGGGGGCCTTCGACACCGGGAGTAAAGTGTTGTATTTCTATGAGCGAAATTCCGGGAACGTGATCAGGCAAAATTTCAGCGGCTCATCCGATACGGTCAAGCTTTATTTAGGGATCAGAAAAAAACGCAAAACTAAAGGGCACAAAAACAGCACTGTGACAGGAAAGTACAACGAAACAACCTGTATCTACTCTGGCATTAGTAAAGCAGAAATTGGCCTGTTAAATGCAAAAGAAAAGCAGATAGAATTGTATAACCCTGAGACAGGATTGTTGAAAAGAATGTTAACCCTCCCTTCTGATGCACCCGTGGAACCTATACTGAACTTTAGTTGCAGCAATGGTATTTACTGGCTCTTTGATAAGAGGAAACGGGAATGGCGTGGCTATCAATAATATTCGGTTAACTGCCTATATACGCCCGGGTTGTGTACACTTTCTTAATGTAAATATTCTTATTCTTCCCAATAACAAATTCACTCAGTCCCACATGGCTTTTATTCCTGTGCGACCAGTCGTATGTATATCCTAAATGTGTGAACGGATACTGCTTCATTTTATTAGGGTCTTGGTATGAGTTGTATATGTAGCTATACATCCAGAATAGATGGTCCTGGTTCTTCTTGTCTTTATCATAGACAACGAACCCACAGGTATTGGTTGAGGTTACAGGGTCAAAACACGGCCTGAAAAGGTCTTCGGGCTTCACCCATATTTCCAGGAAATAATGGTAATCAGATTGCGGCGGCAACCCAAGTAATTGGTTCAGCCGCATGGTTAATCTTTTGTCATTCAATTTTCCTAATTGTTTGTCTTTGAGATATGGGGCCAGCGAAACAAATATCTCGTAGTTACCTGTGTTATAATTGTACATCTGTTTTGCCACATCATATTGCTTAGTGTAGTAGGTAGTATCAGCTTTCCATGTAGCAGCAAGTATATATTGCTGCCCATCTATAGTTTCCCATACCAGCTTTTGATTTGTAGAAGTAATGGGGCTAAGGTTATTAGATACCTGCGCCATAGTTGGGTGTTGCGCACGGTCCAACCCCCTTTTGTAATAATACTCGTTACTGCATGATAACAAACTTATAATCAGAACGAATAAACAACAGTAATTTTTCAGCATAAATTGGATAGTTACAGTATTGCAAAAATAACCGTCGGAAATTGATGACGGTATGATATTACTAAAACTTAGGCGAACCAAAATATCATGTTTATGGTACGGAACAAAGGCCAGGGCCAAAACGGCCTAGACGACAATCGCAAGGGAAACCAGGGCGATAACAGGCAAAATATCAAAACAACCAATCGCGAATCGTTAGACGAAGATTTCCGCGAAAGCCCAAGGAAACCCGGAAAAGGCTCACAAAGCCGCAAAGGCAACCTAGGGAAAACCAATCATTAAATTGGTTTCAATAGAAAGGCACTAAGTGCCTTTCTATTTGCCTTATCACATTGTAATTATCAACAAATTATACAATAACCTTTACAAATAACTAACCAATCGTTTACATCTTCATAACGAAATAAATTTTATAAGTAATATAACTTTGCCATAACTCATTAAATAGAACCTAGTTATGGAAAAGAAAACAGTAGATACTGCATATTATGTTTTAGGCATAGTCTTCTTCGCACTTGTTGTATTTCTTGGGGTATCCTTCCTTGTAAATCTTGGCTATACCTTGCTCAATAAGCATTGATCCGCCTATTAAGTAATGCAACTAACCCTGCTACGTTAATATTAACCGGTTAACTGGTTGTTAGTAACGTATGGTTAGCATTTCTATCTTTTACATTTGCACCACTTACCAAATTCCATTGAGGTATGCAAAACATTATTGCAACTTTTGATTATGGCCATAATATCCCGGATGAATGTAAAAACGTATTCCATTTAGGTGTCCGTCTTATCGAAAAAGAATTCGATACAAGCATCATTTATGAGCTGACCCATGTGCCTGCCGACAAGAAAGTGAACCTGATGCTGCATCATACTTCAACGCAGGAATGGTTTAGCGATATTTCTGCCAGGGACATCATTATTTACAAATTAAGCACCCATCTCAAGATCTGTCTCGAGCAATTTTCAGTGAACATAGCGCCGGCAGCCTGATTGCCTCAATATTGAACAGGTACTTTGCCTGTTAAGTAAATTCTCATATTTTTACGAAATGAACAGGCTCCTTCTATTAGTTTTCGTCATTGGTTTTTCATTACTCATTGGCAGCTGCAAATACGAGAAGATCTCGTACCACACTAAAAATGGCAGGGTGAAATATGTAAAGGCAAAATCCAGGAAAACACCGGCATGGTTCTATACACGCGAAAGGGGCTACAATAAACATGCCCGCAGGATAATAAACAGGTGGGACAGGAATTTCCGCTAATTAGTGCGCGGTGCCAGTAATTACAAGGTACATATGTTTCAACCAGTGAAGCAGGTCAATTAAGGTAAGTCCGGTAAGAAAATTGAAAGTACCCACAACAAAACCTATCACCGCCAGTACACGGTACATTTTTATTCTCCTCAGCTTCCGGGTATTATCCTTTACTTCCTCCTGTAAATGTTGAAATGAGTACTTCTCTATCACTTGTTTTTGTTCTATTTCTTTCATCAACTTATGATACTCGATCGTAGCTTTATCAAGTATCACATTCCACGTAAGCGGGTGGCTGTCCGGCACTACCTCTATCAACTCCCACCGCTTTAGCTTGTCAATACTGTTCTTAAATGAATTCCTGCGGTCCTGTTTATTCAGGGTGGGCACAATACCTTTTTCCTGCACTTCTGTATATGACAACGTTTTACAGTCAATAAATGCCTTTAGCAGAGCTATCTCATCAATAAAATTATTTTCCATCACGTCAATGCTTCACCAACAAAAATACTAAACTAACGATACTAATTTTAAAATTTGCGCATAAATGATGTAAACCTAAATGAGCTTTTTTTTTGCTAAGAATTAATTTTCAGTTTATATTTGTTCCGCGATCTATGATCGTCCCTGGCACCATGTTGCTAAAAAAGCTTCTGAGATAAGAAGCTTTTTTTATTGCCCACCCCTACCCAAACACTTTTGTAAATTGAAAAATTGGTGCTTATATTTACAAAAAACAAGTTGATGAAACGGATCTTTGCTTTGTTACTTATATCAGGTATTGTTTATTTATCATCATGTGGCGATGGAGGTAATGATCCCCTGCCCCCTGTTGTAAAACCGGATTCAACCTCAAAAGGAGATACGTTTATTGTTAATTATGCCAGTTTATCAGGCACACCAAGGAATTTCCTGATAGTTGATTATGTAAAGAATAATTCACCTTATTACGAAATGTATGCCTCAGTGATCTATAATGCTACAGACTCCCTCTGGCATTGCCGGATACAGTTGATAGACAATAAAATGAAGAAACTTTCCTTAAAACTGGCATTAACAAATACCAGTCCGACAGGTACATTTACCATACCTGACAATACCTCAACATTCATTGATTATACCGAGGGAAGTAATGCCACTTATGAGGTTTCAATGTCTGGTAGCAGTGTCAACATCACCCATGCTACTTACCCGATACAGGGCACGTATACACTGACTCTATACCGGAATTTCAAGACTTATACTGCCTATGGCCAGTTTAAAATATTCCCATAGCCGAACATAACAAAATATCTTAATAATAAAAATGCCCTGTAAATAACAGGGCATTTTTATTATTTCATTTTCTGCAAAGCTATATCCCATATTTCCTTTTCCAGATGATCACAGGCGGCATTCATTTTCTCCGACTGTTCAACAATTGCCACCACTTCAGCATTATCCTTCAGGCTTTTTGCATTGGTTATTACATTTAAATAAGTGCCTTTTACTGCCGCACGCGCGCATAATGCACCTACACCGGCATCGCTGGCACAGTTAGGATTGCCTTTAAGTGCCATCTCTTTTGCCAGGTTGAAAGACTCAAACGCAAGTTCCATCGTACGGAAAGGTATTTGTATAGCATAAACCGTAGCTGTGTCAATTGCCGCCTTACGGGCAGCCTTTTCTGCATCTGTGGCTTTGGGTAAGCCATAAGCCGCCATTATTTTGTTATAGGCATTGGTATCTTCATCCACCAGGAACAACATTTCTTTAATCAGTTCCTGCCCTTTCTCCGCATAATTGGAGAATTCCTCCCACCTGTCATCCCAACCTTTCTTGTGTGATGATAGGTTGGCCACCATTGTTCCCAATGCTGCACCCAGCACACCACAATATGCCGCTATGGACCCACCACCGGGAGCGGGAGTTTCACCCGACGTTTCATGGGCGAAACGGGTCAGGCTCATATCCACCAGTTTTTTTGCGCTGTTGTCCTCCAGTTGGTATTCAATGATCTTTTTCTTCGGGTCAAAGGGAGCCAGTTCATCCAGCCCCATCGACTTTACAGCAATTCTTATCAGTTCTGCCTCGCCTACCCCAATACTCCTGTTTTGCTTACGCAGAAAGTATTTACCTGCTTCCAGCATTGCCTCAAGCGGCACCAGGCCCACTATCTCGCTGCCTGTCACCCTCATGCCCCTTGCTGCTGCACGCTCACAGGCAGTATCAAACAATACATGCAACGGCGTCACATGCATATTCGTAAGGTTCACAGAGATCTGGGCTACACCATACTCTTCTATGAACCAACCTATCGCTTTCACCGATTTCAGTAATCCCGGCTCCCAAACAGGCTCACCACTGGCGTCTTTTACTATTTTCCCATTCGCATCTTTCTTCTGCCTGCCTTTTTCCCTTATATCAAAAGCTACTGCGTTCGCCCTGCGGGTGGATGTGGTATTCAGGTTCACATTGTACGCAATAAGAAATTCCCGCACCCCAATTACAGTAGCCCCGCTTTTTTCGTTGAATACAGGATGGCCATGATCAGGTTTCCATTCAGGCTTCAGTATTTTGGCAGCAAAGCCCTCATACTCGCCGCTTCTTATGTCCGCAAGGTTCCTCCTGTGGTCTGCTGAAGCTGCATGTTCGTAGTGGTATACAGGTATATGCAACTCTTCTGCAACACGCTTACCCAGCATCCTGGCAAATTCCACTGTTTCCTCAACTGAGATACCGGAAATGGGTATCAGCGGGCATACATCAGTTGCGCCCATACGTGGGTGCTCACCCGTATGCGTGCGCATATCTATCAATTCACCTGCTTTTTTAATCGCCAGGAATGCAGCATCTATAACAGCATACGGATTGCCCACAAAAGTTACAACAGTGCGGTTAGTAGCCTTGCCGGGATCTACGTCCAGCAGCCTAACCCCTTCTACCTTCTCTACTTCATCAGTAATTTGTTTGATAATGCCCATATTGCGCCCCTCGCTGAAATTGGGCACACATTCTATAATAGCATGCTTAAAGTCTTTCATTATTCCGGATTTGAGGTGCAAAAATACAACTCCGGGATTTAATGAGCATTATTGCTGCCTTTTCGCCCACTCAGCAAGCTTTTCGTGTAATATATTGAGTGGCACACAGCCATCTTTCAGCACCTCATCATGGAAGGATGCAATATTGAATTTCTGCCCTAGCTGCTGCTCATAAAACGCTCGCTCGCCACTTATGGCCATCTGCCCTATTTTATACGACAGCGCCTGCCCGGGTGTTGCCATATAACGCTCAATCTCGGCTGTAGCATCACGTTCTGTTGTCTGCTCATGTGCCATCATATACTTTATGGCTTCTTCTCGGGTCATACCCTTTTCATGCATGCCAACATCAACAACCAATCTAATTGCACGGTGCATAGCATCACTAAGGTGGCCAAAGTACTGGTATGGGTCATCATACACACCCAGTTCTTTACCCAATGTTTCACAATAATGCGCCCAGCCTTCGCCATATGCGCCATACCAAAGGAAGCGCCTGAATTTTGGCAGTTGCTTGTTCTCCTGTTGTAACGATATCTGGTAATGGTGCCCCGGTATTGCCTCATGCAGGAACAAAGTAGCCATACCAACTTTATTGAATTTTCTAGGGTCGATTACCGGCACATAGAATATACCTGGCCTCGTACCATCCTCAGACCCTTGATTATATTCCGCACTTGCCGATGCGGCCCTGAAAGCCTCTGTCTGCCTGATGGTGAATTGTGTTTTAGGTGTCTCGTTAAATAGTTTTTTTAGCTGTGGGCCTTCTTGTTTCTTAATAGCCCAGAAGCTATCGATAACAGCCTGGGCAGTTGTGAACGGGAATAAACTCCGGTCCTCATTTAGGTATTTGAAAAAAGTTTGAAGGTCTCCCTTATAGCCCACTGCTTCCTTCACTTTCTTCATTTCGCTTTCTATCCTTGCTACTTCACGCTCCCCTGTACTGAAAATACTATCAGCATTCAACCCTGTTGTTGTCCAGTAGCGTATACAATACCGGTAATAATCGCTGCCACCTGGCATTTCTTTAATACCGCTGCCGGTACGCGCTTTCGGCAAGTACTCTTTTTCAAAAAATTCATACAGCTTACTGTACGATGGGTTCACAATACTATCTATTGCCTGTATATATGCCACTTTTAGTCTTTGTTTTTCTTCTGCCGAAAAACTGTCCGACATCATCTTCACCGGGCCATAAAAGATACTAGTTGTATCATCTTTCACCACTACTGATTTTAGTTGCGGCAATATCTTCATCACCAACGGCTTTGGCAGCACCCATCCTGCCGCGATCCCTTTGCGCATATTATAAATGGCAGTATCCACCCAAGCAGAAAACCCTGAAAGCCTTTTCAGCCAGTTATCATAGTCTGCAACAGTCTTAAATGGCTGGTTACCCGTACCGGAGCCAAGCTGCGGCAGTTCCAACGTAAACGACCAGAACTGCGTTATAGGCAAGTAATGCGAGGGATGTTTGAGCCCTTCCAGCCCCATCTGCATTTCATATTTAAGCAAGCGATAGCTAATAAGGTCATTACCTGTAAGGGTATTACTGTCTAAACTTGTAAGGCTGTCCAGATATTTCTGATAAAAACGCCCCAGGCTATCCCTGAAACTTTCTGCGATTGTAATCGTTAACCGGTCGTTATACCGGTTATCGCCACCCGCCGTTGCCTCAAGCGGGAACAATTGCATACGCTCCTCCCAGTAATTATCAAGTACAGCAGCCAGCTTTTTACCGCTGTCCTCGTTGCCATTATGCTTAACGCCATTATTATTACATGAAACAAAAAATACCGGCAATGCCAGCAGCAGAATTAGCTTTCTCATGAAATTTATTTGTGTAAATAAACAAAAGACCGGGCAATCATTTTTACCTCCTTTGGCGGTAAAAACTATTGTTTATCAGCATTCTTCGTCAGCGCCCTGAATACATCTTCCAGCGATTCGGTCTGTGCCTGCATAGAACTGATGCTAATATCGTTTTTCAGCGCCCATTGCATCACTTCTTTCCTTAGTGCTTCTGGCTCCTTGGTCACAAGTTTCCACTTATTGCCACCAAGGTTCTCGGCGTTGCTCACTTGTGTCAGCTCCCTGAGTTTTACTTTATCTATTTCTGTCTCAAAGGTAACAACCAGCGTTCCCTGGCTGGCATTTGCCTGCTGCAGGCGCTCTATCGAATCATCGGCGACGATCTTGCCATTATTAATGATGATGACACGGTTGCACATTGCCTGCACTTCCTGCATGATGTGCGTGGAGAGGAGGACGGTCTTTTTACTGCCAATGCTCTTTATCAGGTCTCTGATCTCTATTATCTGGTTGGGGTCAAGGCCGCTGGTAGGTTCGTCCAGTATCAGCACTTCGGGATCATGCAGCATGGCCTGTGCCAGCCCAACCCTTTGCTTATACCCTTTTGATAATGCGCCAATTTTCTTATGCGCCTCTTTACTCAAGCCCGTCAGCACGATCATTTCCTCGATGCGCTTTTTAGCACTTGCGCCAAGTTTATGGATACCTGCCGTAAACTCAAGGTATTCCCGCACATACATTTCAAAATACAACGGGTTAGCTTCGGGCAGATAACCTATCCGCCTGCGCACTTCCATAGGCTGTTCCTGCACATCGTAGCCACAAACTTTAACTGAACCGGATGTAGATGGCAGGTAGGTGGTGATGATCTTCATTGTAGTTGATTTCCCGGCGCCATTAGGGCCAAGGAATCCTACGATCTCTCCCTGTTTCAACTCAAAAGAGATCTCATCAACTGCTTTCTGCGTATCGTATAACTTGGTGAGCGATGCTACTTGTATCGACATATTTTCAACCCCTCTTGCCTTAAGTGATCCGGGTATGATTTTTACTGCTTGGAACCGTTGAACATACAACTATGATAAAAAGTATCTGCCGGGTCTTCTTTCGACTCATAAGTCTGCATTTTCAGCATTTTATCACCCTGCAATGTCAATGAATACCTTTTTAGATAATATACAGCACTATCATTGGGGATGACAATTTCATAAGTGCTGGCGCTATTGCTTACATAACCGTGCAACACTTTTGGTAAGATGCTTTTAAATGATACATATACATAATTGATGCGCTTCGGATCTTTTTCAATCAACACAGAATCAATCAGGTAACCACCATCATCACACCGGGTATAACCCGAATAGACACCGAGATAACGCAGCCTTGCTTCTTTTTGGCACTGCTCACCTTCGTACCCAAGCGGGCAATTGCAGATGCCCATGTTACACGATCCCCCATTAAAACAGGTTATATTGTTACATACGTTTCTTTCACAAGCAGACATCAATACGATAAATACAGAGCATACGAGAACTGTAAGCAAACTAGTTTTCGAAAACTTCATTCTTTCTTCCAATTTTGTATAAAAATACAGAAAAATCATTTACGTAGTGAGAAATTGCTCATTTTTTCCTGATGTATCAACCAAAATGGCCCGGTGCATTCTAAAACGCGTTCCAACCCTGTGCGGTAAGTTTGTGTTTTGCCCCGCCCTTGGTTTGCAGGTGGGCGCCTTCTTTAGCTTCTGTTATATACCCGATCACAGATATATCATAATTACGGCTAATTTTTTCGTAGTCTTCCTGCCTTATGGTAAACAGCAATTCATAATCCTCGCCGCCACTTAGCGCACATGCCGCAGTACCCACCTGGAACTGCATAGCCATAGCCTTCGTATCATCATGCACCGGAATTTTGTCTTCATACAGAATGCAGCCTACCTCGCTCTTCTTGCAGATATGCAGCAATTCAGAACTCAGCCCATCACTCACATCTATCATTGCGGTGGGCATAATATCATTTTCCTGCAGCCAATCAACTATATCTGCCCTTGGTTCAGGTTTCAGTATTCTGCCTACCAAGTATTTCTGGCTCTCCAGGTCGGGCTGCACGCCGGGGTTTTCCAGGAATATCTTTTTCTCCCGTTCCAGCAATTGAAGGCCCAGATATGCCGCACCCAAATTTCCCGACACACATACCAGGTCATTAACTTTTGCGCCATTACGGGTAACATATTTATCGGGCGCTACCTCTCCTATTGCCGTCACACTGATAACAAACCCTTTCTTTGAGCTGGTTGTATCGCCGCCAACAAGGTCCACATTATACCGCTCGCAGGCTGCATATACACCTTCATAAAACTCTTCCAGCGCCTCAACCGAAAACTTATTACTGATACCCAGCGATAATGTTATCTGTGTGGGTGTTGCCATCATTGCATAAATGTCAGACAGGTTCACGGCCACTGCTTTGTATCCAAGGTGCTTCAACGGTGTGTACATCAGGTCGAAGTGAATACCTTCAAGAAGCAGGTCGGTAGTAACCACACACTGCCGCCCGAACTGGTCTATCACGGCAGCATCATCGCCTATGCTCAGTATAGTGCCTGCCTGCCGTGTATCATTGTTCCTGGTCAGGTGATCTATTAAACCAAATTCGCCTAGTGAGGATATTTCTGTTCTTATATTATCATCCATTGTATTACAATTGGCGCAAAGGTAAGCTACTATATGAGTTTATTAATGCAGTGTTTCTTCCTTCTGTTTTTTGGCCAATTTGACTATCAGATATCGGAGAACAAAAATACCGGCAACTACATACACAAGCCACAAAAGCTTTAGTATTATGACAACTATTGGTGATGCATCTGAAAAAGAAATAAAGGTCATAAAAATGAGCGCAATAATGATGTAGACAAGAAAGTAGAAAATAACCCTTAACTCAAAATTCCGGGATTTTGGTGGTACAACAAGGGCAAACTCAATTTTATCAATTAGTTTTACTGGCTTACCCAGGATACACTTCTTCAGCGCTCTCCAATGGCGCAATCTCAGCGTACTGGCCTGAAATTGGTGAGTTTTATTATTTTTCAAAACCACTGTAAGCCGCAATGCATTCTTAGCCATCGAACGGCTATCACTCTGGTCAAATAATATTTGCTCTATATCGATAAAACGATATTCTTTGCGCCACCAGAAAAACAAATGATGTTTTATTTTAAAAGACTCGGCTGATACACCGAAATAATACAGGGGCACACCAAACACCCAAAAGAAAGGAATAAAAAGCATGCTCCAGACTATAACCCCTCCTATATCTTCGGGAGTATACATTACAACAACCAGCCAACTCAGCATTATCGTCCATGCAACTAACATAATACCCCTGTAACTGGTCAGCCAGTTTCCCTTAAAATATTTGAAAGATTGTTTTGCAACGGGCATATTGTTCATTTTTCATATGGACTTCAGGTGTATTTCAAATCTAAATATTTTTCTTTAATCTACACCTGTGGATAACTATGTTTCCCAAATAATTTGTTCCTCCTGTATATTTACAACCTGAACGTATCACTATAATTTTTTGGGAGTATAATAAATGAGCAACAACTATTTTCTTACTACAGAGCGGATCGGGTTCCGGGAATGGAACCTTGGGGATATTGAGCATGCTATGACCATTTGGCAGGATGAAGAAGTAACCAAATACACGGGCGGGCCGTTATCAGTAACCAAAATACACAACCGGCTCATTACAGAGAATCGCTTGCTGCGTCTCTATAATGTACAGTACTGGCCTATTTTTCTCAAAAGCACAGGCGAATTCATTGGCTGCTGCGGCCTGCGGCCATACAGCACTGGCGAAAAAATATTCGAAATAGGCTTCTACATCAAACGCTCGCTCTGGAATAAAGGGTTAGCTACCGAAGCCGTCCATGCCATGATAGACTATGCATTCAATTCAATAGGTGCAGCAGGTCTTTTCTCCGGCCACCATCCGGAAAACCTTATTTCTAAAAGGATACTGGAACACTCCGGCTTCACTTATGCCCACGACGAATTTTACGAACCAACGCAATTAGAGCATCCCTCATACATGCTGCTGCAAAAAGATTATTGCACTTTCTGCACCAGGTAAAGTTTTTAGTTTTCCACCACACCAGTAAAAGCACCTGAAAGGGTGCTTTTGTATAATATCTGGTAGCCGCTACAGGAACTTTTTTATAATCTTCAAGCAATCTACGTATCGCGCCATCTTGCTATCGTGTGTTTTTTGGTAAATTTGAATGAATATGAGTATCAAGAACAATCCCCACTACAATAATATCGAATGGTATCGTCCGGGTTTTAGTTTACAATATCTTCCGTCCTGGGCGGGTCTCATACCCTGGCCATGCGGGTAGCATCAACTCGCCGTCATCGGAGTGATGTAGTTGATTCTTCTCCTGCAACGTTTCATCCACAAAATATCGTTCAGATAATGCATTACAAAAACAAATTTTGATCAGTCAAACCTGCTACCATGGCAGCTTTCAGAAAGTAAAAATACCTTGACGGTACTGTTTCAGTACCGTCAAGGAAAATAGATTTGGCAGCCCCCATTCCCTTCCGGAACTTTGCATCATACACCCCCGAAATAACAGGTGTAATACCAATTAGACATTAAAAAACGGCATGGACTTTGCATGCTTTGCGTATCCTTTGTGCCTTTGCGTGAAAATTTCAATGCCGGTTTTTTATGGTCATTTAGTATAAGCTCTTTGACAGATTGATTTGTGAACTTTGTGTCTCCCATGCAGCACTCATCCTGGGTTTGCGGAAGGGGCAGTGCTTTATGCGCTCGCTATCGTATGGTATGCTCCCAAAAATTGGAAAGGCAGGGTATAAATTATTGTCTAGTCCTGAAAAAACCTTACACATAAAAGTGTAAACAATGGAAAGACAGAAAGGTTTTAAGGGTCAAAAAGGCAGAAGATCTAAATATG